>NZ_FNGD01000027.1 GCF_900102895.1 Arthrobacter sp. ov407
GCCCTGGTCAGCTTCCCGCTCGCCTTCGTCATCGCCGCGATCATGGTCGCCCTGTTCATGGCCTACTACTTCGCCGTCGGCCGCAAACGCGTCGGGAACTACACCGCCGAAGAAGAACTCGCCCTGACCGACCACGCCCTGACCGAAGCCTGACCCAACAAGCCCGACCCAACAGGCCCGACCCAACAGGCCCGACCGCCCGGCGGGGGCCGCAGCAACCACAGCAGCCCCCGCCAGGCACCGCACCACCGCCCTACCGCACAAAAAATTCAACAAGACCACATTCACAACTTGAGTCGTTAGACGTCTAACGTTATATTTATATACATGCTCCACTGGAGCGAAAGGAGGGCAAAGATGCCCGTTGAACTATTGGCCAAAGAAGTTAGCCGGCCCGGGACGGCCCCGCTGTACCGGGGCTACGCTTTCGACCTGGATGGCACGCTCTATCTCGGAGATAATCTCATCGAAGGCGCAGACGTCGTAGTGGCAGCGCTTCGCGAATCCGGGGCTCGGGTGGTGTTTGTGACCAACAAACCCCTCGAGACCGCCGACGCCTACGCGGCGAAGCTGACCAAGCTGGGTATCCCGGCAATTGCGGAAGACGTGATCTCCGCGCTCGACGCCCTTACCTTGTACCTGACCGGCCGCCACCTCGGGGCACGGATCCTGGCCGTGGGCGAGCCGGTCCTGATCGAGTCGCTGCGCCGCGCCGGGTTCACCCTGACCGAAAACCCTGCGGAGACCGACGTCGTGGTCGTGTCCTTCGACCGGACCTTCGACTACGACAAACTGACCAGGGCATACCAGGCGGTCAACGCCGGCGCCGTCATCGTGGCCACGAACCCCGACCCGTACTGCCCCACCCCCGACGGCGGCCTCCCCGATTGCGCAGCCATGCTCGCAGCCATCGAGGCCTGCACCGGCGGCCGCGCCGAGGCGATTGTCGGCAAGCCGAGCGTCCACATGGCAAACGCCTTCCTGGACCGGCTTGGCGTCCCCGCCAACGAGGCGGTGATGGTCGGTGACCGGCTATTGACCGACGTCGCCATGGGCCTGAACGCGGGCATGGCCTCGGCCCTCGTGATGTCCGGAGCGACGACGAATGACCATCTCGCCGCCTCAACGATTCACCCAACCCACGTCCTCGACGACGTCCGCGGGCTCATCGCAGCCTGACCGCGCCGGGGCAGCAAGTGCCTACCAAGCCCAACCCTCAACCCCCAACCCCAAATACGTTTCACCCACCACCCAGAAGGAACACGAACAATGTCTGAATTCATCTTCATGCTCACCCACAACGACCGCACCGTCGACAACGCCCTCGAGGTCCTCGAGCAGGTCAAGGACACCGGGCTG
>NZ_FNGD01000026.1 GCF_900102895.1 Arthrobacter sp. ov407
CCACAACACCCACCCGCAACCAATCACCACCGCCGGCACTGGCACTGGCACCACCCAACGAACAACCCCACCGCCAGTCTGCCCGGAGCCGACCTTGCCTCGGGGTGTGCCCGGCGCAGGCCTCCTGGGAAGCGTGGCTGTATTCGGCCGCCCGACCTACGGCTACGATCCGTTCCATTCCCCAGCGGCGCTGGTCGTGGCGAGCCAGGTGATCGTCCGGGGAGCCGTGGAGGGGGTCCGGGAAGGGCGGACCGGCACGGGTCTTCACTCCGTTGTCTTGATCCTGGACACTAGCCGCGTGGTCGAGGGCGAACTGCCGCGGGGTAATGACGGGAACGTCAATCTTGAACTGAATGGCGCAGGAAGTTCGGATCCCTTGTACTTCTCGAAGGCCTTTCCCAAGGGGGCCGACGTGGTCGCGGATGACGTGGTCGCGTATAAGGCATGCGCAAGGTCTGGCCCGCGTCGAGCGTGAAATTCTACGGCGGCGGTGACACACCCCAGGTCCCGCGGCTGACCATCGACCAGCTCATCGCTGACGTCGACGGACTGCCAGGCAAGATCCCCATCCATATGGCCGACGTCGGATACAACAACGTCCCCTAGGCGCTGGACCGGCACCGGCAACACGTCGATGACGTGCGCATCCTCGCGAAGTACGAGCGGGCGAGCTCATGACCGTTGGGCGCTTCAAGCTAATGCTGACCATTCACACCAGCCAGGATCCCACGAAGTTCAACCCGAACCTGCCGCGATGAAAGCACCCCTGTGGGCCAGCACGCCGATCACGCGCTGAAGTGCAGGACTGTAACCGGCGTGGCCGTACGTCTGCCTGCAGCGTATTGTCGGGGCATGACTGGGGATCAGCGTCAGCGGCAGGGAGGTAGCCGGGCGATATATCTGGCAATGCAGGCACTGCACCTGATCTTCTTCATCGCCGGTACCTTCCTGGTCATCGCAGTCTCGATCCGCTACGCACATACAGTGGTCAGCCTCGAATCTTACGGGGCCCCGATCGACGGGGACGTGAGACGGGGACCCTACATTGCAATCGCAGCTAGCCTTGTCACCGCTGTACTCGGCGGCTCCTCATTCCTCCTGCTACGCAATGGTGAGCGATGGGCCTGCTGGATCAGTGTCTTGGTCTGGTCCGTCCTATGGTTCCCCGCCTTCATAAACGTCAGTGCGTTTCTCAATTGGTTCGCCGCTCCCATCATCGTGACAATGGTTTGCATTGGCGGGTCGGTCTTCGCCACCGCGGCGTACTTCTTGATGGGCCCGGACCGTCAACGGGACGGCGGCGAGCATCCGCGCCCCTGATTTGTAGTGGGAGCTCCTAGTAGGTGGCCCGAGGCCCCAAGCTTGTCATAACGGCGGCCCGGCGCCGGCCGGACTTGCAACCGGCGGTTGGGTGTCCTCGACCTGAACGGTGTTCCGGCCGTGGCCTGCAGGCAGGGCGTTCCTGCGGCGACGCTCCCACCGCGTATGGCGGTTCGACGGCGGCGCCCGGTTTGGGTTGCGGTGCCGGCCTCCGCGGGGCGTGAGCGAACCTCCGAAGGGGGCGTGCGGGAGGTGGGGCGT
>NZ_FNGD01000025.1 GCF_900102895.1 Arthrobacter sp. ov407
CGCCACCCCGTGGTGTGGTCTGGTTTTTACAGCTGGTTTCAAATTTTGTGCATTGTGTGCATCCCGTTTTCCCGGGGGCGCATGGTGTGTCTGTTTTACTTCAACGGAGAGTTTGATCCTGGCTCAGGATGAACGCTGGCGGCGTGCTTAACACATGCAAGTCGAACGATGACCCGGTGCTTGCACCGGTGATTAGTGGCGAACGGGTGAGTAACACGTGAGTAACCTGCCCTTAACTCTGGGATAAGCCTGGGAAACTGGGTCTAATACCGGATATGACTCCTCATCGCATGGTGGGGGGTGGAAAGCTTTATTGTGGTTTTGGATGGACTCGCGGCCTATCAGCTTGTTGGTGAGGTAATGGCTCACCAAGGCGACGACGGGTAGCCGGCCTGAGAGGGTGACCGGCCACACTGGGACTGAGACACGGCCCAGACTCCTACGGGAGGCAGCAGTGGGGAATATTGCACAATGGGCGCAAGCCTGATGCAGCGACGCCGCGTGAGGGATGACGGCCTTCGGGTTGTAAACCTCTTTCAGTAGGGAAGAAGCGAAAGTGACGGTACCTGCAGAAGAAGCGCCGGCTAACTACGTGCCAGCAGCCGCGGTAATACGTAGGGCGCAAGCGTTATCCGGAATTATTGGGCGTAAAGAGCTCGTAGGCGGTTTGTCGCGTCTGCCGTGAAAGTCCGGGGCTCAACTCCGGATCTGCGGTGGGTACGGGCAGACTAGAGTGATGTAGGGGAGACTGGAATTCCTGGTGTAGCGGTGAAATGCGCAGATATCAGGAGGAACACCGATGGCGAAGGCAGGTCTCTGGGCATTAACTGACGCTGAGGAGCGAAAGCATGGGGAGCGAACAGGATTAGATACCCTGGTAGTCCATGCCGTAAACGTTGGGCACTAGGTGTGGGGGACATTCCACGTTTTCCGCGCCGTAGCTAACGCATTAAGTGCCCCGCCTGGGGAGTACGGCCGCAAGGCTAAAACTCAAAGGAATTGACGGGGGCCCGCACAAGCGGCGGAGCATGCGGATTAATTCGATGCAACGCGAAGAACCTTACCAAGGCTTGACATGGGCCGGACCGGGCTGGAAACAGTCCTTCCCCTTTGGGGCCGGTTCACAGGTGGTGCATGGTTGTCGTCAGCTCGTGTCGTGAGATGTTGGGTTAAGTCCCGCAACGAGCGCAACCCTCGTTCCATGTTGCCAGCGCGTAATGGCGGGGACTCATGGGAGACTGCCGGGGTCAACTCGGAGGAAGGTGGGGACGACGTCAAATCATCATGCCCCTTATGTCTTGGGCTTCACGCATGCTACAATGGCCGGTACAAAGGGTTGCGATACTGTGAGGTGGAGCTAATCCCAAAAAGCCGGTCTCAGTTCGGATTGGGGTCTGCAACTCGACCCCATGAAGTCGGAGTCGCTAGTAATCGCAGATCAGCAACGCTGCGGTGAATACGTTCCCGGGCCTTGTACACACCGCCCGTCAAGTCACGAAAGTTGGTAACACCCGAAGCCGGTGGCCTAACCCCTTGTGGGAGGGAGCTGTCGAAGGTGGGACTGGCGATTGGGACTAAGTCGTAACAAGGTAGCCGTACCGGAAGGTGCGGCTGGATCACCTCCTTTCTAAGGAGCACCTAC
>NZ_FNGD01000024.1 GCF_900102895.1 Arthrobacter sp. ov407
TGTGTGGTGTAAGTTATCGGCCTATTAGTACCGGTCAGCTTCACGAGTCGTTAGTCCTCGCTTCCACATCCGGCCTATCAACCCAGTGGTCTGGCTGGGGGCCTCTCACACACAAGGTGTATGGAAATCTCATCTCGAAGCGAGCTTCCCGCTTAGATGCTTTCAGCGGTTATCCCATCCGAACGTAGCTAATCAGCGGTGCACTTGGCAGTACAACTGACACACCAGAGGTTCGTCCGTCCCGGTCCTCTCGTACTAAGGACAGCCCTTCTCAAATTTCCTGCGCGCGCAGCGGATAGGGACCGAACTGTCTCACGACGTTCTAAACCCAGCTCGCGTACCGCTTTAATGGGCGAACAGCCCAACCCTTGGGACCTACTCCAGCCCCAGGATGCGACGAGCCGACATCGAGGTGCCAAACCATGCCGTCGATATGGACTCTTGGGCAAGATCAGCCTGTTATCCCCGAGGTACCTTTTATCCGTTGAGCGACGGCCATTCCACAATGTACCGCCGGATCACTAGTCCCGACTTTCGTCCCTGCTCGAGATGTCTCTCTCACAGTCAAGCTCCCTTGTGCACTTACACTCGACACCTGATTGCCAACCAGGCTGAGGGAACCTTTGGGCGCCTCCGTTACTTTTTAGGAGGCAACCGCCCCAGTTAAACTACCCATCAGGCACTGTCCCTGACCCGGATTACGGGCCGAAGTTAGATGTCCAAAGTGACCAGAGTGGTATTTCAACGATGACTCCACCCGAACTGGCGTCCGGGCTTCAACGTCTCCCACCTATCCTACACAAGCCACTCCGAACACCAATACCAAACTATAGTAAAGGTCTCGGGGTCTTTCCGTCCTGCTGCGCGTAACGAGCATCTTTACTCGTACTGCAATTTCGCCGAGTTTATGGTTGAGACAGCGGGGAAGTCGTTACTCCATTCGTGCAGGTCGGAACTTACCCGACAAGGAATTTCGCTACCTTAGGATGGTTATAGTTACCACCGCCGTTTACTGGGGCTTAAATTCTCAGCTTCGCCTTGCGGCTAACCGGTCCTCTTAACCTTCCAGCACCGGGCAGGAGTCAGTCCGTATACATCGTCTTGCGACTTCGCACGGACCTGTGTTTTTAGTAAACAGTCGCTTCCCCCTGGTCTCTGCGGCCCCGATCCCCTCCCACCAGCAAGTGGTGTTCAAGGTTGGGGCCCCCCTTCTCCCGAAGTTACGGGGGCATTTTGCCGAGTTCCTTAACCATAATTCTCTCGATCGCCTTAGTATTCTCTACCTGATCACCTGTGTCGGTTTGGGGTACGGGCGGCTAAAACCTCGCGTCGATGCTTTTCTCGGCAGCATAGGATCACCGAATCCCCCCATACGGGGGTCCCGTCAGATCTCAGGCATCATGAACGGCGGATTTGCCTACCGTTCGCCCTACATCCTTAGACCGGGACAACCATCGCCCGGCTCGGCTACCTTCCTGCGTCACACCTGTTAATACGCTTGCCTCCCAGGATCAGGTCCCGCGCTCCACCAAAACCCTTCACCCCCGAAGGGATGTCAGGCAGGTTTCGGGCGGTTAGTGTCCCCTGTTCAGCATGGGCGGTTTTTCGCCGGTACGGGAATATCAACCCGTTGTCCATCGACTACGCCTGTCGGCCTCGCCTTAGGTCCCGACTTACCCAGGGCAGATTAGCTTGACCCTGGAACCCTTGATCATCCGGCGGACGGGTTTCTCACCCGTCTTTCGCTACTCATGCCTGCATTCTCACTCGTGTAGGCTCCACCGCTGGTTTCCACCGCGACTTCACTGCCCACACGACGCTCCCCTACCACTCCAGACGCCTGAACCAACCCACAAGGGGCGGCTTAGCTAATATCTGAAATCCACAACTTCGGCGGTGTACTTGAGCCCCGCTACATTGTCGGCGCGGAATCACTTGACCAGTGAGCTATTACGCACTCTTTTAAGGATGGCTGCTTCTAAGCCAACCTCCTGGTTGTCTTCGCAACTCCACATCCTTTCCCACTTAGCACACGCTTAGGGGCCTTAGTTGGTGGTCTGGGCTGTTTCCCTCTCGACTATGAAGCTTATCCCCCACAGTCTCACTGCTGCGCTCTCACTTACCGGCATTCGGAGTTTGGCTGACGTCAGTAACCTTGTAGGGCCCATTAGCCATCCAGTAGCTCTACCTCCGGTAAGAAACACGCAACGCTGCACCTAAATGCATTTCGGGGAGAACCAGCTATCACGAAGTTTGATTGGCCTTTCACCCCTACCCACAGCTCATCCCCTCCATTTTCAACTGAAGTGGGTTCGGTCCTCCACGACGTCTTACCGTCGCTTCAACCTGGCCATGGGTAGATCACTTCGCTTCGGGTCTAGATCACGCCACTGCAACGCCCTATTCAGACTCGCTTTCGCTACGGCTTCCCCACACGGGTTAACCTCGCGACGTAACACTAACTCGCAGGCTCATTCTTCAAAAGGCACGCCGTCACC
>NZ_FNGD01000023.1:0-10865 GCF_900102895.1 Arthrobacter sp. ov407
TCCCGGTCCGGGATGAACTCGACCCGCCGGTCCGCTGCGCTTCGGGTGTGGCGTTCTTCGATGCTGGCCCGGTGGTGGCGTTCGCGCCAGGCGCGGGCCTTGGCCCGAAACCGGGATGCCACGAGGTCCCCGGCCGGACACCCGCGGGCCGGGTTGGGTGCGTCGGAGTCCAGGAAGTGCGCTTCCAGGGCGGCCGCTCCGGCCGCATCCAGGGACGCGGTTTCGTCGACGATGATCCGGGCGTGCTGCCAGGAGATCGTCCCGGCCTGCAGGGCGGCCAGGGTCAGCGGCAGCGCCGTGGTCAGTGCCAGGGATTCGGACAGGAGGGCCCCGGCGGTGCGTTCGCTGACGGTCAGGACACAGGCGACCTCGGCGACCAGGGCCATCGCCTGGGCGGTGCGTTCCTGCGGCAGCCCGGCCGGCGGCGCCAGGGCACTGGTTGCCTGCACGTAGTCGGCGGCGAGCTTCACCTTCAGCGCGGCGGTCCGGGCCTCCAGCCGGGCGACTTCGGCGAGGCCGTCCAGGGCATCATCCGCCTGTCGCCGCAGCGGATCGGCGTCCCTCAATGGATCAGTGCCGGACGGATCAGCACGGTCAGCTCCCTCGCCGGCGAGGGCAGCAAGCGCGGCAACGGACGCAGCTACGGCAGCCAGGGCCCCACCGCTGTTCCCACCGCCATCAACGCTCCAAGTTTCAACGCCCGGAGCCGCTCTGCCTTTCATAGGCCAAGTCTAGGAGGGGGCACTGACAATTTTGATGGTGCTGCGGCGGGACGCTGGCAATGACGGACGCCGAATTCCTGTCGAGGAGACAAATGTCGGGGTCGTTGAGGCATGTCCTCCTTAGAACTGTCGGACGGCGGTGAGCAGGACCAGCCGCCATGACGGCGCGCTACCGCCGCAGTGGGGTCATCTGCGCGGCCACTTTCAGCCCGGCCGCTTTAGCCCAGCGCCCTCGGGTGCGCGGCGGCGTAGATCTCCCGCAGCGTATCGGCCGTCACCTGGGTGTAGACCTGCGTAGTAGTCACCGAGGCGTGTCCCAGCAGTTCCTGGACCACCCGGACGTCGGCACCGCCTTCAAGGAGGTGGGTGGCGAAGGAGTGCCGGAGGGTGTGCGGTGAAACGTCCTTAGCGATGTTGGCCTTGTCCGCGGCCGCCTTCAAAATGGTCCAGGCGCTTTGCCGGCTGATCCTGCCGCCTCGGGCGTTGAGGAACAAGGCAGGGGTGCCCTTGCCCTTGGCGGCCAGCAGGGGCCGGCCGCGGACGAGGTAGGCGTCGAGGGCGCGGGCTCCATAGGATCCGAGCGGGACGAGGCGTTCCTTGGAGCCTTTGCCGAACAGCCTGACGATCGCCGGGCCGTCGACTTCGCCGCCCTGTTCGGGCGTGTGCAGGGAGATGTCGTCGACATCCAGGCCCACGGCCTCGCTAATGCGGGCACCGGTGGAATAGAGGAACTCGAGCAGCGCGCGGTCGCGCAGGCCGGTTGCCGTATCCGTGCCGGCGGCCTCGAGGATCCGGGTGACCTCGTCGACGCTGATGGCCTTGGGCAGCCGCTTGCCGGGCATGGGCGGGTGAACGTCACTTGCCGGATCGGTGGGAGTGACGCCTTCGAGTGCCCAGAACTTGTGGAGTCCGCGCACGGCCACCACATTCCGGGCCGCCGAGCGGATGCCCAGAGCGGAACCGCCGTCGGATCCGTCGGAAAGGGCCTGGACGAAGCCGGTGACGTCGTGCCGGGTGATCTCGGCGGGGCGTTCCCGGCCCGTGTGGGCGAGGTGCCTGGCGTAACGGGCCAAGTCCCGCCGGTAGGCAGAGAGGGTGTTGGCCGCGAGCCCCCGTTCGACGCCCATGTGTTGCAGGTAGTCAGTAATTGCGCGCTCTATCGCTGTGGGCGGCCGGGTGGGCGGGCGTTCAGGAGCGGCTGCCTCCGCCGGCGCCGGGGGTGGCGTCGGGTCCGGAAGTTGCGCAGGTTCCGAAGGCTCGGCAATCAGCGCATCGGTCATCGGCGCTGGTTGGGATGGGCGGGCCAGGGCGCGTCGGCCGGGCGGAGGCTCCCGAAGTTGTCGGCGCGGGCGGCGGCAGCGGCCAGCACGCCGACGACGGCGGACGGGTTGTGCAGGCGGCCTTCAAGCACCGCCTGCACGGCCTCGTCCAGCGGGGTCCAGTGCAGCTCGATTTCGGCTTCCTCGTCGGTGCGGACGTGCCGCTCATGTCCGGGCACCTCGCTCAGGCCGCGGGCCAGGTAGATGCGGATGGCTTCGCTGGAGGATCCCGGGGAGTTGAAGAAGTCCGCCAGGACGTTCCAGCGGTCCGCCACGAGGTCCGCTTCCTCGGCCAGTTCGCGGGCGGCGCCGATGACGAAGTCCTCGCCTTCGACGTCCAGCAGCCCCGCGGGGATCTCCCAGAGGTCCATGCCGACGGGGTGCCGGTACTGCCGGAGCAGCAGCACGTCGCCGGCGTCGTTCATCGGGAGAATGGCCACCGCGCCGGGATGGTCGATGTAGTCCCGGACCAGAGTGTCGCCGTCGTCGTTGAGCTGGAAACTGTCGCTGACCACGTCCCAGATCCTGCCTTCGTAGACCTTCCGGGAAGACAAAAGACGGCGCGGGCTCGGCTCATCCGAAACCTGCCGTGCAGCATTGGGGGTCTCAGACATACCGGGCATCGCGCCGTCCTTTGATTCAGTTGGAAATTACTTGGACGCTGCTGCCGACGAGGGCTTGGGCGCAGCGGCCGGGGCATCGGCCTTTGCACTGGCCGTGGGACTGGCCGCAGACCTGCCGTTGCTGGCCCGCTGGTGCCCAAGGGCAGCCTCGATCAGGCCCGCGAACAACGGGTGCGGGCGCGTGGGCCGCGAGCTGAGCTCGGGGTGCGCCTGCGTGGCCACGTAGTACGGGTGCACGTCGCGGGGAAGTTCCACGAACTCGACCAGCTTGCCATCGGGCGACGTTCCAGAGAACGACAGGCCCTTGGCGGCAATCTGATCGCGGTACTTGTTGTTGACTTCGTAGCGGTGGCGGTGCCGTTCGCTGACCTTTGTGGCGCCGTAGGTTTCGGCGACGACGGAACCTTCGTCAAGCTTGGCTTCGTACAGGCCCAGGCGCATCGTGCCGCCGAGGTCGCCCTTGCCGTCGACGATGTCCAGCTGCTCTTCCATCGTGGCGATGACGGGGTACTTGGAGTCCGGCTCGAACTCGGACGAGGACGCTCCCTCGAGGCCGACCACGTTGCGGGCGTACTCGATCACCATGCACTGCAGGCCCAGGCAGAGGCCCAGGACCGGGAGCTTGGTTTCGCGGGCGTACTTCAGGGCGCCGAGCTTACCTTCGAGGCCGCGGATGCCGAAGCCGCCCGGAACGCAGATGGCGTCGACGCCGTTCAGGGACTGCACGGCGCCCTCGCGGGTTTCGCATTCGTCCGAGGGGACCCAGCGGATCTTGACCTTGGTGTCATTGGCGAAGCCGCCGGCACGCAGGGCCTCCGTGACGGACAGGTAGGCGTCCGGCAGGTCGATGTACTTGCCCACGAGCGCGATCTCAACCTCGTGCTTCGGGTTGTGGACGGCGTCGAGCAGCTTGTCCCAGCTGGTCCAGTCCACATCCTTGAACGGCAGGTCCAGGGCGCGGACGATGTACGAATCCAGGCCCTGGGAGTGCAGGGTCTTCGGGATGTCGTAGATGCTCGGTGCGTCCGGGCAGCCGATCACGGCGTCGATGTCGACGTCGCACATGCGGCCGATCTTGTCGCGCATCGGCTGCGGGACTTCGCGGTCCGACCGGATCACGATTGCCTCCGGCTGGATGCCGATGGAGCGCAGCGCGGCAACGGAGTGCTGCGTCGGCTTGGTCTTCAGCTCCTGTGACGGGCCGATGTACGGCACGAGGGAAACGTGGAGGAAGAAGACATTTCCGCGGCCGATGTCCTGGCGGACCTGGCGAGCGGATTCAAGGAACGGCTGGGACTCGATGTCGCCGACCGTGCCGCCGATTTCGGTGATGATGACATCCGGGGCGTTCTTGCCCTCGGAGGGAAGCCGCATGCGCCGCTTGATCTCATCGGTGATGTGCGGGATGACCTGGACGGTGTCGCCGAGGTATTCGCCACGGCGTTCCTTGGCGATGACAGTCGAGTAGACCTGGCCGGTTGTGACGTTGGCCGATCCTTCGAGGTTTTCATCGAGGAAGCGCTCATAGTGGCCGATGTCCAGGTCCGTCTCGGCGCCGTCGTCAGTGACGAAGACTTCGCCGTGCTGGAAGGGATTCATCGTGCCCGGATCCACGTTCAGATAAGGATCGAGCTTTTGCATTGTTACAGACAGACCGCGGGCCCGCAGGAGGTGGCCGAGGCTCGAAGCCGTCAGTCCCTTACCGAGCGAGGACGCTACACCACCGGTGACGAAGATGTGTTTGGTCGTCTTGGACGAGCCCGGAAACCGGGAATTTACACGAGAGTTTGATCGCTGCACCACGGGGTTTGAGCTTATCATCAATTCGGCCTTCCACGGGCTCCTTGGCGGGATCCCGATGTGATTGTTGTCCTAGCAGCGGTCCGTGCGGGAATCCTTGCGGAGGTCCCTGCCGGACCGCCTAGATTTGCGGCAGGAGTTTGGCGTCGTCCAGCAGCTCCTGGGCGTGGGCCTGGGCTGATTCCGAGTCCTCCTGGCCCGCCAGCATGCGGGCCAGCTCGCGGACCCGCTCTGACTCGTCCAGCAGCTGCACGTCGCTGGAGGTGAAGCCCGTGGCGGTAGCGCCGTTGGCGCCCCGCACGGAGGTCTTGGTGACCCTGATGTGCTGGTTCGCGAAGGCGGCCACCTGCGGCAGGTGGGTCACCACGAGGACCTGGACGTGCTGGGCCAGCATCGCCAGCCGGCGCCCGATCTCGACGGCGGCACGGCCGCCCACGCCGGCGTCGACCTCGTCGAAGACGAACGTCGGGACGGGATCGACGGCGGCCAGCACCACTTCGATGGCGAGCATGACGCGGGAGAGTTCACCGCCCGAGGCGCCCTTGCCCAGCGGCCGGGCGGGCGCGCCGGAGTGCGGCTGCAGCAGGAACGAGATCTCATCGACCCCAAACGGTCCCAGCTGGCCTGCGGGCTCCACGTTGATGACCAGGGTGGCATCGGCCATGGCCAGCGCGGTCAGCTCGGCACTGACCCGTGCGGAGAGGTCCTTGGCGGCCTTCGTGCGCGCCTTGCTGATCGTGGCGGCCTTCTTGCGGAGCTCGGCTTCGGCCCGGGCGACCTCGGCGTCCAGCGATTCGATCCGGGTGGAGTCGTCCTGGAGTTCCTCGTGCCGGGCCCGGGCGGCCTCGGCCCAGACCAGCACCTCGTCGATGCTCGGCGCATACTTGCGGACCAGCTTGGCCAGCGCGGCCCTGCGGTCCTCGATTTCAGCGAGCCGTTCCGGGCCCTCCGTGTCAAGGGCGGCCTGGTAGCTGGCGAGTTCCGCGGCGATGTCGTTGAGCAGGAAGCCGACCTCGGCCAGGCGCGCCGCGGCTGACCCCAGCTCCTCGTCGTGTTCGGCAACATGCTCCAAAGTGCGCTTGGCGGCGTCCACTAGGGTGGTGGCATCGGCGTCTTCGCCGAAGTCCTCGGCGATGAGCGCCTGGTGGGCGGTGCTGGCCGCGATCCGGAGTTCCTCGACGTTGGCCAATTTCACGGCCTCGGCCTTGAGGGCATCGTCCTCCCCCGGCTGCGGGTCCGCGGCGTCGATCTCGGCCAGGGCAGCCTGCAGCGACTCTGCCTCGCGGAGGCGCTCACGGGCGGCACTGCGCAAGGCATCCAGCTCGCCCTGGCTGGCATGCCAGTGGGTGTAGAGGTCCTGATAGGCGGCAAGCGTGCCCGCGAGGCTCTTGCCTGCGAATTTGTCCAGGGCGCCGCGTTGCGCCACCGGGCTCTTGAGCCGGATCTGGTCCGACTGTCCATGCACCACCACAAGGGTTTCGCCGATTTCGGCCAGCACCCCAACCGGCGCGACGCGTCCGCCCAGGTACGCGCGGCTGCGGCCGTCGGCTCCGACGCTGCGGGCAAGCAGCAGTTCCACACCGCCGTCGAACTCCTCAACCTCCGCCCCGGCCTCGCGGGACCGCGCGACGGCGGCGTGCCCGGCGTCGAGCTTCAGCACGGCCTCCGCGGAGGCGCTCTTCGCGCCGCTGCGGACGGCGCCGGCGTCGGACCTGGCCCCGAGGAGCAGGCCGACGGCGGTGACCACCATGGTCTTGCCGGCACCGGTTTCACCGGTCACCACGCTCAGGCCCGGGCCCAGCGGCAGGATGGCGTCGGTAATGACGCCGAGGTCGCGGATACGCAGTTCTTCAAGCATGGTTCACTTCTCGGTTGAGGGATCTGGCGAGGGATCGGGTGCGTCACCGGGTTCCGCGTGGCGCGGCGAGGGCAGCGGCGGCATGGGACGGGGCGTGCGGATGATCGGGATGGGTCCGGTGTGGATCACCTCGGCCTGCGGCATGGGGCCGCGCCAGCCCTGGATCGGGAGCTCGAACTTGCGCACCAGCCTGCCGGAGAAGGGAGTCTGGCGCAGCCTGGCCAGCCGCACGGGCGTCGCTGAACGCGTCACTTCGACGCGCGCGCCGGGCGGCAGATCCACCGAGCGGCGGCCGTCGCACCAAAGGACGCCCTGCGCATCGGTCCGGTTCAGGATCTCGACCGCGAGCCTGGACCGGGGCGAGACCACGAGCGGCTTGGCAAAGAGGGCATGGGCACTGATCGGCACGATCAGGAGGGCCTCGACCTCGGGCCACACCACAGGACCGCCGGCGGAAAACGCGTAGGCCGTGGAACCGGTGGGCGTGGCCAGGACCACGCCGTCGCAACCGAATGAGGTCAGGGGGCGTTCGTCGACTTCCGTGACCACCTCCAGCATCCGTTCCCGGTTGCCTTTCTCGATCGCGGCCTCGTTGAGGGCCCACGTGTGCCAGATCTTCTGTCCGCGGACCCAGACCTGGACGTCGATGGTCATGCGCTCTTCCACGGTGTAGTCACGGCTGGCGATCCACTCGACGGTCTGGGCGAGGTCCGCCCGCTCGCTCTCGGCCAGGAACCCCACGTGGCCGAGGTTGACCCCGAGCAGCGGCACGTCGACCTCGCGGACCAGCTCGGCAGCGCGGAGGATGGTGCCGTCCCCGCCCAGCACCATGACGAGTTCCACCTCAGGCAGCTTCACGTGATCGTGGAGGACCTCGACGGGATGATCGAGCCGGCCGAAGAACCGGACCATGTCGCCGAGCTCGTTCTCCTGCAGCACGGGGACCAGCCCGGATTCATGCAGCAGGGCACACGCTTCCCAGGCAGCCTTGAGGGATTCCTCGCGCCCTGTGTGGGCCAGGATAAGGACACGCCTGCTCATCGGGTTCCGCCTTCTGGTGGTACTAGTGGTTCGGCCAGATTGTTCCGAGCAACGCAGCAACGGCTGCGTCCCGCTCCTCGATCTTAGGCGGGACTTCCGACATCGCGCGTTTTATCCACAGGAAGTATTCGACATTGCCGTCCTGGCCGGGCAGCGGACTTTGGGCGAGGCCTTTCAATTCGAGCCCCGCGTCCGCGGCGGCAGCTGCCACCTTGCCCACGGCCATCCGGCGTTCCCGTTCCGAGGTGACCACGCCGGTCCGGCCAAGCCGGTCCTTGCCGATCTCGAATTGTGGTTTGACCATGAGAACGAGGTCGCCGCCGGGCTCGGTACAGGCCCTGAGTGGCGCCACCACCAGGGTCAGCGAGATGAAGGACAGGTCCGCCACCGTCAACGCGGCCAGCCCACCGATTTCCTCGGGCGTCATGTACCGGACGTTGAGGCCTTCGTGCACGGCAACGCGGGAGTCGTTCCGGATTTCCGGCACCAGTTGGCCGTGTCCAACGTCCACGGCCACCACGTGGGCGGCACCGCGCCGAAGCAGCACATCCGTGAACCCGCCGGTTGAGGCACCGGCGTCGAGGCACCGTTTGCCCACGACGTCGACGGCGGGAAAGGCATCCAGCGCGCCGGCCAGCTTGTGCCCGGCGCGGCTGACGTAGCCGTCCTCGGCGGAGGCCGTGACGTCCAGCGCGGCGTCATCCGGGATCTGCAGTGACGCCTTGGCGAGGACCTCGCCGCCGGAGCTCACCTTGCCCTCGGAAATCAGCCGGGCGGCATGCGTCCGGGACCGAGCCAGCCCCCGGCTGACGAGCGCCTGGTCCAGCCGGCTCACGATCCCCCGTCCCCGGCAGCATGGATCCGGCGCGCCACATCGGCGGGGCCGGCCACGTCTTCGTTCAGGGCCTCCAGCAGGGCGTCATGCATGCCCGCATAGACTTCGCCGTGTCCGGACACAGGCGTTTGCCGCACGGCTTCGAGGCGGTCCAGCACGGCACTGACGGCCGCGTCCTGGACTTGAGCCTGCTGTTCTTGTGCCGCGTGCCCGGACGGTTCCGCCGAGAGCCGCTGCGACGGCAGGTCAGGCCAGGCGACGTCGGCCGCAAGGCTCGGCGCCTCCGCTGGCAGCTCGTTTGGGGCCTGGTTTAGCGCAAGATTGGGCGCAGAGTTTGACTCCTGGTTTGGCTCGGTCATGTCTCCAGCCTAGTGATCAAGCCATTCGAGGACCGGAGCCAGTGCGCTGGTCGTCTCGGGGTTCGCAGCCCACCAGGCCGAACAGGCGGCACGCCATGAATCGAGGTCCGCCGGATCGCCACTGATGTGGACTGACTGTCCTCGGACGATCGCCGAGGCCATACCGCTGCGGAACCGCCCGGCGTCGTGCTCCACGGCAGGGTATGGCGCGTACAGGCCGGTCAGGTCATTGATGAGGAAATCGGGGCGTTCCATGGACTTTGCGGCGAGGATCGATTCCCTGGTGTCCACTCCGGTCAGCACAGCTACCGTGGCGAATCCGGCGTTGTTGCCGCCCAGGATGTCGGTGTCCAGGCGGTCACCGACGACGAGCGGCCGGTCCGCGGCCAACCGCTTGGCGGCGGTGTGGAACAGCGGCGCCTCGGGTTTGCCCGCCACGATCGGGCTCTTGCCGGTCGCGGCCGCCACGGCCGCCACGAGCGTCCCGTTACCGGGGGCAATTCCGCGCGCCTGGGGAATGGACCAGTCCGTGTTGGTCGCCACCCAGAGGGCGCCGCCGGCGACGGCGTACGACGCCTCGGCGAGGTCCTTCCACCCGAGGTCCGGGCTAAAGCCCTGCACGACGGCGGCGGGGTCATCCTCCGCGCCGCGGACCGGGACAAGACCGACCAGCTCAATTTCCTGGGCCAGCGCGGCGCTGCCGGTGATCAGCACGCGGGCCCCGGCCGGCAGCAGCGAGGCCAGCAGCGCTGCCGCCGCCTGCGAGGAACTCACCACCTGATGGTCCTCGGCGGGGGCGCCGAGATCGCGTAGGTGTTGCGCCACCTCCGCCGGAGAACGGGAGGCGTTGTTGGTGACGTAGCCCAGCCCGACGCCGACACCGGCCAGCCGACGCAGCGACTCGACGGCCCCGGGGATGGCATGGGGGCCGGCATAGACGACGCCGTCGAGGTCGGCGAGCAGGGCATCAAAGGTGGAGATCAGGGCGGTACCCGTCATGCGGCTAGTCCTCCACACGTTCACGCTGGGCAGGCTCTGAGTCGTCGACGAGTTCCTGATCCGCCTCAGCGTTCGGTTCCCCGTCGGCTTCTTCGTCAGCTTCATCATCGGCTTCATCGAGTACGTCGGCTTCCACCGAATCCTGGTCGGACTCGCTGTCGTCGGACTCGAAGTAGTCAGCTTCGGCGTCGTCGGTGCTGTCGCCGATCGCGTTCAGTCCGGTCTCCCCCGCTGCGGTGCCGGCGGCTTCTGCCGCGGCAGCGGCACTGACAGCACGCGGAGCGCGCTCTTCGGATCCGGCGTGCGAGTCGGCATTTTCCTGCTCACGGAGCCGGCGCTGCCGGTTCTCCTCGCGGGCCTCTTCTTCCTCGTCCCAGCCGAGATCGATGATGTCGGGTTCCTCGTCGACCCCAAGGCCCAGCGCGTTTTCTGCCACCGTGGCCTGCCGTTGCCATTTGGCGGCTTCGGCAGCGCGGCCGGCCGCCGTCAGCGCGTCAGCGTAGGCACGGAACAAGCGAGGGCTGTAGGAAAAGGCGCGGTTGATGTCCAGCTGCGGGATTTCCAGTTCGGAAACCGCGGCGTCAAGCTGCCCGAGGTCGGTGCGGGCACCGGCTGCCACGATAGCCAGTTCCACCTTGCCGGGAGCGTCCAGATCCTTGGCCTCGTCAGATCGGGCCATGTCCAAGGCACGGTCAGGGCGGCCAAGGCCACGTTCGCAGTCGGCCATGACAGGCAGGTGCATGTTGGAGCCGCTGATCCGGCGGTAGGTGCGGAATTCCCGGAGGGCCTCACCATAGTGGCCGGCTGCATAGGCGGTCAGGCCGACAGCTTCGCGGACGGACGCCAGGCGTCCGCCGCGGCGGCTGGCTGCCAGGGCATGCTGGAAGGCAAGCTCAGGTTCCTCGTCCAGAAGCCGTCCCGCCATGACCAGGTGGCGGGCCACCCATTCGGCGCTGGTGCCTTCGAGGGTCTTGATCTGGTGCTGGGTGGCGCGGTCAAGTTCCTTGCCCGTGACGTCCTCGTCGATCTGGGGTGAACGCTCCCGGTCGGGGCGGTTGGCGCTGCGGAGATCGCGGGCATTGGGCACGCGTACCGGACGGTCTTCCGGGCGGTCCCGCCCGTACTGGCGCGGGCCTGAGTCGCCACGGTCGAAGCTCCGTGCCGGACGGTCCTCGCGGTTGCCGAACGGCTTGCGGTTTTCGCCGCTGCCATAAGGCTTGCGGTCACGGTCGCCGCCGCCTCCGCCGCCGAAGCTGCGCTGACCGCCGCCTTCACGCGGAGCACGATCACCATAGGGCTTGCGGTCACG
>NZ_FNGD01000023.1:10875-11704 GCF_900102895.1 Arthrobacter sp. ov407
GCATACGGCTTACGGTCGCCATAGGACGGGCGGCTATCGCCACCGAAGCTGCGCTGACCGCCACCTTCACGCGGAGCACGATCACCATACGGCTTACGCTCACCGCCGCTATATGGCTTACGCTCACCGCCGGCATACGGCTTACGTTCGCTGTTGCCGAAGCCGCGCTGATCCCCGCCCTCACGCGGAGCACGATCGCCGTACGGCTTGCGGTCACGGTCTTCCCTGGAGCGGAACCCGCGAGGATCACCACCGGAGTTGCTGGTGCCCCGGAAAGGGGCACCACCGGAACTGCGTCCACCAGAGTTGTCGTGGGACTTGCCGCCGCGGTTGCCATCATTGTGCTCAGCCATGCTGGAATCCTCCTGTTGCGAGCTGACCACTGGCGCAATCGCAGCCGCTCTGTTCCGTGTTTCGTTTCCTACGCAACCCGAAATCAAGCGCTTCGAAGTCCGTACATCTCCCCCAATTCTAGGCGAGCAACCCGTCACCGGCTAACGGCAACCCTCAAGAGGGCCCGTCGGTGGCGAGACTCACAACGCCGCAGCCGCTGGGGCGTGTGGGGCTGTTCAGGAACCATGCGGCTTGCGCCAAGGAGCCTGAACCGGGTGGCCGGTTCGCTGAGTTGACGGGCACGGAACACTGCCCGTATCGTAGTTATTAGACGTCTGACGACTTACGCAGGCGGTGAGGGCTTCGGGGGACGGCCGCTGGGATACAAAGGAGTATTTCATTGGGATATGTAATTGGCTGTGACCTCGGGTCGCAGAGCGCGAAGGCGGTGCTGATGTCGCCGGAGGGCGGGATCGTCGCGACGGCCAGTGCGGGG
>NZ_FNGD01000010.1 GCF_900102895.1 Arthrobacter sp. ov407
GCCCGCCGCCAGTACACTGGAATCATTGTCACAAGGGAGGACACCATGGCAGTTCGCCGGCCAAATCTTGCAGAACAGGTTCGAGATGAACTCACCGAGCTCATCAGCAACGGCACGTATGTCGTCGGCGACCGGCTCCCCAACGAAGACGAAATGTCCGTCAAGTTCGCCGTCAGCCGGGCCACCGTCCGCGAAGGCTACCGGGCCCTGATCGACGCCGGGTACCTCTCCCGCCTCCACGGCAAGGGGACCTACGTCACCCGGGTCCCGCAGCGCCACGCCCTGGACCTGAACGTCAGCTACACCGCGATGATCCAGGCCGCCGGGTTCACCCCGAGCATCCGGATCATCTCCCAGAGTGTGCAGCCCGCCGACGACGCCGACCGGGACCGGCTCCGCCTGGACCGCGGCGCCGCGGTCGTCGTCGTCGAACGGGTCCGGTTCGCCGATGACCGGCCCGTCGTCTACAGCGTGGACCGGATGCCGCTGGCCCTCGTGCCCGAAGCGACCCGCGGCAACCTGGGCCCGTCGCTCTTCGACCTGCTCGAAAACCACAACCACGGCGTCCGAAACGGCCGGGCCAAACTCCTCCCCGTCCTCGCCGGACCCCCCGAAGCCGCGCAGCTGCAGGTCAAAGACGGCGTCCCGCTGCTCTACTTCGACGAGGTCGACTACGACGAGAACGGCACCCCGGTGCTCGCCTCCTTCGAATGGCACACCAGCGACGTCTTCGAAATGTGGCTCAACCGGCGCGCACAACCACCGACCCACCGCACCGAGACCACCCCGGCCCTCGCCGAGTCGCAGTCCTAAAACACCGGACGAAACGGCCGGGCACGCTCCCCAGCGTGCCCGGCCGTCCCCATTTCCGGAGGTAGTCCGGCCGGCTAGCCGATCAGCGCCAGCACCGCCCCGGCCACAACCACTCCGCCCGCTTCGGTGCGCACGTCAGTGACGGTGCCGTCCCGGTGCGCGGAGACCTGGGTCTCCATCTTCATGGCTTCAAGAACAACAACCGGATCCCCTGCCGATACCTCGGCGCCGGGCTCGACGAGCCACTTCACCACGGTCCCGGCCATGTCGGCGCGCAGCTCCTCCGGGTCGGCAGCGGAAGCACGGCCGTCGGACGCTGCTTCCGGGGACATGCCGGCGGGCAGCGGAGCGCCGGAGCGCGCCCAGCCGTCCAGCAAGTCGGCCGGTAGGCCGACGGCGAGCCGCCGTCCGTCCACGTCGACGGTGATGGTGCGGCGTTCGCCGTCGGGCGCGGTGGTGCTGTAATCAGGATCGGCAGAGATGGAGACACTGTCCGCGAAGTCGGTTTCGATCCAGCGGGTGTGGATGCCCAGCCCGTCCTCGGACGTGAAGTCCGGGGACTCCAGCACGGCCCGGTGGAACGGCAGCACGGTGGCCACCCCGGTGATGCGCATTTCGGCGAGGGCCCGGCGGGCGCGGCGTAGGGCCTGCTGGCGGTCCGCGCCGGTGACGATCAGCTTGGCGAGTAGGGAATCGAACTGCGGCGCGACGAAGGAGCCTGAGCGGACTCCCGTGTCGAGGCGGATGCCCGGTCCGGTGGGGCCTGCAAACTCGCCGATCGTCCCGGGCGAGGGCAGGAAGCCTCGGCCCACGTCCTCGGCGTTGAGCCGGAATTCGAAGGCGTGTCCGCGCGGCGCCGGGTCCTCGGTCAGGCGCAGCGGCTCCCCCGCTGCGATCCGGAACTGCTCCTGGACGAGGTCGATCCCCGTGGTTTCCTCGGTGATGGGGTGCTCCACCTGGAGCCGGGTGTTGACCTCGAGGAATGCCACGGTGCCGTCCGCCGCGACCAGGAATTCCACCGTGCCGGCGCCGGAGTAGCCGGCTTCCCGGCAGACGGCCTTGGCGGCGTCGTAAATCAGCGTGGTCTGCTCTTCGCTCAGGAACGGCGCAGGAGCCTCCTCCAGGAGCTTCTGGTGCCGGCGCTGCAGTGAGCAGTCGCGGGTTCCGACGACGACGACGTTGCCGTGCGCGTCCGCCAGGACCTGCGCCTCGACGTGGCGCGGACGGTCCAGGTAGCGCTCCACGAAGCACTCGCCCCGGCCGAAGGCGGCCACTGCTTCACGGACGGCGGAGTCGAAGGCCTCCTCGACCTCGTCGATGACCCGGACCACCTTCATGCCGCGGCCGCCGCCGCCGAAAGCGGCCTTGATGGCGATCGGCAGGCCGTGCTGTTCGGCGAAGGCCCGGGCCTCGGCAGCCGTGTCGACGGGACCGTCGCTGCCGGCCACCAAGGGTGCGCCGGCCCGGACGGCCGCGTCGCGGGCCGTGATCTTGTTGCCGAGCAGCCGGATGGCGTCCGGCGTCGGACCGATCCAGGTCAGTCCGGCGTCCAGGACGGCCTGGGCAAAGTCGGCGTTCTCGGAGAGGAAGCCGTAGCCGGGGTGGACGGCGTCCGCTCCGGACTCGGCCGCCACGGCGAGGAGCTTGGGGATGTTCAGGTACGTGTCCGCGGGTGAGTTGCCGTCCAGGCTGAAGGCTTCATCCGCCGCGGAGACGTGCAGGGCGTCGGCGTCGATGTCGGCGTAGACGGCGACCGACGCCAGCTGCGCGTCGTCGCAGGCCCGGGCTATGCGGACCGCGATTTCTCCACGGTTGGCGATCAGGATCTTGCGCATCAGTTACTCGCTTCTTCGTCGGTGGCGGCGTGTTCAGTGGTGCCGTGTTCGGTGGTGGCGGCTTCGGCCCAGCGGAAGCGGATCTTGCCCCCGATGGGTACCTGCGCCGCGAGGTCCAGCTGGGAGTCGACCACCACGGCGATCACCGGGTAGCCGCCGGTGATGGGATGGTCGGCCAGGAAGAGCACGGGCAGGCCCTCCGGCGGGACCTGCAGGGCGCCCGCCACGGTGCCTTCGCTGGGCAGTTCGCCCTGGCGGCTGCGCTGCAGCGGGGTCCCGTCCAACCGCATGCCGACCCGGTTGGACTGCGGCAGCACGGACCAGTCCTGGGCAGTGAACGAGTCCAGCGCCGCCTGATCGAACCAGTCGGCGCGGGGGCCGGGGACGACGTCGAGGACAGTCACCCCGGCTCCCGGGTAGTCCGGCTGCAGTTCGGGAGCCCCGACGACGCCGGATTCGGCCTCGCCGCCGGCGGCCAGCACCTGCCCGGCGGCCAGGGGCGCGGGACCGATCCCGGACATCGTGTCCGTGGAACGGCTGCCCAGCACCAGGGCTGCGTCCACCCCGCCGCGGACCGCGAGATAGCTGCGGAAGCCGCTCTGCGGCGCGCCCAGGCTGAGCGTTTCGCCATCGAGCAGTGCGAAGGCACTGGCCACCGGCACGGTGCGCTGCCATGTATCGCCGGCGTCATCCGGCGCCGACACGATGCTCAGTTCCGACGGCGCGCCGGCGACGGCGAGGACCTGGTCCCCCACGGCCTGGACCTTAAGGCCGCCGGCGACGGTCTCAATGGCAGCCGCGCCGGGGGCGTTCCCGACGAGGCGGTTGGCCCGGCGCAGCGAGGCGCGGTCCAGTGCGCCGGCGGCGGAGACGCCCAGGCCGGAGTGGCCATGCCGGCCCAGATCCTGGATCAGGCTCTGCAGACCGGGCGAAACGATCCGGAGACCGCGGGTGACGTCGTCCCCGGCGGCCGGTTCCGGCCCAGTGCGAGCATTCTCGGCCGCAGGCTCTGCGGCTGACTCCGCGACGAGCACGGCATCCCGGACGGGGCGGAACTGAACCCGGTGGCCGGGGGCGGCCAGGGCGGGCTGGTCCCGGTCCAGGTCCCACATCCTGGCGTTGGTGCGCCCGATCAGCTGCCAGCCGCCCGGGGAACGGCGCGGGTATACGGCCGAATAGTTGCCGGCCAGCGCCACGGAACCTGCGGGCACGGCGGTGCGCGGCGAGCTGCGGCGGGGCACTTCCAGCTGCTGGTTCTCCCCCACCATGTACCCGAATCCGGGGGCGAAGCCGGCGAAGGCCACGGTCCAGACCTGGCCGGAGTGAGCGGCGATCACGCCCTCGGTTCCCAGACCGGTGAGCCGCCCGACCTCGGCGAGGTCTTCGCCGTCGTACACGGTGTCGATGATCACTAGCCCGCCGTCGAGCTGCACGGGTGTGGTGAGGTCGAGCTGCAGCAGCCGGGCGGCGATGCGCCGGGCCGAGGTCGGGGAATCGGCCTTGACCAGGACGGTCTCGGCCGCGGCCAGGACGTCCTGCTGGCCCGGCAGTGGCTTCTCCAGCAGCAGCGCCTGCAGGGCAAGCACATCCTGGGTGCCGGAGAGCTCGGCTAGGACCGCGCGCGTTCCCACGGCCCGCACGGAGCGGACCTTGTGAACTGTTGCGTTCTCTACCTTCGGGGGTTCCCCTGCTGTCTCAATCACGAGGTGCCTCACTCATTGTGCCGGTGCCGGTGGACAGGATCCGCGCCCCTCAGGCGCGGGCATCCTGCAGGAGCCGCTCTTCTTCGTCGGTATGCGGATTGCGTCCGATAGCCAGTCCGATCACCGTCACGATCGAGGCGACCGCGAGGTAGCCGGCGATCAGGAACCAGTCGCCGCTGGCGGCGAAGAGGGCGGTGAAGACCAACGGTGCGATGGCGCCGCCGACCACGCCGGCCAGAGTGTAAGCCAGCGAGCTGCCGGCGTAGCGCAGCCGGGCCGGGAACTGCTCGGTGATGTAAGCGGCCTGCGGGCCGTACATGAAGGCGTGGAAGGCCAGCCCGATCACGATGCCAACGGTCAGCGTGAGGACCGACTTGTCCTGGATCATGACGAAGAACAGCGGGATGTAAATAGCGGTTCCGACGGCGGCGATGCCGTATACGAGGCGGCGGTTGACGCGGTCCGTGAGGGCGCCCGCCGCGGGGATCAGGACCAGCTGGAAGGCGGAACCGATCAGGATGGCGGTCAGGACGTTGCTGGTGCTCATGCCCAGTTCCTTGGTGGCGTAAACGGCCATGAAGACGGTGAGCAGGGAGTACAGCACGTCCGGGCTGATGCGGGACAGGGCGGCGGACACGAGGGCGCGCGGCTCCTTGGTGAAGACCTCCTTGATGGGGGCCTTGGGCTGTTCGCCGTGGGCCTGGATGGCCTTGAAGACGGGGGTTTCCTCGAGCTTCAGCCGGATCAGCAGGCCGAAGCCCACCAGGAAGGCCGAGGCAAGGAAGGCCACACGCCAGCCCCAGGAGAGGAAGTCTTCGTTGCTGAGCGTCGCGGCGAGCACGGCCAGGACGCCGTTGGCCATCAGGTTGCCGGCGGGCGGGCCGATCTGCGCGGCGGAAGACCAGAAGCCGCGCCGCTTGGCGTCGCCGAATTCGCTCGAGAGCAGGACGGCACCGCCCCATTCGCCGCCGACGCCGATGCCCTGCGCCAGGCGCAGCAACACGAGGATGATGGGAGCGGCTATACCGATGGTGGCGTAGCCCGGGAGCAGGCCGATCACCACCGTTGCGATGCCGATCAGCAGCAGGGTGGTCACGAGGACGTGCTTGCGGCCGATCTTGTCACCGAGCCGGCCGAAGATCACGCCGCCGATGGGACGGGCGAGGTAGCCCACCGCAAAGGTCGAGAAAGACAGCAGCAGCCCGACGTATTCGTCGGTGCCCGGGAAGAAGACCTTGGGGAACACCAAGGCCGAGGCCACGGAGTAGATCGCGAAGTCGTAGTACTCCAGCGAAGTGCCGGTGAGGCTCGCGACGTAGGCCTTGAGGGCACCGGGCGGGATCCTCCTCTTGCCGGCGGCCGGGGTGGCCTGATGCGGTGCTGCAGTCATGGTTTTCCTCCAGGTGTGCGGGGTGCTGCCTGTTGCTCGGGTTAAAGTGCGGGTGATCCCGGCGGAACCGGGCGATCCGGGCGGAACCGGGGATGAAGCAGGTGTTGCTTCGGCTTAGACGAACGCGGCTGTTTCGATCCCGGCGGCGTTGAGCGCGTCGCGGACGGCGGCGGCCATGGTGACGGCTCCCGGGGAGTCGCCGTGCACACAGATGCTTTCTGCGTGGATCTTCAGGATGGAGCCGTCGATGGTGCGGACGGCGGAATCGGTGGCCATCCGGAGGACATGCTCAGTGACGAGAGCGGGATCCTCCAACACGGCTCCGGGGAGCGTACGGGATACCAGGGTGCCGTCCGGGTTGTAGGCCCGGTCCGCGAAGGCTTCGGTAACGGCCCGGAGCCCGGCTGCCTCGGCGAGGCGCAGCACTTCCGAGCCCGGCAGGCCCAGGATCGGCAGGTTCGGGTCAACGGACTTCACGGCGTCGACGACGGCCTTCGCCTGGGCGGTGTGCGAGACGATGGCGTTGTAGAGGCCGCCGTGCGGCTTCACGTACCTGACCGTGCCGCCCTCGACGGCGGCCAGTGCCTGCAGCGCGCCGATCTGGTAGACGACCTCGTCCGCCAGTTCGAGCGGGTCGATGTCCAGGAAGCGGCGGCCGAATCCGGCGAGATCGCGGTAACCGACGTGGGCGCCGATCACGACGCCGGCGGCGACCGCCTCACGGCAGGTCCGGCGGATGACGCTGGGGTCGCCCGCGTGGAATCCGCAAGCCACGTTGGCGCTGGAAACCGAGCGGAACATCGCCGTGTCGTCGCCTAGGGTCCAGCGTCCGAAAGACTCGCCAACGTCGCTGTTCAGGTCGATGGTTGCCATTTGTGATCCTCGTCTCATGATAGCCCCCTATAAGGATGCATCACTTTGCCCGATTGTTCAACAATCCGACGATTCAACATTTAGACAATCGTGTAGATTCGGCACCATGACGACTTCTGATGCAGCTGCCGGCTCTGCCCTGGGCGCGGCTGCGGCGCGGCTGCGCGTGGCCGTTCCCTCGGTGGCGGACCGGGTGGCGGCCGAACTACGCCTGCAGCTGGCGGAGGGTGTGCTTCTGCCGGGAGCCCGGCTCACGGAATCGACCATTGCCGAAGACCTGGGCGTTTCCCGCAACACGGTCCGCGAGGCCTTCGCCGAACTTGCGGCCGAGCGCCTGGTGGTGCGGCATCCGAACCGGGGCGTCTTCGTGGCCAGCCTGGAGGCGGGCGACATCCACGACGTTTACACGGTGCGCCGCGCCATTGAAGTCAGTGCGATCCGCGGCGGCGGCAGCCCGGAGCGGGTGGCGGCGGTCCGCGCGGCCGTGGAAGAGGGCAAAGCCGCGGCCGCCGCCAACGACGAAGAGGGTCTGGGCAACGCCAACCAGCACTTCCATGGCGCGATCGTTGCCCTGGCTGGCAGCCGGCGGCTGGACACGATCATGTCCCAGGTCCTGGCCGAGATGCGGCTGTTCTTCCACAAGGCCACCGTGGATGCGCACTTCTACCGGGGCTATCTGCCGGACAACGAGGAAATCTGCAACGCCCTGGAAGCCGGGGACCTGGACCACGCCGGCGAATTGCTGCTGGCCTATTTGAACCGGTCTGAGGAGCGCCAGTCCGCCGTCCACGGGGAGTGAGCCCGTTACCCGGTGATCCGCCAGCGAGCCTGGAATTCGGGGTGGTCGGCGTACGGCAGGGCCAGCGTGTGCAGGGACAGCGTGGTCCATTCAATGACGTCCGGCACCCATCCGGCGTCGGCGGGTTCCTGGCTGACCAAGGCGGTCAGCACGGACTGGCGGGCGGATTCAATGATGCCGATGAGCTGGCGCTTGGCCTCGCACTCGCGAAGCAGGCGGCGTTCATACCACTCGCCGGAGACGGCAAGCGTGGGGTCGCCGAGCAGCTTCAGGGCGGCGGCTTCGTCTTCTTTAATGCGTGCGGTCAGGAACTCGACGATGTCCACGAACCGAGCCTATGCGCGGCGCCGCCCAGACGGCTACGGCCTAGCGTTTACCCTTTTTCCGGGATCCCTTGCCGCGGCCCTTGTCCGGGTTGGGCGCGTAACGCTGCGCCACCTTGGGCTTCTTGGCGGCTCCGGTGCCGCGCCGGTCCGACTTGGGCTCCCGTTTGGGTTTCTCCTGCTGCGCCGAGGGCTGGCGGGAGCTCGCCGCGGTGCGTCCGCGGACAATCCCGATGAATTCCTCGATGACCTCGTCCGTGGTGTCGCTGGGCCAGGCCAACGCGATCTCCGTGCCGGGCGCACCGGTGAGTTTTCGCGCCACGGTGTCCTTGACGTTGAAATGCCGGGCCACGGACATCGGCAGGATCACCAGCCCGGCCCCGGACGCCACCACCTGCAGGGCCATCGCGGGTCCGCCGAGTTCCTTCACATCAAGGAAGGTCTCGGCAGACAGGTCCGCCAGGTCCACTTCCTCGAACAAGGAGACCTCGTGCCCCTTGGGCGCCACCACCACAGGCTGTTCCTCGTAGAGCGGGATGACGCTGAGTCCCTCGCGCTCCACCGGAAGCCTGACAAAGCTCAGGTCCGCGGATCCGTCGCGGAGCACGGATAGCTGCGCGCCGTCGTCGGACATAAAGGAGTGCAGCGGCACGTCAGGCATCCGCTCCTCCCAGCGCCGGATCCACTTTCCGGGTGTCACGCCGGCGACGTACGCGAAGCGCAGCTCGCGCCCAACTGCAACGGCTGGGACGACGGCGGTTTCGTCGGGGGTCTGGGGTGCTTCTTCTGCTGCGGACACATGTTCACAGTACCGCCCGGGGTGGCGCCGGGGTCCGCCCCGATGGCAGCACCATGCCGGTTTGGTCCTGGATTGGTGCTGGTTTGGTACTGATTTGGTACTGGTTTGGCGCCCTGCGGGCATCCCGCCGGATACCCTTGAACTATGACCTCCGCAAACTCCCAGTCCATGAAGCCGGCCACCGTTGCCAAGAAGCTTGGCATCTACCTGCCGGCGACACCCCAGGAGTTCCAGGATTCGGCCATCACCCGCGCTGATTTCGCCGAGCTCCAGGCCAACCCGCCGGAGTGGCTCGCGGAACTGCGCCGTAACGGTCCGCACCCGCGGCCCGTGGTGGCGCAGAAGCTCAACGTCTCCATCAGCGGCCTGTCCCGCGGTGGTGTTGAGGAAGCGCTGACGACGGCGGAAATCACCGCACTGCTCCAGGCTCCCCCGGCATGGCTGGTCGCCGAGCGCGCCACCCATGCCGCCGTCCGCGCCGAGGCCCAGCGGGTCAAGGACGAGGGCGCTAAAAAAGACGCCAAGAAAGCCCGCGCCAAGGCCGAATAGCGGCACGCGACGCACCCGGACAAGGACCAAGTGAGCCGCTAGGCCCTGTGCCTGACCCACGCGGGCGTGGCTGGTCCGGTAACTAGTCCTGGTGCAGCTGCACGAAGTTCCCGCAGCCGTCATCCATCACCACGCTGGTCCCGCCGGGCCCCTCTGACGGCTCCCCCTGGAACATCACGCCCTTGGCCGCCAGCCGGTCGTATTCGGCGCGCACGTCCGGCACGCCAAAGACGATCGCTGGAATTCCGGCATCGTGCAGGCCGTTCATGTAGGCCGCCCCGATCGGGTTGTCACTGGGCTCGAGCAGCAGTCCGGCGCCCCCGGCACCGCCCGGATCCTTGACGATGAACAGGTTGTGCTCCGGCATGGCCATCAGGGTTTCGA
The DNA here is from genome assembly GCF_900102895.1 of Arthrobacter sp. ov407. Lineage (GTDB taxonomy): Bacteria > Actinomycetota > Actinomycetes > Actinomycetales > Micrococcaceae > Arthrobacter. The sequence goes on from NZ_FNGD01000010.1 coordinate 9,469, forward strand.
AGCCCAGCGTGCCGGTGTAGAACTCATGGGCCGAGGCTGGATCCTTAACGTGGACGCTGCACATTTTCAGTCGCATGGGCCCTAGGCTACGCCGGGAGGAACCGTGACGGAACCGCGACGCGGCCTTCGCGCCCGGCCTGGGCGCCCGGTGTTGGTGGCCGGCATCGCCCCGGCCGGGCAGGGCATTGACGGCCCCGCCGCCAGGGATTCCAATGGAACTAGCGGAACTGCCCCCGCCCGGGACCGTTCCGGGGAGGTGTGCAATGACGCTTTCACTATCCGGTGCCCTCGCGGCCTGGCAGTTCCTCGCCCTCGCCATCCTGGTTGCCGGGGCGGCGTTTGCCTCGGTCTATTTTGCCCGCAAGCATCTGGCAGCCAAGGACGGACCCTCAGAAGGCGCGGACGGCGCGTTTTGGGATGTTTTCGCCGGACTCGCCGTCGTTGTGCCCGCCATCGTCGTGTCCTCCTCAACGTGGCCGTGGGCGGGCCTGGCGCTCGGGATACTGGCCGCGGTGGCGGCCCTGGCGGCGCTGGCAGCGGCACCCCGGCTGCTGGCCAGACAGGATGCCCGCCGGGCCAGCCGGGAGACACGGCGCATGAACGAGGCGGCGGCCACACGGCACCGGAGCGCCCTCGCCCGGTGGCAGCAGTACGAACTTGATCCGGGGTTCTCCATTGACTATCCCGGGATGAGCGATCCCCGGCAGCCGGAAACGGCGGCCCTGATCCGGGCGATCAAGGCCGCCGAGCGCCTCGGCGGCCGCGCGGATCGTGCCTGCACTGATGCCGCCTACGCCCCGGCCGTGGAACGCCTGGAAGATGCGCTGGCTGCCGCCGAGCGCGCGGCGGGCGTCACCCCCGCCGGGCCGCCTGGCCCGGACCGCGCGCACCGCTGATTCGCGCAATTGCTGATCTAAGCAGTTCCCGGCAACCTCGGAAAGGTTCCATCATGACTGACATCACAATCATCGGCAGCGGCAACATGGCACGGGCGATCGGCACCCGGGCTGTCGCCGCCGGCCGTTCCGTCCAGGTTCTGGACCGGACGCCGGAGAATGCCGCCAAGCTCGCTGCCGACCTTGGCGGCGAAAGCACCTCCGGCGGCCTGAGCGAGGTTCCCGAGGGCGACATCGTCGTCCTGGCGCTCTACTTCGGCCCCGCCAAGGAAGTCGCCACGCACTTCGGCGATACGCTCAGCGGCAAAACGGTGGTGGACATCAGCAACCCAATCGACACCGAGACCTTCGATTCGCTGGTTGTCGCCCCGGGGACATCGGCGGCCGAGGAAATCGCCGCGCTGCTACCGGGCGCCCAGGTGGTGAAAGCCTTCAACACCACCTTCGCCGGACCGCTCGGCTCCGGAAGGGTCGGCGGCAAGCCGATGGATGTCTTCATCGCCTCGGATTCCGAACAGGCCCGCAACAATGTCGCGGCCTTCGCCGAAGCCGCCGGGCTGCGTCCGCTCCAAGTGGGCGGACTGCGCCACGCCCGCGAACTGGAGGGCTTCATGCTGCTCTTCATGGCGCTGCAGGTCAACCCAGCGTATCCAGCCTTCAACTGGGGCGCCGGCCTGAAAATCATCGACTAGGGGCGCCTAAAGCTCGACCGTTGCGCTTTCGCCGACGCTCATCCGGCTGCCGGCCGCGGACTCAGTGCCCGCGGGACAGGACCTTGCCCCTGAAGAACTCGGGGCGGAGCTTGGCCATCACCAGCATGAGCACCACGCCCAGCAGGATGACGCCCATGCCCAGGATGAAGACCAGGCCCACACCACCGATTGACGAGCCGGAACCGTACGCGGGATCCATGGAGTCATAGGCCGTCTTGACGAACATGACCAGCAGGATGACGCCGCCCAGGAGGGGAGAAAGGAACTTGAAGAAGAACGCCTTCGCCCCGCTGAACGCCTCGGCGCGGAAGAACCAGACACAGGCCAACGCGGTGATGCCGTAGTAGAAGCAGATCATCATGCCCAGTGCCGTGATGGTGTCCCACAGCGCGTTCTCCGACGTGGTGCGGGTAATGACATAGAACGCTGCGGCGGCCACTGCCGAGGCGATCGTGGCATAGCTCGGGGACTTGTACGTGGGGCTGATCTTGCCGAACTTCTGCGGCAGGGCCTTGTAATGGCCCATGGACAGCAGGGTGCGCGCGGGCGAGACGAACGTGGACTGCAGCGACGCGGCGGAGCTGCTCAGGATGGCCAGCGACATCAGGATGGCGAACGGGCCCATCACCGGCCCCGCGAGGACCGCGAAGATGCTGCCCTGGTTTTCCGGGTTGCCGGCACCGAGGCCGGTTTCGCCGACGCCGGCGAAGGTCAGCGTGGCCAGGGCGACGGTCATGTAGATGATCACGATGATCAGCACGGTCAGGGTGGCGGCGCGGCCCGGGGTCTTCTCCGGGTTCTTAGTCTCCTCGTTCATGGTCAGCGTGACGTCCCAGCCCCAGTAAATGAAGATGGACAGCGAAACGCCGGCGGCAAAAGCGGAGAAGGATCCCACCGCGAAGGGGTTGAACCAGTCCGGGGAAATGGCAGTGGCGTCAAAGGCCGTCCCGTTGGCGACGTGGCTGAACGCAGCCACGGAGAACCAGCCAAGGACCAGCAGCTGGAATCCCACGAGAACGTATTGGACGGACTTGGTGGTCTCCATGCCGCGGTAGGAGATCCAGCAGGCGAGGGCAATGAACACCAGCGTGGTGGCGATATTCAGCGGCAGGTTGGTGGTGAGGTCGGCGAGGTCCGGGTTGCCGGTGAGCTGCGCCAGCATGAGGTAGAAGAAGTCCACAGCGACGGCGGCCAGGTTCGAGAGCACGATGATGGTCGCCGCGATCAGCCCCCACCCGCCCATCCAGCCAATCCATGGGCCAAACGCCCGCGAGGCCCAGGTGAAGGACGTGCCGGCGTCGGGCATGGCGTTGTTGAGCTCGCGGTAGCCGAACGCCACCAGCAACATGGGGATAAAGCCCACCAGGAAGATCGCCGGCAGTTGCACGCCGACCTCGGCCACCGTGGGGCCCAGGGCTGCCGTCAGGGTGTAGGCCGGGGCGATACAGGAAATTCCGATGACGACGGCGCCAATCAGCCCCACCGATCCTGCCTTCAGACCTTTCTCACTGAGCCCGTGCTGGTCGTGCTGCTGCCCGGGCTGCAGTCCGGGCTGCAGTCCGGGCTGGGAGGCCTTGGACATCTCGTGTTCGGTACTCATTTTTGTGCCTCTCCAGGAATGTCGTTCGACGCCGGCTGGTTGGGTTGCTTGAGTTCATAGTCGCTCGGAACCACAATCATCGGCACCGGCAGGGCGCGCAGAATGCGGTTGGCTGTACTGCCGAGGAAGATGGACCGGCCCTTGGCAAGCCTGCTCGATCCGATCAACAGAATCTCGCCGTCTTCCCAGTCCAGGCGGTCCACCGCCTCCTCGATGCTCCGGCCGTGCGCGACGACCACTTCGGTCTTCGCCTCCTCCCGGACCTCCTGCTCGCCGCCCGGCAGGGCCGCGGCAAGGTGCTTCTCCGCGTACTCCCGGGCCGCATCGGCGGCACCGGTCGCATCAGCCGCATCGCCGCCGTCGAGCGCCAGAAGCGAGACCACGCGCAGCGGCACGACCCGGTTCGACGCCATGCCCAGGGCGAAATCGAGCAGTTTCTCAGCGCCCGCCCGGGTTCCGAGCCCGCAGCTGATACGGGTCAGGGCCTCCTGGCGGTGATAGCCGTGCGGCGCCAGGGCAACCGGAACTGTCGACGCGTGGAGCAGGGCGCTGGCCACCGACCCGATCGTGAACCGCTTGAAGATCCCGTTTCTGGTTGCGCCGATGACCAGCATGTCCGCGCGCAGTTCCTCGGCCGCCTCGATCAGCGCGTGCGCGTCGGAATCACCGCTGCGGACGTGCGCCTGGGCCTGGACACCGGGCGGAACCAGCGCCAGCGCCTGGTCGAGCCACTCCTGGGCCTGCTCGTTGAGCAGATGTTCAAATCCGGGCCTGGGTGCGAGGGCGTGCCCGGAATGCTGCACTTCAGGCACCACCAGCACAAGGTCCAGGCTCGCTCCACGCCCGAGCGCCAGGGAGACGGCCAGATTGACCGCATCATGGCCTCTGGCATCGGCTGAGTACCCCACTACGTATCGCATCTGGGCCGTCCTCTCTCTCTTGAACTATTGGGGGCTTTCTACTGGGACACGGAAGCTCGGTCCGCGGCGGCGACAATCCGGGCGGCCGTGATCTGTCCCATCCGTACGGCGCCGTCGACATGCTGGTAACCCTCGGCCGCGAGGTCGGAGCAAGACCAGTAGATGGGGCCAACCGGCTTCAGCTGGTCTTTCCCGTACCGGTGCAGCCCGCCGAGGTCGTAGCTTGCGGCGTAGGCCCCGCGGGTCCATTCCTCGGAGCCCCAGTCGGACTCGTAGTAGACCTCGGGATCCAGGGCCTTTTCGCCGAGGAAGGACGCAATCGATTCGAGGATGGCGCGGCGGCGATCCTCGGCACTTAGCTCGAACATGGCGTCGGCCTTCTCGTCCGAGACGAAGCCCACCAGCGTGCCGCGAAGGTCCTCGTGGTTCGTGTTGTCGTAGACCTCCTGCACAATCGCTCCGGCGCCGAAGGCGGTGCCGGAGAGTCCGCCCTCGCGCCAGAACGGCGAGCTGTACACGGCGTGAACCTTGATAACCAGGCCCAGCGACTGGTGCTGGTGCATCTGGTGCTGGCGGCGGGGCAGCGGCGGATTGAAGGAAACCCGGGAGTAGAGGTTCGGCGGCACGGCCATGATGACGAAGCGGGCATTCACGGTTGCGCGTTCGGAGACAGCAGTGACGCGGTATCCCCCGCTCGCGTCCTCGGCCCAGTTGATGGTGCGGACCGGACTGTCGAGGACGACGTCCCCGCCCAGTTCCGCGGCCTGCAGCAGTGAGACCAGCTGCATCCCGCCGACAACCCGCTTGTCCAGGATGAAGTCCTCATCCGTGAGATTGCTGAAGGACCCGGCGGAGGCAGCCATCAGGACGGCCTGCAGGGCGGAGAAGGCGTGGGCAGGTTTGGTCAGCATGCCGCCGGCGATGAAAAGGCCGATGTTGTTGCAGGCTTCCTCATCCGTTGAGTTCTGCCGCAGCCAGTGGTGGAAGGAAATGGTGTCCAGTTCGCGGGCCTTGGGGTGTGCCCACGGCTCCTCGGCACCGATCTCCGCGGCGAGGGAATCGAGCAGGGCAGTGAGCTTGTCCATCTCGGCCGCGGTGGTTTCGCTGACGGGGAAGGTGTCACCCGTGTACAAGGTGCGCTGGCCATCTGCGCCGATGTAGACGGATTCGCCATCGCGGTAGCGGGAATAGGTCTGCAATCCGAGCTCATCCAGGAGCCCCAGGAGTGCCGTCTGGTCCGGGGAAACCCACTGGCCGCCGATTTCGAGCATGGCCCCGTCAATCGTGTCGGTCCAGGTGCGCCCGCCCACGCGGTCCCGCGCCTCGAGCACCGCCACACTCAGTCCGGCCTTCTTCAGGTTGCGGGCGGCGGTCAGTCCGGAAGGGCCAGCCCCTACGATGACGACGTCGCGGTCAAGTTCCAGCATGATGTCCTTCCTGCGGCCGCTAGAGTGATGCGGACCACTAAATGAATGCCGTTCATTTAGAATGATAGACCTTCCCTCCGCTTCAGGGAAGACCCCCCTGCCTGGTGAATTTCGCCCGTAAAGTTGGGGGCAGAATGGACTAAGTCCCGGAACCGACAGCAGAGCTAGAAGAAAGGCCCGGAATGACGGCACCAACCAGCGTCCCCGCCGATCCGCACAGCCCCGCCGCCAATCCCCGCCGCCGCGTGGGCCGGCCCGCGGCGGCCGTTCTCGACCAGAACGGCATTACCGCGGCGGCCCTGCAGCTGATCGGCAAGAGCGGCTACGACGGGTTCACCATGGCCGCACTGGCGAGGACCCTCAATGTGGCGCCCTCGGCGCTGTACAACCACGTCTCCTCCAAGCAGGATGTTCTGGTCCTCGTCCAGGACCATTTGACGTCGTTCGTGGACGTCAGCGCCTTCGAGACCGGGCCCTGGGAACAAGCCGTGAGGGACTGGGCCTGGAGCTACCGCGACGTGTTCTCCAAGCACACGCCGCTGATCCCGGTCATCGCCGTCCTCCCCGTGACGGATGCACCCAAGACGCTGGCCATGTATGAGGCCGTCAGCGCGGGTTTTAGCCGCGCCGGCTTCCCGCAGGAGCGCATCATCCCGGCCATCGTGGCGCTCGAATCCTTCATCTTTGGCTCCGCCTACGACGTCACGGCACCGGCGGACATCTTCGATTCCGGCAGCATGGCTGCCTCGACGCCGCATTTCACCGCCGCCGTCGAGCGTCTGGCCGAGGACAGCCAAGAAAAAGCGGCAGACGTCGCCTTCAGCCTGGGACTCGAGGCACTCCTCGCCGGACTCGGGACGCTGCGGGTGGCCTGACGGGCCTCTTGGTTGCTGGGCCCCGGGTTCGAACTCAGCCCAGCGGAGTGTGTCCGGCGGCAAAAGTGAAGGGAGAGGGCCGAAGCCCCTCCCTCCACCGATCGGCCCTCAGCCGACGTGGATTCCCGGCCGGAGGGCCGGGTCGTGCTCGACCTCGCGGAGAATTTCACGTACCAGCGGGGCCGTGTCGCCCTCGCCCAGGAACAGGTAGCGCATGAGGTGGCTCACCGGGCTGCCCTCGGACCACTGGAAGTAGCACTGGGGCTTCGTGCCCGTCGAGTCGCGCATGGCCAGCAGGACCGCGGCGATCGCATTCGGCACCGCCGGTGACTTCACCCGCAGGATCCGGTAGCCGTCCACTTCGATGCCTTCGACCCGGAGCGTGTGGCTGAACTCCGACGGGTCGGAGATCTCCACCTCCAGGAAGATGACGTCCGCCGGGCCCGGCACCGGGTTCAGACCGCGCTGTTCGAACTCCTTGTCCGCGTACTCAGACTTGTCACCGGCCTGGCGCTTGTTGGAGATCACGTTCAGCTGCCCGTCGAAGGCGATCGAGTCGGTGATGAACTGGCGGGCCGCCTCGTCGAAATCGATGGTTTCCAGCCGCAATTCGGTAGTGCGCTTCACCCGGGAGACCAGCGAGACGACGATGATGCCGGCGATGAAGAAAGCCGAGATTGCGATGCCGTCCGGCTTTTCGATGACGTTGGCGCCGAGTGCGTAGAGCAGGACCAAGGTCAGCGCACCGAAGCCGATGGTGCCGGCGCGGCTGTGCCGGCGGATCGCTGAGACGGTCACGGCGACCGCACCGGAGACCATCATGGCCAGGATACCGGTGGCGTAGGCGCCGGCTTGGGCGTTGACGTCGGCCTTGAAAGCGATGGTGATGCCGATGCTCAGCACGGTGTAGACGATCACGACCGGGCGGACGGCCCGGCCCCATTCCGGTGCCATGCCGTAGGCGGGCAGGTAACGGGGCACGATGTTGATCAGCCCGGCCATGGCGGATGCCCCGGCGAACCAAAGGATCAGGGCGCTGGAAATGTCGTAAACAGTCCCGAATCCGGCACCGAACAGGTCGTGGGCGAGGAACGCCAGGGCGCGGCCGTTGGCCTGTCCGCCCTCCTGGAACTCCTTGGCCGGGATCATGACCGTGGTCAGGAAGCTCGTGCACATCAGGTAAACGCTCATGATGGCCGCCGCGGTGGTGAGCAGCTTGCGGGTGTTCCTGACCCGGGAGGCCATGACCTCTTCCGGGGTATTCCCGGCCGCCTTGATCAGGGGCATCATCGACACGCCGGTCTCGAACCCGGAGAGCCCGAGGACCAGCAGCGGGAAGGCGATGACGGCCGGGCCGATCAGGTCCATCGGTCCGCCGCCGGCACTGGCCAGCAGCCGGTCCTGCCAGCCCGCGATCAGGGACGGATCGGAGAAGACGTGCATGAACCCGGCGGCGACGACGGCGGCGTTCAGGAGCAGGTAGACGGCCACGAGCGGGATGGCGACGCCGACGGCCTCGTTAAATCCGAGCAGGAACACTCCGCCCAGGATCAGCAGCAGGATCACCGTGATGATGACGGCACTGCCCTTCAGACTTTCCGGGATCATCGGATTCTCCAGCAAGTGCACGGTGGCATCGGCGCCGGAGAGGGTAATGGTGATGATCCACGAGGTCGCAACGAACCCGAGCAGCAGCAGGACGAAGAACTTACCGCGCCAGAACGGCAGCAGCTTCTCGAGCATGGCCACCGAGCCCTGCCCGTGCGGGCTCTCCTGGGCGACGCGGCGGTACATGGGCAGCATGCCCAGCAGCGTCAGGGCCACGATCAGCAGGGTGGCCAGCGGGGACAGTGCGCCGGCGGCCAGGGCCGCGATGCCGGGCAGGTAGGACAGGGTGGAGAAATAGTCGACGCCGGTCAGGCACATGACCTTCCACCAGGCGTTGGGTTTGTGGTCTTCCTCGGCTTCGGGGCCAGCGGGTGCGACCTGGTTGGCGAGCAGCCAGCGGACCAGCGGTTTGCGGTCCGGGGCGGCGGCCTGCTTCAGGTCAACCTGGGCCGGAACGGCGTGGTCAGAAGTCGTCGTCATGATGTCTTTCTGTCGGTGGCCGGGCGTCAGCCGGGCCGGAACACGGCAAAGGAACCGGCCAATTCTAGTACCGGTCCCTGCGGCTGGCTGTCAGCTCCACCGGTTTGTCGTCGTCGTAATGCTCTTGTGGCCCGGGTGTTTCTGCCGCCCTCAGTGCGATTTCTCTCCACGGGCATGGCTTACCGGGGCCTCGTCAGTCAGGACTTGCCACATACCCTTCAGGCCCGGCCGGGGCGCGAAGCCGGTGCCCTGATACAACGGCTCGGCCTCCGGCGTTGAGAACAGTCCGAGGAACGCGGTTCCCCCGGCCAGTGCCGTCACTTGGGCGCGGAGGCGTTGCATGACGGCCGTGCCTAGGCCTCGGCAACGATGTTGCGGATGCACGGCAACATCTTGGACGTAGAAGAAGAAGGCGCCGTCACCAACAACACGGCCCATCGCTACGATGGCTCCGGCCTCGTCCAGGACGACGGTTCCGCAGGAGGATCCCGCCAGGGAGCCAGGCATGGCCTCCCAACGGAAGGCATTCCCCCATCCGACGAGTTCTGCCAGTTGGCGGTGCTCGGCAACGGTTGCTACACGGTCAATGGTTTTGTAAGACATGTGAGGAATCGTGCCATGGAAGGTCCGGATCAAGGAGAAACTCCGGGGTCTAAGCCCTGTCCAGTACAGAATCCAAGTCCACGGCGCCGCTGGTCATACATCAACGCATGGAGGTGTGCCTGAGCTGAGGACAGCTAGCTCGCCGGGTCGTACCCGAACTCGCGGAGCTCCTGCGCGCAACGGCAGGCCGCCGCGATCTTCCTCGCCCACTCGACCGCGTCCTCGCGCGTCGGCAGCTCCAGCACGGTGAACCCACCATTGAGTTCGGAGCCCGGATAGGTCTCGGTGCTCACCGAACCGTCGGCGGAGACCAGCACGGGATCGACTTCCTCCTCGATCCCACCGCCGAATACGTAGACGCCGGCAGCCTTCGCCTCCTCGATCACAGCGTGGGATTCGGCCGAGACGATCGGGAACTCCTCGTCGGTGAGTACCATGGCTTCGCTCGGGAAGGAGATGAGGTATTTGGTCATGTCTAGATGGTGCCCCGCGGGCGGGCCGGACGGCAACGGTTGTGGATAGTTAAAGTCAACCATTCGGCCCCTCTGGGAGCATGCTAAGGGATCCGGACGGTAGGGCCTGAGTATTTCGTGACCGTGGTGTAGCCCGCTTTGGACCCGACCACGCGGACCTTGATGGTGTCGTACCGGTCAGCCCAGGCGAGCCGGTAGTACCGTCCCGTGGCGCCGGCGATGGCGACCCCGGACCGGTACCACTGGTACCGCAGTGTGGTCCCGGCCGTCCAGGTCCGCGGGTTGGCCGCGAGCGTGTAACCGTAGCGGGGGTAGCCGCTAATCCAGGGGGTCCCCGCGGTAAGGGTCCCGGCCGCAACGGCCGCGGTCGTCGCTGAGTCCTTGATGAGGGTGGTGAACCCGGTCTTGAGCCCGGCGACGCGCAGTCGCATGATCTTGCCGCTGTCGGTGGCCGTCAGCGTGTACTTGGGCCCGGTGGCACCGGGGATCGGGACGCCGGAGCGGTACCACTGGTATTTCAGGGTCGTGCCCAGGGTCCAGGTGCCGGTAGCCGCGGTCAGCGTGGAGCCGACCTTCCTGGTGCCGCTGATCAAAGGCGTCGGGCCCGAGAGGATGCCGGCGGTCACGACATATGTCGGGGTTTCCTTGACGATGGTGGCGTAGCCGGGCTGTGTGCGGGTTACGCGCCCCATGAGCGTCTTGCCCAGGTCAGCCGCCGTGATGTCGTAATACGGATGATTGGTGTCCGGGACCGCCGCTCCTGACCGGTACCACTGCCAGGTCCGTCCCACTTCGTCCCCCCAGGTCGGATCGCTCAAGGTCGCCAGAAGGGAACTGCCGACTTTCGCGGTGCCCGTGACGGTCAGGCCCGGTTCCGAAAGCGTGCCCGGCGCGACCGGGAGGGTGGGCGCAAAGACGACGGTCACGCTCTCATATCCGTCCTTGGTGCCGGTCACGGAGACGGCGAGGGTCTGGCCAAGATCGGCAGCATTCACGGTGTAGGTGCCGCCGGTTGCTGCGTCGATGGCGGCTTGGCCCCGGTACCACTGGTAGCTCAACGTTGTGTCCGGCGCCCAGGTGCCCGAGTCGGCAGTCAGTACCGAGCCCACGCTCGCCTCACCCTGGATTGACCGTGTGCCAGCGACCCCTGGTTCGGGTGTCTGCTGCGGGTCAGGCCTTGCCGCCTCCACCGCCGCACCCGCGTCGACCAGCCCTGCCCCGCATCCTCCGGTATCGCATGTTCCCGGCAACGGACGGGCCGTCTCCTTGAGGATTCCCTCGACCTGGGCCGGGGTGAGGTTCGGGTTCGCGGCCATCATGAGGGCCGCGACGCCGGCAACGTGGGGTGCGGCCATCGAGGTGCCCTGCATGTAGGCATACGTTTCGGTGCCCTGCACGGTGGTGCCGTCATTCCAGGTCGACAGGATGGTGTTGGTCCCGCCGGTGGAGCCGTCGCCGCCGGGTGCGCTGACATCGACCTCGGGACCGTAGTTGGAGTAGTACGCCTTGTTGCCTTCGCGGCCGGTCGCGCCAACGGTGATGACGTTGTTGCAGTTCGCCGGCGTGCCGCCGGAGGCGGGCGAGTCCGCATTGCCGGCAGCTACGACGACCGTGACGCCCTGCGCTGCGGCGTAGTCCAGCGCGGACTGGAAGTAGTCACCGCACTGGCCGGAACCGCCCAGGGACATGTTGATGACCTTGACGGGGTTCGCGTTGGCCTGGACGCCGGTGACGGTCCCGCCGGCGGCCCAGACAACGGCGTCGGCGATGTCGCTGAGGTATCCGCCGCAGGCGCCCAGGGCCCGGACCGGGAGGATCTTGGAGGAGTAGGCGACGCCGGCGATGCCGGTGCCGTTGTTGGCTGCGGCCCCGATGGTCCCGGCGACGTGGGTCCCGTGCCAGGACGAGTTGGAACCGTTGCAGTAGTCCCCCGCGTCGGTGGCGTTGCTGTCGCGGCCGTCCCCGTCGTTGGAGATGGTGGTGTCGGAGATGAAGTCGTAGCCCGGGAGGACCTGGGTCAGGTCGCTGTGGGGTGTGATGCCGGTGTCGATGACGGCCACGACGGTGCCGAGTCCGGAGGTCATGTCCCAGGCTGCGGGGACGCGCATCCCTGCGGTGTCTTCGGACAGGTCCCACTGCTCCGGGTACAGCGGGTCGTTCGGGGTGGATGCCGGGCGGACGAACGTGTCCGGTTCGGCGTAATCGACGTTGGACTGGCTGCGCAGCGAGGCGAGGACCCCGGCGCTCTCACCGGCTGTCAGCGCCTCAGTGCTCTGGACGACCGTCGCACCGCGTGCCGTGGCGTGCAACTCTTTGACGGAGACGCCCGAAGCCCTGGCTGCCTGCCCGTACGCGTTGGCCCTGGCGTTGGCGGTCCCGGGCTTGAACTTCACGACGAAGCGACCGTTGGCCTGGGCAGGAGGGGGCGTCGAAGCGGTGGGCGGGGCGACCGGGCGTGCGTCAATTGCTGGCTTCTCGGCCGCCGCGGCGGGGAGGGCGAACAGGGTGCTGAGCAGTACAGCGGCGGCGCTGAATGATGCGACGGCCTTGGGCAGGCGCGGTGCGGTCATGTGGGTCCTCAGGAGGCATGGCCGGTGTTAGCCGGCCGTCGGGCGAGAGCGGGAAACACTCGCGCTCACCAGCGCCCGCCCCCGCCAGAACTCTAACCCAGACGCATTCGAGATGACGGCGGCGGTCGTGCGCGTTTCCAGGCGACGAAGCCCGCGACGTAGGGCGGCCCTACCTTCAGACGCTAGTAGGGGCCACAGGCAACAACGTGGCTTCCCGCATGTAGTTTTGACCGGCTCCCGTTAGACCGAGCAGGCACTATCGGTGCCTGGATTGCGGGGCGCGTCGCTCGGGTGTGCGCCGGCGCGGGCTGTTCCCCTCCGGGGCGGCTTTGGACACGATTTCGGCACTTGGGTCCGCTGTTGGCGACGTGTCCGTGTCAAAGTGCCCCCGGACCGCGTGGGTGAAGGCAAAAAAGAACCCCGGTCCGAAGACCGGGGTTCTTTCGATTGCGTGCGCGAGGGGGGATTTGAACCCCCACGCCCTTTCGGACACTGGCACCTGAAGCCAGCGCGTCTGCCGTTCCGCCACTCGCGCGCAACTTCTTCCACTCGGATAGGGCCGGTTTCCCGGACCGCCAACCTCGTAAAAGCAGCGAGATCAAGCATAACGGACAATTGCGGGAAAACACCAATCGAGCCGGAGGCCTCCCGGCCTGCGGTGTCTTCCCGGCCAGGCATACCCGGTCGCCGGGGGTCATGTCGGGGCCAGCCGGGGCAGCCGCGATGGCGATGTCCGCGCACGTCAGGGCGCGATCGGCGCTCATTTCGACGTCGGCCCTGTGGCGTCCGTTGAGGGCATTCCCAGACACTCCCAGTAGTATCTGATGTAGGAGTGTCCGCTGACAGCGGGCTCGCAAAAGTTGGAAACCGAGTTCCGGAACGAACGCTGCCCTGCAGCCAACAGGAAAGGAGAAGGACCATGGGATTGCTGGACAAAGTCGAGCGCGGCATCGAAAAGGCCGTCCGCGGAGTCTTCTCCACCGGTTCTCGCGCCCAGGTTGAGCCTGTCGAGATCGCGAGCCGGCTCCGCACCGAGGTTGACAACAAGGCCATCACGATCGCCGCGGGACGCACCCTGGCCCCCAACGTTTTTGACGTCCTCCTTAGCAGCGACGACTTCCAGCGCGCCCAGGAATGGGGCACACCGCTTGCGGAGGAGCTGTGCGACGTCGTCATCAACCATGTCCGCAGCCAGGGCTACACCCTCCAGGGCCCGGTCCGGATCAGTTTCCGCCGCGATGAAGAGCACCGCGCCGGGAATTTCGACATCACCTCGCGGACCGAAAAAGCCTCCGCCCCGACCGTTCCCGCACAGCCGGGAGGTCACGGCAACCTACCGGCGGCTCCGACACGCCAGCCGGCACAGCTTCAGCCCGTACTGGACATCGACGGTCAGCGCTACTCGCTGAACGCGCCGTCGATCGTCCTTGGACGGTCCTCGGAAGCAGACATCCTCATTGACGACACCGGCGTTTCGCGCCGCCACCTGGAAATCCGGACTGGGCCCGGTACGGCCCAGGCGATCGATCTCGGCTCCACGAACGGCAGCTACGTCAACGGCCAAAAGATCGTGGGCAGTGCGGAACTTGCTGACGGCGCCACGATCATGATGGGACGGACCAAAATCATCTTCCGCCTTCTGCCCGCCAACACAGGCGGCCGCGCATGAGCGAACTGACCATCACGGCCCTGCGTTTCGGGTTCCTTATCCTCCTGTGGGTGCTGATCTTCAGCATTGTCTCTGCCATGCGCCGCGACCTGATGATCGGCCGCAAGGCGGCCGCCGGGGCCCCAACCGCCCGCCAGGTGCGCAAGAATCCCTCACTCGCCGAACCGCCGCCCGCCCCCGTCAAACAGCAGGCCCGCCAGCTGTTCGTGACCGAGGGACCGCTCAAGGGCACCACCATCCCCCTCGCAGCGAGCCCGATCCTCCTTGGCCGGGCACAGGAAGCCACCCTCGTTCTGGAGGACGACTACGCCTCGGGCCGCCACGCCCGGCTGTTCCCGCAGGGCAGCCGCTGGTTCATCGAGGACCTCGGCTCCACTAATGGCACGTATCTGGCAGACCAGCAGCTGACCCGGGCCCTCCCGGTGGAGCTGGGCGTCCCCGTGAGAATCGGCAAGACGGTCATTGAATTGAGGCCATAGCTATGGCTGCCCCGGATCGCCCCGCAGACAGGGCCGAAGGCAATTCAAATGCCCCGAAGCGGCCGCTCATCATGCGCTACGCCGCGCGTTCAGACGTCGGCCGCATACGCGCCAAGAATGACGACTCCGCCTATGTGGGCCGGCACCTCGCCGTCGTTGCCGACGGCATGGGCGGCCATGCCGGCGGCGACGTCGCCTCCGCCGCGACCGTCCTGGACATGATCCACCTGGATCATGATGACTACGACGGCGACGCCGGCACTGTCCTCGCCGACGAAATCCAGACGGCCAACTCCCTGCTGTCCGAGTTGGTCCACATCAATCCCAAGCTGGCCGGGATGGGCACCACGGTCACGGCCCTGCTCCTGGCCGAGGGCAAGCTCCACTTCGCCCACATTGGCGACTCACGGGCCTACCGCCTGCGCGACGGCGAGTTCGAACAGGTCAGCATCGACCACACGTTTGTCCAGCGGCTCATCGACGAGGGCCGCCTGCGCCCGGAAGAGGCCGAAACGCATCCGCACAAAAACGTCCTCATGCGCGTGCTGGGGGACGTCGATGCCAGCCCGGAGCTGGATCTCGACACCCTGGCTGTCCAGGCCGGGGAACGCTGGCTGCTGTGCTCGGACGGCTTGAATTACGTGGCCGGCCACGTCGTGGAGCGCACGGTTCGGGAGACGAAAGACCTGGACGAATGCGCCGAACTGCTGATTGAACTGACGCTGGAGGCCGGCGCCCCGGACAACGTGACGGTGGTGGTGCTCGACATCGGCGAGCCGACTCGCGATGACGTCCGGACCGCCGCCGTCGACGTCGTACCCGCGCCGGCCGCTGGGTCTTCGGCGCCCGCTGCGGCAGCCGGACCGCTGGCCGGCAACACGTTTGGCGCCGCAAAGTCCGCCGGTGAGTCCGCGGCGAAGGACGACTCCCAGAGCGACGCCGGGCCCGCTGCCCGGGCCGTGGCCGGGGATGCATCGGGCCCGCCGCCCGCCGACCCCGCCCCTGCGTCCCCGGTCGACGGCACGCCGGCCGCTGCCGCGCAGACGGCTGCCGGGAGCAAGGAACCCGAGACCACCACAGACCCGCATCTGGGCGAACACCTCTCGGCCGAAGTCCTGCGTGAAGAACTCTCGATGCGCCCCCACGAACTCGTCGGGGCCGCCGCCGCAGCAGCGGAATCAGGGTCCATTCCGTCCATCGCCGGACGCACCGTGGCCCGGCGCGCGGCTACGGTCCTTACGCACAAGTCGGAACAGGTCCGCGAGGGCGCCGACGACTTCAGGCCCACCGGACGGCCGCGCCGGTGGCTCACGGTATCCATTGCCGCAGCGATCGTCGCGCTGCTGACCGTCGGACTTTGGCTTGGCTACGCCTGGACCCAGACGCGCTACTACATCGGCGAGCAAGATCAGCATGTGGCCATCTTCAACGGCGTCTCGCAGCGTCTCGGGCCCATCCAGCTTTCCACCCTTGAAGCGGTGACCGATATCAAGATGTCCGACCTTCCCGAATTTTCGCAGCAGCGGGTGCGTCAGACAGTGCCCGCCCGCGATCTCTACGACGCGCAGCGGATCGTTAAGAATCTGGAACGCACCGGTACCACTGCCCCGGCCGATGAATGCCTCACCCCGTCCCCCACAGCGACGGCCGCCGGCGCCACGCCCTCCCCCAGCGCAGCGGCTAAGCCCGGCTCAACAGCCAAGCCGAGTTCCACGGCCAAGGCGGGCGCCACGGCCAAGCCAAGTGCCACGGCTTCCCCTGGGTCCGTCAAGCCGTCACCATCCCCCACCCCGACAACGAATTGCGAGGGGGCCAAATGACACCCATCGACCCCGTGCCCAGGCCACGACGTAACGTGGAGCTCGTCCTCCTGGTCCTTGCCCTCGTTGTCGGGATTGGCGCCCAGGCCCTCGTGGGCGTGGACCGGCAAAAAGCTTTCGATACCGACTTCTGGTTCCAATCCAGCCTCCTGGCAGCAGCCGCCCTCGCCTTTCACGTGGTGCTGCGGATCCGCGCAAAATATGCCGACCCAGTAATACTTCCGCTCGTAGTGGCACTCAACGGGCTGGGCCTGGCCATGATCCACCGGCTGGACAGGGTGGGCGAAGACACCGGCAACAACCAGCTGCGCTGGACCCTGGTGGCCATGGGGGTCGCGATCGCGGTCATTTGGTTCCTCAAGGACCACCGGATCTTGCGCCGCTTCACCTATATTTCCCTGGCCATCAGCGCCGTGCTCCTCATCCTGCCGCTGGTTCCCGGCATCTCGGCCGGAGAAGTCCTAGGTGCGAGCGTCTGGATCAAGATCGGCTCCATGACCTTCCAGCCGGGTGAAATCGCCAAGATCACGCTGGCCATCTTCTTTGCCGGATATCTGTCCTCGAACCGGGACCTGATCCTGCTGGCCGGCCGCAAGATCGGCCCGGTGCAGTTCCCGCGGTTCAAGGACATGGGCCCTATGATCACCGCCTGGCTCGTGAGCATCGGCGTGCTGGTCTTCCAGCGCGACCTCGGATCCTCGATCCTGTTCTTCGGCCTGTTCCTGGTCATGATCTACGTCGCCACGAGCCGCATCAGCTGGGTAATCATCGGCCTCGTCTTGATTGTCGTGGGCGGCTTCGTCGCAGCCCGCGTGTTCTCGCACGTGGCCCTGCGGATCGACGGCTGGCTCAACGCCTTCACCGATGAGGTCTATGGCCGGCAGTTCGGCGGCAGCCTCCAAATCGTAGAAGGGCTGTTTGGCATGGCCAACGGCGGCCTGGTCGGCACCGGACTCGGCCAGGGCCGCCCCAACCTGGTCCCCTTCGCCAACAGTGACATGATCATCGCCTCCTTTGGTGAGGAACTTGGCCTGATCGGTGTCTTCGCGATCGTCCTGATGTACCTGCTGCTGTTCACCCGAGGCTTCCGCGCCGCGCTGGGCACCCGCGACGCGTTCGGCAAGCTGCTCGCCACCGGGCTCTCGTTCGCGATCGCGCTGCAATGCTTTGTGGTGATCGGCGGCGTCACGCGGCTCATCCCGCTGACCGGACTTACGACGCCGTTCCTCGCGGCCGGCGGGTCCTCCCTCTTGGCGAACTGGATCATTGTGGGCTTGCTGCTGATGATTTCGCACTCGGCGCGCGGTCCGGTGGACACGACTCCGCTGCCGCCTGGCCAGGAGCCGGGCGCGGGCCGGAAACTCCCCGCGATGCCGTCCCAACCGGCACCGGACCCCCGAAACAGTCCCGACGCACCCACCGAGGCGGTGAAACAGCTGTGAACCAGGCCATCCGAAATTCATGGATTGCCGCGATCGCCATGTTCGTGTTGGTCTTCGGTGCGCTCAGCTATGTGCAGGTGGTTGGTGCCGACGACCTCAAAGCCAACGCCTGGAACAGGCGGGCCATCTTGCAGAATTACTGCAACGACCGCGGCGCGATCATTGTCGGCGGCGCCCCGGTGGCAGAGTCCGTGCCTGCCACGGAGAGCTGCAAATTCCAGCGGACCTACTCCCAGCCGGAGCTCTACGCGGGCATCACGGGGTACTTCTCCAAGAACTACGGCCTTACCGGACTCGAGAAATCGATGAACGATGAGCTGGCCGGCAGCTCGGACCAGCAGTTCCTGGACCGGGTGGGCCAGTTGTTCCTCGGCAACCAGCCCAAGGGGGCGTCCGTGGAGCTGACCCTGGACCCCAAGATCCAGAAGCTGGCCTACGACCTCATCCCGGACGGCCAGCGCGGTTCCATCGTGGTCACCAACCCGAAGACCGGCGCGGTCCTGGCCATGGTGTCCAAACCGTCCTATGACCCCAACCTGATTGCCACCCAGGACGCGGCTGCCGAACAGGCCAATTTCAACGAGTTGAACCAGATCCCGGGCATCAACCTCAACCAAAATGTCAGCGGCCCCACCGGGGCGTTGCTGGCACCAGGTTCGGTCTTCAAGCTCATTGACACGGCCGCGGCCCTGAACTCGGGGAAATACAACAAGGACAGCGTGCTGCCCAACCCGGCGGAGATGCCGTTCCCCGGCATCGACTACAAGCTCCCCAACTACGCGGGTGGCAACTGCTATACCCGCACCACGGCGTCGTTCGCGTTTGCGCTACAGCAGTCCTGCAACACACCGTTCGCCAGCATCGCCCTGGACCTGAACCAGAAGGCCATCGCGGACCAGGCGGAGAAGTTCGGCTTCGGGCAGGACTTCGGCGACCAGTTGAAGCTGGACAGCGCGCCGAGTTTCTTCCCGAGCGAACCGCTGGACGACGCCGGGCTGGCGCAGTCCTCGATCGGCCAGCGGGACGTCCGGGCCACACCGCTGCAGATCAACACCATGACGGCGGCGATTGCCAACGACGGAGTGCAGATGCAGCCGAACCTGATCAAGGCCGTACGCGCCCCTGACCTGCGGGCGATCAACGAGCCGAAGCCCCAGGCCCTGCGCACGGCAACGACTCCGGAGATCGCGCGGCAGATCAACGAGTGGATGGTCAGCGTCGTCGACGACGGCATCGCCTACCGAGCGGCCGTGCCCGGTGTCCCGGTGGCTGGCAAGACCGGCACCGCGGAACTCGGCAACGGCCTGAACAACTCATGGTTTACCGGGTTTGCCCCGGCAAATGACCCGCAAGTGGCTGTCACGATTGTCATGGAAAACGTAGACATCACCACTGGCGCAAACCTAACCAGTCCGAACGCGAAGAAGATTTTTGAGGCGGTGTTGAATAAGTGAGGCCTACTTCGGGAATCACCCTCGGCGGCAGATTCCAGCTGACCACGCGCATTGCGATCGGCGGCATGGGAGAAGTGTGGAAAGCCAAAGACCTGGTCCTTGGCCGCATTGTCGCCATCAAGGTGCTCAAGGAGGAATACACGGGTGATCCCGGATTCCTTCAGCGCTTCCGCGCCGAGGCACGCCATACCGCCCTCCTGAACCACGTGGGCATCGCCAACGTCTTCGATTACGGCGAGGAAGAGGGTTCGGCCTACCTCGTCATGGAACTGGTTCCGGGCCAGCCGCTGAGCAGCATCATCGAGCATGAGCAGGTGCTTTCGCCTGACCGCACCCTTTCGATGATGGCGCAGACGGCGCGTGCTCTGGCCGTCGCCCACGCGCAGGGCCTCGTGCACCGCGACATCAAGCCGGGGAACCTGCTCATCACCCCGGACGGCCGCGTAAAGGTCACCGACTTTGGCATCGCGCGCCTCGCCGACCAGGTTCCACTGACCCAGACCGGCCAGGTGATGGGCACCGCCCAATACTTGGCACCGGAGCAGGCCACGGGGCAGACTGCCACCGGAGCCTCGGACATCTACTCCCTTGGCGTGATCGGCTACGAGTGCCTCACGGGCCACCGGCCGTTCTCCGGGGAATCCCAGATCGCCATCGCCCTGGCCCAGGTCAACGACGCGCCGCCGCCGCTGCCGGACACGCTGCCCCGTCCGGTACGGGCCCTGTTGATGTCCATGCTGGCCAAAGATCCGAAGAACCGCCCGGCCGACGCCATCAAGCTGTCCGAGGCAGCCGAGGCCATCCGCAACGGTGATATCGCCGCCGCACACGCAGCTGTGCCGGGCATGCTGCTGTTCGAGGCAGCCACCGGACCCATCACGGCCCCCGTCGACGTCCCCACAGCGGCCACCAGCGTTATTGGCTCCAGCGCCGCTGAGGACAAATCGACGTCCGCAACTTCCGCGCTGCCCGTCGTTGGCGCCGCCGGTGCCGGCGCGGCGGCCGGCCTGGCGGCCGGAGCTGCCGCAGCCAGCGGCTACGGCGCCGGCAACGCGCTCAACCGCGCCGATGCCCTGGCGGCGGAACGAAGCTGGGTGCAGGAAGAGGAAGAGGCAGACTACGACGAGTCGGAGGAGGAGCCGGACGAGGAGCCCAAGCGCCGCGGGCGCAGCCCTTGGACCTGGCCGCTGATTGCGCTGATCCTGCTGGTGGTATTCGCCCTGGTCGGTCTGGTCCTAAGCCAGGCCGGCAACCTCTTTCCCTCGGGTCCGGCCAGCAGCAGTGCCACGTCCAGTGCCGCGAAGCCGAGCAGCGCCAAGCCCTCGGCGTCGTCCGCGTCCCCCTCCCAGACCCCCACGCCCACGCCCAGCTCAGCGACGCCCACGCAGTCCACTCCGGCAGCCATCAACCTGATCCCGGATGCCTACTTGGGGCGACCGTACAACGAGGTCCGCAGCGAACTAGGCAACATGGGTCTGAAAGTCACCGGCGCCGAGGTTGTCAACGACGCGACGCCGGGCACCGTCGTCGACATCAACCCGTCCGGCCAGGTCCAGCCCGGAGACACCATCACGGTCAGCTACTCCAAGGGACCCGAAATGGTGTCCGTCCCGTCCATCAAGGCCGGCGCAAGCGAGACTGAGGTCCAGCAGGCCATCCAGAACGCCGGGCTGCGGTGGGCCAAGGGAGCCGACGTCAGTCCCACGGACAAGAAGGAAGATCCGGGCACTTTCGTGAGCTCCCAGCCTCCTTCCGGGTCCAAGGTGGCCGCCGGCAGCGTCGTGACCTACCACCTCGCCGAAGCCACGCCCGCGGCCACCGCCACAACACCTTCCCCTACCAAGTCCGGACCCTAAACAATCATGAGCAATGCACCCCGCACTCCGTCGCACAGGGAGGAACGCCCGGCGAACACGCAGCGCGTCCTCAGCGGGCGCTATGAGCTGGGTGAGCTGATCGGCCGTGGCGGCATGGCGGACGTATTCCGCGGCGTCGATACCCGGCTGGGACGTACTGTGGCCGTCAAGCTGCTTCGCCCCGACCTGGCCAGGGATCCCCAGTTCCAGGCCCGGTTCAAGCGCGAGGCCCAGGCTGTCGCGGCACTCAACCACCCTTCGATTGTCGCTGTCTTCGACACCGGGGACCACGCGGTCCCCGGTGACCACCACGACAGCGTCCGGGTGCCCTACATCGTGATGGAGTTCGTCTCCGGCAAGACGATCCGCGACATGGTGAGGGCCAAGGATGTCACCATCGATCACGCGATCGACTTCACGCTGGGCGTGCTGTCCGCGCTCGATTACAGTCACAAGGCCGGAATCGTGCACCGCGACATCAAGCCCGCCAACGTGATGTTTTGCCCGGATTCGAACAGCGTCAAGGTCATGGACTTCGGGATCGCCCGCGCCATGGCGGACTCGTCGGCCACCATGACGCAGACGCAGGCCGTCGTGGGCACGGCCCAGTACCTGTCCCCAGAACAGGCCCGGGGCGAAACCGTCGACGCACGGAGCGATCTCTACTCCGCAGGATGCCTCCTGTATGAGATGCTGACCGGCCGGCCGCCGTTCATCGGCGACAGCCCCGTCTCCGTGGCCTACCAGCACGTTCGTGAGATCCCCGAGCCCGCCAGCAGCCTCAACCCCGACGTCTCCGCGGCGCTGGACAGCGTGTTGATGAAGGCACTGCAAAAGAATCGCGCGGACCGTTTCCAGGACGCGGCCGCCTTCCGCCGCGCCCTGCGGGCCGCACGCAGCGGCGTTCCGGTGACAGCACCGGCCGCCAGCGAGGCCCCCACGGACCCCACCAACGCCGTTCCCCGGCATGACCCCTTGGCGCCCACGGCAGCGTTCTCGCTGACCGGGGCCAAGTTCCTCGACGATTCCCCCGGCGGCAGGCTGCGGCCCCCAGAAGAAACGCCCGACGACGAGCAGTTACTGCCGCCCGCAGGCACCGAACTCTATGGCACGTCGGACGACGGCAGCCTGCCCCTGGCGCTGCCGGTCGAACGCGAGCACACGCCGCGCCAGAAGTCGCGCCGCCGCACCTGGATCGCGACGCTGGTGGTCCTCACGCTGCTGGTATTGGCCGGGGGCGGCCTGTGGCTGTACAACCTCATGAATCAGGCCCCGCCCCAGGCAACCAAGGTCCTGGTTCCCACGGTGACGTCCCTAACGGAATCAGAGGCCCTGCAAAGGCTGTACAACGCCGGGTTCAAGCCACAGCTGCAACGGTTGCAGCACCCGAACATCCCCAAGGGCACCGCCATTGGCACCGTGCCGACGTCGGGAAGTTCCATGGTCGCCAACTCGGACATCATCCTCAACATTTCCGAAGGCCCCAGTGCGATCACCATCCCGACGGACCTGCCCGGCCGGACGGAGGCTGCGGCCCGCGATCTCCTGCACCAAACGGGACTGACCGGTTCCCTCACCACCAAGATGTCCAACAACCCCACGGTCCCGGTCGGCATTGTCATCACCACCAAACCGGCCCCGGGCCAGGTTGTAGCCGTCGCGGACCCCGTCGAAATCGTGGTCTCCACCGGGAAAGTTGCTGTGCCGCAGCTGATCGGGCTGCCGCTGGCGGAGGCGGAGGCGAAATTGAAGGAGCAGGGCCTGCTGCTCAAGGCCACCGAAGTGGAGAATTCCCAGGTGGCTCCCGGAAAGGTGACAGGCCAGGCCGATGCCGCGGATTCGCTCGTGGAACAGCGTAAGACCATCACCGTGACCGTGGCGAAGGCACCAGCGCCGCCTCCCTCGCCGACCCCAACGCCGACACCCACGCCGACACCCACCAAGACCGTGTCCAAGGAGGACGCGGTCCTGGAAGGACTGTTCCCCTAATCCGCTCTGGGCGGCGCGGAAGTGCCGGCTACGGGCGCGCCGGCAGGGTCAGTGCGCGTGCAGTGCCGTCGGGTACAGCGCCTGCCGGGTCAGTGCTTGATGAGCGGGCTCAGGTCCGCCGCCCGTTCAGCGGCGCCAGCCATGCCCAGCGACTCGAGCCAGTTGCCCAACATCTGGTAGCCGCCTTCGGTCAGGACAGATTCCGGGTGGAACTGGACACCGCACAGCGGGGCGGTGCGGTGCTGCAGGCCCATCACAACACCGGTGCCCGTTTCGGCGGTGATCTCCAGGACCTCCGGAATGCTCTCGCGGACAGCGGCCAGCGAATGGTAGCGGGTGGCCGTGAGCGGGGAGGGCAGCCCGGCAAACACGCTGGTTCCGTGGTGTTCGACGAGGGAGGTCTTGCCGTGCATCAGTTCGGGAGCGTGGGTCACCGTTCCGCCGTAGGCCTCCGCCAGCGCCTGGTGGCCCAGACACACACCCAGCATGGGCTTGTCATGGCTGCCGCACCATTTGATCAGCTCAATACAGACGCCGGCCCCGGCGGGATTCCCCGGTCCGGGAGAGATGAGGACACCGTCCCGTGCCTCGGCCATTTCGATCGCCTCGGCGAGCGTGACGTCGTCGTTGCGGACCACGGTGGTCTCGGCCCCGAGTTCCTGGAGATAGCCGACCAGGGTGTAGACAAAGCTGTCGTAGTTGTCTACGACCAGGATCTTGGTTGTACTCATGGGTGCTTTGCTGAACCAATCGTTGAATCTGTTAACTGGGTGAATTGCGCCAGCCAGGGAAAAAGGAACTGAACCATCAATACCAGTGCTCCGGCCGCCAGCACCAGCGCAGTCGCAATCCTGAGCCACAAGGGACCGGGAAGGCGGCGGAAAAGCCAGCCATACATCCGTCAGCCTTCCGTGGCCGCGCGGGCCGCCTGGGCAATTTCAGCCGACGGCCCTGCGGAGGCCGGCTGCCACGGTGTGGCCGAAACTACAGTTAGAATTGGCTCCGATAAAGAATTCAAGCTTGACCAAGAGCGCGTTGGCCGGCGGGTGCTCACTTCCTGCAGGATATCAAGCCACGTTGCCGCTCTTGTTCCAGCCCGCCAAGGAGGATCAGTGCCCGAGTCGAAGCCGCGTAAAAGGACTGCCCGTGTGGCCCCGCAGACTTCTGCTGCGGAGGCCTACAAGCCCAATCCGGTCTGGTTCAAGCCCGTCATGTTTGGCCTGATGATCATTGGCCTGCTGTGGATCATCACGTTCTACATCACCGAAGGCGCCTTCCCGGTTCAGTCATGGGGGTCGTTGAACATCGTCGCCGGATTCGGAATCGCGATCATCGGCTTCCTGATGACCACGCGCTGGCGTTCCTGAACCAGGCCCCGTGGCGCAAATCCCTGACGGGCCGGTACACACAGTGTGCCGGCCCGCCGTCGTTAAACCCCGACACTAACCTCCCGGCCCAGCGAAGGGATCCAGATGACCCCGGCAGTAGACGGCTCAACCATTGGCGGCGACGGACTGGCGCGGCCGGCGTGGGCATCCACTGATCCCATGCTGCGCGAGTACTACGACACCGAGTGGGGCATGCCGGTCCGGGATGAGCAGGGCCTATACGAGCGAATCAGCCTCGAGGGTTTCCAGGCGGGGCTGTCTTGGGCGACGATTCTGCGCAAGCGGCCCGCTTTCCGCACGGCATTCAAGGACTTCGACCCGGAACTCGTGGCCCTCTTCACAGACGCCGATGTGGAGCGGCTCCTGCTCGATGCCGGGATCGTCCGGAACCGGCTGAAGATCCAGGCAACCATCACCAATGCCCGGGCTACTCTGGCGTTGAGGGACGACGGCGGCTTGGTTGACTTCGTGTGGGGGTTCCAGCCGGCGGCCACACCCCGGCCCAGCTCCATCGACCAGGTCCCCACCACCTCGGCCGAGTCCATCGCGCTCTCAAAGGCGCTGCGGAAGAAGGGCTTCGCCTTCGTCGGGCCCACCACGATGTTCGCGCTCATGGAGGCTATCGGAATGGTGGACACCCATCTGCTGGACAGCCACCGGCGCGGAACCTCTGGCGTCTGGCCGCAGTGACCAGCCGGGTTGTGGCGGCGTCCCGACGCACGCTTATCCACAGCTGTGCACAAGTCTGGGGAAACTTATCCACACTGTTCATAAGTTTCCGGGCCCTTGCGCGTTTCGGATCAGTTTAGAGGCCACAGCCGGGCACAAAGCCGACGATAGGATTCCCGGCCGGACGTGAATTACAGGCTTGTAAGTTATTAACAGTGTGGATTGCCTGTGGACAAGTACGACGGACAAGTACGACAGGCCGGTCATCAGGCCGCAGTTGGCGCTGCAGGGTCCTTTGGGCCCGGCCTGGCACCGAACTGAGTCGCCGGGCCGGACACGAAATGCGCCATGGTAGTTATCCACTTAATAACACTCCACTACCCACAAGTTATCCACAGCTGGGGATAAGAGACTGCGCCTCGGAGCCCCTACCCCCGCTGTGGGGCCATGAGCCGGGCTATTTCCCGCGGATACTCAGATCATCAAGTTATTAACACTGTGAATAACCCTGTTGAAACACACAGAGGCTGTCCCGTGGTCTGGGCTCCGTGCCGGGCGGCAGTGGCGCCACCCATCCTGAGAGGCGCGGAGGGACGGTGCTGAAGAAGACGGAGTGGAGAAAGGTGGTGCGGAAAGACGGCATGGAGAGCGACGGCGGGAGAGGGCTGGCACCGGGAAGCCATGGCGGCGCCGGGGCGGTGCCGGCCAGCGGAAGCGACCCGCTCCACGATCCTCACCGATCAAGGACCGCTCCACGACCAAAGTTATCCACTTACTCACAGGGCAACCCACAGAAGTTATCCACAGGTGTGGAGATCAGGCCGGCCGCAGTGGTTGGGCGCCGGAAAATCGCCAGCTCGGGCGGTCAGATCCGGGTCGCCATAGTGAACTACACGCTTGTAAGTTATTAACAATGTGGATAACCCTTGTGGAAAACTTTCGGAGCCACACCTGTGAATTCAGGCGTTGGGGCTCATCCGGAGTTTGCACGCGGAAAGGTCCACACCTCTGGGAACGAGGTGGGAACGAAAGGGGAGAGCAAAGGGCGCAGTGCACAGCTAAACCGGGCGGCTGACAGTGCCCGGTTTTGCTGCCCCACGGCGCGTCAGCAGGAGCGGGCTACGCGCCGGCGCCGGCCATCCGGACGACGGACGCGACGATCACCAGGGCAAGGACCCCTGCGAGGCCGATGGCCTGCAACAAGACCTGCCGGGGGCCGCGGGGGGTGTAGGCAATGACGGCGGCGCTCAGGGCGCCGGTGACGAGGCCGCCGAGATGGGCTTGCCACGCGATCTGGGGCACCATGAAGCCGATGACGCCGTTGATGGCGATCAGGACCAGGAGTTGCCGGACTTCTCCGCCGCGTTGACGCTGGACCACCAGCAGGGCGCCGAACAGGCCGAAGATGGCGCCGGAGGCGCCCACGAGTCCCACGGGGCCATTCGCGGGATACACCGGGGTCAGCAGGAGGAAGCCGACGGAACCGCCAACGGCGGAGAGCAGGTAGATGGCCAGGAAGCGGGCGTGGCCCAGCAGCGGCTCAAGGATCTGGCCGAAGATCCATAGCGTGTACATGTTCAGGACGATGTGGAGCAGGAATCCCTGCGAGTGCAGGAACGCCGAGGTGAGCAGCCGCCACGGTTCAACGTCAGTCAGGGCCGGCGCGTAGGCCAGTTGCTGGTAGATACCGTCGTTGGGAACTATCCACTGCAGTGCATAGACAAGGGCGCACAGCCCGATGATCACGAAAGTGACCACCGGTTTGCCGGCGGTCACGGCGCCGCCGTAGACGGTCCTGACTGTCGGCGTCGTGCGTTTGGTTTCGTTGACACAGTCAACGCATTGGAATCCGACGGCGGCCGCCCGCTGGCAGTCGGGGCACGCAGGGCGCCCGCACCGCTGGCAGCGCACATAGGCGGGCCGGTCCGGGTGCCTGGGGCATACCGGGACCTCTGCGGACGGCTCTGCCGCCGGAACTCCGTAACTCATGGTGTGGGGTTAGAGCTTTTCGATGTCAATGCTGTTGATGGTGACATCCTCGACGGGGCGGTCGCCCATGCCGGTGCGGACGCCTTCGATCGCGTCGACGACCTTCCTGGAGTCCTCGTCGGCGACCTCACCGAAGATGCTGTGCTTGCCCTGCAGCCAGTCGGTGGGGATGGTGGTGATGAAGAACTGCGAACCGTTGGTGCCGCGTCCCATCTGGACACCGGCGTTGGCCATGGCCAGCTTGTACGGCTCGTTGAAAGTCAGTTCCGGGTGGATTTCATCGTCGAACTTGTAGCCCGGTCCGCCGGTGCCGCGGCCCAGGGGATCGCCGGCCTGGATCATGAAGTCCTTGATGATGCGGTGGAAGATGGTGCCGTTGTAGAGCGGCGTGCCGGTCTTCTTCTCGCCCGTTTCCGGGTGGGTCCAGTCCTTCTCACCGGTGGCCAGCCCGACGAAGTTGTCGACGGTCTTCGGCGCGTGGTTGCCATAGAGGTTGACGACGATGTCGCCGAGGCTCGTGTGGATAGTGGCTTTTGCGGTTGCGTTGGCAGTCATAGCGCCCATTCTTCCATGACGGCTCCGCCCGCATAGGGCCGCACAGTCAGTTCCGCGCTGGGTGAAATCCACTGGAAATCGGTCTGAAGAATAGCCGGTGCGTTCCTAGACACGTAGGCTAACAGCAGAACCGTCACATTAATCGGGAGGTAGTTGTGAAGAAAACGGATCGTATTGCCCGTGACCTGGAGCAGTCAGTCAGCACCGGAGTAGACAGCGCCAAGGACTGGGCGGCCCCGCGGGTTGAGGCTGCCGTGAACTGGGCTGTTCCCCGTCTGCAGTATGGGCTGGATACCGCCTCTCCCAAAATCCAGGAGGGGCTCAAGTCGGCGGCCCACAATCTGGCCGGTAGCGTTGCCACCGTCACCCCGCGCCTTCAGGATGGTCTGGCCCAGCTTGCGCCTAAGATCCACGACGCCGCGGAAAGCGCGACTCCGCGCCTGCACGGGGCTGTGGATAAGGCAGCACCGGTAATCGCCAACGCACGCGACAGGGTGGTTGTCGAATACCTTCCCAGGCTTTCCGACCAGATCGGGCAGGCTTCCGTGGCCGTCCACCGCACGCTGGAAAACGCTCCGGCGCACGTGGACGCCGTCGCACAGAAGCTTGTTGATTCCGGCGTGGTCCACGGCGTCCAGACGCAAGCCCAGACCGCCAAGGGACATGCCAAGACTGCGGGCAAGAACATCAAGGCGGCCGCCAGCGAAGTCAGCAAAACGGCCAATGCCAAGCTCGCCAAGCAGCAGAAGCCCAAGCACCGCGGCCTGCTGATCTTCGGCATCATCGCTGCCGCAGCTGCCGCGGGTGTTGCCGCATGGAGGGCTTCCAGGCCCGTGGAGGATCCCTGGAAGGTACCGACGCCGGTAACGCCTGCCCCGGCGGCCACTCCTGCCGGCGAAACGCTGAAGGACACTGCCGACAAGGCCGGCTCCGCGGCTGTTGCAGCAGCGGACTCTGCGGCCGAGGCTTCCACCGAGGCATCCGATTCCGCAGCTGCCGCGGCGGACAAGGCGACGGAAGCGGCCAAGGACGCTGCCGACGACACCGCGAAGGCTGCCGCCAAGGTTGCCACCGATGCCAAGACTGCCGTCCGCAACATCGCTTCCAGCCTGAACAACGGGGCAAACAAGCCGGGCCAGTAGCTCCGGCTGGGCACTGGCCGGCTGAGCCAAGACTCGGCCAAAGGCAGTCCGGCTGCCGGCAGTGCCCTGCATTGTCCTAGGGAGGGATTCCGCCACGGCGGGATCCCTCCCTTTTGTTTCACGCGGCGGGTTTCACTCGGCGGGTTTCACTCGGCAGGTTTCGCACGGACTGCGGGGGCGCGTCGCGGTCCGCTTCATACGGCAGGCATGATGCTAAATTTGTGGTGATGTCACCCCATAGATCACCCCAGGATGCCTTGCTCATTGCTCCGCCACCGGCTGTATCTATTGTGATCCCGGCGTACAACGAGGAAAGCGTCATCCGGCAGTGTCTGATCGCCGCGGTATATCAGTCGGTGCCTGCCCACGAAATCATTGTGGTGGACAACCTGTCCAAGGACAGCACGGCGGACATCGTGCGCCAGATGCAGCTGGAGTATCCGGAAAGCCCCATCATCCTGCTCAGCCAGGACAGCACCCAGGGGCTCATCCCGACGCGCAATTTCGGCTTGGACCACGCCACGGGCGATATCCTCGGCAGGATCGACGCCGACTCCGTGCTGGAGCCGGACTGGGTAGAGCAGGTCCAGGCAGCCTTCGCGGACGCGTCGGTCCACGCAGCAACTGGTCCGGTGGTCTACTACGACATGCCGCTGCGCCGGTTCGGGCTCAAAGCAGACGACAGGATGCGCCAGCTGATGCTCAGGCTTGCTAAACACCAGTATCACTTCCTCTTCGGCTCCAACATGGCCCTCCGCCGCTCGGCCTGGGAAACCATCCGCGCAGAAACCTGCCGGGACGAACGGGACGAGATGCACGAGGACATCGATCTTTCACTGCACCTGGCCGACCACGAACTGCGGATCCAGTACTGGCCCCAGATGATCTCGGGCATGTCGGCCCGGCGGCTCGAGGACTCACCGCGGGATTACCGCTACTACGTGACGCGCTTTGACCGCACTTACAAGGCCCACAACGTCAAGAAGATGGCACTGAAGGCTCCCATGGTGGTGTTTTTCTCAGTTTATTTCCCGGCGAAATTGCTCCGCGCCATTCACACGGTCAACGTGGCCCAGCCCGCCCGCCGCGGCGGCCAATAGACGCGGTCAATAGGCCGGTCAATAGGCGCTGCCGCTTAGCGCGGCGCACCCGGCGCCTAGTCGGTGCCGAGCTCCGCCAGCCGCTCTGTACCGGGGCCCTCCGGAGTGCGCCCCTCTGCCGAGCCCCGGGCGGAGCGTGAGCCGCGCTGCCCAAGGACCACGACGGCGAGCCCCACCAGGATCATCGCCAGTCCGGCATAGGTCCCGGCAGGGAGCGTTTCGCCCAGGAACGCCGCAGCCAAAAGCGCCGCTCCCGGGATTTCCAGCAGGATGATCATGGATACCAGCAGCGGGCTCATGGTCGCCAGCAGATAGTTGAACGCGGTGTGCCCCACCAGCTGTGCGCACACGGTAATGGCGAGGATCCCCATCCAGCCGGTGGCTTCGAACCCTGCCAACGGCTGTCCGGCCAACAGCGCCATACCCGCCACAATCGCGGCGCACATGCCGTAGCACAGGGTCGTGTAGATGCCGGTGCCCATGCTCTGCCGCGCCCTGCCTCCGGCGAGCGTGTAGATGCCCGCCAGGGCGCCTCCGACCACGGCCAGGAGATCGCCCACGAGCGCCTCGGGCGAGGTGCCCATATCAAAACCGGTAATCGTCACTACGCCACCAAAGGCGAGGCCCAGCCCCACCAGGACCGGCCAGCGGTACCGGACTCCCCGGAAGAGTTGGAAGACCGCGATCCAGCCTGACTGAAGGCACACCAGCGCCGTCGCCGCCGCGACCGACGTCAGCTGCAGGGAGGTAATGAAGCAGGCGAAGTGCAGGGCCAGGGCAACCGCAGCCGCGAGCGACCAGCGGAACTCGGCTCCGGTCACCCTTGCGAACTGACGGGGGTTGCGGACCACAACGGGACCGGCCATCACGACTGCTCCAATGGCGTTGCGCCAGAAAGCGATGGCGAGGGCACTGACCGACGTGGCGCCCAGCGTGGCGGCAATGAGGGGTCCGGACGACGCCACACCCAGCACCCCTACGGCTGCAAGTAAGAAGTTCACGTTCCAACCCTAATGGGGTGGACCTCTGTGGCCCCTACAGCCGCCACGCCTTGACCGGTACATACCGCGGTGCCAATCTTAAGTCGCGGTCTCACATCCTGATCTGGCCATCATCGAAGAAGGAGACCATCATGGCGTCAATGATCCGCAAGAGCCTGGACCATCCCGAAGAAACACGTCCTGTTGCCGACGGCATGGGCCAGGTGGACCTCGTCAACCTGGACTCTGGCCCGGTTGGACGGGCCACTTTCCTCCCAGGCTGGAAATGGTCAGATCATGTCAAGCCGATCGCCAAAACTGACAGCTGCATGGCCAGCCATACCGGCTACACGATTTCGGGCCGCATCAAGGTGGTCATGGATGACGGCGAGGAACTCGAGTTCGGGCCCGGCGACTTCGGCGTCATCCCGCCGGGGCATGATGCCTGGGTACTCGGCGACGAGCCGTATGTGTTCATCGATTGGCAAGGGATGGCGGATTACGCCAAGCCACAGGAGTGACTGAGGAAAAGGGCATGCAAAAAGCCCCGGACCGCGTTTCCGCGGTCCGGGGCTTTTCCTATGGTGGAGGCACGGGGACTCGAACCCCGAACCCCCTGCTTGCAAAGCAGGTGCGCTACCAATTGCGCCATGCCCCCATAAGAAGCAACCCGACAATCATACCCTAGGTCCGGAGAGCTGATTTCCAGCTTCCATCCCCAGGCTCCGGGCTAGTCAACCGTATCGGTTGAATTGCTCCAGATCACTTTCCGGGCTTCGGATTCCTGCACTTTCCGGTAGAGGAGGACACCTGCGACCGTGGCTGCGATAACCAGCAACTTCTTCACATGTACCCCGTTCCGGTTCAGTCATTGACGAACCTTCACTAACCTCTACCAGAACCAGTACAGGTTCCGTGGGCGTACCAGGACTTGAACCTGGGACCTCTTCGTTATCAGCGAAGCGCTCTAACCGCCTGAGCTATACGCCCCGATGCCTCATCGGGCCGAGATATGACTGTACAGCACATCCCGGCCCGATCTCAAATCGAGGCTTTTTTCCGCGGCTTTCCGCGGAAAAGTACGGGATTTAGTCGTCCGTGAGGGTCACGCCAATGCCGCCCACGAGCGTCGCCGCAATGTTGTACAGCACCGCGGAAAGCATCGACAGGGCCGTCAGCAGCACCACGTTGATTACGGCGATGATGGTCGCGAACGAGGCAACCTGCCCCAGGGACGCCACCTTCTTCAATTCAAAGCCGCCACCCTCGGAGCCGGCGAGGGTCCCGAGCAGGCTGTCCACCTGGTCAAAGATCCCGGTCAGGTCCAAAACGGTCCAGAGCACGATCGCCGCCACCACCGTGACGATTCCCAAGGCCACGGAGAGCAGGAAGGCCATCTTCAGCACGGACCAGGGGTCCACCTTGCTGACCAACAACCTGGCACGGCGTACCTTGGCCTTGGGAGCCGGCTTGATCAGCCCGGTCGTGCCCTGCCCGCCGGGCTGGGCGGGCCGCTGGCCCGGGACGGCGGGGCGCTGTCCGGGGACCGTGGGGCGCTGGCCGGGTGCGGGGGGACGCTGTCCCGTTCCTGCGGCTGCGCCGGACACGCCTGGGCGCTGCTGCGGCCGCGAGGGAGCGCCGCTTACGCGCGGTGCCGCGGCGGGTTGCCGTACTCCGCCCGACACGCCGCTGCTCGGCTTGGGATATGAGTCGGAATTACTCACTCGTTACCTCCGGTGTTGTCTTCGTCCAGCTCGGCATTGCCTGATGACTCATCTGACTCCGGGGCCGGTACTGATTCTTCCTCTGCGGACTTCTCATGCAATCCGCCATCTTCAGCCAACGTTACGTCATCCGGCGTGGAAGCCCGATTTTCGGCGTCCTCGCCTGCATATTCGGCTGCATCTTCGCCTTCGGTCACCTCGTCGCTTTCCAGCCCGCGTTCGCTGTTCCGGGCCACGGCGATGATGCGGTCGTTCTTGTCCGGCTTGGCGAAAATAACGCCCATGGTGTCGCGGCCCTTGGCCGGGACTCCGGTCACGGAGGAACGCACCACCTTGCCGCCTTCCATGACCACCAGGACTTCGTCTTCCTCGTTGACAATGAGGGCACCGACGAGGTGGCCGCGTTCTTCCTGGTACTTGCCGACCTTGATGCCAAGGCCTCCGCGGCCCTGGAGGCGGTATTCCTCCACCGCGGTCCGCTTGGCGAAGCCGCCTTCGGTGACAATGAAGACAAACGATCCGTCCTGCACGACGTCGGCCGCCAGCAGTTCGTCGTCCTCACGGAATTTCATGCCGGTCACGCCCGACGTTGCCCGGCCCATCGGGCGCAGGGCCTCGTCCGTGGCCGTGAAGCGGATCGACTGGCCCTTGCGGGATACGAGCATCAGGTCATCGGTTTCGGACACCAACTGGGCCGAGACGAGCTCGTCGCCGTCGCGCAGGTTGATGGCGATCACGCCCGCGGACCGGTTGGTGTCGTAGTCCTCCAGGCGGGTCTTCTTGACCAGGCCGCGCTTGGTGGCGAGCACCAGGTACGGGGCGTGCTGGTAGTCGCGCAGGTCCAGCACCTGGGCGATGTGCTCGTCCGGCTGGAACGCCATCAGGTTTGCCACGTGCTGGCCCTTGGCGTCGCGTCCGGCTTCCACGAGCTCGTACGCCTTGGCGCGGTAGACCCGGCCCAGGTTGGTGAAGAACAGCAGCCAGTGGTGGGTGGTGGTGACGAAGAAGTGTTCGACGACGTCGTCGCCGCGCAGCTGGGCGCCCTTGATGCCCTTGCCGCCGCGCTGCTGCGAGCGGTAGTTGTCGCTGCGGGTGCGCTTGACGTAGCCGCCGCGCGTGATGGTGACAACCATTTCCTCTTCGGGGATCAGGTCCTCGATGGACATGTCGCCGTCGTAGCCCAGCAGGACCTTGGTGCGGCGGTCATCGCCGTGCTTGGCGACAATCTCGGCGAGTTCGGTGCTGATGATCCCGCGCTGGCGCTCTTCGGAGGCCAGGATCGAGTTGTACTCGGCGATCAGGGACTCGAGTTCGGCATGCTTGTCCTGGATCTTCTGGCGTTCCAGGGCGGCGAGCCGGCGCAGCTGCATGTCCAGGATGGCAACGGCCTGGACCTCATCGATGTCCAGCAGCTGCATCAGGCCGTCGCGGGCGGCTTGGGTGGTGGTCGAGGCCCGAATCAGGGCGATGACCTCATCGAGTGCATCGAGTGCCTTGAGCAGGGCCCGCAGGATGTGCGCTTCCTCTTCCGCCTTCCGCAGCCGGTACCGGGTCCGGCGGGCAATGACGTCCATCTGGTGCGTCACCCAGTGGCGGATGAACGCATCCAGGCTCAGCGTGCGCGGCACGCCGTCGACGATTGCCAGCATGTTCGCGGCGAAGTTGTCCTGCAGCTGGGTGTGCTTGTAGAGGTTGTTCAGCACCACCTTGGCGACGGCATCGCGCTTGAGCACGATCACCAGGCGCTGGCCGGTGCGTCCCGAGGTTTCATCGCGGAGGTCGGCGATGCCGGAGATCTTGCCGTCCTTGACCAGCTCGGCGATCTTGATCGCCAGGTTGTCCGGGTTGGCCTGATACGGCAGCTCGGTGACCACGAGGCAGGTGCGGCCCTGGAGTTCCTCGACGTTCACCACGGCGCGCATGGTGATGGAGCCGCGGCCCGTGCGGTAGGCGTCCTCGATGCCCTTGTGGCCCAGGATCGTGGCGCCGGTCGGGAAGTCCGGTCCCTTGATGCGTTGGATCAGCTCTTCGAGCAGCTCTTCGCGGCTGGCGGTCGGGTTGGCCAGGTACCACTGCACACCGTCGGCGACCTCGCGGAGGTTGTGCGGCGGGATGTTGGTTGCCATGCCGACGGCGATGCCGGAGGAGCCGTTGACCAGCAGGTTGGGGAAACGCGCCGGCAGGATGGTGGGTTCCTGGTTCTTGCCGTCGTAGTTGTCCTGGAAATCGACGGTTTCCTCGTCGATGTCCCGCACCATTTCCATCGCCAGCGGGGCCATCTTGGTTTCGGTGTACCGCGGGGCGGCCGCGCCGTCGTTGCCGGGCGAGCCGAAGTTACCCTGGCCGAGGGCCAGCGGGTACCGCATGGTCCAGTCCTGGATCAGCCGGACCAGCGCATCGTAGATGGCAGTGTCGCCGTGCGGGTGGTACTGGCCCATGACCTCGCCGACCACGCGGGCGCACTTGTTGAAGGAGCGGTCCGGGCGGTAGCCGCCGTCGAACATCGCGTAGAGCACGCGGCGGTGGACGGGCTTGAGGCCGTCACGGACGTCCGGGAGGGCACGTCCCACGATCACGGCCATGGCGTAGTCGAGGTAGGAGCGCTGCATTTCGGTCTGCAGGTCGACCTGTTCGACGCGGTCGGTCAGCACATCGCCGTCCAGCACGGTGCCCTCAAGCACGGGCTCGGAGCCGGCCGGGACCTCGGGTGTTTCGTCACTCATAGTCTATATTTTCCGTTTCAGGTATATATCAGTCCAGGAATATCTAGGGCGGTGTGGTGCTAGATATCCAGGAACCGAACGTCCTTGGCGTTCTGCTGAATGAAGTTTCGGCGGGACTCGACGTCCTCGCCCATCAGGACGGAGAAGGTCTGGTCCGCCGCCAGGGCATCGTCCATGGTGACCTGCAGCAGCGTGCGGTGGTCCGGGTCCATGGTGGTGTCCCAGAGCTCGGTGTAATCCATCTCGCCGAGGCCCTTGTAGCGCTGGATGCCGTTGTCCTTGGGAATGCGGCGGCCGCCGGCCTGGCCGGAGACCAACTTGGCGTCGCGTTCACGGTCGCTGTAGACGTAGTCGTGCGGGGCGTTGGACCACTTGATCCGGTACAGCGGGGGCTGGGCGAGGTAGACGTAGCCGTTCTCGATCAGCGGGCGCATGTAGCGGAACAGCAGGGTCATCAGCAGCGTCGTGATGTGCTGGCCGTCCACGTCGGCGTCGGCCATCAGGACGATCTTGTGATACCGCAGCTTGCTCAGGTCGAAGTCCTCGCCGATGCCCGTACCGAACGCCGTGATCATGGACTGGACCTCGGCGTTGCCGAGGGCCTTGTCCAGCCGGGCACGCTCCACGTTCAGGATCTTTCCGCGCAGCGGCAGGATGGCCTGGGTTTCCGGATTCCGGCCGCGCTTGGCGGAGCCGCCGGCGGAGTCGCCCTCCACGAGGTACACCTCGCACTTGGCCGGATCCTTCGACGAGCAGTCGGAAAGCTTGCCGGGCATGCCGAAGGACTCCAGCGGGCTCTTGCGGCGCGCGTTGTCGCGGGCCTTGCGGGCGGCCATGCGGGCCTGCGCCGCGGAAATTGCCTTGCGGATCACGTCGCGGGCCGGACCGGGATTGCGTTCCAGCCAGTCGCCAAGACCGTCGGTGACCACGCGCTGGACAAAGCCCTTGACCTCGGAGTTTCCGAGCTTCGTCTTGGTCTGGCCTTCAAACTGCGGCTCGGCCAGCTTGACCGAGATGACGGCCGTGAGGCCTTCGCGGATATCGTCACCGGTGAGGTTGTCGTCCTTTTCCTTGATGATGCTTTTCTCCCGCGCATAGCGGTTGATGAGTGAGGTCATCGCGGCGCGGAAACCCTCTTCGTGGGTGCCACCTTCGTGCGTGTTGATCGTGTTGGCGTAGGTGTGGACGCTCTCGGAGTACGCGTTGGTCCACTGCATCGCCATTTCCAGGGCGATGTGGCGTTCCTTGTCCTCGGTTTCGAAGGCGATGACGTCCTCGTGGACCACGTCCACCTTCTTGCCGGAGTTCAGGTGCTTCACGTAGTCCAGCAGGCCGTCGTCGTACTGGTACACCACGGTGTGGAATTCGGCGGCAACTTCGCCTTCGATGGGAACGGTGTCCAGATCCAGGTCGTCGTCCGCGGACTGCTCCTCCGGAGCCCGGCGCTCGTCGGTCAGCGTGATGCGAAGTCCCTTGTTGAGGAAGGCCATCTGCTGGAAGCGTGCGCGCAGCGTTTCGAAATCGAAGTCGGTGCTCTCGAAGATGGTCGCATCGGGGTAGAACGTCTGCGTGGTACCGGTCTCGACGGCCTCTTCGCCCTTGACCAGGCTGCCCTGGGGCTTGCCGCCGTCGGCGAAGGACATCCGCCAGACGTGTCCCTGGCGGCGGACCTCGGTGTCGACCCGGCTGGACAGCGCGTTGACCACGGAAATACCCACACCGTGGAGGCCGCCGGAAACGGCATAGCCGCCGCCGCCGAATTTGCCGCCCGCGTGCAGGATGGTCATGACGACTTCCACGGTGGGCTTGTGCTCGGTCGGGTGCATGTCCACCGGGATACCGCGGCCGTTGTCGACCACCTTGACTCCGCCGTCGGCCTGCAGAACGATTTCGATGTGGGTGCAGTAACCAGCCAGCGCCTCATCGACGGAGTTGTCCACCACTTCATAGACCAGGTGGTGCAACCCGCGGGGTCCGGTGGAACCGATGTACATGCCGGGACGTTTCCGGACAGCTTCCAGACCTTCAAGTACGGTGATGTCACTGGCGCCGTATTCGCGCGGTGTCGCGGTCCCCGACGACGACGCCGCTGCCGCCGCCACTTGCACTACCGCTTCCGCTACGTCTTCCACTGCCGGGATCTCTGCATTGTCGTTAGCCACAGGCGCTTTCGACTCCTCTATGTTCGTTGAAGGCCGGCCCTTGCCTCTTCCGTGGAAAAGGCTCCTGCCAACAGGCACGTCACTGACGACGCCGGGTGTTCCGCTGACTTGGGATCCCGTCCGCCGCACGCTGAAATTGCGTCGGAAACGGACTCAGTCAACGCTTCACCGGCGCCCAGTTATCTAGATCGATTCTATCGTGTTATAGGAGCCAAACCCGCATTCCAGGGCGCCAAACGGGAGGGAAAGTGCCGCTGAGAGGCCATTGGCTCCCCCTGCAAGGCTTTCGGGGTCCAGCCCTAGGGTGCCTATACGACTCCGGGGCGTTCGAGCGCCCTACACGCCGCTTGGGGATTTTTCAAGGGTTTTTGCAAGAAGTGCTTCACATTCGGTGCGTGTCTCGGGCACCCGGGGCTATCCGTACGTGTCGCGGGGACCGCGGCCATTGACCGTCCGGAGGCCCTTGCGCCAGCTCGGGGCGGCGGGTCCGAGCACCTGGATGCTGGTGACGACGCCGTCGCCAAGCTCGGTGCGGAATTTCTCCAGCAGGCTGCTGCTCAGCAGCCGCAGCTGGGTCGCCCATGCCGTGGAATCGGTCCGCACATGCAAGGTGGTGTCCGTAAAACTCTCAGGGGTGCAGTGCGCCGAGATCTCCGGGCCCACCAGCACGGCCCACTGCGCCATGACGGAGCCGACGGCCACCGGCGAGCTCCATCCGCGTTCGGCCACGAGGCGTCCCACGACCTTTCCCAGGCCCAGCGGATCCCGGCCGGTGCCATGGAATTGGGAGAACCCGCGGGTACCGCGCGCGGCGCGGGCGGGTTTCTGCGTGCCGGCACCGGAGCGTGGGAGCGCCCGGCGGATTTCGCCCCGGGCGGCGGCGGCGTCGCGCATCCTGTTCAGTGCTGCCTGCGCGGCATCGATGTCGTCGGGATCCCGGCCCGGTTGCAGGCCCCCGTCGGTATCCTTATTCATCGATTTTCCTGCTCATCGATTCCTCCCGGGATGACCTTCACCCGCCGTCCGGTTAGTTCAGCCGGGATATCGTCCTCGACGGCGGCAGTGACAAGCACCTGCTCGGCGCCGGATACTATTGCCGCCAGTTTACGCCGCCGCTGGACGTCAAGTTCGGCAAAAACGTCGTCCAGGATCAGGATTGGGGGCGACCCGCCAGTGCGGGCATCATCGAGCATGACGTAATAGGAGGCCAGGCGCAGGGACAGGCACATGGACCAGGTTTCTCCGTGCGAGGCGTAGCCCTTGGCCGGGGCGGATCCAAGCACGAGCTCAAGCTCGTCGCGGTGCGGTCCAACCAGCGAGATTCCGCGTTCCAGTTCCTTGCGGCGGGCCGCGGCAAAGGCCTGGATGTAGCGCTCGGTGAGCTGCTCGACGGAGAGCAGGCGCAGGTCCTCCGCCAGTACAGGGGTGGCAGCGGCGGCGTCGTCCGAATCGGCGCCGCCTGCAGGTCTGGACTCCGCTGGTCTTGATGTGGCGCCGTCGTCGTCCAGGATGTCCTGCAGCGTGGAACGGTACACCGCAGCGGCCTCCTTGGAGCCGTCGGTTAGCTGCGCGTAGGCGTTTTTGAGGTGCGGTTGCAGGCGGTCCACAAGCTCGAGGCGCGCGTGCAGCAGTTCGGCCCCGGCGCGGGCCATGTGCTGGTCCCAGACATCCAGCGTTGCCTCGTGCCCGGTGCTGAACTTTCCGGCCCGGGCCGACTTGAGCAGTGCGTTGCGCTGCTTCAGGACCCGGTCGTAGTCACTCCTGGTCGCGGCATGGCGCGGCATGAGGCTGACCAGAAGCTCGTCAAGGAACCGGCGGCGGCTGGACGGATCGCCCTTGACCAGCGCCAGGTCTTCCGGAGCGAAGATCACGGTCTGGCAGATGCCAAGCAGGTCCCTGGCGCGGACCGGATTGCTCCTGTTGATCCGTCCGCGATTGGCCCGCGCCGCGTTGATTTCCAGTTCCAGCACGGTCGACTGCTCGCCACGGACCAGCTTGGCCCGGATCATCGCCCGCTCGGCACCAAAGCGCAGCAGTGGGGCGTCCGTGCTGACCCGGTGTGAGTTGAGCGTGGCCAGATAGCCGATCGCTTCCATCAGGTTGGTCTTGCCGATGCCGTTGGAGCCGATCAGGACGGTGACGCCGGGCTCAAGGTTTAGATCGACCTGGGCGTAGCTGCGGAAATCTGTGAGCGAGAGTTTTTCTAGGTACACGCGGGATTCAGGACCTCACCGGCAGGATTACTTGGCCGGCCGGGTCGCGTGGCCGCCGAACTGGTGGCGCAGCGCGGACACCATCCTCATGGCCGGCGAGTTGTCCTCGCGGGAGGAGAACCTGGCGAACAGCGCAGCCGTGATCGCCGGTGCCGGCACGGAGTTGGCAATAGCCTCCTCGACGGTCCAGCGGCCCTCGCCGGAATCCTCGACGTAGTCCGAGATCGATTCCAGTCCGGGGTCCTCGTCAAGGGCCTTGACCATGAGGTCCAGGAGCCAGGAGCGGACCACCGTCCCCTTTTGCCAGGCCCGGAAAGTCCCGGGAAGATCGGCGACGATGTCCTTGGCGGTCAGGAGTTCGTACCCCTCGGCGTAGGCCTGCATCAGGCCGTATTCGATCCCGTTGTGGACCATCTTGGCGTAGTGGCCGGCCCCGATACCGCCGACGTGCACGAAGCTGTCAGCCCGGTCACCTGCTGGACGGAGCGCGTCGAAGACCGGGAGGGCCCGTTCGATATCCGCGGCATCGCCGCCCGCCATGAGGCCGTAGCCATTCTGGAGGCCCCAGACTCCGCCGGAAACGCCACAGTCGGCAAAGCTGATTCCCTTTTCGGCCAGTGCGGCACCGTGCTTCTGGTCTTCGGTGAATCGGGAGTTGCCGCCGTCGATCACGAGGTCGCCGGCGTCGAGCTTCGTGCCGAGTTCGGTGATCACGGCATCGGTGATGTCGCCCGAGGGGACCATGACCCAGATCAGCCGCGGAGCCGGGACGGCGGCGATGAGTTCGTCCACGGTGGCGACGTCGGCAACGTCGGGGTTGCGGTCAAAACCGGTGACCTCGATCCCGCCGTTGCGCAGGCGTTCGCGCATGTTGAAGCCCATTTTTCCAAGGCCGATTAGTCCGATGTGCACGGGATGAACTCTTTTCTGCGCTGGGGTGCTTCGGGTGGAACTTCACCCAACTGACTGGCGGTCGTGGCCGTTTTGAGGGGTCAAAACGGCCGTATCTGTCAGTTAGTTGGGCAGCCGGACGGGCATGACGAGGTAGCGGTAGTCGCCCTGGTCCTCGCCCTCGGCGTCCTGCTGGGCCGTGATCATGGCCGGCTTGGGTGCGGTGGTGAAGGAGAAGCGCACGAACTTGGTCTCGATGACGCTCAGGCCCTCGATCAGGTAGTGCGGGTTGAAGGCCACGGTGATGTCCTCGCCGGACAACTGGGCTTCGAGCTCTTCGGAGGCCTGGGCGTCCTCGCCGGTGCCTGCGTCCAGGTGCAGCTGGCCCTGGGTGAAGGCGAGCCGGACGGGGGTGTTGCGTTCGGCCACGAGCGAGACGCGGCGGACGGCTTCCACCAGTTCCTGGGTCTGCACGGTGGCGTGAATGGGGGTGGAATCCGGGAAAAGCGAACGGATCTTCGGGTAGTCGCCGTCCACCAGGAGCGAGGTGGTGGTCCTGCCGCCGCTCTCAAAGCCGATCAGCCGGCTGTCGTCGTCGGCGAGGGCGATGTTGATGTCGCCGCTGCTGCCCAGGGTTTTTGCCACTTCGTTGAGGGTCTTGGCCTTGACCAGGGCGCTCGTGGAGATGCCCGGAGTCGCAGGCTTCCACGGAACTTCACGCATGGCCAGGCGGTAGCGGTCGGTGGCCAGGAGGGTGATGAGGTCGTCCTCGATTTCCATCCGCACGCCGGTCAGGATCGGCAGGGTGTCGTCCTTGCTGGCCGCGATGATCACCTGGGACACCGCCTGGGCGAACGAATCGCCGGGAACGGTGCCGCTGATCGTGGGCAGGGCCGGCAGCGGTGGGTATTCGGCCTCGGGCATCGTGGCCAGGTGGAAGCTGCTTCGGCGGCACGTGAGGGTCACCTTGTTGCCGTCGGTTTCGACCTCGACGGGTGCGGACGGCAGACTGCGGCAGATGTCCGCAAGCAGGCGGCCCGAAACCAGGATGGTGCCTTCGGTGCTGATGTCAGCGGGGATTTCGAGCCTTGCGGAGGTCTCGTAATCGAAGCTTGAGAGGCTGACGGTACCGGCTTCAGCCTTCAGGAGCAGGCCTGAAAGTACGGGAACGGGCGGCCGCGGAGACAACGACCGGGCGGTCCATGTCACGGCTTCTGCCAGGACGTCCCGTTCGACTCTGAACTTCACGGAAGGGTGCCGCCTTTCATTGCTGCTGTTTGTGCTGAAAATCGCTAAGACTGCTCAAGCTGCCGCGGACCTCGGCAGGGATGCCGAACTCCGTCAACAAGGGGATCGTCCGCCCTCCCCGGGCCTCATGGCCCGGGGAGGGAACCACAAAAGATGTCCGGGACGGACGCACTGCAGACAGCTTAGCCCCAAGGTGAGCGTTTCTCCCATCCCCGGGTTACATGAGTGTTGTTCGCGGGGCCGGTCTGCTGTGCCGGTCCGGAACGGGCCTGGGCACTGCTCGGAGGTCGGAAGGAGATTGTTGTTTGAGGGAATTTCATTTTCTTGGGATTAGTAGTGTTAATAACTGCTGTGGAAACTGTGGATAACTCGATCCTGCCGTGCGAATCCGCGGTTAAGCCCTGTTCATGGACTGTGGGCGGAGCAGGTTTTAAACAGGGTGTGGATGGGGACAAGTTTTTTGGGCGATTCGCCGATCCACAGACGCCTTAAGGGTTT
The DNA here is from genome assembly GCF_900102895.1 of Arthrobacter sp. ov407. GTDB lineage: Bacteria > Actinomycetota > Actinomycetes > Actinomycetales > Micrococcaceae > Arthrobacter. The sequence continues at coordinate 51,625 of NZ_FNGD01000010.1, forward strand.
TAAGCCCATTAACCGCGGTTGTCCCCTTAAGTATCCACAGGGTTGTCCACAGGGCCCTGTTAATAAGGTAAGAGTGCGCCGACGGACGGCTCAGGAATTACGCTGCTGCTGCTTGATCCGGTTGGTCAGCTCTGTCACCTGGTTGTAGATGACCCGGCGTTCCGCCATGAGTTCGCGGATCTTGCGGTCGGCGTGGATCACGGTGGTGTGGTCGCGGCCGCCCAGCTCCTGCCCGATCTTGGGCAGGGACATGTCCGTGAGCTCCCGGCACAGGTACATCGCGATCTGCCGTGCGGTCACCAGCGTGCGGGTGCGCGACTTGCTGCAGAGCTCTTCCATGCTGAGCTTGAAGTAGTCGGCCGTCTGCGTGAGGATCTGGGCCGAGGTGATTTCCTGGGCACCGTCGTCGGTGATGAGGTCCTTGAGCACCATCTCGGCCAGGGCCACATCCACCGGCTGCCGGTTCAGGCTGGCGAAGGCCGTGACGCGGATGAGGGCGCCTTCAAGCTCGCGGATGTTGCTGGAAATTTTCGAGGCGATGTATTCGAGCGCATCATCCGGGGCGGAGAGGCCTTCGCTGAGGGCCTTCTTCCGGAGGATCGCGATGCGGGTTTCCAGTTCGGGCGGCTGGATGTCGGTCAGCAGGCCCCACTCGAAACGCGACTTCATGCGGTCTTCAAAGCCGGCGAGCAGCTTCGGCGGCTGGTCCGAGGTGATGACCACCTGCTTGTTGTTGTTGTGCAGGGCATTGAACGTGTGGAAGAACTCCTCCAGGGTCCTGTCCTTGCCGGCCAGGAACTGGATGTCATCGATCAGCAGCACGTCCACGTTGCGGTACGTGGTCTTGAAGCTGGTGCCTTCATCGTCGCGGATGGAGTTGATGAAGTCGTTGGTGAATTCCTCGGAATTGACGTAGCGGACCCGGATCCCGCTGTAGAGCCGGCGCGCATAGTGGCCGATCGCGTGAAGCAGGTGGGTTTTGCCGAGCCCGGAGTCGCCGTAGATGAACAGCGGGTTGTAGGCCTTCGCCGGTGCCTCCGCCACAGCCACGGCGGCTGCGTGGGCGAACCGGTTGGAGGAACCGATCACGAACGTGTCGAAGACGTACTTCGGGTTGAGGCGGCCGAATTCGTGCGAGGTGCTCGGCAGCATCGGCTGCGGCTTCAACTCCACGGTCGGGTCGGCGGCCAGGGAAAGTTCGACGGCGGGTTCGGGTTCTGTGTGCAGGGGCACCAGATCAGTGTCGACGTCGATCGCGCAGCGGATTTCGTCGGAAAACACGCTCCGGAGGGCGTCGTCGAGGGCTTCCTTGACCTGGGTCTGCAGCACTTCGCGGGTGAGCTCGTTGGGGACGGCCACCAGAAGGGTGGAGCCGATCAGGCCCTGGGCCTGGGCCAGGATGACGAAGCCGCGCTGCCGGGGCGACACTCGGTGGTCGTTCTCCAGAAGGCTCACCACCCGCCGCCAAGAACTTCCGACAGTGTTGGCTTGGTTGGCTTCGTCTACTGTCATCAATCAGTTCCTCAAACTTGCTGGCCTGCATTAGGTGCATCCACGCGGTCCGGAGCTCTATACCGGCCGACTCAATCCACAGGGTTATGCACAGTCCGTGGATAAGGGGTTACTGAGACACTGTAGGGGATGAAAACGCTAGAAGATAGCTGGGTTCAGTCCTGTGGATAATTACACCGTTGTTGTTCTGAAACGGGGCGCGTGACGCGCTTCATCCACAGGCTGCGGCGGCAGTTAGCCACAGCTGGGGAAAGCTTGCGGAGCGACCCCCGGTTTGACTCGGGAGGTCGGCAAGCCCTAACGTTGTGAAGTCCCATGTGTACGCTTTTCGCCTCATCTGAATCTCTCCCGACGCCACGCGTTGAGCGAGTTACGAGGGAAGTGGCACATACAAAACTTAGCGTCGGCCAGTTCTTCCCCTTGATCGGGTGGGCGCACCTTTGATCCACTGGAGTAACTAACGTGAGCAAGCGGACTTTTCAGCCGAATAACCGCCGTCGAGCCAAGAAGCACGGCTTCCGCCTTCGTATGCGTACCCGTGCCGGCCGTGCCATCCTGGCAGCCCGTCGTGGCAAGGGCCGCACCGAACTGTCGGCCTAAATAACTGACTCGTCGGTCCATATCCCTGTGCGAGTTGAACGGTGCTAGCCACCAGGAACCGTCTGCGGACATCAACCGATTTTTCAACCACTGTACGTTCCGGTGTCCGCAATGGACGCCGGAACGTAGTGTTATATGCGGCAGCTCTCGCTGCCGATGAACCAAGCCGGATCGGATTCATCGTTTCCAAGAGTGTCGGGAACGCTGTTGTCAGGAACCTCGTTAAGAGGAGACTGAGAGAAGCCGGCGCTTTGTCGTTGCAGAAATACGGCAGCGGGTTCGCCATCGTGGTCCGGGCACTGCCCGCCTCGGCGGGGGCCAGCTGGGACCAGCTGCTCGCCGATTATGACGCCGCTTTGGACACCACCATGAAACGGCTGGGCGGCCGCCTTCCAGAGGCTGCTTCATCAGGTTCTTACGAGACAACACAGGAAGGGACCCCGCGTGCGTAACTCAACTGCCGCCGTCGTCCCCCGCCTGTTAGTTGCGACGCCCGGATCGGCCCTGCGCCGGTTGGGCACGATGGCCTGGAACCTGCCCCGCAATGTCCTCATTCTGCTGCTGATGGCCTACCGCAAGGTGGTCTCGCCGCTGTACGGCCAGGTTTGCCGTTTTTTCCCCAGCTGTTCGGCCTATGCCCTTGAAGCGATCACAGTGCACGGTGCTGTGAAAGGAAGCTGGCTGGCTGCCAGGCGCCTCTTGCGCTGCCACCCATGGAATGCCGGCGGTGTGGACCATGTCCCCGCCGGGCATCGGGAATGGCCAGCCGGCCGCACCCCCACAATTGTTGTGCTGAACAATCCGGACAAGTACCTGGCTGCTCAGCCTGATGGAGAAGGCCGCACTGCGGCCTGACGAATAGGGAATCGTATGGACATCTTTGAAACACTTTTGGCCCCGTTCAAATGGCTGGTCTCGGCCATCATGGTGGGCTTCCACGACGGCCTGAGCGCCATCGGCATGCCGGCGGCCAGCGGCTGGACCTGGACCCTGTCCATCATCGGGCTCGTGCTGGTCATCCGCGCCGCCCTGATTCCCGTCTTCGTCAAGCAGATCAAGGCCCAGCGCGGCATGCAGCTGCTGCAGCCTGACCTGAAGAAAATGCAGGACAAGTACAAGGGCAAGACCGACCAGCTGTCCCGCCAGGCCATGGCGCAGGAACAGATGGCGCTGTACAAGAAGCACGGCACCAACCCGTTCTCGGCCTGCCTGCCCATGTTGATCCAGATGCCCTTCTTCTTTGCCCTCTTCCAGGTGCTCTCGGGCATCAGTTCGGCCAAGGCGGGCGGCCATGGCATCGGCGCCATGAGCCCGGAACAGGTCAAGCAGTTCGACGAATCCACCATCTTCGGCGCCCCGCTCTCGGCATCCCTGCTGCACGGCGGCGGCGGCAACGAGGTGTCGGTGTGGATCCTCTCCATCGTGATGATCCTGGCCATGACGGCCTCGCAGTTCATCACGCAGAAGCAGATCATGGCCAAGAACATGTCCGAAGAGGCCCTGGCCAGCCCGTTCATGCGCCAGCAGAAAATGATGCTCTACATCCTGCCGGTCGTCTTCGGCGTGGGTGGCATCAACTTCCCCATCGGCGTCCTGATCTACTGGACCACCACGAACCTCTGGACCATGGGACAGCAGTTCTTCGTGATCCGCCGGATGCCTACGCCGGGATCGCCGGCCGCCAAGGCTCTCGCCGAGCGCCGGGCCGCCAAGGGCCTGCCTGCCCTGCCCCTCCTGGGCGGCAAGAAGGCCGACGCCGAGGCAGCCGAGGCTTCCGCCGCGGCCGCCGCCGTGGAAGCCAAGACCCAGCGCGTCCAGCCGCAGCGTAAGAACAGGAAGAGGAAGTAATGTCCGCCGAGAGCACCGAAAACGCTATTTCCACCGAGTTTGAAGACGACCGGGACGACGCCCAGGAGGCAGCTCAGGAGTCGTCACAGGACGCAGCCGAGGGCGCGGAGGCCGGCACCGGCAAGAGTGGTTCTGCAAGCCGCCTCGAAGAAGAAGGCGACGTCGCTGCGGACTACCTTGAGGAACTCCTGGACATCGCGGACATCGATGGCGACATCGACATCGAGGTCCGCAACGGTCGCACGTATATCTCAATTGTCGCCGAAGAAGAATCGGCCGGCCTGGAAAGCCTTGTGGGCCGTGAGGGCGAAGTCCTTGAGGCGCTCCAGGAGCTGACGCGGCTCGCCGTGCTGTCCGCGACGGAGAACCGGTCCCGCCTGGTCCTGGATATCAACGGATACCGTGCCGAGCGTGCCGGTGACCTGCAGAAGATCGCAGAAGACGCCGTCGCCGCGGTCAAGGATTCCGGCGAGGCAGTTGCCCTGGCTCCGATGAGCGCCTATGAGCGCAAGATCGTGCACGACGCCGTCGCCGATTTGGGACTCGTCAGCGAGTCCGAAGGCGAAGGCGCCGACCGGCACATCGTTGTCTCCGCAGACTGAACCGTTGACTAGCTTGATGGTTGAAATTACCGCGCCCGAACTCAAGGCAGCAGAGTCCATCTTCGGTGACCGCCTGGAACTGGCGACCCGCTACGTCGAGCACCTGGCCACGTCCGGGACCGAACGTGGCCTGATCGGCCCCCGCGAAGTGCCGCGGCTGTGGAGCCGCCACGTGCTTAACTGCGCCGTCATCGAGAGCCAGATTGCCCACGGAAGCCATGTCGCCGACGTCGGCAGCGGGGCCGGCCTGCCCGGACTGTGCCTGGCCATCGCCCGGCCGGACCTGGAACTGACCCTGATCGAACCGCTGGAGCGCCGCGTCATCTGGCTCCAGGAGGTGGTGGATGACCTTGGCCTCGAGAACGTCACGATCATGCGGACTCGCGCGGAACTCGCGGTGGGACTCGTGAACGCCGACGTCGTTACGGCACGCGCGGTATCCGCGCTGTCCAACCTCGCAGGCCTGACCATTCCGCTCCTGGCCGGCAAGGGGGAAGTCGTAGCCATCAAGGGACGCAGCGCCGGCGAAGAAATTGAAAAGGCCGCCAAGATTATCCGCAAGCTGGGCGGCATTAAGACGTCCGTGGTGGTGGTGGGCGAGGAACTGCTCGAGGAACCCACCACCGTTGTGCGAATCGTAGTGAACAAGCCTCAAAAGATTACCTAGCACCGGCCCCGGTGCCCGGGGAGTCCGAGGGGAAGAGGTTAGGCTAGTAACCGGCAGCAAAAGCCGAATGAGAGTGAGCGTGTCATAGTGAGCAGTAGCGAAGCCTCCACACAACGGATCCCGCCGTTTGTGTCCCTGGGGTCCGCACGGGCGTTTACGGCTCCTGCAGTAGCTTTTGACTACTCCGGAAATCACACGGCTTCGGTTGCAAAGGCGAGCGGAATGGCCAGTGTTTCACGTGAAACCTCTCTTCCGCACACCGGGAACGTGCTGGACTCCATCGACGATTCCAGCCCCATCGCCCGGGAACTCGCGCATGAAAACAAGCGCCGCGAGCGGTTGCTTGGCCGGCAACTGCCCAAACCGGAAAAGACCCGGGTCTTCACCGTCTCCAACCAGAAGGGCGGCGTCGGCAAGACGACGACAACCGTCAACATCGCCGCCGCGCTGGCAGCCGCAGGCCTGAACGTGCTCGTGATCGACATCGATCCGCAGGGCAACGCCTCCACAGCCCTGGGAATCGAGCACCACGCCGACGTCGACAGCATCTACGATGTCCTGATCAACGATGTCCCGCTGAAGGACGTTGTGGCCCCGTGCCCCGACATCGACAACCTGATCTGTGCGCCCGCCACCATCCACCTCGCCGGTGCCGAAATCGAACTCGTTAGCCTGGTGGCCCGCGAGCAGCGGCTGCGCCGCGCAATCGATGTGTACTCCAAGGAGCGCGCCAAGAATGGCGAAGAGCGGCTGGACTACATCTTCATTGACTGCCCGCCGAGCCTCGGACTGCTGACGGTCAATGCTTTCTGCGCGGCCGGCGAAGTCCTCATCCCGATCCAGTGTGAGTACTATGCCCTCGAGGGCCTGAGCCAGCTCCTGAAGAACATCGAGATGATTCAGAAGCACCTGAACGCCGATCTGGTTGTCTCCACGATTTTGCTGACCATGTATGACGGCCGCACCAACCTCGCCGCCCAGGTGGCAGCCGAGGTCCGGGAGCACTTCCCCAAGCAGGTGCTCGGCGCGGTGGTACCGAGGTCGGTACGCATTTCCGAAGCACCGAGCTACCAGCAAACTGTCATGACGTATGATCCTTCTTCCAGCGGCGCCCTGTCTTATCTGGAAGCCGCAGCGGAAATCGCGGAACGTTAGAATCTTTTCGAGAATTGCACTAACCAGAGCCAGGTGAATCCCGGCTCTTCCACTGGAGGGATTTATCCATGAGCGATAAGCGACGCGGCCTCGGCCGTGGACTTGGCGCACTCATTCCAAGTTCCGCCGCGGCCAGCGCCTCCGGAAACGGCGCTGCCCCATCCCGGCCCGTGGACCTCTTCTTTCCCGAAGCCCGAAAAAAGACTTCCGACGCCGAGGCGCTCCCCGACGTCAACACCGCGCAGGCCACGGCGCCGGAGTCCGATGCCAAGGCTGGCGATCCATCTGACGTCACTGCTGACGTAGCTGCCGCCAGCAGCGCTGCTGCCGAAGCCGACTCGGCTGCCGGCGCTGCCGGTGCGGGGTCCAAGAAGGCTCTCACCCGGAAGACGGCTGCGCCGAAATCGTCGACTGCTGCTGCCAAGCCGTCCGCGGCCGACTCCGGCGAGCAGTTGCCGGTCGAGTCCACTTCGGTGCAAGGCGACGAGCGGACTGTTGAACTCGTCGAGGTGCCCGGTGTCAGATTTGCCGAAATCCCGGTCACTGATATCCATCCAAACCGCAAACAGCCCCGCTCGGTCTTCGATGAGGACGACATGGCGGAGCTGGTGCACTCCGTGCGGGAAATCGGCGTCCTCCAGCCAATTGTGGTCCGTACCTCAACCGAAGAGGGTGGCGAACCCTACGAGCTCGTCATGGGTGAACGGCGGTGGCGTGCAGTACAGGCCGCTGGCCTGGAAACCATCCCCGCGATTGTCCGTGATACCACCGATGACGACCTCCTTCGCGATGCGCTGCTGGAGAACCTGCACCGCAGCCAGCTGAATCCGCTCGAAGAGGCTGCGGCTTACCAGCAGCTCCTCGAAGACTTTGGGACTACCCACGAGCAGCTGGCGGACCGGATCGGCCGTTCGAGGCCCCAGGTGTCCAACACGCTGCGGCTGCTGAAGCTTCCCCCGCTGGTCCAGCGACGGGTTGCCGCAAACGTTATCTCGGCAGGTCACGCCCGCGCGTTGCTGGCACTTCCGGACGCCGCGGCCATGGAACGGCTGGCGCAGAAAATTGTGTCGGAGGGTATGTCGGTGCGGGCAACCGAAGAAGCCGTCACCCTGTATCAGAGCCCCGCCTCGCCGGCCAAGAACAACATCCCGCGCCCGGGAGCCCGCCACGAACGGTTGGACTACTTGGCGTCGTCGCTGTCTGATCGTCTTGATACGAACGTCAAGATCTCTCTCGGTGCCCGTAAGGGTCGGGTCAGCATTGAGTTCGCCAGCGTCGAGGACCTGAACCGCATCATGGACGTTCTCACGCCTGGAGCGCCCAGCTAGGCCGCGGACGGCTGAGTTTCCGGGAGGGTCTGTTTCACGTGAAACAGACCCTCCTTTCTCGTTAATGCCAGCGCTCCAAATACTGGCGATGCGTGGGGCGGGCCCCGACTGTCCTTCATTCTCGCCGTAACCCTTCGCGTACGGAGGCTTCGGGCGTGGGACAGGTGCGTCGCCGTGCTTGGTGCCGGAGCTTTGTGCGCATACTCATCTCAGATGGCCCCGCGTTCGTCCCTATTGTGGGAAAAGTGAACTGAAATTTTCAGCGTAGGTGTAATCGGGACGCCTGTGTACGTCCTCCCCTTCCTGCCCGCGCGTGCGAGGCCGGTGGCAGAGCGCGGTGCTGAAGCAGCCGTCGACGCTCCAGGCAAGAACTCTTCGAACACCTGCTCCGGAGCCGTCGATCCATGTTTCACGTGAAACAGGACCGGCGAGTCGACGTCACGGCGCCCAGTCCCCTCGAAGGCCCGAGGCGGTCTAAGGGCGAGAGCTGAGGAAGGTGGAACTATCCGTTTAGTTGCTGAACGTCCGTGGTCCGCCGGTCGTCAGCGTCCGTGCGGAAGTCGGTATTCCGACTGAGCGACGGCATTGGGGGTGCCTGATTGCCAAGCGGCTGGGAACCGGCAGGATGGTTGAGCGGATGGCTCGACCGATTGCAGATGATCGATCAGATACCCACGCCTGCGTCGTGATGATTGAGCCTCCAATGAGAAAATGCTCGGCCGGCGGTTTTGCCCACGTCTGGCTCCGCGTTCCACCTAGTTCCGAGGGCCCTATTCAACGACCGCAGCAGGCAGGAACAGCACACGAAAAACTGCCAGCTCTCGGGATCGTCGGAGATCCGCGGCCGGAGCTGACCTCTTTCCAGAGCGGCTGCAATGTCCGCAGGACCAGGTCCGTGGCAGCCACAGCCTCTTGTGGGGCCCTGAAAATGCCGTCCGGCGCCGTTGCAGAGCTGCATGGGAAGCCCGATAGCCGAATGAACGCCGAGCAGGCTGGAGGGCCGCAGAAGTCCGGATCTGTCGAAATTTGCCGTGTGACGGAGTCTTTCATTCTTCGCCGGAGTGTTGCAAGAATGCCGGCAGCCCTACTTTCCCTTGTGTAGTCGTTGAGGCGCCCCTGGAAGGCAACCCCGGAGATTCTACGGCCACGGTTTTGACCAGGCTCGCCGCGCCCGGTCCGCCGCCAACGGTCCACGGCCCCAAGTCTGAGCGACGGTGCCCGTTGTGGCGGGGGCGAGATTGGCCATTGGTCTGGGTCGTCGTTGCTGGCCTGCGGGCCGAAAGGTGGACCTCGATATGGATGTTGATGTGGCGCCGACGCCGCAGAAGTACCTAGTGTCGTAGCGATGCGGCGGAGTGCCCCTCATGGGAAGCCGACTGGGCTGCTTGGTATCAGGGCGTTACGTCCCCTACAGCTCCCCCGGCCAGCTCGCTGGCCGTATCGGATTCGCCAGCTTGGTCGATACTCCTGAACGCCGGCGCGCTTCAGTTGCCGTTCGCGTCGTCCATGTCCGAGCGTGCAGGTCGGCTTGCCCCGGCCCGGGCACCCCGCTACATCCGAAGGCGTGGCTTCCCAGGACACCCTGCACGGTGGCTTCCCGACGCACCCGGCACCGCTGCTCCCCCACACAGTTTGGCCGACGGCCCCGTATGCGTCCGCTGCCACTAGAGGCTTTGCGAGAGTCCAGCAATGATCCGCCAATGGACGTCACCAGCACTCACCGCAGGGAAGCCCTGGCAGTCCGGTCCACCAGGAGCCGTGGCGAGCGGGACTCCGGATACGCAATACCGGCAAGTCGCAAGCGGAGGACGTGCCAGTGCCATGTCGATTTAGATTGGGGGTCGGTCACGCCTGCAGCAGCGTCGGCCTGGCTGGGACGGTTTTTGTGCGATGGGAACGCCAGCCGCCATCGTTGGGGATGCAGCAAGCCTCTTCACGTCCAGATGGACGAGTTGCCCTGTACGTTCGCGTTCGTACCGGTTAGCCGTGGTCCGGGTGGAACGGATCGGAACTCCAGTCAGCGAATCACAATCCGCGGACCGTGGGACCCTGTGCCGCTCCACAGTCCGGCGCTGCCTCGGCTCGGAATCTTCCGGACCCATCGGCATGCGGTCTGCCGGAATATGCTCCGCTCCGTCGCAATGCGAGCACGCGGCAGGCCGCCACGCGTTGGCCCAGCAGTCGACTTTCATGAACCGTCTTGTAGGCACCACGTGGTGCACGGGGACTTTCGATCGACGAGGGCGTGACATAGACAGCTCCACTGAGCCCGGCGGTCGGCCTCTCTTTCAAGCGCCATGTGTCAGCAACGGGCCGGCGCAGTACACCACGTCCTCTACAGGCGAACCGTGCAGCATGACACGGCGACGTGACCCCATGGCGAATGACGGAGGCTGAGAGCTTAGACGGGGACGGGCCACGCTCCCCTGCCAGCTACGGTGCTCGGCGTTTGTGAGGCTGAGGTATGGCTGCTGAACGCCGTCACTGACCGAGGTTCTCAGAGCCGTCCAGAGTTCCTGCTCCTGCCAATGCCCGGTGGACAGGGCGGTGGATAGAGCGGTGGATATTGCTGTGGATAACTTTGTGGATTAGTTTCGGACCGAAGCTCAGTACGGCAGGCGCTCTGGGACACGAACCGCGGTGATGCCGCCTGCCTCAATGCTCCGTTGAATGCTCGTACTCCGTTTCACGTGAAACATGATCGTGACCTGAAGGGTCGATGCCAGAGGCTTTCATGAGAATGTATTAAATCGCCGCTCTAGGGTTAATTTTTCGGCGTATATGACTTCCTTTCTTAGTCGAGTCATCAGGGCTCTATATGGGGCGTGGCGGCATACCACCAGCACCGCGGGCAGCCGGTCAATCGGTCGGCGCCGGAGGTCCCATCGACGCGTCCTCGGTCGGAGGACGGGGGTGTGAATAATCTCTCGGGGCCTGTGGATAACTATGTGAATAACTTCTGTGGAGAACATGGTGGATATCTTCGGCGCGACGGATCCGACCGTCGTCTGGACGTGCTGGGCGGGCATGAATGCAGGCCCTCTCTGACGTCACCCTGGCTATCCGGACGGCTGCAGCGATGAAACAAATATTGATCGGTGGGCCCTTAGGAAGGTGCCATCAAGACAGCGGTGATTTGATCAGGGACAGGGACTGCGGCAGGGACAGGGACGGATTGAGGATCTCGTTCCTAGGACGGCGGCAGTGGCTTCAATCGGTAGGTCCGCGCGAAACCGGGCGTCGATGGAGATGTTGCCGAGGTGCCGAACCTCACTGGGGTTCGACTAGTAACGCCACGGACACGAGCGTGGGGGTGAGGAGAGAGCGCACCCCTTCTCTCCCAGGCCTTCTGTCCCAGGAACGAAGACCCCTGGGTGTTCGACGGGCTCTGAACCATCGCATACCCGGTTCTCTCCTTAGGGCCAGGAGGGCCTGAGCTGCCGATGGCACGCGTAATTGGAGGGCCGCCGTGGGGTTTGAGGGGTGCTTGAGAGTGGACATGGCCGGAGACTAGCGGCCCGGCACCGCAGGCCAGATCAGCAGTGGATAGAGGAGGTGGGACCAACAAGCTCGGTTCTGAATCTGGCCACTGCTGTACGGGCACAGGACTTACGGACCAACGGCTGGGGCAGCGGGGCCTGAAGAATTGGCGGCGTGATTCGGCTGGCTCCCGGAGTCCGCCAGGCGCGGGAGCCGGATGGTGGACCTAGCGCGACGAGAAATGTTGTCGAAGGGTTCGGGTGTGGCCGGCCATAGCGCGATGGAATGGGAACTCCGTCCCCCTGCTGATCTGTCGTAGACGGCCCGCCATGCGTCATCCATTGACTGAACGAGGAGAGCTTCTTTCCATTGCCTGCTGCCGGTCGAACCGGAGTTCTCTCGCCGGTGTTCGGATTAGCCTCAAATCAGACAACATGGGCCGCCGAGATACTAGCGCGCACTCGAGCTCCTCTCGGGGTTCCCCCCAAGGACCGGGACCGCAGCCACTAGAACCACGTTAGAGGGTGCGGGGCCGGGGGTCCAGCAGCACTCCGTTTCCTTGACTGCACAGGCACGTACGCACTCGAATTGTTTGCCACCGGGCTGCGATTAAGGGAAGAGGTTCTGGTCGCCCGCTGACGGGAAGTCCGCCCGGCCAAGCCTTCTATTCAAGCCTGCCTATAGATCGCACGGCTGACGCGACCTGGAATCGCGGCGTGGAATGGGGCGCCAGTCCCCCATCAGGAGCCATGCGGTCTTTGGTGACTGCGACCCTGCAGGATGATGCCGAAGCTGCCGGCATGTTTCACGTGAAACCTGCCAGACGCTGCAGCTGGCCAAATCCCGTGCTGAGGCTGCGTGGAATCCAAGTTAGAGAGCAAATTGCGAACAGAGGGACCCACTTGATTACGCCTCCCTGGTCAAGGGAAAAGAACTGTAGTGAATGATGATCGGTGCATATCTAAGAGTCAACTTTCACTTCGCCTCGTTTGGGCGGTTGTCGATTCACGGCAGAGGTTCTGTTTCACGTGAAACATCGAGACACTGGCCTTGCCCGGCGGATCCACGAATGAGCGTCGGGTTCTGTTTCACGTGAAACATTACGACGATCGTATTGCGCGACAGGTCCATACTGGAGCAGTGGGCGTGTTTCACGTGAAACATCAGGGCGCATCAGTCACCGGCAGCGGAACGCGTGGGTGGTGGCGGCCGGCGCTGGGAACAGGCCTCGTAAGTGGGTCAGTTGATCATGTGCTCTCTGGATTTTCGTCTGAATTTGCTATCCGGTGAGTGAATACCTCGTGAATCAGGTCCCTCCAGCCTTTGCCTGGATTTGCTGGACGACGTCCGCGGAATATTGAGCGTCTCTGTCATGACGGAACGCCTCGTGCGCCGCCTGGATTTGGGGCGTTGGTCCGCAGGACGCGATTCAGATCATGTAGCTGGCCTACTTCAGTGGTAACCCATTGCTTGCGTCATCACCGGCCATCCACTATGTCGACGGTCGGCGCATTGACCATCAAGGCATCGAGTCCTACGACCGCGATTTCTTGATCCACCTCCTGGGCCTTGATTTCCGCATCGGGGTCCAATGTTTCACGTGAAACGATTCCGGGCGCGGCATGCTCAAGTCGCTACTGGGGCGAGTTCTGCACCCACGGCTACGGCCAAGGCCATGGCCCGATGACGACCGTATTTGGCACGCGGGCTAGATAGTGCCTGCAGAATGTCATGAAATGCAGAAACGTCCATGAGGCCTTGATTCCCATGTTTCACGTGAATGCGTGTTTCACGTGAAACACGGTAACACGCCAGACGGCCGACGAGCATCCCTTGAGCACTACAGCGCTCACGATGACGGACGACAGCATCCCTCAGGGGCAGGGTTTCGAGGATTCAGCGAGAATGGCCAGCGGACAGAAAATTACATCAGCAGACAACCCCCAAAGCTTGCTCTATCAGTCGGAAAAGGTGCTCGCTTCAATCCGGGCAGTCCCGCTCCCCTCTGTGGACCGTGGATCCAACAAAAAAATGGCCCCCGCCAGAAGCGGGGACCATTTTTCAATCAGCCTAGGACAGGACGTCCGCGAATTCCTTCTCAAAGAACTGCTTGGGCCGGGCGCCGATAACGGTGCTCTTGACCTCGCCGCCCTGGAACAGGTAAACGGCCGGGATGGATGTGATGCCGTACTCGGCTGCAATGGCCGGGTTGTCGTCAACATTCACTTTGACCACATCAACCTTCTCGCTGTACTCGACCGAAATCTCGTCAAGAATCGGTCCCAGCTTGCGGCAGGGGCCGCACCATTCAGCCCAGAAATCGACGATGACGGGCTTCTCGGAGGCCAGCACATCAGTGCTGAAGCTGGCGTCAGTTACGTCTTTTGCGTTGCTCATAACCTTTGTCTCTCTTCCGTTGGTTGCTGCGCGCCGTTTAGGCGTGGAAATCTGCGAGGTAGTGCTCGACGTCGAGGGCGGCCACACAACCGGAACCGGACGCGGTGATCGCCTGGCGGTAGGTCGGATCGATCACGTCGCCGGCGGCGAAAACACCCTGGACGCTGGTCTTCGACGTGCGGCCGTCGACCGCGATGGTTCCCTCTGCGGTCAGTTCGAGCTTGCCCTTGACCAGATCGGTGCGAGGATCATTGCCGATTGCAACGAACACTCCGGTCACGGCCAATTCGGTTTCCGCGCCGTCCACCAGGTTCTTCAACCGCAACCCGGTGACTTTGTCCTGTCCCAAAACGTCTTCGACGCCGGTGTTCCAGACGAAGTTGATCTTCTCGTGGGCCAAGGCGCGGTCCGCCATGATCTTTGAAGCGCGGAGGGTGTCGCGGCGGTGCACAACGGTGACGGACTTGGCGAACTTGGTGAGGAACAGCGCCTCTTCCATCGCGGAGTCGCCGCCGCCGATTACCGCGATGTCCTGATCCTTGAAGAAGAAACCGTCGCAGGTTGCACACCAGCTGACACCGTGGCCTGAAAGCCGCTTCTCGTTCGGCAGTCCGAGCTCGCGGTAGGCCGAGCCGGTGGAAAGAATGATGGAGCGGGCCTTGAAGGTCTCCCCCGTGCCGATGGTGACGGTCTTGACGTCGCCGTCGAGGTCCAGTTCGGTGACGTCCTCGAACTGGATCTCCGTGCCGAAGCGCGCGGCCTGCTTTTCGAAGTTCTCCATCAGGTCCGGGCCCATGATGCCGTCCGGGAAACCCGGGTAGTTCTCCACGTCCGTGGTGTTCATCAGTTCGCCGCCGGCCGTGACCGAGCCTGCCAGGAGCAGCGGCTTCAGGTTCGCGCGCGCCGTGTACACCGCTGCGGTGTAGCCCGCCGGGCCGGAGCCGACGATGATCACATCACGTACTTCGGAGGCAGTGTTTTCTGCGTTGCTCACTGAACGGTGAACCTCTTCCTTTGTCGATGCGCCCGCCTCGATAGGCCGGCCACATGGCACAACTAATGCCGGGCATTGAATATTCCGGCCGAAATGGGCGTCACGGAGCAACACCACTACTCAGGGTACCGGTTTGCCGCGGATGGAGCCGGTGTCGGCCCCGGATTGCAAGGCCGCGACGGATTACAGGGCCGCGACCGGATAGAGCCGCTACGGCCCAGGGTCCGCTACTGTACTGGGCCGCTACTGTACTGGGCCGCTACTGCACCTTGATCTCGGCCAGGCGCAGGCCGTACCCGTAGCGGGTCTTGGGAGCGGCCAGCTTGGGAAGCGTCTTGATGGACACGATCAAATATTGCGCTGTGACCGGTTCAGGGAGCGGCATCGTGAGGTCCGGGGACGTAAAGCTGTTGCTGCCAATGGGCTTCGCACCGTCCAGGGAGGGGCTGTTATTGGTGAACACGCTGATGCTGCCGCCGGAGGCGCCGAGCTGGCTCAGGGTGACGGAGGAGACCTTGGAAGGGCCCTTCAGCTTGACGACGAGCGGAACCTCGGAGGCAAGTCCGCCCCAGTCCTCCGTGGCGAATTCCATGTCGGACCAGAAACTCGCCCCGTTCCCGTCAAACGTCTTGACGAGGTCGGAGTCGTAATTCCCGGCGAAATCGAAGTTGCCGAGTCGTGTCACGCCCTC
The DNA here is from genome assembly GCF_900102895.1 of Arthrobacter sp. ov407. GTDB lineage: Bacteria > Actinomycetota > Actinomycetes > Actinomycetales > Micrococcaceae > Arthrobacter. The sequence continues at coordinate 66,899 of NZ_FNGD01000010.1, forward strand.
GATGACGGGCGGCCCGGCGGCCGGTGCCTTGCTGGCGGTCGGCGACGGTTGCCCGGTGGACTGTTGCGGCGCGCTGGACGCCGCGGGGGACGGGGCGGCGGTCTGCGGGTTGCTCTTGAAGAGGCTGCCAAGGTTGGTAACCGCGAAGATGAGCCCCACCACCAGCACGGCAGCCAGGAGGCCGCCCACCAGCCAGCGCATGGAACGCGGTTCCCGGCTGGGCTCGTCTCCGTCCTCGTACTCGTACTCGTCCTCATCGACGGCGGCACGGGCCGAGGCGGGGAAGTTGCCCGGAGCCCGATCCGCGGTGTCGAAACCGGCACCGGCCAGTCCGGCGGCCGCAGCTGCGCCGCCGTGGTGCTCTCCGGCACCGGGCTGGTCGTCGCCGGTGTAGTCGTCGTCGGACCACAAGGAAACTTTAGGTGCCGCGGCGGTGGCCGGCTGCTGCGCTGCCGAGTCGGCCTGGCGGGATGCTGTGCCGCCCTGGACGGGCTGCGGCGCCGACGAATGTGCCGCGGTCTCCTGCGGTGCGGTTGTGGGGGCTTTGGGGGCCCTAGCGGCCGCTGCCCCCGCTGCTGCTGCCGCGCCAGTCGCGGCGGCGGGCGCCGACGTGGGCCGGGACGGTACGTCTGCTGGGGATGCCGACGGGGAAACCGGGGGTTGTCCGGCTGCGGCCTGGGTCTGCCCGTAGTTGATGTACCCGGCGTCGACTTCCTCGTCGTCGTAGAGTCCGTCGTAGGTTTCGGGTTCGTGGGACCGGGCCTGCCCGAAGATTTCGCTGCCCAAGGTGTCTGTGAAGAAAGGTTCGACGTACGGCGGGCTGGACGACACCACAAGATCAAGGAGGTCCGCCGCCGAGGTGTGGTTGGTGATCAGATAAGTGGTGGACTCGCTGACGCCAAGGTCGAGGATCTGCACGCTGCCGGGACGTTCGCCCGTGGCCACTTCACGGGCGCTCTGGGCCACCTGGTCGGCGTTGCCCGGGCCGGCGACGAGGATGCTCACGGGCCGGTTGAGCACCTGGTCCACACCGTCCAGCACCAGATCCTGGTCATGTGAGGTCAGTACGGTGGCAGTGACCTTGTAGCGGCCACCGAGTACTGATCCGACATCGATCGGGTGGGACACGGGCTCCTCCTAGACTGTCCGGGACCTGCCGACGTGGCCACTCTGAGAGTGACCGTGCGCCCTCCGGTAAGCCGGTTGACCGCTGGTCCGCAACTTCCCTTGTTAGTCTTCGATCCTAGCCGATGCTCTGTCCGGGCCGCGTGAGCATGGCGTTTTGAAACGGAGCCGGGCTTATTTTTTCTTTTTCCGGCCAAACGGGAAATAGGGGTTGTGACCGGCCGGGCCCTGGTAGGTCCGGCGGCCCGGCAAGGGAACATCGCCCCGGCCCAAACCGCCCTGCGCAGTGCTGGGGAGGTCCTCGGCCGGCAGATAGCCGCCCTCCGGACCGGACGGACGCCCGTAAGGGAACGAGTCCTCTTCCCGGATGTCGGGGCCGGCGCGGAAGGACTCGGCGTCGAACCCGCCGGAAATTCGCGGAATCAGGCCTGTATCCACCGAGGTGGTGGCCCGCTCGGGCGCCCTTCGCACCTCCGGTGCGCCGCCTGCCTGCGGCTCGGTGCCCGGCTCGGCGGTGCGGCGCCGGAGTCGCCCAAGCAGCGGCTGCAGGAGGTCCTGCAGTTCGGTCACCCGGAAGAGCTTCAATAGCAGGAGGTAGGCGGCCAGCATGACGGGACCGACGACGACGATCGTCACCAGAGCGGCGATCCGGTTGCTCCAGGCGTAGCCGTCCGGGTTGTAGCTGCCCAGCAGCCACAGGGCCACGGCTCCGGCCAGGGCAGAACCCAGGGCCGCGTAGCCCATGCGGATGTAGGAACTGGCAATGCGGGGTCCGTCGAGGTGGCCCAGGAGCCGGCGCAGGAAGGTTGCGCTGACGATCACGGAGAGGATGTTGCCGGCGGTGTAGAGGATGGCTATGGCGAAGATGATCTGATCGAACGGCAGGAACTGGATTGCGAACGCGGCCACTACGTTGACCAGTGCCAGGACCAGCTGGATGAAGAACGGCGTCCGGGCGTCCTCGTTGGCGTAGAACACGCGCGACATCATGAAGTTGGCGCTCATGAAGGGGGTGCTGAGGGCCAGGATGGTGAGGGTCTGGGCCAGCATGACGCCGTCCAGGCGCACGTCGCCGGAGAAGAACATGCCCAGCGGCCCGGCCAGCGCGAAGAGCGCCAGCGCGCCGAAGACGGTGGCCACGGCCATGGTCCGCAGCCCGTGGGAGAGCGCGCTGCGCAGCGCGGCCCGGTCTCCGTCCTGCGACGCCCGGGTCATCCGGTTGAACAGCACGGTGGCCAGGGACAGGGCGATGATGGAGTGTGGCAGCAGGTACAGCTGGCTGGCCACCTCCAGCACGGCGTTGCCCGGAATGCTGGCCGCCGCGGGATCCCCCGCTTGTTGGAGGCGGGCCCGCTCCGCGCCCGGAATCGTGGCGATGCGCATGACGTAAAGGAAGGCCAACTGCCCCACGGCGGCTGTCGCCAGGGTCCAGACGCTCAGCTTTGCGGCATGGCCCAGCCCGACCCCGCGCCAGCCGAAGCGCGGCCGCAGCCCCAGCCGGAGCCTGAACACGGGAATGAGCAGGACGGCGGTCTGGGTGACGACGCCGATCGTGGAGAATCCGGCCACGAGGATGGTCTGGAAGGACCCCCAGTTCTCGATCGTGTGGGGATTGGCGGCGTTGGTGCCCATGATGGCGATGAACATGCCCAGCCCGGCGATTGCCACGATGTTATTGACGATCGGCGCCCACATCGCGGGTCCGAAGGCTCCGTGGGCGTTCAGGACCTGGGTCAGCAGGGCGTACAGGCCGTAGAAGAAAATCTGCGGAAGGCACCAGAACGCGAACGATACCGCGAGGGCCTTCTGTTGCGGCGAGTAGCCCTGGGTGGTCAGTTGAATGACCGTAGGCGCCAGCACCGTGACCAGCAGCGTGAGCACCAGCAGCACCAGGACCGCCAGCGTCAGCAGTCGGCTGATGTAATCCGCACCCTTGTCCGGCGCCTTGCTGGCCTTGATGATCTGCGGCACCAGAACAGCATTGAACACTCCGCCCGCCACCAGCAGGAAGATCAGGTTAGGGAGGTTGTTGGCATTGATGAAGGTGTCATTGACGGAGGAGCCCAGGCCAAGGGCGGTCGCCAGCATCCACGTCTTTGCGAAGCCCAGGAAACGTGAAACGAGCGTTCCGGCCGCCATGATGGCGCTGGAACGGGCTTCTCCGGACTGGACAGCTTTGGAATCGGCGGGGCCGGAGGGTACGGGGGCGGGTTTGGCAGATGACATCGTCTTCATCGTCTCACCCGCGCGGGGCATTAGTCGCTATCGGTGGCCGTGACCGGCCGCGCCTGCGGCCTTCAGCGGACTTCCGGGAGGACTTCCTTGGCCAGATCCGCGATGCGTCGCTCATTCGGGAAGGACAGTTTGCGGGCCAGCTCCTGGATGGGAATCCACGCGACGTCAACGGCTTCCTTGTCCGGATCGTTTTCGATGGTGAGTTCTCCGCCGGTGGCACGCAGGAGGTAGTGGTGCACGGTCTTATGGACGCGGTGCCCGCTAACGGTGAACCAGTAGTCGATGCTTCCCAGCGGTGCCAGGATCTTGCCTTCGATCCCGGTTTCCTCGGCGATCTCGCGGACCGCAGCTTCCTCGTTGCTTTCCTTGCCTTCCGGGTGCCCCTTCGGCAGGCACCACTCGAGACGGCCGCCGCGGTTGAGGCGCGCGATGATCGCTACCCGCAGGTCGGCGTCGGACATGTCCACCACGACGCCGCCGGCGGAGATTTCCTCCACGGTGGGCAGGGAAGCGTGGCCCGTGTGCTGGACAGGCGCGACATTGGCACCTATTGCCGATGGCAACGGTGCGTTTGTCCTCCTGCCGGGAGCGCTCGGTACGGGATGGGCCATGAGGTCCACTCTAACGACTCTTGCCCGCTGTTGATGACCTAAACGTGGCCGGAAAGTGGACGGCCGGGAAAGTCGGCCCGCGCCGATTCGTCCGCAATCGTGACGAATCGGCCGGATCCTCGAGGGTTCCGGTGTGGTGCTGGCGCGGTTTTCTGACAAGCTTAAGTAACTATGGCGCACGCACATCACAAGACTGACTCCCACACCGTTTCTTTCCAGGTGGATCCGGTGGTTCTGGAGCTCGGGCAGCGCTTCGTCGACGCCGGCCACGAGCTGTCCCTCGTGGGCGGGCCCGTCCGTGACCTGTTTCTTGGCCGGATCTCGCCCGACCTCGACTTCACCACTGACGCGACACCGGACCAGACGGTCGCCCTGATCAAAAAATGGGCGGACAACTATTGGGAGATCGGGCGCGCCTTCGGCACGATCGGGATGCGCAAGGGCGACTTCCAGATCGAAATCACCACGTACCGGGCTGACGCCTACGATCCTGAATCCCGCAAGCCTCTAGTGGCCTTCGGAACATCGCTCACGGATGACCTGCTGCGGCGGGACTTCACGATCAACGCCATGGCCCTGCGGCTGCCCATGCTTGAGCTCGTCGATCCCTTCGGAGGCGTCCGCGACCTGCACGCCTCGATCCTCAACACCCCGGGACCGCCGGAAACGTCCTTCTCCGACGACCCCTTGCGCATGATGCGCGCGGCGAGGTTCGCGGCCCAACTGGGGGTGTCGGTGCACCCCGAAGTCCGCGAGGCGATGGTCCGGATGGCGGAACGGATCAGCATCATCTCGGCCGAACGTGTGCGCGATGAACTAGTCAAGCTCATCTGCGCCGCGCAGCCGCGGGCCGGCGTGGACCTGCTGGTCGATACCGGACTCGCGGACCTGGTGCTGCCTGAAGTCTCGGCGCTGCGACTCGAATCCGATGAACACCACCGCCACAAGGACGTCTACCAGCACTCGCTCCAGGTCCTGGAACAGGCCGCCGCCCTGGAATCGAAGGCGGACGGCCCGGTTCCCGGCCCGGACTTTGTGTTGCGGTTCGCGGCGCTGATGCACGACGTCGGCAAGCCGGCCACGCGGCGCTTTGAACCGGGCGGTGCGGTGAGCTTCCGCCACCACGACATGGTGGGCGCCAAGCTGACCGCGAAGCGGATGAAGGCGCTCCGCTTCGACAACGACACCATCAAGGCGGTGGCCAGGCTTGTGGAGCTGCACATGCGCTTCTACGGTTACGGCGAGGCCGGCTGGAGCGATTCCGCGGTCCGGCGCTACATCACCGACGCCGGGCCCCTCCTGGAGCGTCTGCACCGGCTCACCCGCTCCGACGTCACCACCCGGAACCAGCGCAAGGCGGACCGGCTGTCCTTCGCCTACGATGACCTCGAGACCAGGATTGCGGCGCTGCGGGAACAGGAATCCCTCGACGCCGTCCGCCCGGACCTTGACGGTGGCCAGATCATGGCCCTGCTCGGTCTCAAGCCCGGTCCCGTGGTGGGCCGCGCCTACAAATTCCTGCTCGAAGAACGCATGGAGCACGGTCCGCTCGATCCCGCCGTCGCCGAATCCCGCTTGCGGGAGTGGTGGTCGGCCCAGCCCGAGGCGGCGCCCGCCGGCGCCGGACTTTCCACCACTGAGGAGTCCTAAGTGACTGCACCATCCAACAGCCCCCGCCCCCAACTGTGGATCCTGCGGCACGGCGAAACAGAGTGGTCCAAGAGCGGGCAGTACACCGGGCTCACCGACATGCCCCTCACGGTGGAAGGCGAGCAGCAGGCCGTGGAGGCGCGCAGGGTGCTCGAGACCGTCGACTTCGACCTCGTGCTGACCTCGCCCCTGCGCCGCGCGCGCCGGACGGCCGAACTCGCCGGCTACCCCGACGCCCAGCTCGAGCCGCTGGCAGTGGAATGGGACTACGGCGACTACGAGGGCATCAGCTCAGACCTGATCCGCAAGGACAACCCCGAATACCTGATCTGGACGCACGGCGTGCCCAACGGTGAAGCGCTCGACGACGTCGCCGCCCGGGCGGACAAGATCGTGGCCCGGGTACTGGAATCGGGTCTGGACAATGTGCTGATCGTCGCGCACGGACATTTCTCCCGCATCCTGACCGCCCGGTGGCTCGGACTCGACCCCCGCGAGGGCCGGCATTTCGTGTTGGGCACTGCCAAAGTCTGCACGCTGGGTTGGGATAAGAAGACCCCGGCAATCGTGCGCTGGGGACTCTAAACCCGTTTTTTAAAACAAAGTCCAAAAAAGTTTATGAATTCGGTAGGCAACTGCCGCATTCGTAGTGTATTTTTATTTCTGACCCCAGAGCGACTTGCCGGGGTCACGGCGCGCGTCGCCCGGCCAGTCAGCCGGAGCCACGGCAGAACAGAAAAGGAGGTTGGGAAAATGATGATTACTTTGACTAGCGGATGGATGTACTGCACCACCGCGAACCCGGCCTCGTTCGCTGAACCGCGCCCAAATGCCGGACTGACTGTTTCCTGACCGCTTTCACGTCCCAGGTAATGCAGCCTGGGGCCGGCGGCAGCTGGCTTCCTCAACGGAAAGCCTAGTGACGGCAGCCTGAACAGGCGGAACCACGCGGTTGCGCAGCTTCCCCATAGTTCGGAACCCAGCTTCTTGTTGGGGTTTCGGCGCTACCGCGTTCAGGGGCCATTCTCCATCGAATAACATTCCTATCCGAAATCCCGGCTTAATTAAAGCCCGGTAATTCCAGGCCTAATTGTCGGGCCCCGAATCGGCTATTCGAATTCAACGTATCTACGGCTCTATTTGTCGCGCCCAAAATATGCCCGCCCGTTTCATCCGGCCGTTACCCCTAAGTCGCACCGAGCCGGCCTGCAATCCCCCACCAACGAAAGGTCCCTGTGACTACCGCAACCACCGCTCCAGCCCGCCGCACCGCTCTACCCGCCACTAAGTCGTACCGGTCAAGTCTCCGAGAGGAGGTAATAACCATGATGAACAAGCTCTATACGGTCCTGTTCCGGAAGCCGTCACGCAGGGAGTCGACGCGCTTCAACGGCCAGCTCCTGGACCAAAGGCGCGACGACGCCTTCCTCGTAATGCGTCAGGCCGGCCTGTTTCGCTGAACCCCTGTCCGCAGCGAAGGAGAACCTGATGACTGACATCGGAACCGACCCCAGGGAGCCCGTGCGGCGACGCACGGGCTCCCCCCTTTTAAGCCCCCTCAGTTCCCGCCTCCGCGGCGTGGCCGGCGATCCGACGTGCCAGGAACGCCACAGCGCGGCATTGGGGCAACGGCCCCCGGTAAGCTCAAGGTCATGCAGGAGACAAAGCCGCCGGAGCGCAAACGGGTCCGATTGGTCATCCCGAGCCGCAGCGACCCTTTTCTCCGAAACTTCACGGAACTGGTAGGCGGTCCTTTAGGTCGCCTCTCGGCGCCCGGAATCGTTTCGCCAGGATTCTTCACGGTGGAGCGCGTTCTGGTGATCCTCACAGTCCTCGCCGCCCTGACCGGGATTCTGCTCAAGAACTTCTGCCGCACCAACGGCTGGGAAACCCCGGGACAGTTCTACGCCACGTGCTACTCGGACTTTCCGGAACTGTTCCGCAACCGCGGCCTCGGCGATGGCGCCTTCCCCTTCATCACCCAGGGAAGCCTCTTTGAGTACCCCGTGCTGATGGGGTTCATCGCGGGCGCCACGGCGCTTCTGGTGCCCGGCGCCGGCACCGGGGACCCCCGCGTCCTCGGCTACTTCGACGTCAACGCCACCCTGATCGCCGCCGTTTGGATCATCACGGTGCTGGCCACGGCGCGAACCAACCGGCGGCGGTCCTGGGACGCGGCGATGGTTGCCCTCGCCCCCGGCATCGTCCTTGCCGGCGTCATTAACTGGGACATGTGGGCCGTGTGCATGCTGGCTCTGGGCATGTACTTCTTTGCGCGAAACAAGCTTGTCCTCGCCGGAATCTTCATCGGCCTGGGCACGGCCACCAAGCTCTACCCCCTGTTGATCCTCGGCGCCGTCCTGCTGCTGGCGCTCCGGAGCGGGCGCATCCGCGCGCTCCTTATCACTGCCGGTGCCGCAGCCGCGGCCTGGCTGGCGGTCAACGTCCCGGTGGCCGCGGCGAATCCGGACGGCTGGAAGTACTTCTACCAGTTCACGCAGGAGCGGCCGGCGGGCTACAGCTCACCCTGGTTCGCCTACAACCTGGTGGCCGCCCGGCTGGGCTGGAATCCGCTTGAAGCCGAGGCCATCAACTCCCTCGCACTGGACCTGTTCCTCCTGGCCTGCATCCTGATTGCCGTCCTGGCCCTGACAGCACCCCGCCGGCCGAGGATCGCGCAGCTGGCGTTCCTGATCGTGGCCGCCTTCATCCTGACCAACAAGGTGTACTCCCCCCAGTTCGTGTTGTGGCTGATCCCCCTGATCGCCCTCGCCCGGCCCCGCTGGCGTGACTTCGTCATCTGGCAGGCCATCGAGGCACTGCACTGGGGCGCCATCTGGATGTACCTCGGGCAGGCGACCAGCGGAGGCTCGACCCAGCACAACATCGACATGCCCTATTACGTCCTGGCCGTGGTTGCCCACATGCTCGCCACCGCGTACCTGATGGCGCGTGTCGCCTGGGACATCTGGGATCCGTCCTACGACGTGATCCGCCGCCACCGCATCGATGACCCGCATGGCGGCCCCTTCGACGGTGCCCCGGACTGGCTGCGGATTGATCTCCGCCGGCCCGCGGCGTCCATAGTGCCTTGGCGGAAAAGTGCCGTGGCGGAAGGCCGCGGCGCATGACTGACGTCGCCGTCGTCGGTTCCGGCCCCAACGGGCTGGCCGCGGCGGTGACCATGGCGCGGGCCGGGCTCAAAGTCCACGTGTTCGAGTCGGCCGCCACCCCGGGCGGCGGACTGCGCACCGCCGAACTGATGGAACCGGGGCACTTCCACGACGTCTGTTCGGCCGTGCACCCCATGGTTCTGGCCTCACCTTTCTTCCGCAGGTTCGAGCTGTCCCGGCGCGTGCCGCTGGACGTGCCGGTGCTCTCGTACGGATCCCCGCTCGACGGCGGCCGTGCGGCGCTGGCCTACCGCTCCCTGGACCGCACTGTTGCCGAACTCGGGCGGGACGGCGCCGCGTACCGCCGGCTCATGGAGCCTCTTGTGCGGCGGGTGGAGGGCGTCGCGGACCTGACCCTGAACCAGCTGCTGCGGATTCCGGGAGATCCCGTCGCAGCGGCCGCATTCGGCCTCCGCGCGCTCGAACAAGGCTCGCCGCTGTGGAATGCGAGGTTCAGCCAGGACCTGGCTCCCGCACTGCTGAGCGGCGTTGCCGCGCATGCCGTGGCGCCGCTGCCCTCGGTCACCGCCGCCGGCGCCGGCCTGATGCTGGGCGCCCTGGGGCATGCCGGCGGCTGGCCTATTCCGCGCGGCGGGTCGGCCACGATTGCCCAGGCGCTCACCGCCGACATCGAAGCCCATGGCGGGGTGATCGAGACCGGGCGGCAGATCACTTCACTCGCGGAGCTGCCGCCGGCCCGGGCCACCCTGCTGGATGTGGCGGCCCCCGCGCTGCTGCACCTGGCGGAGGGCAGGCTCCCGGCACGCTACCGGAGCGCCCTGGCGTCCTTCCGCTTCGGGAACGCGGCCTGCAAGGTCGACTTCATCCTCGCCGGACCGGTGCCGTGGGCGGCGGAGGGCCTCGCGCATGCCGGGACAGTGCATGTGGGTGGCACCAGGGCGGAAACAGCCGAAGCGGAGCGCCTGGTTGCGGCGGGACGGCATCCGGACCGGCCCTACGTGCTGGTCTCCCAGCCCTCTCGTTTCGATGCCGGCCGCGCCCCGGCCGGCCGGCACATCCTGTGGACCTATTGCCATGTTCCGGCCGGCTCCGCTGTGGACATGAGCGAAGCGGTCATGGCGCAGCTGGAGCGCTTCGCGCCCGGGTTCCGGGACCTGGTGGTCCAGTTCAAGGTGACGACGGCCGCGGGGCTGGCGGCGTACGACGAGAACTACGTCGGCGGCGACTTCGGCGCCGGCCGCATGGACCTTTGGGGCATGCTGCGTCGGCCGGTGCTGAGCCCCGTTCCATGGCGGACGCCGCTGCCCGGCGTGTACCTGTGTTCCTCGTCCACCCCGCCTGGTCCCGGCGTCACCGGGATGCCCGGCTTCCACGCCGCCAGGTATGCCCTCAAGGACATGTTCGGGCTAGGCGTCCCGGACCTCGGCTACCGGGTCCCCTAACCCGATCGCGGGTCCCCTAACCCAACAGCGGGGTCACCGCGGCCGGCGTCGGCGCCATAGAGGACAGCCGTCCGTCGCGCATGCTCGCCACGGCGTCCGTGATCGGGACGAAGTCGGTGTCGTGGGTGACCATGACAGTTGCCACGCTGAACTCGTCCGTGACCTGCCGCAGCAACCGGACGATCGCCTCGCTGCGGTGGTGGTCGAGGGCCGCCGTCGGCTCGTCCACGAGCAGCACGGCAGGGTTCCCCATGAGGGCCCGGGCAATGTTGACGCGCTGGCGCTGCCCGCCGGAAAGCTGGTGCGGCCGCTTCGCCAGGGCGTTGCCGAGACCCACGAGGTCCAGCAGTCCTGCCGCGCGTTCCCCGGCAGCCCGGGCGCCCCCGCCGCGCAGGCGCTGGGTGATCACCAGCTGCTCCATCGCGGTGAGGGAGGGCAGGAGGTTGGGCTGCTGGAAGATGATGCCGATCTTGTCCCGGCGCAGTGCGGTGCGCCCGGCGTCGGGCAGTCCGCCGGCGTCCTGGCCGTCGATCACGACCAGACCGGCGGAGGGCCGGACGAGGGTGGCCGCGACGGCGAGCAGTGACGACTTGCCGGACCCGGAGGGGCCGATAAGGGAAACAAACTCCCCGGCGCGGACCTTGAGGTTCACGTCGTCCAGGGCCTTGAGGGTGCCGTCTCCGTCCGGGTACTCCAGTGTGACGTTGACAAGGTTGAGGGCGGACTGGTTCAGGGCGGACTGGTTCGGTGCGGAATTCACGAGATATGCCTTTCGAAGAATATAAGGGACCGGGCCTGGGGCTGGTCAGTTGCCGCCGAGGGCCATCAGCGGATCGACGCGGGCGACGCTGCGGACCGCCAGGGCTGCCCCGGCTAGGCCCAGGAGCACGATTCCGGCGATGGGCAGCAGCGTTGTCCAGGGCGTGAGGAGGAACGGCGCCGCCTGGGACGCGAGGACCCCGCCGACCACACCGGCCAGCCCACCCGCCGCGGCGCCGGCCAGCAGGACCAAGGCTGCCTGAGCCATGGCGTCCCGGAGGATGTAGCGGGCGGACCCGCCGAGTGCTTTCAGCACGGCGATGTCCCGGGTGCGCTGGACCGTCCAGACCGTCAGGAAGGCGACAATCACGAGGGCCGAGATGCCGTACAGGAATGCCTGCATGAGCAGGAGCGAGCCGTTCTCGCTCTTGTAGGAGCCGAGGGCCTGAAAGGATCCGTCCACGGTGGTGCTGACCGTTTCCGCAGCTGCATTGGCGGCAGCGGTATCCACGGCGGGTGCGGCGTCGGAGTCAAACTTCACGGCCAGCACCGTCGCGGCGCCCGTGTCCGGAATGTGGGCCAGCTGCTGCCAATCGGCCAACGTGGTCCACACGACTCCGGTGTGTGAATACCACTGCTCCGGAACGACGGCCGCCACCACGAGGTCGGTGCCGCCCACCGAGGCGCGGCTGCCGATGCTGAGCCCCAGGTCCTTGGCCAGTCCCGCTCCGACCGCGATGGTTCCCTCTGTCAGCGGGGCGGGGGCCAGGCCTGTGCCGGGCTCCGTGCCGAAGACCGCAACGCTTGCCGTGCGTGCCGGCACGCCTCCGGCGCCGAGGGCCTGGAAGCGGCTCTGGCTGATGCCTATGGCGTCGGCCCGGGCGACGCCGTCGCGTGCCGTCCACTGGGACTGTTGGGCGCGCGTGACTTCGGATTCCGTGAACGAGGCCTTGGGTGCGCTCCCGGCCGGGGCGCCGAAGACCAGCTGGTCGGCCGGGAGGGCGGCGAGGGCCGACGTCGACTGGTTTCCGAGTCCGGCCGTGAGCCCGGATAGCATGACGAGCAGGAGGGTGATGAGCGCGACGACCGCGCCCATCAGGGCGAACCGGCCCTTGGCAAAGCGGATATCGCGAATGGCGAGATACATGGTTGTCCTTTTTCGTGACGTTTGTGGCGTTGCTTCCAGCCTTCCCTCCGCCGGGCTCCGAGGCATCGGCCGCCCGGTTGGACCGCCGCCACCGAGCGGACGGCCCGGCGATCAACCAAAAGGTTGATTCCGCCGGTGGCGGGCCGTTTTCCGCAGGAGCCCGGCCCGGCCGGCACTACGCTGGAAGCATGGAGGGCAACGCCGGCAACACGGTCCACGAGGGCACACGACACGTCGGCACGCCGCACGCGGGCGCGGAACCCACCGGGGCGGCCGTCATTCTGCGCGTCCTTCGCGTCAGCCTTCACGTCGGCTTCGCGGTGCTGCTCCTGGTGGCGCTGGTCCGGCTCGTGGCCGGCGGAATCGCGGGCCAGGGCTGGGTCACGTTGCTGCTGGCCGTGCTGCTGGCCGCCTTCTACCTCGTGGGCACCGTCCTGGAGAAACGGCATGCAGCCCACCGGACCCGGTTCGATCCGCGGCCCTACTCGGCCTGGTGGCTGGGCGGCGTCAGCCTCCTGTGGCTGCTGCTGATCTGGACCAGCGCCGACTTCGTCTGGCTGGCCTTCCCCCTGTTTTTCCTGCAGTTGCACGTGCTCCGGCGCCGGCTGGCGCTGCCGGCGATCGCACTCAGCACCCTTTTTGTCATTGGGGCGCTCTGGTTCCACAACGGCGGTATTGCACCTTCGGAGCAGGCCGGTGCGGATCCGACCAGCGCGGCGCTGCAACTGCCCATGGTCCTCGGCCCGGCGTTCGGCGCAGCCTTCGCCGTGGTCACGGGACTGGCCTACCGGGCGCTGTTCCTGGAGGCGGAAAACCAGCGGCTCGCCGCCGAGGAGCTCCGCCGCACCCGTGCCGAACTCGCCCGAACCCAGCACAATGCCGGCACCTTGGCCGAGCGCACCCGGCTGGCCCGCGAAATCCATGACACCCTCGCCCAAGGCCTGTCCAGCATTGTGCTGATGGGGCGCGCGGCCGAGAAGGCTCTGGACGACGGCGAACCCGCGGTGGCACGGGAAAGGATCCGCATTGTCCGGGACACGGCCGCCGCCAATCTTGCGGAGGCCCGCAACTTCGTCCGGGCCCTCCAGTCCCCCGATCTCGAGGACGGTACCCTCGTCGCCGGCCTCCTCCGGCTGTGTGAAATGACCGAAGCGGAGACCGCCGCGCGGGGTACTGGGCTGCGCTGCCGCCTCGACGTCGAAGGTGTGCCGGTGGAACTCCCCGCCGCCCACCAGACGGTCCTGCTCCGGGCCGCACAGGCGAGCCTGGCCAATGTGCGGGTTCACGCGCAGGCGAGCACCGCCGTCGTCACCCTTTCCTTCCTGGGCCCGGAAGTGGCCATGGACATCTACGACGACGGCACCGGGTTCGACCCCGCGGCCTTGCCGGCCCGTCCGGACGGTTCCGGCTATGGGCTGACGTCGCTGCGGGAACGCGTGGCTGCCCTCCACGGCCAGCTGGACATCGAGTCTGCCCCCGGTGAGGGAACCGTGGTGGCCATCCGGCTGCCGCTGGGTCAAGCGCCCGATACGGCGTCCGGCACCGTTCCTGGTTCCAATGCCGCGTCGGCGCAATCCAGTGGGCGTCGGCAATGAACACCATCCGGGTGTTCCTGGTAGACGACCACCCGGTGGTCCGGGCCGGGCTGCGTGCGATGCTGGGTGATCTGCAGGGCATCACCGTGGTGGCCGAGGCCGCCGACGGAGGTGCCGCCCTGGCCGGACTGGCCAAGCTCCATACCCTGGGCGAGCCTGCGGACGTGGTGCTCATGGACCTGCAGATGGGCGCGGGAATGGACGGCGTCACCGCCACCGGCCGGATCAAAGCGGGAGAGGCCGGGCAGCCGGCGCCCCCAGTGCTCATCCTCACCACCTATGACTCCGACGCCGACATCCTCGCCGCCGTCGAGGCCGGCGCCAGCGGCTACATGCTCAAAGATGCCCCGCCGGAGCAGATCCGCCAGGCGGTGCTCTCCGCCGCGGCCGGCGGGACGGCGCTGGCACCCGAGGTCGCGGCCAGGCTGATGGGCCGGATCCGGAATCCGGAGCCGGCCCTGTCCGCCCGCGAGATCCAGCTGCTCGAACTGCTGGCCACCGGGATGGGAAACCGGGCGATCGCGAAGCAGCTGTACATCTCCGAGGCCACGGTCAAAACCCACCTCGTGCACATCTACGGCAAGCTCGGCGTGGACAACCGCACTGCCGCGATCGCCGTGGCCGCGCAGCGCAGGATCATCCGGCGGCCCTAGGCGTGCCCAGGCGTACCCGCCGCCTGGGTTCGTGCCGGTGTCATGCGCCGGCGGCTGTGTCATGCGCCGGTGCTTTGTGACAGGGGAGTTGTCAGTGGTCCGGGGCATAATGGCGCCATGGGGAAATCATCAAAACTTGCACTGGCCCTTGTGGGTCTTGTTCTTGGCGCCTCGCTGGTCGCCTGCGGAGACGGCCGGGACGGCGCAGAAGGCGCCGCCCAGCAGCTCGCCATTGCGGTGTCCGCGCTCGATGTCGGATCCGTCGCCTTCGAGGGGAAGGAATCGGGCGCCGCCAACGAGCAGCTCAAGGAAATATTCCAGGGACTGGACCCGGACAAACCAGACGTGCAGGCCGGCGAGCTGACCTTCGAGTCGGACACGGCCACGTTTCCGCTGAACTACACCTGGAAAGTCGGCGCGGAGGAATGGAAATACACCGTTTCCGCGCAGCTGAAGAAGTCCGGCGACAAGTGGCTCACGGTGTGGAAGCCGGCCATGCTGGTTCCCGACCTCGCTGACGGGGAGATCCTCACCCGCGCCACCCAGACGCCGCAGCGGGCGTCTATCCTGGGCGCCGGCGGCGCTCCGCTGGTGATGTACCGGCCGGTGGTCAACGTTGGTATCGACAAGCCGGCACTCGGCGACGCGGACCCCGCCGGCTCCGCCACCAAGCTTGCCCAACTGGTCGGCGTGGACCCGGCAGCCTACGCCCGGCAGGTCGCGGCGGCCGGTCCGGACGCCTTCGTCCCGGCCATCACCTTCCGCGAGGACGGTTCCCGGACCATCACCGACGAGCAGATCTCCGCCATCCCCGGCGCCCGCGCCATCCAGGACAGCCTGCCGCTGGCACCCACCCGCACGTTTGCGCGGGCACTTCTGGGTACAGTCTCCGAGGCGAACGCGGAGCAAATCGAGAAATCCGGCGGCGCGCTCAAGCCCGGGGACACCACGGGCGCCGGGGGCCTGCAGCAGCAGTATGACGCGCAGCTGCGCGGAACCGACGGCATCGTGATCCGGGCACAGAAAGCCGGACTCACGGCCGCGGAAATCCAGGCGGCCAACCCCGATCCGAGACGCGTGCTGTTCCAGACTCAGATAAAAGCAGGAACCCCGCTGAAAACCACCCTGGACCCGAAGCTGCAGCAGCTGGCGGAAGACGTGCTCGGCAAGGTCGGCCCCGCGTCGGCCATCGTGGCGCTCCGGCCCTCCAGCGGCGCCGTACTGGCGGCCGCTTCCGGGCCCGGCAGCAACGGCTACGACACCGCGATGCTGGGACAGTACGCCCCCGGATCGATCTTCAAGATGGTCGATTCCCTGGCCATGTTCCGCAAGGGGATGACCCCCGATTCCAAGGTGGACTGCCCGGCGACCCTCACGGTGGACGGCCGCACCTTCAAGAACGCGGAGGGATACCCCGAATCCTCCCTGGGTTCCGTGACGCTGCGCGACGCCTTTGCGCACTCCTGCAACACAGCCTTCATCAACGCCCGCGACACCGTCAGCCAGGCGCAGCTCGAATCCGCCGCGACCTCGCTGGGCGTGGCAGTCGAAGCGCCCGCGCTCGGCGCCGCCGCGTTCCTCGGCTCGGTCCCCGGGGAAGCTGCAGAAACCGAACACGCCGCCTCCATGATCGGCCAGGGCAAAGTGCTCCTGTCCCCGCTGGCCGCCGCCATCATGGCCGGCTCCGTCGCCAAGGGAGCCCCGGTGGCCGCCCAGCTGGTATTGAATCCGAATGCGGGCGTCACGTCCCCGGGTGCCGAGGGCACGCCCACTGCCGGCACCGGAACAGGCACGGCGCCGGCAGCGGCACCGGCCACGGCCGCCAAGACGCCGGTAACGGCAGCGGAAGCCGCGGCGTTGGCTGACATGATGCGGGCCGTCGTGACCAGCGGGCATGCCGGGTTCCTGGCCTCCGTCCCGGGCGAGCCCGTCGGCGCGAAGACCGGAACGGCTGAGTTCGGCAAGGACACCCCGCCCAAGACCCACGCCTGGATCGTGGCTGTGCACGGTGACCTGGCCGTCGCCGTCTTCGTGGAGGACGGCGGCCTTGGAGCCACCACGTCCGGGCCGCTGCTCAAGGAGTTCCTCACCCGAGCCAGCTGACCGGAAAAGTCCCGCGCCACCCGGGCGTGGGAAGACCGTGGGAAGATTGAACGCGTGGCTCATATTGACGTTTCCGGCATCGACTACTTCCTCTCCGACGGCACCCAGCTGCTCAACGGGGTGACCTTCAAGGTCCCGGACGGCACCAAGACGGCGCTGATCGGGCCCAACGGAACCGGCAAGACCACGCTGTTCCGGATCATCTCCGGCGACCTCGTTGCGGATGAAGGCGTGATCGGCCGGTCCGGCAACATGGGGATCATGCGCCAGTTCGTGGGCCAGGTCCGGGATGACTCCACGGTCCGCGACCTGCTGGTCTCCGCCGCCCCGCCCGCGCTGGCCGCCGCCGCGCGTACCGTCGACGAGGCAGAACTCGCCATGCTGGAGCACGACGACGAGCCCACCCAGATGGCCTATGCCCAGGCCATCGTGGACTGGGGAGACGCCGGCGGCTACGACGTCGAGACCGTCTGGGACGAGGTCTGCATGACCGCCCTCGGGCTGCCGTTCGACCGGGCGCAGCACCGCCCGGCGTCGAGTCTCTCCGGCGGCGAACAGAAGCGGCTGGTCCTCGAGGCCCTCTTCGCCGGCCCCGACGAACTGCTGCTCCTGGACGAGCCGGACAACTACCTCGACGTGCCGGGCAAGCGCTGGCTCGAGGCCAAGCTGAACGAGTCGAAGAAGACCGTGTTCTTCATCAGCCACGACCGTGAACTGCTCAACAACGCCGCCGGCCGCATCGTCACGCTGGAACCGGGCATCAACGGCGCCGGCGCCTGGATCCACGGCGGCGGCTTCGGCTCCTACGTGGATGCCCGGGCCGACCGGAACGCGCGCTTCGAGGAGCTGCGCAAGCGCTGGGACGAGGAGCACGTAAAGCTCAAGGAACTCGTCAACATGTACAAGAACAAGGCCGCGTTCCGTTCCGACATGGCCAACCGCTATCACGCGGCGCAGACCCGGCTCGCGAAGTTCCTCGAGGCCGGTCCGCCCGAGGCCCTGCCGATCGAACAAAACGTGCAGATGCGGCTCAAGGGCGGCCGCACCGCCAAGCGCGCCGTCGTGGCGGAGAAGCTTGAACTGACGGGGCTGATGAAGCCGTTCTCCACCGAGATCTGGTTCGGCGACCGGGTGGGCGTCCTGGGTTCCAACGGTTCGGGCAAGAGCCACTTCCTGCGCCTGCTCGCCACCGGCGGCACGGATCCGGAACGGGAGCACCTGCCGGTGTCCGACGTCGAGATCGCGGAGGTGCCGCATGAGGGCACCGTGAAACTCGGCGCCCGGATCCGGCCCGGCTTCTTCGCCCAGACCCACGTCAGGCCCGACCTGCTGGGTAAGACCCTGCTCGAAATCCTCCACCGGGGCGATGAACACCGCTCCGGAATGGGCCGCGAAGCCGCTGCCGGGGCGCTGGACGGCTACGGCCTGGCGGCGCAGTCCGAGCAGAAGTACGAGTCCCTCTCCGGTGGCCAGCAGGCGCGGTTCCAGATCCTGCTGCTGCAGCTCTCGGGCGCCACGCTGCTGTTGCTCGACGAGCCCACCGACAACCTGGACCTGCACTCGGCCGAGGCCCTGGAACGGGCGATCGACCACTTCGAGGGCACCGTCCTGGCGGTCACCCACGACCGCTGGTTCGCCCGCACTTTCGACCGCTTCCTGGTCTTCGGCTCCGACGGCAGGGTCTACGAGTCCGCCGAACCGGTCTGGGACGAAAAACGCGTCGAGCGCGCCCGCTAAGCCGCACGACGGAGTCCACAAAGCAACGCGGGGTCAGGTACGGCCCATGCCGGGGGCGGTTATGGGCGCTAAGTGACCCCGCGTTGCCCTGTATGTCGCGCAACAAATGATTAAATAATCACAAACCGTTAGCATTTGATCATGAACACTGATGAGCGGCACCGCCTGATCGGCGGACTGCTTCGCAACCGCGAACAGGTGACGGTGGACGATCTGAAGGCCGCCTGCGGCGCCTCCGGTGCCACCATCCGGCGCGACCTCGACGTCCTGGCCCTGCACGGCGTGCTGCGGAGGGTCCACGGCGGCGCCAGGAGCCTGGTTTTCGGCGGCGAGAACCCGCAATACGGGCAGCGCGAGCTGGAGGACCACTCCGCCAAAGTGCGGATCGCCGCCGGTGTGGCGGCCATGCTCCAGGGCCGGGGACACGTCTGGCTGGACAGCGGCACCACGGCCACGGAGATCGCCCGCCAGTTGCGCCAACGCGAGATGACGATCATGCCGATGTCGTTGCGAGCCGTCACCGCGCTGTCCCGGGACGATGTGCCTGCCGGGCGCCGCCCCGAGCTCCTGATGCCGGGCGGCGCCCTCGTCCCCGGTGAACTGTCCTTCCGCGGGCCCATGACCGAAGCCAACATCCGCTCGCTGCGGTTTGACGCCGCCGTGGTCACGCCGTGCGCCCTGAACCTTAAGGACGGGCTGTTGGCCCACGATCTCGACGACGCCGCAGTCAAGCGCGCTGGCTTGGAATCCGCGGCCCGGGTGATCGTCGCCTGTGCCGGAGCCAAATGGAACGCCAGCGCCGTCGCCCTCGTGGCTTCCCTGGATGCCGTGGATGTCATCGTGACCGACCGGCAGTTCAGCCCTGAAGAACTTGACCAACTCGCACAGCACTCGGTGGAAGCAGTGATCGTATGACCGGTACCGCAACCGTCCCGCAACTGAAGGCTGCCACCGGGGCAACTTTCCTTGTCTTCGGGATCAACGGATTAGTTTTCGCCAGTTGGGCCGCCCGCATCCCCGCGGTGACGGAGATCTTGCACATCACCGCAGGCCAGATGGGAACCCTGTTGCTGTGCCTGGCGGTCGGCTCGCTGATCGCCCTGCCCACGGCCGGGTTCGTCGTCGGCCGGATCGGCACCGCCAACACCGTCCGGAGTGCCGGACTTGTGGCCGCGGCGGCCGGCGTCGGCGTCGCGCTGTCCCTGATGGCGGCCTCCGTCCCGGGGACGGCGATCGCCCTGTTCTTCTTCGGGATCGGCGTCGGGCTCTGGGACGTTTCGCAGAACATTGAGGGTGCCGACGTCGAGCACCGGCTCGGGTGCACCATCATGCCGCAGTTCCACGCGGCCTTCAGCGGCGGCGCGTTCGTCGGCGCCCTGATCGGGGCCGGACTGTCCACCCTGGGGGTCGGGCTCCCGGAACACCTGCTGGTCATCGCCGCCGTCGTCGCCGTTCTGACCACGGTGGCCCCGCGGTACTTCCTGCCCCATCTGCCCGCCGAGGCGCCCGCCGCCGGGGACACGGACCACGGCAAGGCCGGGCGGGCCTGGCGGGACGGCCGCACGCTGCTGATCGGCGTCGTCGTTCTCGGCGCCACCTTGACTGAAGGCGCCGGCAACGACTGGATTGCCAAGGCCGCCGTTGACGGCCTGGGCGCTCACCAATCCACCGGGGCGCTGCTGTTCGCCGCCTTTGTCCTCGCCATGACCGCCATGCGCTTCTTCGGCGGCCGCGCCATCGACGCCTACGGCCGCGTGGCCGTGCTCCGCGCCAGCATGGCCGCGGCAGCTGCGGGCCTCTGCCTCTTCGTGTTCGCGGGAACCATCTGGCTGGCCGCTGCCGGCGCCGTGCTCTGGGGCGTGGGCGCCGCCCTCGCATTTCCGATCGGGATGTCCGCAGCGGCGGATGACCCCAGGAAGGCGGCCGCCCGGGTGTCGGTCGTGTCCACGCTGGGCTATGTTGCCTTCCTGGCCGGGCCGCCGCTGCTGGGCTACCTGGGCGATGTCACCGGTATCAGGACCGCCCTGCTGGCGATCGGGATTCCGATTCTGGTGGCCCTGGTGCTCGCTGGAGCCGCGAAGCCCTTGCCCGCGAGGTAAGTGCCCCGCTGCGTGCTCATTACATCCTCGCCGCGCTCCCGCCCCCGGCGGGCCGTATCCGGCAGTATGGTGGTCAAATGCGATCCATGCTGAGGAAGGCCCCCGGCCGCCTGTCCAAATTCGACCGCAAACTGGTGCGCGCAGTCTCCAATCTGCCGGGCGGAGGCCATGACGAGTTCTTCCGCCGTCTGTCCGCCGCCGCCAACCAGGGCAAACTCTGGTTCGGCGTTGCCGGAGCCATGGCCCTTGTGCCCGGCAAGACGCGGCGGGCAGCGGTGCACGGGCTCATCGCGCAAGGGGTGGCATCGGTAGTCACGAACGTCGTGTTTAAGACCCTCCTGCCCCGGACGCGCCCCCTGCCCGAACACCTTCCAGTCTTCCGCTTCGTCAACCCGCAGCCGACGAGTTCGTCGATGCCGTCGGGCCATTCGGCCTCCGCCGTGGCCTTCGCGCTGGGAGTCGGCATGGTCCGCCCGGCGCTGGGTGCGGCGCTGGCCCCCGTCGCGGCCGGGGTGGCCTACTCCCGGGTCCACACCGGGGCCCACTGGCCCTCCGATGTGCTGTTCGGTTCCGCGATCGGCGCCGGCGCGGCCATGGTGACGCGGAAGTGGTGGCCCGTCCGGCCGCCGTTCCCGGAAACCCGCCGAGCTGCCCTCGGGGCCGCGGAACTCCCGGAGGGACAGGGGCTCTGCATCGCAGTCAACACCCTCGGCGGGTCCTATGCTGACGAGACAGTTGACGCCCTGCAGGAAACATTCCCCAAAGCGTATATAAAGAAAATCGGGCACGACGAAGCCGTCGACGCAGGCATCGCCCAGGTCGCAACACGGCCGGGCATTGCGGCCCTGGGCGTCTGGGGCGGCGACGGAACCGTGGGCGCCGCGGCGGCCGCCGCCGTCGAGCGTTCCCTCCCGCTGCTGGTGCTCCCCGGCGGAACGCTCAACCACTTCGCCCGCGACGCGGGGACGCCCACCTTGGCGGCGGCGGTGCAGGCGGCCTCGCACGGCGAGGCCGCAGTGGCCGACGTCGGGCACGTGAGCGTCGAACGCGGGCTCCCCGACAGCCCGGAGCACCTCGAACTGATCATGCTCAACACGGCCAGCATCGGTCTCTACCCGAACCTGGTCCGCCGGCGCGAACAGCTCCAGCCGGCACTGGGGAAACCCCTGGCCGGAGTGGTGGCCATGTTCCGGACCTTTGCGGCCGGCACCCCCACCACCCTGATCGTCAACGGGGAGCGGCACCGGCTGTGGATCCTGTACATCGGCCGCGGCCGCTACTACCCCCGCGACCACGCCCCGCTGGTGCGCCCCGTCCTCGCGGACGGGGTCCTGGACCTGCGGATGATCACCGCCGATGAGCCGCTTTCCCGGCTGCGGCTGCTCTGGGCCGTGCTCACGGGCACCGTGGCCACGTCCGGGATCACCCATCTCACCGAAACGGACCGCATCACGGTGGAACCCGGGAACGGGCCCATGGTCCTCGCCGTCGACGGGGAGGTCATGCCCGGGGTGCGGAGCGTGGAGTTCACGGTCCGCCGCGACGCCCTGACGTATTACTCGCCGCTCCCCTGAGCCTGTCATCCTCCCGGACTACCCTGATTCGCCCCTGAATCATCCCTGAGACCGGCGAAATACGCCGCCGGCCTCGGTAGCGTGGTGTGCAGACGGGCCCGTGAGTGCGGTGCCCCGGACCATCTCCCGCTACGCAAAGGAACGCTTCCATGATCGAAGCACGAGGCCTGACCAAGGTTTACGGCGACAAGACCGCCGTCGCCGGCGTCAACTTCACCGTCGAAGCCGGCCGGGTCACCGGCTTCCTGGGTCCGAACGGGGCCGGAAAATCAACCACCATGCGCATGATCATGGGACTGGACCGGCCGACGTCGGGCTCCGTGACCGTCAACGGGTCACCGCTGACCGGGCACGCCGCCCCGCTGCGCGACGTTGGCGCGCTGCTCGACGCCAAGGCCGTCCACACGAGCCGCTCCGCCTACAACCACCTGCTGGCCATGGCCGCGACCCACAGCATCCCCAAGAAACGGGTCCACGAAGTCATTGAGATGACCGGGCTGGCCGAGGTGGCCAGGAAGAAGGTCGGCGGCTTCTCGCTCGGCATGGGCCAGCGGCTCGGCATCGCCGCGGCCCTCCTGGGCAACCCGCAGACCGTCATCCTGGACGAGCCCGTCAACGGTCTTGACCCGGAGGGAGTGGTGTGGGTTCGCAACCTGGTGAAGTATCTGGCCTCCGAGGGCCGCACGGTCTTCCTCTCCAGCCACCTCATGAGCGAAATGGCCGTCACGGCGGACCACCTGATCGTGATCGGCCGCGGGAAGATCATCGCGGACGCCCCGATCCAGGAAATCATCACCGGCAAGGGCCAGGGCCGCACCCGGGTCCGCACAGACCAGCCGGACCGGCTCATGCAGCTGCTGGCCGGAACCGGCATCTCGGTGGAGGTTCGGGAGCGCGAGCTCCTCGAGGTCACGGGCCTGGACCCGCGGCAGATCGCTACCGCAGCGCTGGAGAACCACGTCATGATCTACGAACTCACCCCGCTGCAGGCCAGCCTCGAGGAGGCCTATATGGAGCTGACCAAGGATGAGGTCGAATACCACTCGCTGATCACCACGGGCGCCGTGCCCGTCGAAGCCGGAGGCAACTAAGCCATGAGCTCCACAACCGTTGAGTCCACGCCCTCGCCCCGCGGCGCCGGAAACCGCGCACAGCGGTCCGGAAACGGCAGCAGTTCCGGCCCGGGCCCCAGCTTCCCGCGGGTCCTCAACTCCGAATTCATCAAGTTCCGCACCCTGCTCTCCATGCTGATCCTGCTCGGCTCCACCGTGGTGGTCATGGTGGGGTTCGGGGCGCTTTCGGCCTGGGGGACGGGACAGTTCTCCCAAGCCGCGGCCCAGGACCCGGAGGCGGGCGCCAGGTTTGCGGCGCAGGGCGGTGACCTCGCCGTCGGCGTACCCACCTCCGGCATCGCCTTTGCCCAGCTGATCCTGGGCTCGCTCGGCGTGCTGCTGATGAGCTCGGAGTTCACCACGGGCATGGCCCGCTCCACGTTCGCGGCAGTGCCCAAACGCCTTCCGGCGTTCGCGGCCAAGCTCGTGGTGGTGGTGCTGAGCTCCTTCGTCATCACCGCCGCCTCCACCCTGCTGGCCGGGTTCGTGTCGGTGCCGATCCTGGACAACTACGGACTCGGCCTGGACCTGGGCAGCTCGCAGTCGGTCAAGCTGCTGGTTGTCAACAGCATCTACGTGGCAGCGGTCGCGGCGATCGGCATGGCGCTGGGCACCCTGATCCGCAACTCGGCGGGCGGCATCATGAGCCTGGTTGGCCTGTTCTTCGTGGCGCCCATCGCGTTCCAGCTGATTCCGGGCGACTTCTTCGTGGAGGCCCGCAAGTACCTGCCCGGCAACACCGTGGAGCCGCTGACCGCCGTTGAGCACGTCCCGAACACCCTGGAAGTCTGGCAGGCGGGCCTGGTGCTGGGCGCCTGGGTTGTGGTCCCGTTGCTCCTTGCCGCCATCCTGCTCAAGAAGCGGGACGTCTAGGCCAGGCCCACAAGCCGAGCGTCTAGGCTCAGAGCATGATCGATGCAGTACCTGTGAGGGTCGCGTCGGCCGGTCCGGCCGACGCGTCCCTCGCCGAACTCACGGCCCGGCGCCGCGGCCGGCTCCGGCGCTACCTGCTGGCCCATCCGCGGGTCATGGATGTACTGGTGGCGCTCTGCTACCTGGTCCTGGTCACGCCGACGGCGGTCGAGTCGATCATGCACGGCGACTGGCCGGTGGCCGTACTGCTCGCCGCGGCCGCGCCCGTCCTGCTCTTCCGGCGGGCCTATCCCGTGCAGGTGGCGGTGGCCGTGGGGGCACTGGAACTGGCCGTCACCTTCCTTCACCCTTGGGGATCCAATGTCTCCGCCGGGCTCTGGTTTTCGCTGTACGCCGTCGCCGTCGTCCGCACGCGGCGGTTCGCCCTTGCAACGCTGGCCCTGACAACCGCCCCGCTCCTGCTCGTGTACTTCCTGCTGGCCGTCGGACCGCTGGACGGCCGGCTCCCGGACATGGCGGTCCGCACGCCGGAGAACTTCCAGCTGCTCACGAGCATCGCGGCGGGCATCGGCATCACGCTCTCCAACGTGATCGCCACGGGGATCGGGATCTCGGTGCGGCAGCGGCGCGAGCACGAACATGAGATTGCGGCCTGGGCCGCCCGGGCCCAGCAGCTGGGCTCGGTCACGGAACGGAACCGGATCGCGCGCGAAATGCACGACGTCGTGGCGCACTCGCTGACGGTCATGATCAGCCTGTCGGACGGCGCCGCCGTCGTGGTCAAGAAGGATCCGGCGCGCGCCGCCGGCGTCCTGGCCGAACTCTCCCGGACGGGACGCACCGCGCTGGCCGACATGCGGCGCGTCCTCGGCGTGCTGCGCGAGGACACCGCCACGGGACACGCCCCGCGCGAGCCGCTGGTGGCCGGAAACAGCCTGGCCACACTCCTCGAGGGCTTCCGCACCGCGGGACTGCCGGTGCATTACACGCACACCGGCCCGTCCCTGCCCGGCGACGCGGCCTTCCAGCTGACCGTTTACAGGATTGTGCAGGAGTCGCTGACCAATGTGCTGCGCTACGGCCGTGCGCTCAGCCGCGTGGACGTCAGCATTGTCCGCAACGGCTCCCGCGTCACCATTGAAGTGGTCGACGACGGCAGGGGCACCGTTGATTCCGGCAGTGCCGGGGCCGGGGCGCAGGCGAAGCCCGACTCACTGGATAGCTTCGGCACCGGGCACGGAATTGCCGGGATGCGGGAGCGGGCCAGGATCTACGCGGGCACCGTGCACGCCGGGCGCACGGGTGAACGCGGCTGGCGCGTGCACGCGGAACTGAACTGCAATGGCGAGAATGCCACGGATACAGAGAATGCCACGGAACCAGGGGGGAACAATGCTCGACAAAGGACCGGTACGCGTCTTGCTGGTGGATGACCAGCCGCTGCTTCGGATGGGCTTCCGGCTCATCCTGGAGGGTGAAGACGACTTGTGCATCGTGGGCGAGGCGTCCAACGGTGCCGAAGCGGTCCGCCACGTCCGGGAGCTGGCGCCCGACGTCGTCCTGATGGATGTGCGGATGCCGATGCTGGACGGGATCGAGGCGACCCGGGCCATCGCGGCCTCGGGTTCGGACGCCAAGATCATTATCCTGACCACCTTTGACCTCGATGAATACGCCTTTGCCGGGCTGCGGGCCGGGGCGTCGGCCTTTCTGCTCAAGGACGTGGCGCCGGCGGAACTGATCAGCGCGGTGCGGGTGGTGGCCAGCGGCGACGCCGTCGTGGCCCCGCGCGTCACGCAGCGGCTGCTGGAGACCTATGTCCGCGGCGCCGGCATGGATCCTGCCGGGGCGGACGGCGACGGCGGACAGCGCGACGGGGCGGACGGCGGCGGCCAGCCGGCCGGCAGCCCGGCACGCCCGGCGAGGGATCCGTTGCTGGAGGACCTGACACCGCGCGAAAACGAGATGCTCGGGGCGCTGGCGGAGGGGCTCTCGAATGCCGAAATCGCGCACAGGTACTTCCTGTCCGAGGCCACCGTCAAGACGCATGTGCGCCGGATCCTGACCAAGCTCCACCTCCGCGACCGCGTCCAGGCCGTGGTGTACGCGTACGAGACCGGGCTCGTGGTGCCGAGCAACGCGGACTACTGACGCCGGCCCGCCGACCGTGCGTGCCGGGTACCGGCGGGTAGGCCTGAAGCAGTGGTTTCAGGCACATTGCTGAATTGCCTATGGAGCAACTTAAGTTGCCCTGGAGGCCTCCTTGTTGGGGGATGGCCCGGTTCTGTCGGTCGTCATTTGTGGGACTGCACAAGACGGAGCCCAGGCCGCGCGGTCTAGTGTGAACTGACATTGTGGTCCGCCGCACAGCATGGATTCGATTCTGTGCCGGCAAAGAGCGGGCCAAAACCCCCCACGAAGGACGGCGCTTGCATGCCCGCTGACCAGCAGCTCTCAAAATCCCTGAAACCCAGGCATCTATCCATGATTGCCATCGCCGGCGTGATCGGCGCCGGACTGTTTGTCGGTTCGGGTGCGGCCATCCAGCAGGCCGGCCCGGGCATCCTGGTTGCCTACGCCGCGGCGGGACTCGTCGTCATCCTCGTCATGCGGATGCTGGGCGAGATGGCCGCGGCCAACCCGGAAACCGGCTCGTTCTCCACCTACGCGGACAAGGCCCTGGGCCGCTGGGCAGGATTCAGCATCGGCTGGCTCTACGCATGGTTCTGGATCATTGTCCTCGGCATCGAGGCCACGGCCGGGGCCGCGATCATGCACCGCTGGGTCCCCGGCATTGACCAGTGGGTGTGGGCGCTTGTCCTGATGGTGCTGCTGACGCTGACCAACCTCGGGTCCGTGAAGTCGTACGGCGAGTTCGAGTTCTGGTTCGCTTCCATCAAGGTGGCGGCAATCGTGCTCTTCCTGCTCTTCGGCGCTGCCGCGATCCTGGGCCTCATCCCCGGCGTTCCGGCGCCCGGCCTGGACAACCTGATCGGTAACGGCGGGTTCATGCCCAACGGCCCCGGCGCCGTCCTGGCCGGCATCCTCGTGGTCGTGTTCTCCTTCTTCGGCGCCGAAATTGCCACCATCGCCGCCGGCGAATCCGAGAACCCGGTCGACGCCGTCAAGAAGGCCGTGAAGTCCACCGTCTGGCGCATCCTCGTCTTCTACATCGGCTCCATCGCCATTGTGGTCACCCTGCTGCCCTGGAACTCCGCCTCCGTCGCCAAGAGCCCCTACGTGGCCGTCATCGAGCTGTTCGGCATCCCCGGCGCCGGAACCATCATGGACATCGTGGTGCTGACCTCGGTGCTCTCCTGCCTGAACTCGGGCCTCTACACCGCCAGCCGCATGCTGTTCTCGCTGTCCCGCCGCGGCGACGCCCCCAAGTCATGGATGCGGATTTCCAAGCGCGGCGTGCCTGCCGCCGCGGTACTGGCCTCCACGGTGGTCGGCTTCGTCACCGTCGGCCTGAACTACATCGCCCCGGACACGGTCTTCCTGTTCCTGGTCAACACTTCCGGCGCCATCGCGCTGTTCGTGTGGCTCGTGATCGCCGGCTCCCAGCTGATCCTGCGCCGCCGCATGGGCGCCGCCGCCAAGGACCTCCAGCTGAAAATGTGGCTCTTCCCGTACCTGACCTGGGTGTCGATCGTCAGCATCGTGGCCCTGCTGATCGGCATGGTGATCCTGGAATCCACCCGGGAATCGCTTCTGCTCTCGCTGGCCCTCGCCGCCGTCGTGGTGGGGATCGGGGTCTTCCGCTACCGCAAGAACGGCTCCAAGGCCACCGTTCCCGCAGCAGGTGACGCCGATGCTCCTGCCTACGCCGCGGTGGGCGATGCCGAGGCTCCTGCCGACGCGGTGGGCGCCCGCCCGGGGGCATAGGTCCGGTGTCGTAGGTCCCGGGACTCGCTCAGCGACCCCGGACCACCGCACATGCCCTCCCCCAGCGCCCAGCAGTGGACATAATGCCATCATGTCCATTCGTTGCCGCGAGGGGAGGGCACGCCCATGCCTGCCGCGGGACATGTCCATTCCCCGGGCGGAGGGCTGGGCATGTCCAGCCGAAGCAAGAAGGGACATGTCTCGTGTTCGCCCAGCACGAACGCATTCTCCGCGGAGCGAAGTCCGGACTTGCCCTCCCCCAGCGCCCAGCAGTGGACATAATGCCATTATGTCCATTCTTTGCTGCGAGGGGAGGGCATGCCCATGCCTGCCGCGGGACATGTCCATTCCCCGGGCAGAGGGCTGAGCATGTCCAGCCGAACCACAGCCGCTACACAGGAACGCACTAGCCAGCCCATAGCGCTGCCGGGTTCGATGGGATCATGACAAAAAGGCCCCAGCCCCCGCACGAGCCGCACCCCCACCATGACCGCGGCCTGGAATTCGATCTCTCCACGCTCATGAGCCGCCGTTCGCTGGGCATGTTCCTCGGCGCGGGAACGGCCGCCGCGCTGGCGGCCTGCAGCCCCGGCGGCACTGGCAGCAGTTCGACGTCGGACCCAGCCGCAGCGACTTCGGCGGCAACGGCGCCCGCGACTTCGGCGGCGACGGCGCCCACGACGTCGGCTGCGGCGGCGGCCGCGTCGGCCTCGACATCGGCCACGCCGACGCTGACCCGTGCGATCGCCGAGTGCGGCGTTGAAATCCCGCAGGAAACCGCCGGCCCCTACCCCGGTGACGGTTCCAACGGGCCCAACGTCCTCGAGGCAACAGGTGTGGTCCGCCAGGACATCACGTCCAGCTTCGGGACCTCCACCAGCACGGCGCAGGGCGTGCCGCTGACCGTCACGCTCACCCTGCTCGACAACGCCAACGGCTGCACCCCGCTGGCCGGTGCCGCCGTCTACGCCTGGCACTGTGACCGCGAAGGCAGATACTCCATGTACGATTCCGGACTCCAGAACGAGAACTACCTCCGCGGCGTCCAGGAGGCCGACGCCAACGGGCAGGTCACGTTCAAGACCGTCTACCCCGGCGCCTACAGCGGCCGCTGGCCGCACATCCACTTCGAAGTGTTCGAGTCCATGAGCAATGCGACGGCGGCCGGCCAGGTTCTGGCGGTGTCCCAGATCGCGCTGACCGAGGCGGCGTGCAAGGAGGTCTATGCGTCGGCCGGCTACGAATCCAGTGCGCAGAATTTCCCTCGCACCACGCTGAAATCCGACAACGTCTTCGGCAACGACGGCGGCATCTACCAGCTGGCCACCATGAGCGGCTCGGTAGCCGCGGGCTACTCCGCCGGCCTCAACGTCACCGTTTAGGCAAGGCGGGCGGGCACCCGTTCTCCACGTACCGCGACCTGGCAAGGCGGCGCCCGGCCTGACCCGGGGCCCCGTGCGTGCCGGGCTAGACTCGGAGCCATGCCAACACCGAGCACTGCCGAAGAGCACATCCAGGACCTCGGCGCGTATGTCAGCGCGTCGCCGTCGAGCTTCCACGCCGCCCACGAAGCCGGGCGCCGGCTGGACGCGGCGGGCTTCACGAGCCTGGACGAGCTGCAGCCCTGGCCGGAGCCCGAGGCCGCCACCGCCGGCAAGTTCTACGTGATCCGCGACGGCGCCCTCATCGCCTGGGTGGTGCCGGCAGGTGCGGGACCGACCACGGGCTTCAACATCCTCGGCGCCCACACCGACTCGCCGTCCTTCAAACTCAAGCCGAAGCCCACCACGGGCAAGCTCGGCTGGCTGCAGGCCGGCGTCGAGGTCTACGGCGGACCGCTCCTGAACTCCTGGCTGGACCGCGAGCTCCAGCTCGCCGGCCGGCTCGTCATGCGCGACGGCACACAGCACCTCACGGCCACAGGTCCGCTGCTGCGCTTCCCGCAGCTCGCCATCCACCTGGACCGGGCCGTAAATGAAGGCCTGACCCTGGACAAGCAGCAGCACATGAACCCGGTCTTTGGCCTGGGCGATCCCGCCGGCGAGGACCTGCTCGGGCTCCTCGCGGACAGGGTTACCGATGCCGCGGTGGATCCGGCGCAGATCGGCGGGTACGACGTCGTTATCGCGGACACCCAGGCCCCGACGGTGTTCGGCGCGCGGGGCGAATTCTTCGCCTCCGGCCGGCTCGACAACCTCTCCGCGACCCATGCCGGGCTCACGGCGCTGATCGCCCACGCCGACAAGCCGCTGCCGGAAGGTGCACCGATCGCCGTGCTGGCCGCCTTCGACCACGAGGAAATCGGCTCAGCGTCCCGATCCGGCGCGTGCGGGCCCATCCTCGAAGACGTCCTCGTGCGGATTTCCGACGGGCTCGGCGCGTCGGCAAGCCAGCGGCGGCAGGCCTTCGCGGCGTCGTTCTGCGTCTCTGCGGACGCGGGCCACGCCGTGCACCCGAACTATCCCGAGCGGCACGATCCCGCCAACCGGCCGGTCCTCAACGGGGGGCCGCTGCTGAAGATCAATGCCAACCAGCGCTACGCGACCGACGCCGCCGGGGCCGCCCTTTGGGCGCGGCTGTGCACCGACGCCGGGATTCCGTACCAGGAATTCGTCTCCAACAACGTGATGCCGTGCGGCTCGACGATCGGTCCGCTGACCGCCACCCGGCTGGGAATCCGGACGGTCGACGTCGGGGTCGCCCTGCTGTCGATGCACTCGGCGCGCGAGCTCTGCGGAGTTCAGGACCCGCACCGGCTGGCCACGGTCACCCGGACGTTCTTCCGGACGGCGGCGTAAGGTCCCCGGGCTAAGGGCCCAGGGCGCCATAGCCGGCCCTTAAACGGCCCTAGACGGTCAACCCGACCACGAGGTTGAGTGTGGCGGCCAGGATGACGGTGCCGAAAACATACGACAACAGGCTGTGCTTGAGGGCCTCGGCCCGCACGCCGTGGTTTTCCAGGGCGGTATCCGAGACCTGGTAAGTCATTCCCAGGCTCGTGGCGAGGTAGGCGAAATCCGTGTACTGCGGGGGGCCGGCCTGGTTGAAGTTGATCCCGCCAACCGCCGCCCCCGCATGGGCGTCGGTGCTGTAGTACAGCTCGGCATAACGCAGCGTGAACAGGGTCTGGACCAGCAGCCAGGACAGCGCCACCGAGGACAGCACCAAAAGCCCGCCGCCGAAGCGCGCCCAGGTGTCGGAGCTGTGCGAATCGATGATGACGGCGGCCACCGCGACGAGGCTCGCCGTGTTCGTGGCCAGGATCAGCAGGTCGGTGACGCTGCGGGACGGGTCCTCCGCCGTGGCGTGAGCCATGGTTTGGGTGGGGTCCAGCCGGCCGATCACGAGCCAGACCCAGATCACGTAGCATGCCGCGGCGCAGGACCAGCCAGCCGCCGGGGCCTCCACCCAGTACCCTGCCAGCCCGGTGACCGTTGCGGCGAGCACCCCGACCAGCATCATGACGGCGAAGCGCAGCCGGCTGCGGCGGACCGGTGGGGGCACGGCGGTGGCATCGGTGTTGGTGTCCATTTTCAGATCATGGCACAGTCTCCGTGCCCTTCCCTGACCGCCAGTCGCGCGGCGGTTTTCCACATGAGCGGCCTGTCCGGTTCCGCCGCCGGCCGGCCGGGGCTAGCGTGGCCCCATCAGGAATCGCAGAAACCGGTCCGGATGCACTAAGCTATTGAAGTCTGTGCTGCGCCCTGCCTCCGTTCCGGCGGCCGGGCATTGCATGACACCGCAAATGAACCTCCTGTTACGGAAATGCCGTAACCGCTTAGCCCAAAGGAGGTGGGTTCACATATGCGTCCTTACGAATTGATGGTAATCATCGACCCCGAGGTCGAAGAGCGTGCCGTTGAGCCGTCGCTTCAGAAGTTCCTGAACGTCATCACCAACGATGGTGGAACCATCGAAAAGGTTGACATCTGGGGCCGTCGTCGCCTGGCTTACGAAATCCAGAAGAAGTCCGAAGGTATCTACGCCGTGGTGAACTTCACCTCTGAGCCGGCTACCGCCAAAGAACTTGACCGCCAGCTGAGTCTCAACGAGACCATCATGCGCACCAAGATCACCCGCCCCGAAGAGCAGAAAGTTGTTGCTGAGTAATTCAGCGGCCAACCTTCAATCTTCATCCCCGCAGGAACGCACAAGGAGGCAGTAGATGGCAGGCGAAACCACTATCACGGTTATCGGTAACCTCACCAATGACCCCGAACTCAGGTTCACACCGTCCGGTTCGGCCGTAGCGAATTTCACCATCGCTTCTACTCCCCGCACCTTCGACCGGCAGTCCAATGAGTGGAAGGACGGGGAAACCCTGTTCCTCCGCGCGTCGGTCTGGCGCGAAGCAGCCGAAAACGTCGCCGAATCCCTGACCAAGGGCATGCGCGTGATCGTCTCCGGTCGCCTGAAGAGCCGTTCCTACGAAACAAAAGAAGGCGAGAAGCGCACCGTTATCGAGCTCGAGGTCGACGAAATCGGCCCGAGCCTGCGCTACGCCAACGCCAAGGTCAACCGCACCCAGCGCTCCGGCGGTCAGGGTGGACAGGGTGGCTTCGGCGGCGGCAACAGCGGCGGTGGCTTCGGTGGCGGCCAGGGTGCAAGCCAGGGCGGCAACACCGGTGGAACATGGGGCGGCAACCAGCCCGCCGCGCAGGAAGACCCGTGGGCCACGCCCGGGGTCAGCAATGCGGGCGGCGGCTGGGGCAACGGCCCGGATTCCGAACCTCCCTTCTAAACAACATCTAAGGTCCGGCAACGAAAACCGCCTGGACGCCGCAAGGCGGCCGGGTGCAGACCGCGCCGGATCACCACCATCCCGTGGATCAATATCCACGGGCTCCATCGAATAGGAGCTCCACGATGGCTAAGGCTGAACTCCGTAAGCCCAAACCAAAGTCCAACCCCTTGAAGGCCGCTGACATCACTGTCATCGACTACAAGGACGTAGCATTGCTGCGCAAGTTCATCTCCGACCGCGGAAAGATCCGCGCCCGTCGCGTCACTGGCGTCACGGTGCAGGAACAGCGCAAGATCGCCCAGGCAATCAAGAACGCCCGCGAAGTTGCTCTGCTGCCTTACTCCGGCGCTGGCCGCGGCTAAGGAAGGGATTAACTAACATGGCAAAGCTCATTCTGACCCACGAAGTAACCGGTCTCGGTGCTGCTGGCGATGTTGTCGAGGTCAAGGACGGTTACGCACGTAACTACCTGCTGCCCCGCAACTTCGCCCTGACCTGGTCCAAGGGTGGCGAGAAGCAGGTTGAGTCCATCAAGGCTGCTCGCGTTGCCCGCGAGCACGCTTCCCTGGAAGACGCTCAGAAGCAGGCCGCTGCACTCTCCTCCAAGCCGGTCAAGCTGATCGTCAAGGCTGGCGCAACCGGTCGCCTGTTCGGCACCGTCAAGCAGGGCGACGTGGCCGACGCTGTTGAGGCCGCTGGCCTGGGCCGCATCGACAAGCGCAAGGTTGAACTGCCGGCACACATCAAGTCGACCGGTTCATACCAGGCAAACGTCCGTCTGCACGACGACGTTTCCGCTGTGATCGAACTCGACGTAGTCGCAGGCAAGTAGCCCTCACCGGCTGCAGTCCTGAACTGCTGGAAGGCCCCCGCCTCCGGACCTCTCTGAGGGACCGAAGTCGGGGGCCTTCCGCTTTAACCGCGTAAGCCGGCCAGTAAGACCCTGCGCGGGGTGGGCTGTACTTGGCCGGCTGCAATTAGGCGTGGTGCGGCATCGTGGTGACATGCCGGTAGCCGAGCCGGACCAGTTCCGCCAGCACGGCCTCGTCGACGTCGTCGAGCTTGTTGACGTACAGGCAGCCGGCACCGAGCTTGTGCTTGCCCAGCTTGACGAGCAGTTCGGCGGCCTCTGGCCCGTACGTGAGGCCATAGAGTGACAGGCTGGATTTCCGGGGGGAGAATCCGACCGCCGCGGCATCGCCCTCCCGGCCGCTTGCGTATTTGTAGTGGTAACGGCCGAACCCCACAATCGTCGGGCCCCACATTTGCGCTGGCTCCCCCGTGATTTCGGACATCAGCGCCAGTAGACGGAACCCGTCGCCGCGCCGGACCGGATGCTCGACGGCTGCCAGGAACTCCTCCACCGACGCGCCGGTTGCGTGCGTTTTGTTTTCAGCCATGAGGGCAGTTTGGCAGAGCGCGGCGCTCCTGTCAGGCAAGGCGTGTGTCCGGGAATAAATCCTTGCACCCGCCGCTTTGTAGAGGTAGATGCAAACGCATGTAATGGCGTTGCTGACCTGGATTCAACTGAGGAGCATTCCGTGGAAACCCGCCGTATCACCGTTATCTCCGCCGGACTCGGCGTCCCCTCGTCGAGCCGCCTGCTGGCGGACCAGCTGGCGGCCTCGGCCGAACGGCAGCTCGCCGCGGCCGGTTACGCCGTGGACGTCGAGGTCGTGGAGCTGCGGGACCTCGCCGTGGACATCGCCAACAACTTCGTGACCGGCTATGCGGCTCCGCGGCTGGCCGGGGTGATCGCCGGCGTCGAGGCCTCTGACGGCTTGATCGCCGTCAGCCCCGTGTTCAGCGCATCCTACAGCGGGCTTTTCAAGTCCTTCATCGACGTGCTCGACCCCAAGGCGCTGGAAGGCAAGGCGGTCCTGCTCGGGGCCACCGCCGGCACCGACCGGCACCAGATGGTGCTGGACTTCGCGATGCGGCCGCTCTTCACCTACCTGCGCACCCGGATCGCCGCCACC
Organism: Arthrobacter sp. ov407; assembly: GCF_900102895.1. GTDB lineage: Bacteria > Actinomycetota > Actinomycetes > Actinomycetales > Micrococcaceae > Arthrobacter. The sequence goes on from NZ_FNGD01000010.1 coordinate 101,359, forward strand.
GCGGTCTTCGCCGGACCGCAGGACTGGGGAAACAACGACGACGACGGCGGCTCGCCGCTCTCGGTGCGCGTGGACCGGGCGGCGGGGGAGTTTGTCCGCCTGCTGCAGGACTCAGGGCCGCAGCAGAAGCCGGCAGCGCTGGAGTCCCTGCCGTTTGAGCAGCTGCTCGCCGGGATCTCAGCCCAGCGGTAGGGACTGCCGCGCGGAACGGACCGGGCTGGCCCCGGACTTTGTGTGCTCAGTCACCGAGCAGTGCGATGAATTCCCTGGCCTGCTTCATGGAAATATCCGAATGGCGGGTCAGGGCTGTCGCGGCGGCCTCGGTGTCGCCGCTCTTGGCCAGGGTGCGGATCCGCCCGTAGATCTCATCATTGAGCATGTTGCTGCTCACCTCGCGCGTGACATCACCCTTGCTGGCGATCGCGCGGTAGCGGTATGCGAAACGCTGCGGCGCGTCGTCCTCGTCCGGAATGGCCTCCGGCGCGGCCTCCGGGGCGCGGAACGGCTGAGGGTGCGCCGCCAGTGCCGCGACGGCGTCGCGGGACGCACGCAGGCCCTCGCCTGTGGCCTCGAGGTATACCTTGATGGCGGTCATCGCCTGCCCCTGCGCGATCAGCGCGTATAGCCGCCGGTGCTGGTCCTGGGTGAGCCTGGCGGCCGCCGCACGCGCCAGCTCCGCCGAATCGGGGCCCGGCTGTGGCATGGGTGCCGGCCTGGAGCGTTCGCCGCGGCGGCTCCAGACGCGGACCGCCAGCAACACGCCAGCGGCCACGAGCACCAGGATCAGTACGGGAATGAGCAGGGAATCCATGTGCTAGAGCCGATCTACGTAATTCTTTGCGGTCTTGAAGTCCGTGTGGGTCGACTGCCGCAGCAGCCGGGCTGCCTTCGTCTTCTGGCCGTCGCGGGCCAGTGACTGGAGCTGTAGGAGGAGTTGGGGACTCAGGTGTCCGACGGCGAGCAGGGCGTCCTCGTGGCCGTGGCGGGTCCGTGAGGGGGCGGAGCCGATCTTGGCCAGCAGCGCGGAGCGGGTGTTGTCGGCCTGCTGCGACTTCTGCTGGGAGTTCTGGCTGGGGCGTGTGGTCGCTTCAACCCGGGCGCGGGCGGCCTCGGCAGCCTGGACCTGCGCCGCGTAGTGGGCCAGGGACTTTACCGCCAGTTCCCGCTGGTAGCGCTCGGCGTCGGAGATGCCGAAATTCCGCGGCTTCAGGGCTGCGGTCACCGCCCACAGCACCGCCGTCAGAATGAGGGCAGGCAACATGACTACCAGTACATCGCCCATATTTAGAGCTTATGCCAGATTGCGGTTATCCACAGCATGTTCGCCACCACGCCTACAGTGCGCCGTGGCCGGCGTCAATTCGGCGCGGTGGCATGAGTCCGATCACAAAATGCGCATATCCGGCGACAAATGTGGCCTCCGGGGCCGCAGTGTATCCCCAGCCGCAAGGTGCAGGCTGTGGATGAAGCTTGGCGGAAAATGTTTTGTGTCCACAAGATGAATCCAATGTTTCCGCAGGTCAACAACGGATTGCTGGCTTAACTTTTCTTCTATCCACAGCTCTACCCACAGACTGTGCACAAGCATCAGGCACTAGTGCACAGGTTATCCACAGGAGGGCGGGGCTGCCGGGTTGGTGCCTGACCGATCGGCGGATAACGTTGCAGGGTATCGGGCCTGGGAAGCGGAAATCTTGCGGTCGCCGGGTGATGCCAACCAGCACCCCGCCCCGGATCCCGGTGCCACGCGGCCGCTCCAACGCTGTGGACAACGGCGGTGCGCCGGACCGGCGCGAACTGTCGGAGCTGACTGATACGAATTGAGCGGCCGGCATGTGCCGGGTTGGCCGCTGGGCATCACGGCAGTTGGGCAGCACGGCACTGGGTACTAAGGCACTGGGTATTAACGCACAGGGCATTACGGCACTGGGCATACGCGCCGTGGCGAACGGATAGCCGCCACGGCACACAATGAAGGACGGCAGTTTTGTCAGTTACGCATCTGGACTCAGTCGAGGGTACGCGGGGAGGCGAGGGCAGCCGCAAGCCCCCGCAGGACATCCCCGCGGAGCAGTCAGTCCTGGGCGGCATGATGCTGTCCAAGGACGCCATCGCCGACGTCGTCGAGATCCTGCGTGGCCAGGACTTCTACCGTCCGGCGCACGAAACCATCTACGAGGCCATCATCGACCTCTACGGCCGGGGCGAACCCGCGGACGCCGTGACGGTCTCGGACGAGCTGACCAAGCGCGGCGAAATCAACAGGATCGGCGGCCCCGCCTACCTGCACGAACTCATCCAGACCGTCCCCACGGCCGCTAACGCCGGTTATTACGCCGAAATCGTGGGCGAACGCGCGGTCCTGCGCCGCCTTGTCAACGCCGGCACCAAGATTGTCCAGCTCGGCTACGGGCAGGACGGCGAGGTCGAAGACCTCGTCAACCAGGCCCAGGCCGAGGTCTACGCCGTCGCCGAACGCCGGACCGCGGAGGACTATGTGGTCCTCAAGGACGTCATGGAATCCACTGTTGACGAGATCGAGGCCTCGGGCCACCGCGGCGAGGGCATGGTGGGCGTGCCCACCGGCTTCTATGAGCTCGATGAACTGACCCACGGCCTGCACCCGGGCCAGATGATCGTCATCGCCGCCCGCCCGGCCGTCGGCAAGTCCACGTTCGCGCTGGACTTCGCCCGCTCGGCCGCCATCAAGAACAACCTCGCGACCGTCATGTTTTCCCTCGAAATGGGCCGCAACGAGATCGCCATGCGCCTGCTGTCCGCCGAGGCCACCATCGGTCTCCAGGACCTCCGCAAGGGCACCATCAAGGACGAGCAGTGGTCCAAGATCGCCACCACCATGGGCCGCATGAACGATGCCCCGCTGTTCATCGATGACAGCCCCAACATGTCGCTGATGGAAATCCGTGCCAAGTGCCGGCGCCTGAAGCAGCAGCATGACCTCAAGCTGGTGATCCTGGACTACCTGCAGCTCATGAGCTCGGGCAAGAAGGTGGAATCCCGCCAGCAGGAAGTCTCCGAGTTCTCCCGCGCCCTGAAGCTCCTGGCCAAGGAACTCCAGGTGCCGGTGATCGCGCTGTCGCAGCTGAACCGTGGCTCCGAGCAGCGCCAGGACAAGCGCCCCATGGTCTCGGACCTGCGCGAATCCGGCTCCATCGAGCAGGATGCCGACATGGTGATCCTGTTGCACCGCGAGGACGTCTATGACAAGGAGTCCCCGCGCGCCGGCGAGGCGGACATCCTGATCGCCAAGCACCGTAACGGCCCCACAAAGGACATTGTGGTGGCCTTCCAGGGCCACTACTCGCGGTTTGCCAATATGGCGGCCGACGCCGGTGGTGGTGGCGGCGGCTTCTAGCCGGCCCTAGCCCTCGCCTGCCGCCAGCAGGTGGTTGGGCAGCCGGTTCCCCGGCGCCCGGCCGCGGATTTCCAGCAGCTCGCGGGCGTGAGCGTGGAGCCGGTTGTCTTCCCCGGAGACCGGCACCCACTGCGGAATCGGGACCGAGGTGCCGGTCTCGTCGCGGGCTACCATGACCGTCAGGCAGTAGGTGGTGAGGTTCAGCTCGCGCCCCTTGGGGTCCCCGGACCGGACGTGGACGGCGATGTGCATGCCCTTGGTCCCCGTATAGACCAGCCGGGCCTCCACCTCCACGACGTGGCCGATCAGCAGCGGCCGGTAGAACCGCACGCCGCCGGAGAACACGGCCACGGTGTCCTTCCCGCAGTACCGGGAGGCGCAGACGTAGGCGGCCTCGTCGATCCACTTCATGACGATGCCGCCATGGACCTTGCCGCCCCAGTTCACGTCCGTGGGCGCCGCCATGAACCGCAGCACCACGCGCTCTGCCGTGCCGGCATCGGTGTATTCCTGTCCGCTCATGGCCTGGACGATGTCCTCGCGGACCTTGATCCGGGCCAGCGCGTCGTCCCGCTGTCCGATTTCTTCCGGCGTCAGGGGTTCAAACTGCGGCACCGGGATGGGCTTGCCGTCCGCGCCGACGGCCACGAAGATCACGATGCACTGGCTGCGCATGGTGGCAGGTCCGCCCTTGGGATCGCCTGAGGACACGACGGTGCGGATATGCATCGAGGAGCGCCCGGTGTACACGATCGTGGCCTCGACCTCCACCATGTCGCCGCTGTTGACCGGGTCCGCGAAGTGGATGTTCCCCACGTAGGCCGTGACGCAGTAGGACTTTGCCCAGCCGACGGCGGCGGCATAGGCCGCCTTGTCCACCCACTCGAGCACGGTGCCGGCGTCGACCGAGCCGCTGTGGCCGACATCGGTGGGGGCCGCCAGGAAGCGCAGGGTCACGGAATTGGGCGCGTTCTCGCTCATGCTGCGAGTTTACTGAAAGGGCAGGCAGGAGCCGCTGGCCGGCGACACAATCGCTGTCCGGCACGCCATAACCCCGCCATACCCGGAGACAAGCGACGGCGGGCGGCCACCAGAAGGTGACCGCCCGCCGTCGCGCGCTATATGTCGTGAGCGCGCTCTATGCCGTCAATGCCTTAGGCGAGGACGCGGAGCTTCGAGTTGGCGCGGCCGAACAGCACCTTGTCCACGGAGACTTTGCCCGCGCCGACCAGGGCCACAGCCAGGGCGGCGGCGGCAAGGATCAGGACGAGTTCGTAGCCGCCGGTAGCGGCGAACACTCCAGCGGAGGCGTGGACCAGGAACAGGGCGCCGAGCATGTCCACGGCGAGCAGCACGGCGAACACGCGGGTCAGGACGCCCAGGATCAGGGCGATGCCGCCGACCAGTTCCAGGGTCGCGATCACCGGGGCGGCAACTTGCGCCGCTGGAACGCCCATCTGGGTGAAGGCGGCCTGCGTGCCGGGGATGGTGAACTCGTAGAACTTCTGCCAGCCGTGGGCGGCGAACAGGAAGCCTGCGATGACGCGCAGGACGGTTCGGGCGGAGGTGGTCAGGGCGGGCTGATTCATGGAAATACCGTTTCGTAATTAGGAGGCGTCGCGGCTGTCTTGCCGCCGCGGCTTCGGTTGCGGTCAAGATCAAGTCTTCCCGACATTTAGTTGAAATGTCAACTAAAAGTCGCGCGGCGTCGCTGCATGGGCCCGGCTAGGGTTAAGCTGTGCATCCTTCCCCTCCGCTGTCCACGACCCTGCCGCCGTCTACAGGGCACCGGCGGGAGATCCTGCGCCTGGCCGTGCCGGCCTTCGGTGCGCTGATCGCGGAGCCGCTGTTTCTGCTCGCGGATTCGGCAATTGTGGGCCATCTCGGCGTGGCCGAGCTGGCCGGGGTGGGGCTGGCCTCGGCGGTCCTTCACACGGCAGTCGGACTCATGGTGTTCCTCGCCTACTCCACGACGCCGGCAGTGGCGCGGGCCATCGGCAACGGCCAGCTGGCAAAGGCCCTCGCCGCCGGGCGCGACGGCCTGTGGCTGGCGCTCCTGCTGGGACTCGGCCTGGCGGCCGCCGGGTTCCTGGCCGCCGGGCCGGTCCTGGAGCTGATGGGCGCCCGCGGTGAGGTGCACGGGTTTGCCGTGGACTACCTGCGAGGGTCTATGCCCGGCCTCGTGGCGATGCTGCTCATCTTCGCGGGCACCGGAGTGCTGCGCGGACTCCAGGACACCCGGACCCCGCTGATCGTCGCCGCCGCCGGGTTCACGCTGAACATCGTGCTGAACCTGGTCCTCGTCTACGGGCTGGGCTGGTCAGTGACCGGCTCGGCCGTTGGCACGAGCATCGCGCAGTGGGCCATGGCGGCGGTGTATGTGCTGATGGTCCGGCGCAACGCCCGCAACAACGGGGTGCCCCTGCGGCCGGACTGGCGCGGCGTCCGGGCTCTGACCAAGGTGGGCTCCTGGCTGATGCTGCGCACGCTGAGCCTTCGCATCGCGATTCTTGCCACAGTGGTGGTGGTCACCGCCCAAGGTCCCGTCAATCTGGCCGCACACCAGCTGGCCATGACCATCTTCACGTTCTTCGCCTTCGCGCTGGACGCCCTGGCGATCGCGGCCCAGGCCTTGATCGGCAAGGAACTCGGCGCGGCCCGGCCGGTCGCGGCACGCGCGCTGACGCGCACCATGACGCGGTGGGGGCTCGGCTTCGGCGTCCTGACCGGGATCCTCCTGGCTGCGGCGGCGCCGTGGGCGGGCGCCCTCTTCACGTCCGACGCCGAAGTCCGGGGGGCGCTGACGCTCGCCCTTTGGGTGCTCGCCGCCGGGCAGCCGCTGCCCGGTTACGTCTTCGTCCTCGACGGCGTCCTCATCGGGGCGGGCGACGCCCGCTATCTGGCGATCGCCGGCGTCGTCAATCTTGCGGCCTACCTGCCGCTGCTGCTGGCTGTGGGGTATTCCGGCGCCGGTGCCGGCGCGGGGTTGCTCTGGCTGTGGGCCGCCTTCTCCCTGGGCTACATGGCCGCGCGCGCGCTGACGCTGGGCCTCCGGGCCCGGACGGACCGCTGGATGGTCCTGGGCGTGCGGTGACGCTGGGCCGGAAGTGCCGGCAGGCACGCACTGAGCCGGCCTGGCTGGCAGGCACGTGCAGCGGCGGCTTCGCACTAAACTGGACGGGTGACTCTTCCCGCAGCCCCTGACGCGACCCCTGCCATCCGCGCGGCGGCCGACCTCTGGAAGCCCGTGCTTGTCAGGGCGGCCGTTGCGCTCGTGTTTGGCGCGGTAACCGTGTTCTGGGCCGCGCCGTCCGAGGCCGGCATGGGCTGGGCCGGCGGCCTCTACCTGCTGGCCACCGGCGTGGTCATGATCTGGACCGTGTCCAAGACCGGGTTCCGCCCGCGGGAGGGCGCCGGCAGGATCCTCTCCGCCGGCGGAGCAGCCCTGGCCGGAGCCGGCGCGGCCGTAGCCCTGATCCCCGCCCCCCTCGTCTTCGGAACGATCGCGGCCGTGGGCCTGGGCGTGGCCGGCGCTGCGGAGCTGTCCGCGGGTGTTATCGCCCGTGGCCGGTCAGTGCTGGCCCGCGACTGGATCGCCTCCGGCGTGATCGGGCTGGGCACTGCGATCGCGCTTCCGTTCTTCATCGGCCTCGGCGCGCACGCACTCCTCGGCGTTGCGGGCGGCGGGGCCATCATCAGCGGCGTCCTGTGGATGCTGTCCGGCCTGACCCTGCGCCATGATGCTCCGGGCGATTCCGCGGAGGCCGTAAACTAGTACGGACAGGTTCTACCCGGCGTAGAACAATTGCGGTAACAAGACAGCCACGCTTCCCCGCGGGGGCTGCAGGAGGAAAACACGTTGGCACAGCAGAAACCCGGAGCGCCCCGCAGCCTGCGGACCTCGGTCAAGGGACCGCTCATGTTCTCCGCGTTCTGGGCCGTGGTGGTGTTCTTCGGCGTCCTGATCTTCGCCTCGGGCGGCAGCGCCCGCTCACCCCGGTTCGACCTCGCGTTGATCGGCGCCGGGATCGCCTTCATCGTGATCCTGGTGGTGGCCGCCATGCTCGCGATGAGCCACAAGGACAACCCCGAGGACCTGGGCAAGGGCTCCGGCGTTAACCTCAGTTCCAAGCGCACGCCCTCCGGCCACGGCGGCCCGTCAGCGCAGCCCCGCCCCGAGGCCGGCCCCGGCGATTCCCGTGACGGCGGCCCGCAGGCCTAATACCGCAGGCCTAATACCGCAGGCCTAATACCGCAGGCCTAATACCGCAGACCTAATACCGCGGACCTAATACCGCAGGCCTAATACCGCAGGCCTAGCACCGCAGGCCTCAGCCCGGGGCCGTCGCCGTCAGGACGCGGCTTTACGGGCCCGGTACGCGGCCACGTGTGCGCGGTTGGCACAGTTGCCCGTGTCGCAGTAGCGCTTCGAGCGGTTGCGGCTCAGATCCAGCACGACGGCGTCGCAGTCGTCCGCGGCGCACACCAGCAGGCGGTCCATTTCCTTGCTGCGGATCACGTCAACGATCGCCATGGCCGCCTCCGTACTCATCCGGTCGGCCAGCGGGGCCTCCGGGGTGGTGGCGTGCAAGTGCCAGTCCCAGGGATCATGCTTGACCAGCTGGGGCAGCGCACGGGCCTCCCGGAGCAGCCGGTTCACGGTCTCCGCGGCAGCGGCCTCGTCCGCCAGCCAGAGCTCGCCGAGCTCGCTGCGCAGGCGCCGCACGCTTGCCAGCTCGGCCTCGTCCCGGGTCCGGGAGCCGGTGAAACCCTCGGCCGCCAGGAAGTCGTCCAGATCCTTGCCGGTGGCCAACTGTTCCTCGCCGTTGGCCGCGGTGTTGATGAGGTTGACCACAGAACGCAGGGCAACTTCCGTGTCAGGGGCAAAAACCATCTTGACTCCTTACCTCGTCCGGGCGTAATGTCATGAGCATAACCCTATTTTACTCCTGACAGGAGATTGCTGTGTCTGCCCCCCAACGCCCCGTCGCCGCCCCGGTACGAGACCTTGCCGCCCAGCGGCCTGCCTCCGAACCGGGCAGCGCCACGCAGGGCGCGAGGCCCGGTGCCACGCAGGCGGCCAAGAGGGCCGGCGCGGCATCGGGCTTCATGGCCTCGGGCCTGGGCGTCGCCCTGTTTTCGTCAGCGGTGTTCGGGCTCTCCGGCTCATTCGCCAAGGCGCTCCTGGAAACCGGCTGGACACCCGGCGCGGCCGTCACGGCCCGGCTTACGGGCGCGGCCCTGATTCTGGCCATCCCCGCAATAGCCGCCCTGCGCGGGCGGTGGCACCAGCTCCGCGACAATTGGCTGACCGTCATGCTGTTCGGATTCATCGGCGTCGCCGCCTGCCAGCTCTTCTACTTCAACGCCGTGTCCCGGCTCTCCGTCGGCGTCGCCCTGCTGCTGGAGTACCTCGCGCCGGTCTTGATCGTGCTCTGGCTGTGGGCCGTCAGCCGGAAACGGCCCCGGCCACTGACCATTGCCGGCACTCTCCTCTCCCTCGGCGGGCTGGTCCTGGTCCTGGACCTCACGGGAGCCGTGAAGGTCGACTTCATCGGCGTGCTGTGGGGGATCGCGGCCGCCGTCTGCCTCGCCATCTACTTCTTCATCACCGCCAAGGAAAACGACACCCTCCCTCCCATCGTCTTGGCCTCCGGCGGGCTCATGGTGGGCGCGATCGTCATGTGGCTGACCGCGGCAACCGGGCTGCTGCCGATGGCCTTCAGCACCGCCGACACCCGCCTGGGCCCCTGGGTTACGCCGTGGTGGGTGGCGCTGGGCGGCCTCGTGGTCTTGGCCACTGTGGTGGCGTACGTGTCCGGAATTGTCGCCGCGCGGGCTCTTGGCTCGAAAGTCGCGTCCTTTGTCTCGCTCACCGAGGTGCTGTTCGCCGTCATCTGGGCGTGGCTGCTGCTCGGCGAACTGCCCGGGCCCATCCAGCTCCTTGGCGGGCTGCTGATCGTCGGCGGGGTGGTGCTGGTCCGGCTGGACGAGCTCCGGGCCCCGTCCGGCACCGGTGCGGCAGCGCTGGACCATGCGAACGACTGCGAGCCCGTGCCGTAAGCCGCCGCGAGCCTTACTTCGCAGCGTGCCTGCCAGGTGCAAGCTTTCACACCGTGGGCCCTCGTTCCCGGGCCCGAAGGCACCTAGCATGGAGATATGTGCCGAAACATCCGGACCCTCCACAATTTTGAGCCCCACGCGACCACCGCCGAGGTGGAGGCCGCGGCGCTGCAATACGTGCGCAAGATCAGTGGCAGCACCAAGCCGTCCAAGGCCAACGAAGAGGCCTTCAACCGGGCTGTGCATGAGATTGCCCACGCCACGCAGCATCTGCTCGACTCCCTGGTGACCCACGCTCCGGCAAAGGACCGCGGGGAGGAAGCCGCCAAGGCCAAAGCCCGGTCTGCCGTCCGCTTTGGCGCAGCCTGAGGCAAGGGCGCCCGGCGAAGCTGCGGCTTAGCTGCCGAAGCTGCGCAGCCGCAGCGAGTTGGCCACCACCAGCACCGAGCTGGCGGCCATCGCGGCGCCGGCAATCATCGGGTTGAGCAGGCCCAGGGCTGCCACCGGGATGCCCACGGCGTTGTAGAAGAACGCCCAGAATAGGTTCGTCTTGATGGTGCTCAGCGTCCGGCGGGAGAGCTCGATCGCCTGCGCTACCTGCCCGAGGTCGTTACCCATCACCGTCAGATCGGCAGCCTCGATTGCGACGTCGGTGCCGGAGCCCATGGCGATGCCCAGGTCCGCCTGCGCCAGCGCCGCGGCGTCGTTGACCCCGTCCCCGGCCATCGCCACAGTGGCGCCCGCCGCCTGCAGCCTCCGGACGGCCTCGACCTTGCCCTCCGGGAGCACACCCGCGAAGACGTCGTCCGGGCTGATCCCGACGGCGGCCGCCACCTGCGCGGCCACCGCGGCGTTGTCGCCGGTCAGCAGGATCGGCCGGAGCCCGAGTTCCCGGAGCCGGGTGACCGCGGCTGCGGAGCCGGGCTTGACGGTGTCCCGCAGCCGGATGATGCCGGCGGTTACGCCGTCCACGGCAACCCAGATGGCCGTGGCGCCCGAGTCTTCGGCAGCGCCCAGCGCCTCCCGCTGTGCCGGGGCCGGGGCGATGCCGAGCTCCTGCAGCCAGCCGGTGCGCCCCGCGGCTACGAGCCGGCCGTCCACGGTGCCCTGGACGCCGCCGCCGGGCGCGGAACGGAAGCCGGCGACGGCGGGGAGACCGGCGACGTCGTTGTTCAAGCGCTCCGCAGCCAATGCCGCAGTGGCGATGGCCCGGGCGATCGGGTGCTCGGAGGCATTTTCCACCGCCCCCGCGAGGCGCAGGACCTCGGCATCGCGGTGCGGTCCGAAGCTCTGGAGGCCGTCCACGGCAAGGTGGCCGGTGGTGACGGTTCCGGTCTTGTCCAGCAGGATCGTGTCCACCATGCGGGTGTCTTCAAGGATCTGCGGCCCCTTGATCAGGATGCCGAGCTGGGCGCCGCGGCCGGTTCCGGTGAGGAGCCCGACCGGCGTGGCCAGCCCCAGGGCGCAGGGGCACGCGATGACCAGTACGGCGACGGCGGCGGTGAAGGCGGCCCGGACCTCGTCGGGGCCCATGGCCGGTCCGGCCGCCATCAGCCAGGCCCCGAAGGTGAGGGCGGCGATGGCCAGGACGACCGGCACGAAGACGGCGCTGATGCGGTCTGCGAGCCGGGCGATGGGTGCTTTCCCCGTCTGCGCCGCAGAGACGAGGCGGCCCATCTGGGCCAGGGTGGTTTCGGACCCGACGCGGGTGGCACGGACCAGGAGCCAGCCGGAGGTGTTGATGGTGGCCCCGGTGACCTGGCTGTCCGGGCCAACTTCCACCGGCACGGATTCGCCGGTCACGAGGGAGGCGTCCACGGCAGAGGAGCCGTCGATGACCACGCCGTCGGTGGCGATCTTCTCGCCGGGGCGGACCACGATCACATCTCCGACGGCCAGCTGATCGGCCGGGATCTTATGCTCAGTGCCGCCGCGCAGGACCGTCGCGTCTTTTGCCCCCAGGTCCAGCAGTGCCCTGAGGGCGTCGCCTGCCTTCCGTTTGGCGCTGGCCTCCAGGTAGCGGCCGAGCAGGAGAAACGTGGTGACCACGGATGCGACCTCGAAGTACAGGGCGCCGGAGCCCATGCCCTCCGCTGCCGGGTGTTCGGTCATACGCGGGTCGGCAAGGAGCTGGCCGGCAGAGAACGCGTAGGCAGCAATCACGCCGATTGAGACCAGGGTGTCCATGGTCGAAGCCAGGTGCCGGGCGTTGGCGGCCGCGGCGCGGTGAAACGGCCAGGCCGCCCAAGCGACCACCGGAAGGGCAAGGACGGCGGCCGCCCAGCCCCAGTTCGGGAACTGCAGCGCCGGGATCATCGAGATCGCGAACACCGGCACGGTGAGGGTGGCTGCCACGACGAGCCGCGGGCGGAGCGAGGGTGCAGCTGAACTGGTCGGAACCCCGGTGCTGGACGGGATTTCTGCGGGCTCAACCGGTGTGCTCGGGTGCCGGGGGGACCGGATCGTGGCCTTGTAGCCCGCGGCCGCGACCGTGGCGGTGATCTGGTCGTCGGTAATGTCCGCCGGGACGCTGACACGGGCGGTCTCGAGGGGGAGGTTGACGCTCGCTTCGACGCCGTCGAGCTTTCCGAGCCTGCGCTCGACCCGGTTGACGCAGGAGGCGCAGGTCATGCCCTCGATATCGAGGTCAATGAGGCGGCTTCCGGCCTGGTCCAACAACTGCTCGCTGCTCACGGCGCCCTTCTTTTCCCGGTCGATTCGCTTTGTGCCGTCCCACGGCGTCTGCCGTCCGACGGTGCGACCCTCACTCAGGCTTCGCTGGCGACCACGAGGTAGCCGGCCTCGGCGACTGCCTCGCCGATCTCGGAGGACGACAGTGTTTCGCTGGAGGTGATCGTGACGGTGGAGATGCCGCCGGCCTTGAGATCGACGTCGATCTTTTCGACGCCGGAGAGCGCCTCAAGTTCTTCACTGACGGAGGACACGCAGTGGCCGCAGGTCATGCCGGAAACGTTGACGGTGGTGGAAACGGTGGCCATGGCGTGCTCCTTGTCGCTGGGCAGGGGGTGGTTCCCCGGCCCGGTGGTGTGGTGGGTGATGCAGGTCCTAGCGCAGGAGGCGTCCGATGGCATCGGTGGCTTCCTTGACTTTGAAATCGATGGCCTCGGCCCGAAGCTCCGGATCCGGCTCGGCGGCGGCGCCGACAACGCAGTGGCCGATGTGCTCCTCGACGAGCCCCAGGCTCACCGCATGCAGGGCCTTGGTGACGGCGGCGACCTGGGTGAGGATGTCGATGCAGTATTTGTCCTCGTCAACCATCCGGGCGATGCCGCGGACCTGCCCTTCGATCCGCTTGAGCCGGCGAAGGTAGGCATCCTTGTTGGCGGTGTAGCCGTGCTGCTCGTGGGGCGCTGTGTCCAGGCTCGACGGGTCAGTGCGCGCCGTGCCGGAAACTTCTGACTCGCTCATGCCCCCAACATATACCCCCTAGGGGTATGTTTCAAGCCTCGATGCGGGCTGGCGCTCAATGCGGAACGTCGCGCACATTAAAGAGCTCCGGAGTGCGTTATTGGGGGATACGCACTCCGGAGCAGCTTTGGGGTAGGCGGTTCGTCCGGCCTACACATCGAGCTTACTCGGCAGTAGTGGGTAACACCAGCACCCCGAATAAGTACTTTCGCTTTACTTTCTGCCTGCCGGGGCGACCGCCGGAACTATCAGGATCGGACGATCCTGATGGTGGCTCAGCCACGCCGCCACAGAACCGTTGAGCGCCGCGGAGATGCGGTGGCCGATGCCGCGTTCGGGGGTCCCCACCACGATCATGCACGCGTTGGCGTCCGCGGCCAGCCTGCCGATAGCCCGGGCGGGGTCCCCGGCCAGGGTGCGCAGCGTCCAGTCGATCCCCATGCTTGCGCAGCGTGCCTCAATGACGGAACGGAGCTCCTGGGTGGTCGTCCGGATCCGGGTGTCGTCCGCGTCCGGGTGCAGGGACAGGCGGTGCGCGGATCGCGCCGGATCCCACTCCACGAGGTAGCTTGCCTCATCCACGTAGGCGCAGATCATGGGCGCGGAAAGGGTCTTCGCAAGGGATGCCGCCACCTGCAGCACCTCGGGATGCTGTCCCGGAACGACGCCCACCACGAGGGGCGCCGGGCCGTTTGCGGAGTCGTCAGGCATACTTCATTCTGGCGCCGGTGTGCCGCCCTGAACAGGGGCTTCCGCCCCGTTTCCGCAGCTCGGGACGGCGCTGACGCCGTTTCCCGCGGAGTCCCTTGAACAGCCCGTGAACGGGGCCTACGGTTGAAGAACACAGGAGGAGGTGGCCGCCGTGGAGATCTACATGTGGTGGTTGGATCTGGATTTGGCGAGCAAGGAGTGGCTTCGGGAAAACCTCCGGACCATCGAACTGCCCGAGGCCGTGCGGCAGGGAATCGCCGCCGCCGGTGGCCCCCGTCCCGCTGAATCATCCGCCGGCGGGACCTCAGTCTTGACGGCTGCGGACTGGGACTTCATTGAGACGCAGTCGGAGTTCGTCGACTAACACGGATGCCACCGGTGCGGTAGCGCATCCCGGCGGCGCGGGTAGAAAATCATTGCGGCCGTCCGGCGGGGATGGTTGCATGGGACGCATGGCTACTGCAGAGAGTTATGTCCTGGCGATCGGGACCAAGAAGGGTCTTTGGCTGGCGACCAGCCCGGACCGAACGGACTGGTCCCTGTCGGGACCGCATTTTCTGATGAGTGAGGTGCCCAGCATCGGCATCGATACCCGCGATGGCAGGACCCGGATCCTGGTGGGGGTCCGCTCCGAGCACTGGGGTCCCACGGTTTTCCACTCCGATGACTTGGGCGAATCCTGGAGCGAACCCGAAAACGGTGCCATCACGTTCCCCGACGGCACCGACGCCGCCTTGGAACGGATCTGGCAGATCCACCCGGACGCCGACTCCCGCCCGGGCGTCGTGTGGGCAGGCTGCGAACCGATCTCGGTCTGGAAATCGACCGACGGCGGCGAGCACTTCGAGCTCAACCGCGGCCTCTGGGACCATCCGCACCGCAGCGAATGGGGCGCAGGCTATGGCGGCGCCGCCGCGCACTCGATCGTCGTTGACCCCACGGGAGAAAAAGTCCACGTTGCCATGAGCACGGGAGGGGTCTACCGCTCGCTCGACGGCGGCACCTCCTGGGAGCCGCGCAACAAGGGGATTTCCGCGTACTTCATGCCGGATCCCAACCCGGAATTCGGCCAGTGCGTCCACAAGATCGCGGCCGACGCCGCCGTCGACGGCCGCCTGTACGCTCAAAACCACCACGGCGTGTACCGCAGCGACGACGACGCCGAATCGTGGGAGTCGATCGCCGAGGGGCTGCCGGCGGACTTCGGTTTTGTCATGCTGACGCATCCGCGCCGGGCCGGCACGGCCTGGGTGATCCCGCTGAAGGCTGACGGCGAACGAATTCCACCGGACGGGAAGTTGGCCGTGCACCGGACCGATGACGCCGGCGCCACCTGGAAACGGCTCGACGCCGGGCTCCCGGAAGCCGAGTACAACGCCGTGCTGCGCGATGCTGCCAGCGTCGATGGCGCGGAGCCCGCGGGCGTCTACTTCGGGACGCGGGGAGGCAGTGTCTACGCCAGCGCTGACGAGGGGGAACACTTTACCGAAGTCGCGTCGCACCTGCCGGATGTGCTGTGCGTGCGGGCAGCCGTGGTTTCCGCGGCCCTGCTCCCGGCGCAGCCGTGATGGGGTAGAAGCGCATGAACAGCGCCATGATCAGCGGCGACTCCATGCCGGCGGACTCGGCGATCAGCGTGGTCCTGCCGAGCGTCCTCCAACCGCTCGCCGGCGGGCAGTCCATCCTGACTGCGCCCGCGGAGGCGGCGGTAACCGTGGAGTGGTTGCTGGATGCGGTGACCGGGGACTATCCGGCGTTGTCGCGGCGGTTGCGGGACGAGACCGGAGCTGTTCGCCGTTACGTGAATATATACGTCAACGGGAATGAAATCAGGCGGCTGCAGGGCCTGGTGACTGCCGTGGTTCCGGGCCAGGAAGTCCTCATCATCCAGTCTGTGGCGGGAGGCTGACGCCTCAGGCGACCCGCCAGAGCGTGCATTCGTCCGCATTGACGGCTTTGCGCATGCCGGTTTGGCGGTCCATGATCCAGACGACGCCGATTCCGGGGGCGGTGTCCTGGACGCTGCCGCGGCGGATCACGACGTCGTCGTAGTTCGGGCCCACCCGCAGGCGGGCCTCGATCTCATCGCCGCGGTGCAGCTGGTCGAGGGTGCGGACGCGGGTTACCTGGGCTTTCGCGTCTTTGAACATGGCGGGGCCTCCCGGACTGGAGATGGTGCCTGCTCTTGCCGGCACTTCCAGTGTCCTGCGCCAATGTTGCGTCCGCGTTTCAGCACGGTAAGCGGCCGGTTAGTTTTCGACGGCGCCGCGGTTGCCGGCCCGCTTTTTGCCGGCGGGCGCCCTCAGGGGATTTGACGTTCCCCCGGGCGCTGGACCCGGAACCACCGATACCCGTAGCGGTCCAGCGGAAGTTCGAAAGCGCCGTTGTCGGAGAGTGGGATGTCCTCGCCGCCGAGCAGGTCCCGGAGCACGGCCCCGGCGTACGAACGCCCCGCATCTCCCTGCGCGTCCGGCCCCTCTGGCCCGCCGCCCTCACCCTCCTGCGGCGGCGGCGACGTCGCCCCAGCCGTCTCCACCGCCGTCTCCACCGTGGCCGTCACGGACGCCGGCTTGGCGCCGAAGTTGTGGGCGACAATCACGGTGGAACCGTCCCAGGTGCAGCGCTGCAGCAGCACCGCCGGTGAGGCGTGCTTGATGAGTTCGAACGTGCCCCAGCCGAGCTCGGGACATTCCCGGTAGCGCTGGATCAGCGTCGCGACGAAGTTCCACAGCGAGTCGGGATCCCGTTTCGCGGCCGCGGCGTTGATGTGTGCCGGCCCGTAGGGCCCGTCCACGGGCTGGGCCACGAGGTCCCCGGGCGGCGCGGTCGAGAAGCCGCCGTTCCCGCCGTCGTCCCACTGCATGGGGGAGCGGACGGCCGAGCGGCCCTTCGCCCGCAGGTCTTCGCCCATCCCGATCTCTTCGCCGTAGAAGAGCACCGGGGTGCCCGGCAGCGAGAACATCAGGGAGTAGACCATGCGGATCCGGGCGGGGTCGCCGTCGAGCATGGTGGGCAGCCGCCGCCGCAGTCCGCGGCCGTACATCTGCATGTCGGGATCGGGGCCGAAAGCTGCGAAGACCTCCTCGCGTTCGGCATCGCTGAGTTTGTCCAGCGTGAGTTCGTCGTGGTTCCGGACGAACATGGCCCATTGGTTGTCGGGATTGATTTTCGGGCGGCTGCTGAGCGTCCGGGCCAGCGGCCGGGCGTCCTGCCGGGCCAGCGACAGGTACATGTTCTGCATCGAGAGGAAATCAAACTGCATGTTCAGCTCGTTGCCGGCCGGGCCGCCGAAGTATTTCAGCTGCTCTTTGTACGGGAGGTTGACCTCGCCCAGGAGCACGGCACTGCCGTGGCGGCGGTTGAGGAAGCTGCGCAGGGCGCTCAGGTACTGGTGCGGATCGATTTTCGCGGCTTCGTCCTTGGGCTCGCCGAGCAACTCCAGGAAGAACGGCACCGCGTCCAGCCGGAAGCCGTCCAGGCCCAGCTGCAGCCAGAATCCCATCGAATTCGCGATCTGGTCCCGCACTTTGGGATTCATCACGTTAAGGTCCGGCTGGTGTTTGGAGAACATGTGCAGATACCACTCACCGGTGGCCTTGTCCTGGGTCCAGATGGACGTCTCCTCGCCGGGAAACACCACCTGGTCCGAGGTGTCCGGGGGTGTGTCCTTCCGCCAGACGTAGTAGTCGCGGTAGGGGTTGTCCACGGACTTGCGGGCCTGGACGAACCACGGGTGCCGGTCGGAGGTGTGGTTGATGACAAAGTCCGCGATCACCCGGATGCCGCGATCGTTCGCGGTGCGGATGAATTCCACCAGATCCCCCAGGTTCCCGAGCCGGGGATCCACGCCGTACATATCGGTGACATCGTAGCCGTCGTCCCGGTCCGGGGAGGGGTAGAAGGGCATGAGCCAGATGCAGGTGATTCCGAGCGCGGCAAGATAGTCCACGCGCTGGATCAGTCCGCCGAAGTCTCCGGTGCCGTCGCCGTCGCCGTCGAAGAATGTCTCCGGGTCCAGGCAGTAGATCACCGCGTTTTTCCACCAGAGGTCAGAGGTTTCGGCGATTCTCACAGTGCACCGTCCGTTCCGGTCATGGCTTGTCCCGCCGGGCGGAGCTGGGGGAGGACGTGTTCGGCGAAGGCGTCGATAAACGGCGCCTGCTCCTGGCCGACGAAGTGCAGGTACAGCTCATCGAATCCGAGGTCCAGGTAGGAGGCGAGCCATTGGGCGTGCTGTCCGGCATCGGCGGAGACGTTGACGGCCGCCCGCACTTGGTCCTCCTGGACGCCGGCGCTGACGCCGTCGAAATGGGCCGCCGTGGGCAGGTCCCAGGGAATCGGCGGCGCAAAGACGTTGGTGCGCCACTGGTCCACGGCGATCGCGACGGCCTCGGCCTCTGTCGGCGCCCAGGACAGGTGGACCTGAAGGGCAGCGTTCCCGCGGCCACCGGCGTCGCGGTAGGCCGCTAGCATGTCCTTCAGCTTTTCCGGCGGCTGGTTCACGGTGACAAGTCCGTCCGCCCAGGCCGCCGCCCGGCGCGCTGTTTTCACGCTCACAGCCGGCGCAATCAGCGGCGGTTTGGTCTCTGGAACGTCCCAGATCCGGGCTTGCTCCACTGTGACGAGGCCGTGGTGCGTGACCACGTCGCCAGCGTGGAGCCGGCGAATGATGTCAACACACTCCTCCAGCCGGCGCTGCCGCGTCTCCTTCGGCGGCCACGCCTCGCCGGTGACGTGCTCATTCATGTACTCGCCGCTGCCCGGGGCCATCCAGAAGCGGCCGGGAAACATGTCCGCCAGGGTGGCTGAGGCGTGCGCGATGATCGCCGGGTGGTAGCGCTGCCCGGGCGCCGTCACCACCCCGAAGCGCAGCCCGGTGGTGGCCAGCGCGGCCCCGAGCCAGGACCAGGCGAACCCGGAATGGCCCTGCCGGGCGGACCACGGTTCAATATGGTCCGAGCACATGGCGGCATCGAAGCCGGCCTGCTCGGCCAACTGCACGTCCTTCAGGAGGCGGCCGGGGCTGATCTGTTCATGCGAGGCGTGGAACCCGATGGTAGCCATCACCCATGTCTACCGTGGGGGCGGGGCCGTGTCGAGGAACCCTCGTTGAGGAAACCCTCGTAGAGGAACCCCTGCGGGGGTGGCGGTGCCGGGCCCGCGGCGCAAGAATGGGCGCTATGCGACTGCCGTTGATGCCTCCCATTGCGCCCATGCTGGCCAAAGCACTCCCCGCCCTCCCGGTGCCGGACAACGGAACGGGCTGGCTCTTTGAACCGAAGTGGGACGGCTTCCGGTCCATCATCTTCCGCGACGGCGAGGAGGTGGAGATCGGCAGCCGGAACGGCAAGCCGATGACACGCTACTTCCCCGAGCTCGTCGAGGCGCTTAAGACGGAGCTGCCGGAACGCTGCGTGGTGGACGGCGAGATCATCCTGGTGGCGGCCTCCGGTGACCGGCTCGACTTCGATTCGCTCCAGCAGCGCATCCATCCGGCCGCCAGCCGGGTGAAGCTGCTCGCGGAACAGACCCCGGCGCGCTTCGTGGCGTTCGACCTGCTAGCCCTGGGCGACGATGATCTCACGGGCAAACCTTTCGCCGAGCGCCGGCGGGAGCTCGAACGCGCACTCGCAGCCAGCGCGGCCCCGGTCCACCTTACGGCCGCGACCTCCGACCGGGACACGGCGCAGCGCTGGTTCCGGCAATTCGAGGGTGCCGGACTTGACGGCATCGTGGCCAAGACACTGGAGGGCACGTACCAGCCGGACAAGCGCGCGATGGTCAAGGTCAAGCACGAACGGACGGCGGACTGCGTGCTCGCCGGATACCGCGTGCACACCTCCGGTCCGGACCGGATCGGCTCGCTGCTCTTGGGACTTTATGACGACGCCGGGGTGCTGGCGAATGTCGGCGTGGTGGGCGCCTTCCCGATGGCACGGCGCACGGAGCTGTTTGCCGAGCTGCAGGAGCTGGTCACCGGTTTCGAGGACCACCCCTGGGCCTGGGCCCAGCAGGAGGCGGGGGCGCGGACGCCGCGGAATGCCGAGGGGAGCCGGTGGAGCGGCGGCAAGGACCTGTCCTTCACCCCGCTCCGGCCCGAGCGCGTGGTCGAAGTGAAATACGACCACATGGAGGGCGCACGGTTCCGCCATACCACCCAGTTCATGCGCTGGCGTCCGGACCGGGATCCGCGCTCCTGCACCTATGACCAGCTGGAGGAACCGGTGAAATTCGATCTGGCCGCGGTGCTGGGCGCTGGCAAGGACTGACCCCGGGGCTCCCGCCCGGTTCAGACGCTCCCGCCCAGTTGCTTTCCGCGGCCTAACGCGGAACACGCAAAAGCCCGGCGTGTCGCGTGAACACGCCGGGCTTTCCGGTGATGCGGCCGGGGGCAACCGGGCAGGAGTGCTGCGGCGGGGCTACTTGGCGGGTCTACTTAACGCCGAGCTGCTTGGTGGGGACCCGGAAGGTTTCCTTGGCCGTCAGTGCCGAGACCGTAGCGATCAGGCAGATGATGGCGGTGAAGATGCTGATCTGGACCCAGCCGCCGGCCTGGATGCCGCCCATGGCCGCCACGATCGCCGGGGCGAATCCGGCCATGAGGAAGCCGAGCTGGGTGCCGATTGCGAGGCCGGAGAAGCGGACGTTGGTGCTGAACATCTCGGCGTAGAAGGAGGGCCAGACCGCGTTGGCTGCAGCGTAGCCGAAAGAGAAGAATCCGATGGCCGCGAGGAACATCAGCGCGACGTTGCCGGACTCGAGGCTCAGCAGGAAGACGGGGGTCAGGACCGCGCTGGACAGCGCGCCGTAGATGAACACCGGCTTGCGGCCGATCCGGTCCGCGAGCATGCCGAAGAGCGGCTGGGTGCCCAGGGCCATGAAGTTGGCGCCGACGACGAGCCAGAGGGTGGTGGTGCCGTCCACGCCGGCGACGTTCTTGGCGTAGCTGATGGCCAGGGTGCCGAAGACGGTGGACACGGCGGCGATGAACGCGCAGGCGATGACGCGGAGGACATCGCGCCAGTGGCTCTTGAGGAGGTCGGCAACCGGGAGCTTGGAGATCTGGGCGGTCTTCCGTGCCTCCTCGAATGCCGGCGGCTCGTGCAGGGTGCGGCGGATGAAGAACGCGACGAGCACCACCACGGCGCTGAGCCAGAACGGGATGCGCCAGCCGATGGTGTACTTGATCTCGTCGGGCAGGGCCAGGACGGGGATGAAGACGAGGGCCGCGAGGATCTGGCCGCCCTGGGTACCGGTCAGGGTCCAGGAGGTGAAGAAGGAGCGGCGGCCGTCGGGGGCGTGCTCCAGCGTCATCGAGGACGCACCCGCCTGCTCGCCGGCTGCGGACAGGCCCTGGCAGAGCCGGGCCAGTACCAGCAGTGCCGGAGCCCACCAGCCGACCGTGTTGAAGTCCGGGAGGCAGCCGATGACAAAGGTGGAGGCACCCATCAGCAGCAGCGTGAACATGAGGACCTTCCGCCGGCCCACCCTGTCGCCGAAGTGGCCGAGGATGACGGCGCCGACCGGACGGGCCACGTAGGCGAAGCCGAACGTAGCGAACGACATGATGGCCGCGTTGGTGTCGGCGTCCGGAAAGAAGACGTGCGGGAAGATCAGCGCCGCTGCGGAGCCGAAGATGAAGAAGTCGTAATACTCGACGGCGCTGCCCAGGAAGCTGGCAAGGGCCGCCTTCTTCGGCGTCCCCCCTGTGGTCATACCCGCCGTCGTGGACGGGACAGTCTGGCTCATGATGTTCCTTTGGTGTGACGACGTTGTCGCGGATGGATCAGGAAGGTTTCGGCCGCCGCTTATTCAAGTGTTGTGCAACCGGAAGTCCGTGGAAAGACCCGGACTAGTAGCCACATGGCGGAAGCTACTTGTGCGATGTAGAAAGCATGACTGTGAGCGCAGTCACTTGTCAAGAAAATTAATCACCATCTAGAAATAGCTCTCACTATGTGGGAACATGAATGCATGAGTGTGAATCAAGACACAGAAATTCCCGGCACTTCCGGACATCCTGCGGACGCCCCTTCGAAGCCCGCCAAGACCGCCAGGGAGGACTCGCGGACGGACATGGTGGGGAAGGCGCTGGGCCTGCTGGTCCTCCTCGGAGACGAGCCGCGCGGCGCCAGTGCCGCGGAAATTTCCCGCCGGGCGGATCTGCCGTTCAGCACCACCTACCGCCTGCTCGGCTCCCTGACGCGGGACGGCTTCGTGGACTACGAGCCGGATGGCCGCCGCTACCACCTGGGGCTGCGGGTCTTCCAGCTCGGCCAGCGCGTCTCCAATCACCACGGCTTCGCGGGTACGGCCCTGCCCATCCTGCGGCGAGTCACGGAGGAAACGGGCGAGGCGACCATCCTCTCCGTCCGGGACGGCATCCACCACCTCACGGTGAACAAGGTGGACGGCCCGCAGACCTTCCGGGTCACGAGCGACCCCGGTCATCTCGGGGCCCTGCACACCACGTCGGTGGGCAAGGCGCTGGTGGCGTTCGCCGATGACACCACCCGCGCCCAGCTCGTCGACGAGCTGCCCCTGGAACCGCTGACGGCGCTCTCCGTTACGGACCGCGAGGCTTTCCGGGCGGAGATCGAGCAGGTCCGGCGCCAGGGCTACGCCACCATGGACGAGGAAAACGAGCTCGGCATGCGCGCCGTCGCCGTCCCGGTCTTCAACGCCCAGGGGCACGCCTTCGCCTCGCTGGCCACGGCCGTCCCTGTTTTCCGCCTGAGCATGGAGTCCCTGGTGGCCCTCGTGCCGTTGCTGCAGGCGGCGGCCGCGGAGCTGTCGGCCCGGCTGCCCCAGCGGTGACAGCCGGCCGCCCCGGAGGTACAGCCCGACACCCGCGCCGCCGACCTCGTCATAATATGTTCGTCATTCGAACAATAGTGCAACATGTGAACAAAGTCTGTAACGTAATCCCCATCACCCGGCCCGCGGACGCCGCAAGCGTCACCGCCCGCCGAGTGTCGTTGTCAAAGGAGCTAACCGGATGAGCAATCGAGCAGAGTCCTTCCTCGTGGGCCTCGTGGGAGACGGCGTCACGCCCTCCCTCACGCCCTACATGCACGAACGCGAAGGCGACGTTCAGGGCCTCCGCTACCTCTACCGCCCCATCGACCTCACCGAACTCGGCTTGCCCGGCCAGGCCGTGGGAGAGCTGCTCTCCGGCGCCCGGAGCCTCGGGTTCAACGGATTGAACATCACGCACCCCTGCAAACAGCTCGTGCTCGACTACCTCGACGAGGTCTCCGCCGATGCCCGGCGCCTCGGCGCCGTCAACACCGTGGTCATCCGCGACGGCCGCTTCATCGGCTACAACACCGACTTTTCCGGCTTCGCGGCGGCGCTGGCCTCCGGGCTCCCCGCCGCCACCCTGGACCGCGTAGTGCAGCTGGGCGCCGGCGGCGCGGGTTCCGCCGTCGCCTACGCCCTGCTCACCGCGGGAGTCCGCGAACTGGACCTCGTGGACACCGACGCGGCGCGCTGCGCCGCCCGGGCGGCCGAGCTCGCCGGATTCTTCCCGGACCGGACCGTCACTGCCCGGGCGACGGCGGAGCTCCCGCAGCTCATGCCGCAGGCCGACGGCCTGGTGCACTGCACCCCCGTGGGCATGGCCGCCCACCCGGGCGTTCCGCTGGACATGTCCCTCGTGGAGTCCCGGCACTGGGTGGCCGACATCGTGTACAGGCCGATCGAAACCGAGCTTGTCCGCGAGGCGCGCGCCAAGGGCTGCGACGTGCTCGACGGCGGCCGGATGGCCGTGGGACAGGCGGCGGACGCCTTCCGGATCTTCACCGGGCGCCAGGCCGACGCCGACCGCATGCGCTCCCACTTCCTAGAACTCGTGGCCGCTGAAGAAGTGGCCGCCTGATGCGCACCGGAATCGCCACCGTCTGCCTCGCCGGCACCCTGCGGGAAAAAATGCAGGCCTGCGCTGTAGCCGGCTTCGACGGGATCGAGATCTTCGAACAGGACCTCGTGACGTCCCCGCTGAGCCCGGAGGACGTCCGGAAGCTGGCCGCCGACCTCGGCCTCACCCTGGACCTCTACCAGCCGTTCCGCGACTTCGACAGCGTCCCCGAGGACTTGCTCGCCGCCAACCTGCGCCGCGCGGATGCCAAGTTCCGGCTCATGTCCCGCCTGGGCATGGACACCATGCTGCTGTGCTCCAACGTCGGCACGGCCACGATCGACGACGACGAGCTCCGGGCCACCCAGCTCTCCCGGCTCGCGCACCTCGCGGGCGACCACGGCGTCAAGGTCGCCTATGAGGCCCTGGCCTGGGGCAAATACGTCAACGACTACGAGCACGCCCACCGGCTGGTCGACACGGTGGACCACCCCAACCTGGGCACCTGCCTGGACTCCTTCCACATCCTCTCCCGGGACTGGGACACCGCACCGATCGAGGCCTTCAACCCGGAGAAGATCTTCTTCGTCCAGGTGGCCGATGCCCCCAAGCTGTCCATGGACGTGCTGTCCTGGAGCCGGCACTACCGGGTGTTTCCGGGCGAGGGCCAGTTCGAACTCGCCACGTTCATGGGCCATGTGGTCCGCGCCGGCTACGCCGGGCCGGTGTCGCTGGAAGTGTTCAACGACGTCTTCCGCCAGTCCGACGTCGAACGCACCGCCGTGGACGCCATGCGGTCGCTGATCTGGCTCGAAGAGCAGAGCGCCGCATGGCTTGAGGCAAACCCGGCCACAGCCGAAGGCGAGGTGGCCAGCGGTGTGACAGGCCAGGTGTCCGGCGCCCCGGCCCGGCGCCGCTACCCCATGGAGCTCGCCACGCTTCCCCGGGTGGCCGAGCCCGCCGGCTTCAACTTCGCCGAGGTCCGGGCAGGGGACACCGCCGGCCTGGAAACCCTGCTCGGCCAGCTGGGGTTCGCGTTCAACGGGCGGCATCGGACCAAGAACGTGCAATTGTGGACCATGGGCCAAGCCCGCGTGATCATCAACGAAGAACCCGCCGCTTTTGGCACAGTAGCGGCCGCAAGCGCCGGGACCGCCGCGGTGCCCGCAATTTCTGCTGCAATTCCTGCCTCTATTTCTGCTGCAATTTCTGCCGTGGGCTTTGACGTCGACTCTCCCGTCATCGCCGCCGCCCGCGCCCAGCAGCTTAAGGCCCCGGCCGTACCGCGGAAGAGCCAGGCCAATGAGGAGATTTTCCAGGGCTTCGCGGCCCCGGATTCCACCGAGATCTTCCTGTGCCAGGGAAACCCGGACGGCACCGCCGCGTGGACCCGGGAATTCGGTGACGGCCTGGACGTCCCCGCGGCGGATCGGGCCGGGGACCCCGGCGCGGTGATCGACCACGTCAACCTCGCGCAGCCGTGGCAGCACTTCGACGAGGCCGTGCTCTTCTACACCAGCGCCCTCGCGCTGGAACCGCAGCCGTTCGCCGAGGTGGCCAGCCCGAGCGGGCTGGTCCGGTCCCAGGTGATGCTGACGCAGGACCGGGGCGTCCGCCTGGTGCTGAACTTGGCCCCGCTGAACCAGCAGGAAGGGACCACCGGAGGCGCCGAAGCTACTGGCGGCACCGGCCCCCGCCCCGGCTACCAGGAACACATCGCGTTCGCGGTGAATGACCTGGTGGCGACGGCCCGGGCCGCACGGGACCGCGGGCTGGATTTCCTGCAGATCCCGGCGAACTACTACGAGGACCTCGATGCCCGGTTCGCGCTGGAGCCGGCATTCCTGGCCACGCTCCGCGAGCTCAACCTGCTCTATGACCGTGACGCCGATGGCGAATTCCTGCATTTCTACACCGCCACCGTGGGCAGCGTGTTTTTCGAAATGGTGGAACGCCGCGGCGCCTACGACGGCTACGGCGCTCCGAACGCGCCCGTGCGGCACGCAGTCCAGTACGACCACCTGCACCAGCTGGCCCGCCGTCCCTGATCCCTGCCCGAACAACAATCACACCATCGAAAGGAGGCTGCTGTGCCGGAAGAAATCAACCTCGAGATATTCAACGCCGACCCGATCACCGAGGACTTGGCCAACGAGACCACGGAGGCCGCACCAAAGACGTACGCGCTCGACGCTGCCGCAGAGTCGCAGGCGGACCTCAGCGCCGAGATGAAAGCGATCGGCGAGTCCTACGCCCGCGCCCTCAAAGACGGAGCCCCGGCCGAGATCCAGCCGCGGCTGGACTACGCGCCGTACCGCAGCAGCGTCCTGCGCCACCCCACGAAGAGCCTGCACCACGCGGACCCGGAAACCATTGAACTGTACTCGCCGGCGTTCGGGCACATGGACGTCCACGCGCTCGAATCGGACCTCACCATCGCGCACAACGGCGAGCCGCTGGGCGAACGCATCGTGGTCTCCGGCCGCGTGCTCGACGGCGACGGACGCCCCGTCGCCGGCCAGCTGGTCGAAATCTGGCAGGCCAACTCCGCCGGCCGCTACATCCACAAGCGCGACCAGCACCCGGCGCCGATCGACCCCAACTTCACCGGCGTCGGCCGCTGCATAACGGGCCCGGACGGCACCTACAGCTTCACCACCATCAAACCCGGCGCCTACCCGTGGAAGAACCACCTCAACGCCTGGCGGCCGGCCCACATCCATTTCTCCCTGTTCGGCTCCGAATTCACCCAGCGGATCATCACCCAGATGTACTTCCCGGGCGACCAGCTGTTCCCGCTGGACCCGATCTACCAGTCGATCGTGGACCAGGACGCCCGCGACCGGCTCGTGGCCACCTACAACCACGAGCAGACCAAACCCGAATGGGCCATGGCCTACAACTGGGACATCGTCCTGACCGGGTCCAAGCGGACCTGGACCGAAAACGAGGCCCTCGGAGCGGACGATGACCATGAATAAGCCCACCCAGCTGACGCCAACACCGGCGCAGACAGTCGGACCGTTCTTCGGCTATGCCCTGCCTTACGCCAAGGACCGCGAGCTCCTGGCCCCCGGTTCCCCGGGATCCATCCGGCTCCAGGGCACCGTGTATGACGGCGCTGGCCACCCGATCCCGGACGCGATCCTGGAAATCTGGCAGGCTGACGCGGACGGCAGCGTCCCGCAGCACACAGGCTCCCTGGTAAGGGACGGCTACACCTTCACGGGCTTCGGCCGCACAGCCGTGGGGAACGCCGGCACGTTCACGTTCACCACCGTCAACCCGGGCCCCACCGAAGCCGGCGCTGCGCCGTTCATCGCCGTGGCCGTGTTCGCCCGCGGCCTCATGAACCGCCTGTTCACCAGGGTCTACCTGCCAGATGACGAGGCGGCACTGGCCCGGGACCGGCTGCTCAGCTCGCTGGACCCGGACCGGCGCCGGACCCTGATCGCGCGCCGGGATCCCGACGGCGGCCTGAGCTGGGACATCCGCCTCCAGGGCGACGGCGAGACGGTGTTCTTGGATTTCAGCGGCGTCGAGGGACCCTCAACGTGACTTTCTTCGAAACCGACGGCGACGCCGGCCTGCACGGCGACTTTGGCCTACTGAGTCCCGTGTCGGCGTCGCCGCTTGTGGCGGCATTGACCGGGGACCGTGCAGTGCTCGCCGCCATCCTCAAGGTGGAAGCGGCCTGGGCTGCGGTCCTGGACGATGCGGGCCTCGCCCCGGCCGGGTCCGCCGCGGTGGTGGCCGCCGCCGCGGACGTGCAGCGATACGACGTCGCGGGCATCGCCGTCCGCGCCCAGGGCGGCGGCAATCCCGTCATCCCGCTGCTCGCCGACCTCCGAGAGCAAGTCAGGAACCTGGACACTGCCGGACTTGGCGCGGTGCAGGCCGTTCACACGTCGCTGACCAGCCAGGACGTGCTCGACTCGGCCCTGATGGTGCTGGCTGCCGGGGCCGTGCGCGAACTGCTCGCCGAGCTCAAGGCGGCAACGTCCGCTCTCGCCGGCCTCGCCGAAGCCCATGCGCCCACGCTTTGTGTTGCCCGCAGCCTGACCCAGCATTCACTGCCCTACAGCTTCGGACTGCGGGCCGCGCAGTGGTTCAACGGGCTTGCCGCCGCGGCCAGCCGGCTCGAGGCCCTCGACCTGCCGGTACAGACCGGCGGCGCCGCCGGGACCCTCGCCGCCGGCACGGTGCTGACTGACGGCGCAGTGTTGACTGACGGCGCAGTATTGACTGACGGCGCAGTGTTGGCTGGCGCTGGGCAGGGCGGTGCCGGGCGGCTGTCCCCGTTTGACCTCGCCGACCGGCTGGCCGCCCGCCTGGGTCTCGCCACTGTTCCTGCCCCCTGGCACACCAACCGCCTTGCCGTGACCGCGCTCGGCGACGCGCTGGCGGCCGTGACGGACGCGGCCGGCAAGATGGCCGCCGACGTCCTGTTCCTGAGCCGGCCGGAGGTGGCCGAGCTCGCCGAACCGCGTACTGCCGGGCGGGGCGTGTCCTCGGCCATGCCGCAGAAGCAGAACCCCGTGCTGTCCGTGCTGATCCGCAGCGCCGCCCTGCAGGCCCCGGCCCTGGCCGCACAGCTGCACCTCGCGGCCGCCAATTCCAACGACGAACGCCCCGACGGCGCCTGGCACAGCGAATGGGCGGCCCTGCGCCAGTTGCTGCGTTTGGCCCTCGGTGCGGCCGGGCAGCTCCGCGAATTGGCCGAAGGGCTGCAGGTCTTCCCCGGGGCGATGCGCCGCAACCTCGACCTCACCGGTCCGCTGCTGCTCTCCGAAGCCGTCAACGTCGCCGTCGCGCCCCTTTTGGACGTCCGCAGCGCCGAGACGGGATCGCGCCGCTCCGGCAAGCAGCGTCTGCAGGCCGTCGTGGACAAGACCCTTCAGGCCCCGGCGGTGGAGCAGCCGGCCACCTACCGGAAACTGCTCCGCGAGGCGGTCCCCGAGGGTCTACTCGCGGACGCCCGGCTTGAGGAGCTTTTGGATCCGGCCAACTACCTCGGCCAGGCAGCAGCCATCACCAGCCGCATCCTCGCGGCGTACCCGGAATACGCGGCCGGATCGGCCTCACCTGAATATGACCGTGCCACCGCCCACCAACTCCAGAATGGAGCCTCCCGTGGCTAGACCTACCGTCAAGGCAGTCCTGCTCTCGCCCCAGCGCGCGCTGGGCGACAAGCCCCTCCTCATCGTCGGGCCCTCGCTCGGAACATCCTCCCTGCTGTGGAGCCAGGCCGGCACCCTGCTGGGCGACGACGTCGACGTCATCGCCTGGGACCTGCCCGGACACGGCGTCTCGCCCGCGGCGCAGGAGACCTTCACCGTCGCCGACCTGGCGGATGCCGTGATCGGCCTGGTCGATTCGATCGCCCCGGGTGCGCGCTTCCACTACGCCGGCGTGTCCCTCGGCGGGGCCACCGGCCTGCAGCTTGGCGTCAAGCACGGCGACCGGCTCAAGAGCCTCTCCGTGCAGTGCTCCGGCGCGAAGCTCGGCACTCCCGAGGGCTGGCTGGAACGCGCCGAAACCGTGCGAACGCATGGAACCCCGGTGATGATCCAGGGGTCGGCGCAGCGCTGGTTCGCCCCGGGATTCATGGAGAGCCAGCCCGAGCTCAGCAGCCGGCTCCTGCACACCCTCCGGGACGCCGACCGCTTCAGCTACGCCTTCTGCTGCGAGGCCCTGGCCGGCTTCGACGTGCGGGACCAACTCGGCACCATCCGCGTCCCCACCCAGGTCATTGCCGGCGTCCTGGACGCCGTCGCCCCGCCGTCGATGGCCGAGGAAGTGGCCGCGGGCATCGCCTCCGGCGGCGGCACGGCCACGGCCGTCAGCCTGGAGGGCGTGGCACACCTGGCGCCCTTCGAGGCGCCGGGCCACATCGCCGAGCTGCTGAAGGGCCTCATCACCTGGACCGAGACCCAGGGAGCAGGCGCATGACCGGCCCCGAACGCAACGGGGTAGTCCAGCCCGGCGCTACCAGCCAGGAAATCTACGATGGCGGCATGAAGGTCCGCCGCGAGGTCCTCGGCGCCGCGCACGTGGACCGCGCCAACGCCAACAAGGATTCCTTCACTGAGGACTTCCAGGACATGATCACCCGGATCGCCTGGGGCGGCATCTGGACCCGGCCCGGGATCAGCCGGCAGATGCGCTCAGCCGTCACCCTTACCGCCATGGTGGCCCACGGGCACTGGGAAGAACTAGCCATGCACATCCGCGCCGCCATCACCAACGGCCTGAGCCGGGACGAGATCAAGGAAATCCTGCTCCAGACCGCCATCTACTGCGGGGTCCCCTCCGCCAACACCGCCTTCAAGACCGCCCAACAGGTGTTCCATTCCATGGACGAGGCAGAAATGGACAGCACTGAAATGGATAAGAACTCATGAACCAGGCCTTTGTGTACGATGCCGTCCGGACCCCGTTCGGGAAGTTCGGCTCCGGCCTCGCCGCCGTCCGCCCGGATGACCTCGCCGCGCACGTGATCGGTGAGATCGTCAGCCGCGCCCCGGCCCTGGACCCCGAGCGGATCGACGAGGTGGTGTTCGGCAACGCCAACGGCGCCGGCGAGGAAAACCGCAACATCGCCCGGATGGGCACCCTGCTGGCCGGGCTGCCGGTCTCGATCCCCGGCACCACCGTCAACCGGCTCTGCGGCTCCTCGCTGGACGCGGCGATCATCGCCTCCCGCCAGATCAACACCGGCGACGCGGAGCTCATGCTGGTCGGCGGCGCCGAATCCATGTCCCGCGCCCCCTGGGTGCTGCCCAAGACCGAGAAGCCCTACCCGGCCGGAGACCTGACCCTGGCCTCCACCACGCTGGGCTGGCGCCTGGTGAACAAGGCCATGCCCAAGGACTGGACCATCTCGCTGGGCGAGGCCACGGAACGGCTCCGCGAGAAGTACGGCGTGACCCGCGAGCAGCAGGACGACTTCTCAGCCAACTCCCACAACCTCGCCGCCGCGGCCTGGGACGTGGGCTTCTACGACAACCTCGTGGTCCCGGTCCCGGGCACGGAACTGGTCCGCGACGAAGGCATCCGGGCCGGCTCCTCGGCCGAGAAACTCGCCGGGCTCAAGACGGTGTTCCGGACCGAGAACGGGACCGTCACCGCCGGGAACGCCTCCCCGCTCTCCGACGGCGCCTCCGCGGCCTGGCTGGGCAGTGAGGCTGCCGCCGGGCTGCTCGGCCTGGACCCGCTGGCCCGGATCGCCGGGCGCGGCGCGCACGCCAACGACCCACAGTACTTCGGCTACGCCCCCGTCGAGGCCGCCAACAAGGCCCTCGCGAAGGCCGGCATCGGCTGGGACCAGGTGGGCGCCGTCGAACTCAACGAGGCGTTCGCGGCGCAGTCCCTGGCCTGCATCAACGCCTGGGGCATCGACCCGGCAATCGTGAACCGGCACGGCGGTGCCATCGCCATGGGCCACCCGCTCGGCGCCTCCGGCGGCCGGATCCTCGGCACCCTGGCCCGCAGCCTGCAGGCCTCCGGGCAGCGCTGGGGCGTCGCCGCGATCTGCATCGGCGTCGGCCAGGGCCTGGCCGTCGTCCTCGAAAACGTCACAACCGCCCCGGCAACAACACAGCCGGCACAACCAGCGAAGGGCTAGGCCATGCTGAATTTCATTGACACGGTCGGCGAGGCCGTCGCCGGCATCAAGGACGGCTCCACCGTGATGATCGGCGGCTTCGGCAACGCCGGGCAGCCGTTTGAACTGATCGACGCGCTGCTGGACTGCGGCGCCACCGACCTGACCGTGGTGAACAACAACGCCGGCCAGGGCGACCAGGGCCTGGCCCTGCTCATCAAGGAAGGCCGGGTAAAGAAAATGATCTGCTCCTTCCCGCGGCAGTCCGACTCCTGGCACTTTGACGCCAAGTACCGGGCAGGCGAGATCGAACTCGAACTCGTCCCGCAGGGGAACCTCGCCGAGCGGATCCGCGCCGCCGGCGCCGGGATCGGCGGCTTCTTCACGCCCACCGGCTACGGCACCATGCTCGCCGAGGGCAAGGAAACCCGCATCCTCGACGGCCGCGGCCAGGTCTTCGAGACCCCCATCCATGCCGACGTCGCCCTCATCAAGGCCCTCACGGCGGACGGCAGGGGCAATCTCGTCTACCGCAAGACCGCACGGAACTTCGGTCCCATCATGGCCGCCGCCGCCAAACACACCATCGTCCAGGTGTCCGAGATCGTCCCCACCGGCGGCCTGGACCCGGAAATCATCGTGACTCCCGGAATCTACGTCAACAGCATCGTCCGCGTGGCCGCAGCCGCAGGCGAGACAGAAAGGGTGGCCTGAGATGAGCATCCCTACCAATGACCAGGCGAGTGTCCGGACCGGCATCCAGGCTTCCGAGACGCCGCTGGGCCGTGACGATCTCGCCCGCCTCGTGGCCCGCGACATCCAGCCCGGATCCTTCGTGAACCTCGGCATCGGCCAGCCCACCCTGGTCTCCAACTACCTCGAGCCGGAGCAGAACATCACGCTCCACACCGAGAACGGCATGCTCGGCATGGGCCCGGAAGCAGCCGGGGACCAGATTGACGGCGACCTCATCAATGCCGGGAAGATCCCCGTGACCGAGCTGCCCGGGGCGTCCTACTTCCACCACGCGGACTCCTTCGCGATCATGCGCGGCGGCCATCTGGACATCTGCGTGCTGGGCGCCTTCCAGGTGTCCGCCACGGGTGACCTCGCCAACTGGCACACCGGGGCGCCGGACGCGATCCCCGCCGTCGGCGGCGCCATGGACCTCGCCACCGGCGCCAAGGACGTCTTCGTCATGATGACGCTCCTGACCCGCGACGGCGTGTCCAAGCTCGTGGAGGCGTGCAGCTACCCGATCACCGGGATCGGCTGCGTGACCCGCGTCTACACCGACAAGGCCGTCTTCCTGACCGGACCCGACGGCGTCCAGGTGCGGGAGACCTTCGGCTGCACGCTCGAGGAACTCCAGGCCATGGTCCCGGTGCCGCTCCGGGCGGCGGACCCAAGCTGACAGTCCTGCGGGCGGATGACCTGCGCCCGGCTAAAGTGATGCGGGACCGAGAGGCGAGAAATGATTGAGCCAGCCAAGAGTGGCGGCGCGCCCGCGGCCAGCGACCAGTACGTGCAGTCGCTGGCGCGCGGGCTCGCCGTGATCCGTGCCTTCGACACGGAACACCCCAAGATGACGCTGACCGAGGTGGCGGCCCGGACCGAGCTGACCCGGGCCACGGCCCGGCGGTTCCTGCACACGCTCGCGGAGTTGGGCTATGTCCGCACGGATGGCAAGATCTTCGCCCTGACCGCCAAAGTGCTGCAACTCGGCTACGCCTACCTGTCAGGGCTGTCCCTGCCGCAGCTCGCCCAACCGCATCTGGAGGAGCTCTCGCTCGAACTGGGGGAGTCGACGTCGGCCGCGGTGCTCGAGGGCACCGACATCGCCTACATCGCCCGGGTGTCCACCCGGCGGATCATGACGGTCGGCATCACGGTGGGCACCCGTTTCCCCGCCTACGCGACCTCCATGGGCAGGGTGCTGCTCGCGGCCCTCCCGCCGGCAAAACTGGACGACTACCTCGCGGCCGCCGAGATCCGGCCCCTCACTCCGGGGGCCATCGGAACGCGCGCTGCCCTACTCGCGGAGCTGGACACGGTCCGCGCCCAGGGCTGGTGCCTGCTGGACCAGGAACTGGAGCTGGGACTGATGTCCATTGCGGCGCCGGTCCATGACGGGCCCAAGGTGGTGGCGGCGATCAACGTCTCGCTGCAGGCCCAGACGGTGTCCGCGCAGCCCGACCCCAATGCCTATCTGGCTGCGGTGCGCGAGGCGACGGTGGCCACGGCGGAAGTCATCTCCGAGGACCTGACCTCGGGACGCTAAGGCGAACCCCGGCCGTTCGGTGGTGCCTAGCCGCGGCGGGACTGGGCGAACAACTGCCGCAGCGTGAAGAAGCAGCCCAGGGCGCTGAACAGCAACGCCATCAGGAACTCACCCTTGAGGTTTTCGACCAGGTCCGCGTTGTTGGCCAAGTTATAGCCCAGCAGGTCCCACGCCTCGGGTTCGAACAACAGCGCCAGCGGTGAGGCGCCGCCCATGTAGTCGGCCAGATCCAGCCAGATGGTGCCCAAGAACGACAGCAGCACCGTCGCTATGGTCACGGCCACGACGACCCACGCGCCGCCCCTCGTCATGGTGCCGCCGCTGCCCGCCGTGCTGCCGGCAATGTACAGCCGGGCGGCCCCGGCCGCCGTCAGGAAGGCAACAATCGAGCCTATCCAGCCCAGCTTCCACAGGATCAGCCAGAGGGCGACGCCGACCGGGACCACGGCAAGGGCAAAGACCGTGCCCCGCACCGAGTTTTCAAGGGACTCCGCCCGGATCCGGGGAACGGGCAACGCCGGCAGCTGTGCCGGCCGGTGGTCGGAAGAATCCGGCCAAGGGGCCCCGTCCGGCCAGAGCTGGCCGTAAGCCGGCTGGGCCCCGCCGAAGGATTCGGATTCTTTTCTGGCGTCGAAATCTGCGCGCTCTGTCATCATTCCCCCAAATGAGATGAGTGTTTCCGGTCCACTGTGTGCCGGTAAATCCCGCTTATTCTGGCACAACAAGGCGGGGAATTGATTATTTTCCCGACACTATTTCAAGCCGGGCGTCAGTCGGCGGAATCCGCCAGCGTTGAAACCGTGATCGTGACGCCCCCGGGCTCGTCACTGATTTTCAGGTGCAAGTTCCTGCCCACCACCAGCGCATGGATGTCGTCGCTGCCTCCGGGCGCGATCTGCTCGGCCAGCCGCGTGAGCGCCAGCGCCATCGCCCGGCCCCAGTCGTGGGGATCCATGCTGGATGATTCAGCCGTTGCTGAATACTTCTCTGGTTCAGTCATCTGCCCCCGCTTTCGGCGTCCGGAGAGCAGCCCCCGGAACATCACCTAGCCCAGTCTAGTGAGGTGGCGGAGCGCACGTCCACGGTTTGCGCCGGCCGTGCGGAGGTTACGCGGGCACTGCGGCTAGGATTTCAGTTCGGGACCTCTTTTGCCCAATTGCCCCTAAGGACGCCATGACAGAGAACAACACCGCGACGCCGGGAACCCCGAAGACCCAGGACAACGCAGCGTCCCGGCGCGCCGCCGTGGTTATCAACCCCATGAAGTCTCCCGGCGAGAGCTTCCGGGCCTCCTTCTTCCGCCTGTGCGAGACCCAGGGCTGGGCCGAGCCGCTGTGGCTGGAGACCACCAAGGAGGACACCGGGATTGGCCAGGCCCGCGAGGCACTGGATGCCGGAGTCGACGTCGTGATCGCGGCGGGCGGGGACGGAACGGTCCGCTGCGTGGCGGAGGTCCTCGCGGGCACCGGAACGCCGATGGGACTGGTGCCCTTGGGCACCGGCAACCTGCTGGCCCGCAACCTCGGCGTCGACATCACGGACCCCGTGGCCGCCAGCTACGACGTCCTCAGCGGCACGGACACCAAGGTGGACGTGGTGAAGGCCAGGCTGGACCACGCCGAGGAGGAGCACATCTTCCTGGTCATGGCCGGTCTCGGCTACGACGCCGCCATCATGGCCAACACCGTGGATGAACTCAAGGACCGCGTGGGCTGGCTCGCCTATGTTGAAGCGGGCGTCCGGCACCTGCCGGGCAAGCCCATCAGGGCGAAGATCAGCATTGACGGCCAGCATTCCGTGCGGCGCCGGATCCGCAGCGTGATGGTGGGAAACTGCGGCAAGATCATGGGCGGCGTGGAGATCTTCCCCGACGCGAAGATCGACGACGGCATCCTGGATGTCGTGATTTTGGCCCCTATCGGCCGGTTCGGCTGGCTGGATGTGCTGGCTGGCGTCTTCGGCCGGAAGAACTCCAAGAACGAGTCGGTCGAATATTTCGCCGGAAAGTCAGCCGAGATCGAACTCGCTCACGAGCAGGAATTCCAGCTCGACGGCGACCCCCTCGGCAAGGCCAAGCACCTCGGCGTCACGGTGGAGCACGGGGCCCTCACCATCCGGATGACGGGCATCTGACCCAGCGCCAGCCGCTTCGGTGCCGGCCCGCGTCGGCTAGCGTGCCGCGGGCCGGTACGCCAGGATTTCAGCGAGTTCGGCCAGCCGGTGCGCGCGGGCGGATTCGGCAGGCGTGAACGGCTCGTCGGGCCGGGAAAATGTGATGGGCCCGTGCCACGCCGTAGGAATTTTCAGCACCGTCCCGTCCCCGCCCGCCGGGGGCGGCACCCCGGCGCTGCCGGCGGCCGGTCCCGGGATGATCCGTGCCCGCAGCAGTTCCGCGACGGCAAGCGGCAGCTCCTCCGGGCTGGCGGCGATCCGGGCGGCCAGGCTCAGCGCGCCGGTTTGCCCGTCGGCCATTGCCAGGGCGGTGGTTGGCCAGACGTGCGGATCCGCTCCGCCGCCCGCCCGCAGCGCCCGGAGCAGCTCGGCTTCGCGGACTTCGCCCGGTGCCGAGAGCACGAACTCGTCCAGCACGCCGCCGGCCACGGGGTGAACATGAATGCTGAGGATGTTCGTGTTCAGCCCGGCCAGGGCCTGCGTCAGATTCTGCAGCGACCCAGGCTTGTCTTTCAGGACGGTCCGCGCCCGCCACAGGGCAGGCGCGGAGACGAGCCGTTTGCGGTGGCGCAGGGCCGGAGCATGCAGCCAGCCCCTGAGCATCCGGGCCGCCGAGGGTTCGGCCACCCAGATCACCAGGATGGTTGCGGTCATGGTCAGAACGAGGACCTTGGCCACGTACGGCAGATGTGTTTCCACCACCGCCGCGTGCACCAGAAGTTCGATCGGAAGCATCACGGCGACATTGGCCAGGGTCAGCCGCGCCTTGGTCGGTTCAGGCATCTGGCCGCACACTTCGCAGCTCAACTCGGAGGCGGCCGGGGACTGGGTTTTGACTGGGGTTCTGGCAGGGTTTTTGCCTGCGGCGGTGCGCGTCATGTTCCCATGATTCCGGCCCGCTGTTTCGGCCGGGTTGCCGCCGGGTGACGGTTTCGGACCGGGACCGGGACCGGGACCGGGACCGGGACAGGAGAGGCTCGCTACAGGGCCGGTCGGTCCTCCGAACTGCGTTGCAGCAGGTGGCGGTGCGCGTAGAGGTCCCGGAGCAGGGCGACCTCGGCCAGGTGATGGATCATCTCGCGGTTGATGTGCAGGACCAGGGCTGCCAAGGGGGCATCGGCGAACGGGCCTTCGGACGGACCGCATGGCGCGCCCAATCCCGCGTCGTGGAGGTCCTTCACGCCCTGGATCCATCGGGCGTAATAGTCGTCCAGCTGAGCCAGTGCCAGGGCCGCCGTGCCCGGGTAGGCGAAGTTCTGGTAATCCACTGCCGGACCGCCAAAGTGCGATGCCGTGCGCGCGCCCAGCACGCCGACCAGAATGTGGCACAGGCGCCAAGCAATAGTCGTCACCGGAGCCGGAACGGGCTCCGGGTAGCTGAAATCAATGGTGAAGTCACCCGTACCCGGCGCGGCCGGGGACGTTGAGGCGTCCCTGCGGCGGACATTCCAGCCCGGAACCGGCTCCCAAAAGTACTCGTGGTCAGTCAACCCGTCCAGCCTCGGGCGGGCCTGATTGGCAAAATGCCAGTCCAATTGGTCCACCAGCTCGTGGTTCCAGTGAACATCCGGCATGGGGGTTCCTCCTCGGCGTCCAGGCTCGAGCGGCGGGCGTGTGTACATCAAAGTACTCCGGACCTCCCGCCCGCCATAGAGCCGGCAAAAATCGATGACAAGCACCCTTGACAGGGCTAGGCGACAACTCCAAGATAGAGCCATGACAAACAAACTTGACAGCAAGGATCGTAGCGAGGGCGACCGCGAGAAGTCCCGCGCGTATCAACGCGAATTTTGGCCGGGGATACTCGCCTACGGGGTGGTGCTCATCGGCGTGCTGGTGTGGGGTGACCTGGACGGCGATAGTCCGTGGCGATTCCTCTGGGCGGTCCTGCCGGTGATTCCAGCGTTGTGGATCGTGCGGGCCGTTCTGCGCCATGTGCGGCGGATTGACGACTACCAGCGGCTGCTCCTGCTGCAGGCGCTCGGGGGAGGGTTCGCCGTCGCCATGATTGCTTCGGTGACGCTGGCCTTCCTGGAGATTGCCGGGCTCAGCATTCAGGGAGTCGGGTGGATCATTTACGGTGCGGGGATGCTTGGTTGGATTATCTCCGGCGCGGTCGTTGGAAGACGATGAAAAACGGGCTCAAGACACTGCGGGAGGACCGTGGCTGGACCCAGGGTGCACTCGCCGACCGGCTCGGGGTCTCACGGCAGACCGTAAACGCCCTGGAAACGGGCCGCTACGACCCCGCTTTGCCCCTGGCTTTCCGTATCGCCCGGCTTTTCGGTCAACCTATTGAGTCCATCTTTACCCCACCCGAGGATCAAGGCGTCCAAGAGTTTGAAGCCTAACGGCGGCCTGAAAGGCCGGCAGGTTCGGCCGGCTGTGCCTTCCCATCCGGGTGCTCCCCGGCGCCGGCGCGGTTGGCGTCGGATTCCGGACCGGCCAGATTGGCCAGCAGGTCGCGGATCTCGGCCAGCAGCGCGGTGTCGGCCGGGATCGGTTTCTCCTCGGGCTCGGCTGCCTTGATCCGGTTCTTGACCATGCGGTTGATCCGGTTCATGGGGGCCACGAAGATGAAGTACACCACCGCGGCGGTGATGAGGAAGGTCAGGAAGGCCGTCACCACGGCGCCGATGTTGACGAAGGTCTTGTCGTTGCCCGGCCACACGTAGAAGCCCAGGCCGTGGGTCTCGACCCCGCCGGCGGCAGCCAGGATCGGGTTGACGACGTTTGCGGTGAAGGCACTGACCAGGGCCGTGAAGGCGGTGCCGACCACGACGGCAATGGACAGTTCGATCACGTTGCCGCGCAGGATGAAATCCTTGAATCCTTTGAGCATGGGGGAACCTCCGGTGTGCGTTGCTGGCTTGATTCAACCGATAGACGCTACCACTTCGCGGCGCGTCCGGCAGATCCCGATCAACGGATTCCGATGCCGCCGCCGCGCCGTTCCGGCGTAAACTCCGTCTTGGATGCCAGCGCCGCCGTCGTAATCCTCCGGCTGCAAGGAAAGGCGTCCGACTCGTGAGAACCGCCCATGAAAACTTCTTCGCTGTGAGGCCGCTGCTGTGAAGTTGTTCGCCGAGATGTTCACCATCGCACCGGGCAACAAGGACCACCAGGTTGCCTTCCGCTGTGCCGTGGGGGTCTTTGTTCCGCTGATCACGCTGGTGCTGCTGGACCGCCTGGATCTGGCAATCTTCGCTTCCTTCGGCGCCTTCACCGGGATCTACGGCCGCAATGAGCCGCACGCCAGGCGACTGACCTTGCAGGTGAGGGGCGGCGGGCTGATGCTGCTGGTGATGTTCCTGGCCGCCCTCACCGCGCGGGTGGACGCTCTGGCCGGGCTGTCGGCTGCCGGCACCACTTGGGTCCTGGTGGTGGCCACCACCGTGATCGCGTGGGGCTGCTCCCTGGTTGTCGCGTGGTGGCGCCTGCGTCCCTCCGGCTCCCTGTTCCATATCTTCGCGTTCGCGGCCATCGCGTCGATCCCCAACCAGCCGCCGCTGTGGCAGGCCATGCTGGTGGCGGTGCTCACGGTCGCTTTCTCCCTGATGCTCGGTCAGTCCTCGCGCGTGGCACGGAGCCGCCGGACCCCGTGGGTGAACCCGAGACCGGAGGGACTCACGCCGGACGAGAAGCGCGCCGCGTGGCACGAAAGCGCGGGCTACCTCGTGGCGGCAGGCGTGGCGGGAACGCTGGGTACCCTGGCCGGGGAATGGCTTGGAATCGGCCACAATTACTGGGCGATGGTGGCCGCCGTCGTTCCGCTCGTGGGTCACACCACCCGGCACCGCGTCAGCCGCGGTCTGCAACGAATTGCGGGTACCGCTTTGGGGTTGGTGCTGCTCGCCGGAATCCTGCTCCTGCGGCCGACGCCCTGGCAGACGGTGTTGGTGATTGCCGCGTGCCAGTTCGGCGCCGAGATGTTCATCGCGCGCCAGTACATGCTGGCGCAGGTCTTCGTCACGCCGCTGGCCCTGACCTCCACGCTCCTCGTGGCGCCCGTGCCGCCCGGCCTCCTGCTCCGCGACAGAATCGTGGAGACCATCATCGGCGCCGCCGTCGGCATCGCCGTCGTGCTGGCGCCCGGCGCGAGGCGCCGCGTCAGGGGCCGCGTCAGGGGCCGCCGCGGTACGGCGGCCCCAAGGCGCATCTCCTAGTTCCTGACGCCTAGGCGTGCCCGACGCCGGCGCCGGTGCGGGACACTGCCGCCACAGTCTGCGGGACGAAGGCGAGGGCGATGACCGCCAGGACTGCGGCGGCGGCGAAAACGTAGAAACCCCACGGGTAGGCGATGCCGGCGGCGACCAGCGCGCCGGTGACGGCCGGGCCCAAAATGGCTCCCAACCTGCCCACGCCGGCGGCGAAGCCCAGGGCGGTGCCGCGGAGCCGGACCGGGAAGAGCTGGCTGACCCAGGCGTAGACCAGGACCTGGGAGCTGAAGACGAACACGCCGGTGACAAAGACGGCGGCATAGAGCACGACTTCGTTCTGGATCTGGATGCTGAGTGCGGTGAGGAACACGGCGGAGAGGCCAAACCAAAGCAAGACGATCTTCTTGGTGCCGTGCCGGTCTGCCAGGACCCCGGCGATCAGCAGGCCCACCACGGCGCCCACGTTCAGGACCAGGAGCAGGG
The DNA here is from genome assembly GCF_900102895.1 of Arthrobacter sp. ov407. Classification (GTDB taxonomy): domain Bacteria; phylum Actinomycetota; class Actinomycetes; order Actinomycetales; family Micrococcaceae; genus Arthrobacter. The sequence goes on from NZ_FNGD01000010.1 coordinate 141,499, forward strand.
CGAGGCCGGCGTTCAGGCTGTAGCCGGCGGAGGCCATGAGCTGGGGCAGCCAGGTGTTCAGGCCGTAGACCAGCAGCAGCCCCATGAAGGATGCCACGGCGACGCCGGCTGCGATCAGCGGGTAGGGCTTGCGGCCCAGATCCCGGAAGCTGGCGCGTTCTTCCGCCGGTGCGGCCACGGGCGCGGCTTCCGCCGCAGCCACTGCTCTGTTATGGGTGGCCGCCGGGGCGCCGGCCGATGAGATGCCCGCCGGGGACTTGGCGGGTGCGGGGATGTGGATGACCGGCGGCAGGGTCTCCGGAAGCTTGAACCACAGGAAGGGGACCAGGGCAAGGCCGGCCAGGCCGCCCACCACGAACATGGTCCGCCAGCTCGGAATCACCATGAGGGCCAGGAACGCCGTGGCCACGGCGCCGACGTGGTATCCGGTCATGGTCCGGGTGGTGGACTTTCCGGCCGTTCCGGCGGGCGCGTAGTCGTTCATGTACGCCAGAGCGGCGGGCAGGCAGGCGCCCAGGCCGAGGCCGGCGAGCAGCCGGAACGTGCTGAACCATGCCACGTTCGGTGCGAACACGACGGCGATCGTAAAGATGGAGAACCACGTCACGCAGGCCACCAGCAGGTTGCGCCGGCCGAGGCGGTCCGAGAGCGGGGCGATGAAGAGCGCGCCGAGCCCCACGCCCACCAGGGAGATGGTCGCGGCGAACGTTGCCCCGACTGCGTCGAAGCCAAGTTCCTGCGACTTGATGAGGGTCGGAATGACAGTACCGAGCACGACCAGGTCAAAGCCGTCCAGCACCATGGCCAGCCAGCAGAGCCACACGGGCCACCGTGATTTGTTACCCAATGACGACATTGACATTGTTACCTCAGCGCTAGTATTTACGTGATTTCGTGTGCCCGCCCGTGACGGCCGGACCTTCCTGCTGTGAGAGTTCTATCACTCCAGGGTGTTGCGTGGGACACTAAAAACCATTCAATGGAAGGAGGGGCGTGGCCAATTCGAACTCCGGCGATTCGGTGGTGGACCGGATCCTGCGGCTGATTGCCGCCTTCCCGGAGGGTGTCACGGCTCTGCAGCTCTCGGAGCTTGCAGCGCGGGCGGACCTCCCGCTGACCACCGCGCACAGGCTCGTCCGGCAACTGGCCGGGCACGGCCTGCTCGAAGTCGGTCCCGGCGGCTCCGTCAGCCTGGGCCTGCGGCTCTGGGAGCTCGCCAACCGCAGTTCCCCCACGCTTGAGCTCCGCCAGGCCGCCCTGCCGTTCATGGAGGACATCCAGCAGGTGCTGAACCAAAACGTGAACCTCGCCGTGCTGGACGGCCGGGAAGCGCTCTTTGTGGAGCGGTTGTCCCGTCGCGGCTCCGTCGCCAACCGGGCGCAGGTGGCCGGCCGGATGCCCGTGCACGTATCCTCCGCCGGACTGGTGCTCATGGCCAACCAGCCCCGCGCCGTCCAAGCCGAGTACCTCGAAGAATTCAGCGATCCGACCGGGCGGCTGGCCCCCGAGGACCTCCGCGCCCTCCTTGGCGAAGCTGCCCATCAGGGCTATGCGCAGCTGGCCGGCGTCGTAGACGCAGACACGTGGGGGATCGCCGTGCCCGTGCTGGACCACAGGAAGCGCGCCGTGGCGGCCCTCGGCGTCGTCGTCCCCCTTCGCGAAGTGCGCCTGCAGGCGCTCGTTCCCGCCCTCCAGACCGCGGCCCGCGGAATCGGGCGGCGGCTCGGCGAGCCCCGCGAGGGCTCCGCATTCCATTCAGCGGAATCCATGTAACGCGCATCACGCCTCGGGGAGCACACTGTTAGCCGGAGTCGAAAACGGCCCCGGCCTGACCGCCCGGACCCCGCAACGAAGCGAGACACACATGGCACAGCGAAAAGTCATCACCACCCAGGTAGCGATCATGGGTGCCGGCCCGGCCGGGCTCATGCTGTCCCACCTGCTGGCCAAGGCCGGCATCGAATCCACCGTCCTCGAGATCCGCAGCCATCAGGAGATCTCAGAGACGGTCCGCGCCGGCATCCTGGAGCACGGCTCGGTCAACATGCTCGTAGACAGCGGCGTCTCCGACCGCGTGCTGCGCGACGGCGACCGCCATGACGGGATCGAACTGCGCTTCAACGGCGAAAGCCACCGGATCGACTTTCAGGACCTCGTCGGGGAATCGGTCTGGCTCTACCCGCAGACGGACGTGTTCCTGGACCTCTCCGCCAGCCGGAAGGCCGACGGCGGGGACGTCCGGTACGCCGTCACGGACACTACCATCCACGACATCGAAGCCAGACCGAAGGTCTGGTTTACGGATGCGGACGGCGTCGAATACGAACTCCAGGCCGACTTCATCGCCGGCGCGGACGGTTCGCGCAGCCTCTGCCGCTTCCAGATTCCCGAGGCGCACCGCAAGCGGTACTTCCACGAATACCCTTTCGCCTGGTTCGGCATCCTGGCCGAGGCGCCGCGCAGCTCCGACGAGCTGATCTACGCCAACTCGGAGAACGGCTTCGCCCTGATCAGCCAGCGCACCGAGACGGTCCAGCGGATGTACTTCCAGTGCGACCCCAAGGAGGACGTCAACAACTGGGATGAGGGCCGCATCTGGGACGCCTTCCGCAGCCGCGTCAACGGCAACGGCTTCGAGGTCAAGGAGGGGCCCGTGATCGACAAGACGGTCCTGAAGTTCCGCAGCTTTGTCCACGCCCCCATGCGGCACGGCAACCTGTTCCTCGCCGGAGACGCCGCGCACACGGTGCCGCCCACCGGGGCCAAGGGCCTGAACCTGGCGCTGAATGACGTCAAGGTCCTCTTCGAGGGCTTCGACAGCTTCTACTCCACTGGTTCCACCGCGGTCCTGGATGCCTACAGCGACCGCGCACTGAACAGGGTGTGGAAGGCCCAGCAGTTCTCCTACTGGATGACCTCCATGCTGCACACCGCCGCGGACGCGGACGACTTCTCCCGCGCCCGCCAGCTCGGCGAGCTTCAGTCCGTGGTGTCCTCCCGCCACGGCCGCGCCTACCTCGCGGAGGCCTACACCGGCTGGCCGGGAGCCCGCTAGAGCTCTGCCAGCAGCCCTGCCCTATGTACACCTTCGGGGTGCATATTTCCGTCGACACTTACCGGGGCCAGGACTAGCCTTGAACCGTCCCAGCATGGCCCGACAAGGATGACGGAGAGGTGTCCGATCATGGGAACCGCAGAGAATGTTGAACTGGTCCGGCGGGGGTACACGGCCTTCAACGCAGGGGATATGGCGAGCCTCAGCGAGTTGTTCGCGGAGGACTCAGTCTGGTACGCCGCCGGAAGCGGCGTGCTGTCCGGGACCAAACAGGGGCGGGACGCTATCCTGAGCTACTTCGGTGAGCTCGGTGCCCGCTCCCAGGGTTCCTTCCAGGCGGACGTCAAGGACGTCATCGGCGGGGAAAACTACACGGTGGGGATCCAGCAATCCCGGGCAGAAGGCAACGGCAAGAAAATGGACCTCGCCACCGTCATCACGTTTGTGGTCCGCGACGGAAAGATCACGGAGGGCCGCGAGTTCTTCGAGGACACGGCCAAGGCAGACGATTTCTGGACCTGACCGAACAACCGCATGATCGGCCGCGCGCGCAGGCTGTTTCCATCATCGGCGGCGGCATCGCTGGGCTGGCCCTCGCAGCCCGGCTGGATCCCGCGCGTTTCGAGGTCACCGTCACCGAGCAGCGGTCCGGGCTCCCGACCGTGGGGACATCCTTGGCCATGTGGCCCGCGGCCCAGCGCGCACTTGGCGATTTGGGCATCCTGGACGCCGTCCGGGAGGCCAGCCCGGTGATCGACGGCATGACCGTCCGGGCGGCCTCCGGCAGGCCATGGACAGCGGCACAGGCGTCAGGACTGATCGGCGTTTCCCGGGTTGACCTCATCAGGCTCCTCGACGGCGCCGTTCCGGCCAGCGTGGGCCGGGTGGCCGGCCGCCTCGACGTCGTCCGGCCGGACCCGGCCGGCCTTCTGGTGGGAGCCGACGGCGTCCATAGCTCGGTCCGCCGCAGCTGCTGGGGCGCCCGCTCCGGGGCGCGGCCCACACCGTATCTCGCTGTCCGCGGCGTGGTTCCCGGATCGCTCTGGCGGGGGCACACGGGCGAATACTGGGGCCGCGGGCAGCTCTTCGGGATTGGTCCCGCGGCGGCCGGGACCAACTGGTACGCGGCGTTCCGCTCCGGGGCCGGTCACGGAAACCCCGACGTCGCCGCGATCCTGGCGGAAACCCGCGCCCGCTACGCAGGCTACTCCCCGGGGATCCTCGCAGTCCTGGCCGCGGCGGCACCGGAAACGTCCCTGGTGCAGCGGGTCTGGACGACGCCGCCGCTTGGAAGTTATGTCCGCGCCCGGGTGGCACTGCTCGGCGATGCCGCCCACGCGATGACACCCAACCTTGGCCGGGGCGCCTGCGAGGCGCTGGTCGACGCCGTGACCCTCGCGGCGCTGCTCAATACCCGACCCATGGGCGAGGCGCTGAGCGCCTACAACCGGGCGCGCCACCTGCGCACGCAGGCGCTGCGGTGGGCGTCGTCGGCCGTGATGCGGCTGGCCCTGGCGGAGCGGGGCCAGCCTGTGAGGGACGCGCTGCTGGGCTTGGCTAGTCCTGGTCCAGGGTCTCGGTCAGGTGGTGCGTCGGAATCCGGTCCCGGTCATAGGTGATTTCTGTGTAGCCATGCGGCTCTGGCTTCCCGGACGGGCTCAGGTTCACGAAGACGATCTCATCAATGGTGAGGATGCTCCGGCGCGTGATCATGTTCCGAACTTCGGCTCGCATGGTCAGCGATGTCCGGCCGAAGCGGGTCGCGGTCAGGCCCATCTCGATCAGGTCGCCCTGGACGGCCGAGCTGACGAAATTGATTTCGGAGATGTACTTGGTGACGGCCCGGCCGTTGCCCAGCTGCAGGATGGCGTAAATGGCCGCCTCCTCGTCGATCCACTTCAGCAGGCTCCCGCCGAACAAGGTGCCGTTGGCATTGAGGTCCTCGGGCCGCACCCATTTGCGGGTGCGGAAAGTGATGTCGGCCGATTCCATAGTGCGAGGTTAGCCGACTCCGTGACGGGCGGCGTTGTGTGACGCAGCGCGCCGGTACCAGTGCGCTGCCGCGCGGCCTCAGGCCATGGCGGTGTGCGCAGCGCTGTGCGAATCGATCGGCTTCGCGTAGCAGTGCGAGTGCACCACGCCGACATACGGTCCGAAGTTCGGCACGGACACAAAGCCCGAGTTCTCGTAGAACTGCCGTCCGTCGGTCTGCACCGAGCCGGCCTCTGCCGTCAGGGTGGTGATCCCCAGTGCGTGGGCGTGGGCTTCGAGGGCCGCGAGGATGGAGCTCGCCACCCCTGAGCCGCGGGTGTAGGGCACCACATACAGGCGCTTGATTTCGGCGGTCTGGGCGTCCAGCATGCGAAGGCCGCCGCAGCCGACTGGCTGGCCTGAGGCTTTGTCGTGCGCGACCAGGAACACCGCCGTGTCAGCTTCCGACGGCGGCGCCCCGGGCTCGTGGTCTGGCCGGCCGAAGCGGGCCTCGAGTTCCGCCTGCTGGGCGGCCCTCAGGTCCGCGCCGACGGGGTTCGCCCAGGTGACCTGACGAATGTTAAGCCGCGGGTTGGTCTGCATCACTGCCTCGATTCGCCGAAGTGTTATGCAATCTAAGGCTAGGCGCCAGCGGTTTCGGCCGTGTTTCCTTCCGGTAAGCGTCGGGAGAACTGTGGGATGGCATGCAGCTGCGGCCTCCGGCTCGACTTTCGGGTGGACCTGGCGACGGCCACTGCCTAGCGGCGCACCAGTGTCCGCAGGAGCTTCAGCGCCACGGAGATCGAGGCGATATCCACTTGACCCGGTTTGGTCACTTCCGCGAAGGTGTCCTTGATCCGTCCCAGTTGCTCCTGGTGGCCGCGTTCCCACACCACGATGCGCTCCACGGCATCGGACGGGCCGGCGTCGTGGACTTGTGTTGTCTCCATCACCGAGACGGTCATGTCCGCTACGGCGGAGTACACATCATCGCGCAGTGCGGCCCGCGCGAGGGCGTCCCAGCGGCTCTGCCGCGGCAGGTCGGTGATGCTGAGCAGTAGGTTCGCGGCGCCGATTCGCTGGAACACGGCGTAGTACACGTCGGCGATGGTGGCGATTGGTTCGCGCACCTGTTCGGAGATCACGGAGATGTCCAGCAGCCCGAAACTCTCCAACAGGTCCGAGGCGCGTAGGCCCAGCTCACGGGGCATCCCCACGGCGTCCCAGTGCGCGAGCCTTTCTTGCACGTGGTCCAGGTCGGAGCCGCGGAGGTAGTCCACCGTGCGGGTCCGCAGCAGTTCCAGTGTGGGCTGGATCCTGCCCAAGGCCACGTCCACCGGCTGGTCGCGATGGTCATGCGTCACGTACCACCGCGTGGCCCGGTCGAGGACCCTGCGCATGTGCAGAGTCGCTTCGGCCACGTGTTCGTTGGGATATCCGGCGGGGAGTGCGGCCAGCCGGTTGACGATCGACGGCAGGTCGTAGGCTTCCCGCGCCACCACAAAGGCCTTGGCTACACCGGCGGCCGTCGCAGTGGTTTCCTCGATGGCGCGGAAAGCGAACGTGATTCCGCCGAGGTTGATCATGTCGTTGGCCAACACTGTGCACACGATCTGGCGGCGGAGCGGATGAGCCTCCAGCTCTGCTTCAAAGCGTTCGGACAGCTGGCGCGGGAAATAGCCCCGGAGGACGCGTCGGAACCACGGGTCGTCGGCAAGGTCGCTGGAGTTGAGCTCCGCTGCCAGTTCGATCTTGGCATAGGCGGCCAGCACCGACAGTTCCGGCGCGGTCAGGCCTTCACCTGACCGCAGCCGTTCCCGGAGTTGTTCGTTGGTGGGCAGGCCCTCCAGGCTGCGGTCAAGGTCGGTGGCGTTCTCGAGCCAGTCCATGGTCCGTTCGAAGCCCGGGCTCCACTCCCGCACCAGGTGCCGGTCGTTGAAGAGCAGGACATTCTGGTCGGCGTTGTTGGCCAGGACAAGACGGGCCACCTCGTCCGTGAGCGAATGCAGGAAGCCGGTGCGTTCCGGCGACGGCATCTTTCCCGCCGCGATCATCCGGTCCACGAATATCTTGATGTTTACCTCATGGTCCGAGCAGTCCACGCCTGCTGAGTTGTCGATCGCATCGGTATTCAGCAGGACTCCCGACAGGGCGGCCTCAATCCGCCCGAGCTGCGTGATTCCCAGGTTCCCGCCCTCGGCGATGATCTTCGCCCGCACCTCATTGCCGTTGACCCTGACGGGGTCGTTCGCCTTGTCGCTAACGTCCGCGTTGTCCTCCGACGAGGCCTTGACGTAAGTTCCGATGCCGCCGTTGTACAGAAGGTCCACGGGCGCCCGGAGGATGGCCTGAAGCAGAGCGTGCGGTGGCAGCGACACGGTGCCCGAGTCCAGGCCGAGAGAGTTCCTGACCTGTTCCGTAATGCTGATGGACTTGGCCCGGCGGGAGTGGACACCGCCGCCCTCGCTGATCAGCGCTGGATCGTAGTCCGCCCAGGACGAGCGGGGGAGGGCAAAGAGCCGCCGTCGTTCCTCGAACGAGGCACCCGCATCCGGCGCCGGGTCCAGGAAGATGTGCCGGTGATCGAAAGCCGCCACCAGTCGGATGTGGCGGGAGAGGAGCATCCCGTTCCCAAAGACGTCGCCGCCCATATCGCCGATGCCGGTGACTGTGAAGTCCTCTTCCTGGCAGTCCATCCCGAGTTCGCGGAAATGGTGTTTCACCGATTCCCAAGCCCCGCGGGCCGTGATGCCCATCTGCTTATGGTCATAACCAACGGTCCCGCCGGACGCGAAGGCATCGCCCAGCCAGAAGCCGTACTCCTCGGCCACAGCGTTCGCAGCGTCCGAAAATGACGCTGTTCCCTTGTCCGCCGCCACCACGAGGTAATAGTCGTCGACGTCGTGACGCACCACGCGCGCCGGAGGCACCACTGTTTCGCCTTGCACGGTGGTGGCCAGGTTGTCGGTGACTTCCAGCAGCCCGCGGACGAAGATCCGGTAGCATTCCAGGCCTTCCGTCAGCCAGACGTCGCGGTCCAAGGACGGGTCCGGTAACTGTTTGGGATAAAAACCGCCCTTGGCGCCGGTGGGCACTATCACCGAGTTCTTCACGTTCTGCGCTTTGACCAGGCCAAGGACCTCGGTGCGGAAATCCTCGCTTCGGTCGGACCAGCGCAGCCCGCCCCTGGCCAGTGCCCCGAAGCGCAGGTGGACGCCCTCCACCCGGGGCGAGTACACCCAGATTTCGTATTTGGGACGGGGAAATGGCGCACTTGCGATGGCGGAAGGGTTTAGCTTGAAGCTCAGGTGGGGCCTCGCCTGGAAGTAGTTGGTGCGGAGCGTGGATTCCACCAGGTTCATGAAGGTGCGTAGCAGCCGGTCGGCGTCCAGCACGGGAATATCGTCGATCGCGGCCATCAGATCCCTCCGGGCCGCGTCGGTGTCCCCGAACCGGCGTGGCTCCTCCAGGTCGGGATCAAACTTGGCCCGGAACAGTGCCAAGAGCGCGTGGGTTGCCCGGACATTGACCAGCAGGGTTTCGGCCATAAAGCCGTAGGAGGTTGTTGTGCCCAATTGCTGCAGGTACTTGGCATAGCTACGCAAGATTGCCGCCTGGCGCCATTCGATGCCCTCCCGGAGGACGAGGCCGTCAAAGCGGTCCGATTCCGAGTCCCCCCGCATGGCAGCTCCGAAGGCATCCCCCAGCAGCCCGCTGGTCTGGGCCGGATCCACGCCGGCCGGGTACCGGACGCCAAGGTCATAGAGGAACAACGCCCGGTCGCTCCCGCGCACCACATCGAAGGGCCGTTGGTTCAGCACCTCCAGTCCGAGATTGTGGAAGAACGGCAAGATCCGCGTCAGGCTGTGGGCCGCGGTCAGGTAAAGCCGGATCCGTGCGTCTTCGGCCAGCGTCGGGGAGGCATCCGTGCGGACATAAACGGCCAGCTGAGGATCGTTCAGCGGCCGCCCTCCCGTGCCGTCGAGATCGAACTGCTCAAACGTCTTGATGTCCTCGATCGCGTCCTCGACCTCGAAATCAGCCCGGTAGCTGGCCGGGAAGGCGGCGGACCACAGCGCCGACAACCGGCTGGCATCCGCCGACGGTAACCTGTCACGGAGCGCTTCGTCCAGGCCCTCGGCCCAGGTCCGCGTTGCGCTGACGATTCTCCGCTCCACCGCAGCGGGATCGACGTCGGACATCCCACGGGCGGGCAGCAGTATCCGGAAGAACAGGCGGGCCATCGGGGATTCACTCAGCCTGACTTCGAATTCGAGCGAGGAGGACCCGAGAGCCTGTTTGAGCTCGTGTTCGATCCGGAGGCGGACGGCCGTGCTGTACCTGTGCCGGGGGAGGAACACCAAGGCGGTCATGAAGCGCCCGTAGGTGTCAGAGCGCAGGAACACCCGTGTCTGGTGGTGGGCCTGCAGGCGCAGGATCTCACGGGCAAGCCCGGAAAGTTCATCCAGGTCCCGGTGGAAAAGCTCGTCCAAGGGGAAGGACTCAAGGACGGTGAGAAGCTGTTTGCCCGGATGGGACGCCTCGGTGAAGCCGAAGCGCTCCTGGATGGTGCGTACCTTGTCCCGGATGACCGGGATGCGCCGCACGGACCGGCCCGTCGCGCCCGGGGCGAAGAGGCCCACGAACCGTACTTCTCCCGTGGCCTTCCCGGCGCTGTCGAAGGTCCGGACGAGGATTTCATCCAGGTAAGCCGGGCGGGGGACGGACGACCTCAGATCCGAAATAGAAAGGGTAAGGACCTGCGAATGGGGCAGCCCCGTGACAGGCTGGCGGGCCTCCGGCCGCCCGTCCCGGAGCAGGCCCAGTCCCGCGCCGGGCCGCAACGAAACGACATCCGGACCTTCCGCCGTCGGGTATTCATATTCGCTGTATCCCAAAAACGTGAAGTTGCCGCGGTCCAGCCAGCCCAGGAGCTCACCGAGCTGCTCCGGAGTCGGAACCATGCCGGCGGGCAGCCGGTCCAGGGAGCTGATGGCGCGGTCGAGGCGGGCGTGGATGGCAGGGGCGTCATCAGCGACCAACTGGACGTCCGCCAGGACGCGCCGCACGTTGTCGGTGAGCTCCGCGACGGCCCGCGACCCCGGCAGACGGCCTATCTCCGCCGCCACCCAGGTTTCGGACCTCCACCCCGGCGGGTCCTGGGCGGTGCCGGTCGCCGCGGCGCCCGGGATGCCGGCGATTCGGCCCGCAGGTCCGGACTGCGATAACCCATGCCGTACTTCCAACAGCCGGTCAGTCCGCGGATCCCGCCGGACCAGAAAAATGGGGTGCACCAGTAGCCTGATGGACTCGCTTTGGCGGGCGAGCTCCGCAGTGAGCGAATGGATCAGGTGCGGAATGGCGTCGGCAACCACCAGCAGGACGCTGGCGTCGCTTTCGTTCAGGATGTCGACGGCCGCCGTGCCTGCCGGGCGGCTGTCCGCCAGTTCCGCATGGTGCCTGGACCGCTGCTCCAGGTTTTCGGGACTGTAGCCTTGGAGGTCCTCCGGCGCAGCGTGCTCGTAATAGGCAGCGAGGAACTGTTCATCGAACCCGTGGAAGACTCCGGCGGGCGCATGCCCCGGGTGTACCGATTTGCGTGACATGCCCTTGCGCCTCCACTGCGCGGGCGCAACCGCATGCCGCGGCCGACCATCCTGTCCCCACGCCTGTTTTCATCATCGCCGCGTTCAGGTGAGCAGTCCAGTCCCGGTACGCCCCGCCGGGACGGCCTGTACGCCTCGCCGGGGACGGATCGGCCCGCTACGCCGGACGGCCGGTGGGATCCTCCGCCGTCGGATCCGCCAGCGCCAGGCCGCCGACGGGGCTGTCGTCCCAGTGGATGAGGTCCCAGCCGCGGTCGGGATCTCCTTCCAGCGCCACGATTCCGGTGTTGTCCAGCACGTGCCTGATGGCAAAGTCCGGTTCGATGTTGGCTGCCCGCAGGCCGGCCCATACCCGGATGGCGGCGCCGTGGCTGACCACGGCTACGGATCCTGAGCCCCCCGCTTCAGTGGCCCGTTCCGCTACTTTGGCGATCGCGGCGTCGTAGCGCTCGAAGAAGTCCCGGCCGCTGGGACCGGCAGGCATCCGGCGGTCCAGGTCGCCGTCCGCCCAGGAAAAAATGGTGCCGATGTACCGCCTGTGCGATTCGTGGTCGGTCCGCTTCTCCAGCTCCCCGGCCTCGATCTCGTGAATGCCCTGCAGCACCTCGGTTTCCAGCCCGTGCACCCGGGCTAGGGGTGCGGCCGTGATCTGCGTCCGGATCAGGGTGGAAGCGTAGAGGGCGTGGATCCGCTCGTTCGCCAGGGCGCGGGACAAGGACTCTGCCTGCCCCTCCCCGAGCTCGGTCAGCCCGGGCCCAGGGTGCGCCGTGTCCAGCTGGCCCAGGACGTTCCCGGGCGTCTGCCCGTGCCGGATGAGCAGGAGCCTCACTTGAGGTGGTCCACCAGCTGGTCCGCGATGCCCGTGTACTTGCCCGGGGTCAGGGCCAGGAGCCGAGCTTCGGCGGCGGGGGACAGCCCGAGTCCCTGGACGAATTCCTGCATCCGGGCCGCGTCCACGCGGTGTCCGCGGGTCAGGTCCTTGAGCCGCTCGTACGGGTTCTCCATGCCTTCGACGCCGGCGATGGCCTCGGCGCGCATGACCATCTGGATGGCCTCGCCGAGGACTTCCCAGTTGGTGTCCAGATCCGCGGCCAGCACGTCCTCGGCAACCTTGAGCCGGTCCAAGCCCTTGGCGACGTTCGAGATGGCGAGCAGCGAGTGGCCGAACGCCACGCCGATGTTGCGCTGCGAGGAGGAGTCGGTGAGGTCGCGCTGCCAGCGGGAGGTGACCAGGGTGGAGCCCAGCACGTCCAGCAGGCCGGAAGAGATCTCGAGGTTGGCCTCGGCGTTTTCGAAACGGATCGGGTTCACCTTGTGCGGCATGGTCGAGGAGCCGGTGGCGCCCGCCACCGGGATCTGCACGAAGTAGCCGATCGAGATGTAGCTCCAGATGTCCGTGCAGACGTTGTGCAGGATGCGGTTGAAACGCGCGACGTCGGCATAGAGTTCGGCCTGCCAGTCGTGGCTTTCGATCTGGGTGGTCAGCGGGTTCCAAGTCAGGCCGAGGCCTTCCACGAAGCCCTTGGAGACGTGCTCCCAGTCGGCGCCCGGGACGGAGGCAACGTGGGCGGCATAGGTGCCGGTGGCACCGTTGATCTTGCCGAGGTATTCGGTCCGGGCAATCCGGTCCAGCTGCCGGTTGAGCCGGTGCGCAATGACGGCCATTTCCTTGCCCAGCGTGGTGGGCGTGGCGGGCTGGCCGTGGGTGCGGGAGAGCATCGGCACCGCGCGGTTGTCTTCGGCCATGGCGCTGATCTGGGCAACGAGGGCACGGGCCGCGGGCAGCCACACGTCCTCCACGGCTCCCTTGACGCCGAGGGCGTAGGAGAGGTTGTTGATGTCTTCCGACGTGCAGCCGAAGTGCACCATGGCAGTCAGGTGATCGATCCCGATGCCGGGCAGGCGGCGGCCAATGTAGTACTCGACAGCCTTGACGTCGTGCACCGTCACTGCCTCGATCTCGGCCAGTTCGGTGACGGATCCGGCGTCGAACTCCGTGACGATCGCGCGCAGTTGCTGCTGCTGTTCTGCCGTGAGCGGGCCGGCCCCGGGCAGCACGCTGTTGCCGGTCAGGTGGATCAGCCACTCGACCTCAACAGCCACGCGGTCGCGGTTCAGGGCCGCTTCGGACAGGTAGTCCACCAGCGGCGCGACGGCGGCCTGGTAGCGGCCATCCAGCGGGCCGAGCGCGATCTGGTGGTCGGACGCGGCGAGGGCCAGGCGTCCGGACGGCGTGCGGGTATCAGCTGTGGCGGCAGTTTCAGGCATGTGCCGATTCTTTCACGAAGTGCTGCCGGGCCTTAAGCGCACCGATTCGTGTGACACCGCCGGCTGGCAGCGCCCGGCGGTCCGGGAGGTTGTCCACATAGCCGGGCGGCGCTCTACAGGCGGTCCTGACTGCCCGTTAGCGTCGGTTCATGAGTAGTTGGATGTCCAGTGGGATGGCTCCCGGAGCGGCGGGCAGCGTGGCTGTTTTTGGCGTGACGGCCGCCGATGCCCTCGAGTGCGCTTCGCGCAGTTATGAAGTCCAGCAGCTCGCCGGGCGCGTTGCGAGGTGCGCCGATGAGGCGGACGCAGTGCTCGCCGCTCTTGCCCGCCTTGAGCTGCAGACGTGGCAGTCACCGGCCGGCCGCGCTTACCGGCTGGCCCTGTCCCTGCACGCGGCGGCGCTGCGCCGAAGCCGGGACGCCCTGGTCGATGCTGTTGCCGTGGTGCGCAGGCACGCCCAGAACGTGGCGCAGCCTGCGGACCGGATGGGCCCCTGATGGCCGAGGTGACTCCGGCAGGCTCCGGCGGCGCCCCCGTGGTTTCCGCGCCGCCGGCTGACGGCAGCCTGCGCATCCGGGGCGGGATCGGCGGGGTGAGCTTCCAGTTTGAGGAGCTGCTTGCCGGCGCCGCGGCACTGGACGGGCTGGTCCGGCAGCTGCAGTCGGTCGAGGTGGAGGCCGACGCCGTGAAGCACGCGCTCTTCCCCTATCAGCCCGACTCCTACACCAGCGGCAGCAACGCCATCGTCACCGTGGGGGAGGCCGGCCGGGACGTCGGCCGCGTCCGGTCACAACTTCAGCACATTGGCGACGACGTCCGCGCCAGCCACCGCGAGTACGAATATGCCGAAGCCCGGAATGCCCTGCTGCTGCGGATGGGGTTTCACGGCTCCGAGTACGGAGCAGCCCCGGAGCCCTTCGCCCTGCCCGGGGTGCGCGGCATCGTTGAAGACTGGGTCGCCATGGCGCCCCGGAATCTCGCAGTGCTGCTTGGCCTGCCCGGGCCCCTGGCCGCCGTCGCCGGGGGCCTGAGTGGGCCCACTGACATCCGCCGCCTGGTCCGGGACGCCACGGACGCGCCGGGGCTCATGTTCCTCAAGCCCCGGCCTGTCAGCATCGTGGGCCGGGAGAAGTTTACGGCCGACGTCGACCTCTCACCGGCCGGGCTGTTGCGGCGGGCAGGGGCAGTGGGTGAGCAGGGTGGCCGGATCGAGGTCATCGAGGTCGACGGCGGGAGCCGGCCGGCGTGGGTGGTGATCATTCCCGGAACCCAGCAGGGCGGCCTGCCGGAAGGTGCCAACCCCTTTGACCCCGCCGGAATCGCCGAGGCCCTGGGTTACGACTCGGAATGGACGGCAGGCGCCATCCGGCAGGCTTTGCAGCAGGCCGGAGCCGAGGCCGGTGATCAGCTCGTGGCCGTCGGCTACAGCCAGGGTGGGATCCACGCGATGAACCTCAGCAAGGACAGGGCTTTCCTGGCCGAGTACGATCTCAAATTCGTGCTGACGGCGGGCTCGCCGGTCGGCGGGATCAGCCCGGGGCCGGGGATCCGCAGCCTGCACCTTGAACACGAGCAGGACTGGGTGCCGGGAGCAGACGGACTGGCGAACCCGGACACCAGGGACCGGGTGACCGTGACCCTCACCAACCCGCTGGCCGTGCCGCCGCTGCAGGACTTCGGCCTGGGGCCGGGGCACCGGCTCGAGAATTACGCGGACGGGGCCGCACTCGTCTCGGCGAGCTGGGACAACACGCTGAAGGACTCCACGACGGCGCTGGCCGCAGTCGTGGGGACCGGCGGGGCGGCGACCGTGACCCGGTTCTCGCTCCGGCGCGAGGCACGGCCCGCAGCACCGGGAACGCCCGCAACGCCCGCACCGCGCGGAATGCCCGGGGCTACTGCACCGCGGCACGGGCCGGGAGCTTCTAGCGGTCGAGGGCGGGAAGGAAGCTCGCCACGAGGGACACCAGGCTGATGATGATGGCGGCGAACACCGCGGTCCAGAAGAACGAGTCGATGGTGAAGTGCACAGTGGTGTAGCTGCTGATCCAGGACGTCAGGTAGAGCATCGCCGCGTTGATGACCACCGTGAACAGGCCCAGGGTGAGGATGGTGATCGGCAGCGACAGAAGGCTGACGATCGGCTTGACGAACGCATTGACCAGGCCGAAGATCAGACCGATGAACAGGTAGCCCAGGACGATGTTGATGGTGCCGTCACTCTGGGTGGAAATATCCAGCCCGGTGAGGATCCAGCAGGCGATTGCCAGGGCCAACCCGTTGACGATGACTCGCACGATAAATGAGCGCATGGCCCCATGCTGTCATACGCCCGGCGGCAGCGGCAGAGATCATATTCACCCTAGCGATTCCCCGTAGCGGCAGCGGCCATCCCCGAACAGTGCCAGCGACCCGAAGTAGGCTAGTTGGCATGACTTCATCAGAGAACCCGGCCGGAGGCATCAGGCCCCGTCCGGTGGTAGACCTCCTCCCCCGCTACGCGGCCGGAAAACCGCCCGTCCCCGTGGAAGGCCTGGTCAGCTACAAGCTTTCCTCCAACGAAAACCCGTTGCCCCCGATCCCTGCAGTGCAGCAGGCCATCGCGGCGCAGACCGACTTCAACCGCTACCCCGATCCGCTCAGCAGCAAGCTGCGCGAATCACTCGCCCGCTTCCTCGATGTTCCCGCCGAGGACATCGTCACGGGCGCCGGCAGCCTGGGCGCCCTGAACCAGCTGCTGACCACCTTCGCCGGCCAGAACGACGACGGCAAGGCCGACGAAGTCATCTATGCCTGGCGCTCGTTCGAGGCCTACCCGATCTGCGTTGGACTGGCGGGCGCCGATAGCGTCCGGATCCCGCTGACGGCCGACGGGCGGCATGACCTGGACGCCATGGCTGCCGCAGTGACCGCGCGGACCCGGATGATCCTGCTGTGCACGCCCAACAACCCGACCGGACCCATCCTGACGGCCGAGGAAACGGAGCGCTTCATCAACGCCGTTCCGGCCGATGTTGTGGTAGTCATCGACGAGGCCTACCAGGAATTCGTGCGCGCCGGCGACGCTGTGGACGGCATCGCCATGTACCGCAAGTACCCCAACGTCGTCGTCCTTCGGACGTTCTCGAAGGCGCACGGCCTCGCCGGACTCCGCGTGGGCTACAGCGTCTCCCGCCCCGACCTCACGCAGCACCTGCGGGTTGCCGCCACACCCTTCGCGGTATCCCAAATCGCGGAAACGGCTGCCGTCACGTCGATCGAGCACTTCGCCGACGTTGTAGAAAGGGTACAAAGCCTGGTTGACGAACGGGACCGGGTCACGGCCGGACTGCGGGAACTCGGATGGTTCTTTCCGGAGGCCCAAGGTAACTTTGTCTGGCTCAATCTGGGCGCAAACAGCGCGGAATTTGCCGCCCTGGCGGCCGAGCGGGCATTGTCCGTGCGCGCCTTCGGCAACGAGGGCGTCCGGGTCAGCATCGGCGAACCGGAAGCCAACACCCGGTTCCTGGAGCTCTGTGCGATCTATACAAAACCTCCACGGCGTTCCTAGCGCTTAACACGGCGCGGTCAATCTGCCCTGTGCGGATAAAGTAAGGACCAGTAAGCCAAAATATATGCCGAGCGGGGAATGTATTCCCTGCTCGGCATATATCCCAGCGATTGCGGCGCATTCGGATGCGGCAAGCAAGGAGACGGTATGGGCGCCACACATCTGCCCTCTACCGAGTTCGACGGAACCGAGATGGATGACCGGCTCGAGGCGGAGGCCGAGGCCCAACTGGGCGCCCCGGCCGAGCCGATGGTGCAGTTGCTGGGTCCTGACGGCACCCTGGGCTCCGACCCGGTTTTCTCAAAGTACGCCGAGAAGCTGGATCCGGACACGCTGCGCGGCTTTTACGCGGACATGGCCAAGATCCGCCGCTTTGACGTGGAAGCCACCGCCCTGCAGCGGCAGGGCCAGCTGGCCCTGTGGGTCCCGCTCACGGGACAGGAAGCCGCCCAGATCGGCTCCGGCCGCGCCAGTCAGCCGCAGGACTACATCTTCCCGACCTACCGCGAGCACGGCGTTGCCCTGACGCGGAACGTGGACCTGGCCGAGCTGCTGCGTCAGTTCCGCGGCGTCTCCAACGGCGGCTGGAACCCGAAAGACACGAACTTCCACCTCTACACGCTGGTCCTGGCCGCCCAGACCCCGCATGCCGTCGGTTACGCCATGGGAATCCAGCGGGACCAGAAGCTGGCGGCCGCCAACGCCGTCGCCAGCGGGGAAGCGGGACAGGCCGTGGAGCCCAACGCTGCCGTCATGGTGTACTTCGGTGACGGCGCCAGCTCCGAAGGGGACGTTCATGAATCCATGGTGTTCGCCTCTTCCTACCAGGCGCCCGTGGTCTTCTTCTGCCAGAACAACCACTGGGCGATCTCCGTGCCGAGCTCCGTGCAGACCCGCATCCCGCTCGCCAACCGCGCCAAGGGCTACGGATTCCCCGGCATCCGGGTGGACGGCAATGACGTGATCGCCGTCCACGCCGTCACGGAGTGGGCGCTGGAGCAGGCTCGCGAGGGCCACGGTCCGGTCCTGATCGAGGCGTTCACCTACCGGGTCGGGGCGCACACCACCGCCGACGATCCCACCAAGTACCGTGGATCCGCCGAAGAGGGACTGTGGCGGGCCAAAGACCCGCTGGAGCGGCTGGAGAAGTATCTCCGGGCCGAGGGCCTCGCGGACGACGCCTTCTTCGAGCAGGTCAAGGCCGACGGCGACGAGCTCGCCGCCTATGTCCGCAAGACCACCCACGACCTCGAAACCCCGGACATCCGGACTGCCTTCGCCAACACCTATGTGGAGGCCCACCCGCTGGTCGCCGAGGAACTGGCCTGGTTCGAGGATTACAGCGCAGGGTTCGCCGACGCCGAAACCGCACAGGCAACATCAGATCCGGCACCGGCTGAGCAGACGGACAGGGCGGCCCAGTAATGACCACCATGACCATTGCGAAGGCCATCAACGAGGGCCTACGGGCCACGTTGAACAACAACCCCCGCTCGCTGCTGATGGGCGAGGACATCGGGGCCCTCGGCGGCGTCTACCGGGTCACTGACGGGCTGATCGCCGAGTTCGGCGCCGACCGCGTCGTGGATACCCCGCTGGCCGAATCCGGCATTATCGGCACCGCGATCGGACTCTCTCTGCGCGGCTACCAGCCGGTCTGCGAGATCCAGTTCGACGGCTTCGTGTTCCCGGGCTTCAACCAGATCACCACCCAGCTGGCCAAGATGCACTCGCGCAGCAACGGCAACCTGACCGTTCCCGTCGTCATCCGGATCCCGTACGGCGGCGGCATCGGCTCGATCGAGCACCACTCCGAATCGCCGGAGGCGCTGTTCGCCCACACGGCCGGCCTGCGCATCATCACGCCGTCCAATCCGCACGATGCCTACTGGATGATCCAGCAGGCCGTCGACTGCCAGGATCCCGTCATCGTTTTCGAGCCCAAACGCCGCTATTGGCTCAAGGGCGAGGTCGACACTGAGACCCCCGGCGCGTCCGCGGACCCCTTCAAGGCGCATGTGCTCCGCGAGGGAACCGACGCCACCGTCGTCGTCTACGGGCCGCTCGTGCCCGTTGCTCTCGCCGCGGCGGAGGCCGCCGCCGAGGACGGCCACAGCGTCGAGGTCATCGACCTCCGTTCCATCTCGCCGATCGACTTCGACACCGTCACGGCATCGGTCCGGAAGACCGGCCGGCTGATCGTGGCCCACGAGGCCCCCACCTTCGGCGGCATCGGCGGCGAAATCGCCGCGCGGATCAGCGAACGGGCGTTCCATTCACTGGAGGCACCGGTCATCCGCGTCGGAGGATTCCACATGCCCTATCCCGTGGCCAAGGTCGAAGAAGACTACCTGCCGGACATCGACCGCATCCTTGAGGCGCTGGACCGCGCCCTGGCGTACTGACGAGGACCCATGACGCTCAACAAGTTCAACCTTCCCGACGTCGGAGAAGGGCTGACGGAGGCCGAAATCGTCGCCTGGAAGGTCAAGCCCGGCGATACCGTGGCCATCAACGACGTCCTGTGCGAGATCGAGACGGCCAAGTCTCTGGTGGAACTGCCCTCACCCTTCGCGGGGACCGTCACGGAACTGCTGGTTCCCGAGGGAGTCACGGTGGATGTCGGCACGGCGATCATCAGCGTGAGCGACGCCGTCGCCGCGTCGTCGTCTCCTGCCCCCGCATCTCCCGCCGCGGCATCTCCCGCCGCGGCATCTCCTGCCCCCGCATCCCCCGCCGCGGCGCCCATGTACGGCACGCTGCAGGCTGACACGTCCGACGCCGGCGAAGCAGCCGGGCGCCCGGCCGGCGGCCCGCTTGTGGGCTCCGGTCCCAAGGCCGACGCCGTCAAGCGCCGTCGGCGGATTTCGGCCCCGGCGGCCCCGAGCCAGGGAACCCCGGCTGCCACGGCCGGCCCCGGCGCTGCCGCCCCGGTGGTGGAGCGGGCGGACATCGAGACGCACGACGTCCGGATCAGCCCGGACGCCGTCGGCCACCCGGCTTCGGAGACCACCGGCCCGGCCGACTCCGTAGACCTGCGCCCGACGTTGGGCGGTGCCATCAGCGGCCTGGTCGGCAAGGTGCTGGCCAAGCCGCCGGTCCGCAAGATCGCCCGGGACCTCGGGATCAACCTGGCCGACGTCGTGCCCACCGGTGCCCGCGGTGAAGTGACCCGCGAGGACCTGGTGAGCTACCAGGCCCAGCGTGATGCCGAGGTGGACAAGGCGGACTCGTTCTGGGGCAAGTCCGGCCGCCCGCAGGACCAGCGGATCGAGCGGATCCCGGTCAAGGGGGTCCGCAAGGCCACCGCAAAAGCCATGGTCGAATCGGCTTTCGCGGCGCCGCACGTCAGTATCTTTGTCGACGTCGACGCCAGCCGCACCATGGAATTCGTCAAGCGCCTGAAGGCCTCCCGAGACTTTGAAGGCATCAAGGTGTCTCCGCTGCTGATCCTGGCCAAGGCGGTCATTTGGGCCGCGGCGCGAAACCCGAGTGTCAACGCGACGTGGGTGGACAACCCGGACGGCAGCGATTCCGCGGAGATCCACGTCAAGCACTTCATGAACCTGGGCATCGCGGCCGCGACGCCCCGCGGACTGATGGTGCCGAACATCAAGAACGCCCAAGACCTCTCGCTCAAGCAGTTGGCCCTGGCCCTGAACGAGCTCGCCACCACGGCGCGGGCCGGCAAGACCCAGCCCGCCCAGATGCGGGGCGGCACGCTCACCGTGACCAACATCGGCGCCCTCGGGATCGACACCGGCACGCCGATCATCAACCCGGGCGAGGTTGCGATCGTGGCATTCGGCACTATCAAGCAAAAGCCCTGGGTCCTGGACGGCGAAGTCATTCCGCGCTGGATCACTACCCTCGGCGGCTCCTTCGACCACCGGGTGGTGGACGGTGACCTTTCGGCCCGTTTCATGGCCGACGTCGCTGCCATCCTGGAAGAGCCGGCACTGCTGCTGGACTGACACGGCCCGCAGGCCGGGGGCCGCAACGTTCCTTCCCAGTTGCTTCGGCTCCCGCAGCCCTGCACCCGCGGGATACCGCGGGTTCCCCAGGCCGAAGCGACGTCCCGCGGCCAGCAACTGGGACGGAGCGGTGGACCCGGGGCGCTTAGTTTCCCGAGTACGCGGTCAGCATCTGAACCAGCGCGGGATCGCCGCTCATGCCTGCGACGGCGGCCGAGGCGGCAGACACCAGGCCCGCGAGCACCACGCCGCACGCGCTGATCCCCGTGAGGAACTTCCAGTCCTCACGGAGCACGCTGCGCAAGGTCTCGGGCATACGCAGGCCCGGGAAAATCAAGTTGGGGGCGCTGTCTGTTGATCCGTCGTCCAGGAACGCGACAACGCGGCCGGCACTGCGGTCCACGCGCATGGCGCTGATGTGGTTGCCGTGCCGGGCCAGCAGGATGTCGTGGCCAACCAGCTGGCGGCGCTGAAGCATGATCATGGGGCTCCCTTGGGTGGGTGGGTTCTCGGATGTCCGCACCATCGCAGGGCACTTCCCATTTTATCGAGCCGTTCCCTTCCGGGAGGCTCCCTCGGCGGTGAGGCTGCCCACGGGAGGGGGTGATCCTCCTCAAGTCCGATCACAGTCATGTCCGCGCCGTCCCGTCATGGAGACACATTCAGGGCATTAGAGTGGCACCAGCCGCCGACAGCCCGGGCGGACGCGGATCAAAGGAGATGTTGCGTGTTTTCAAGCCCGTACCCCGACGTCGATGTTCCCAATATCGGCATTTACGACTACCTCTTCGGCGCTCTGGCAGAGGAGGACCTGGACCGGATCGCCGTCGTCGACGGCGCCAGCGGCGCAGAAACCACTTACCGGGCGCTCCGTGGGCAGATCGATGCCCTCGCCGGTGCCGTGGCCGCCCGAGGCCTCGGCGTCCACGGCGTGGCAGCCGTCCTGTGCCCCAACGTCCCCGCCTTTGCGGCCGTCTTCCACGGACTGCTCCGGGCCGGCGCCACGGTCACCACCATCAACTCGCTGTACACGGCGGACGAGATCGCCAACCAGCTCACCGACGCCGGCGCCGGCTGGCTCTTCACCGTCTCGGCGTTGCTGCCGGCCGCCCGGGAGGCAGCGTACAGGACGGGGATCCCGGCCTCGCGGCTCGTGGTGCTCGACGGCGCCGACGGCCACCCCTCGCTGGGTGACTTGCTCGCCATGGGCGCGCCGGCGCCCCAAGTCTCTTTCGATCCGGCCACGCATGTGGCCGTGCTGCCCTATTCGTCCGGCACCACGGGCCGGCCGAAGGGCGTCATGCTCAGCCACCGGAATCTGGTCGCCAACGTGGAACAGGCCAGGGGGCTGCTCGGCGTCGTCCCCGAGGACAGGCTCCTGGCGCTGCTGCCGTTTTTCCACATCTACGGGCTGACAGTGCTGCTGAACCTCGCACTGCGCCAGCGGGCCAGGCTCGTCACGATGCCCCGGTTCGATCTGCCCGAGTTCCTGCGGATCATCCAGGAGCACCGATGCAGCTACCTGTTCATCGCACCTCCCGTCGCCGTGGCGCTGTCCAAGCACCCGCTGGTTGCCGAGTACGACCTCGGCTCGGTGCACACCGCCCTCTCCGGCGCGGCGCCGCTGGACGGTGAGCTCGGCACGCGCCTGGCCGAACGGCTCGGCTGCCGGGTCCTGCAGGGCTACGGCATGACCGAGTTGAGCCCGGTGTCGCACCTCATTCCGCGCGATGGGGGCGACGGTCGCGACGTCCCCGTCAGCTCCGTGGGCTACACGGTGCCGAACATGCAGTGCCGTCTCGTGGACCCGGCCACGGGGGAGGACATCCCGGTTCCCGCGGAAGGAACCAGCGCGCCGGGGCACCTCTTGTGCCGCGGTCCGAACGTGATGCTCGGCTATCTCAATCGGCCGCAGGAAACCGCGGACACCCTGGACGCCGACGGCTTCCTGCACACCGGAGACATCGCCACGGTGCGGGCAGACGGGGTTGTGACGATCGTGGACCGGCTCAAGGAACTGATCAAATACAACGGCTACCAGATCGCCCCGGCGGAGCTGGAGGCGCTGCTCCTCACGCACCCCGGCATTGCCGACTCCGCGGTGATCGGATCCTTCGACGCCGACGGCCAGGAAGTGCCGAAGGCGTTCGTGGTCCGCCAGCCCGGCGCGGAGGGCGATGCCTTGGACGTGGCGGGCGTCATGGACTTCGTGGCGGCCAAGGTGGCGCCGTTCAAGAAGGTCCGCCGGGTCGAGTTCATCGAGGCCGTGCCGAAGTCCGCCTCAGGAAAAATCCTGCGCCGGATGCTCAAGACTGCAGAGCCCGCAGTGTCAGCCGTAGAGGCGCCCGCGGTGCCCGAGCGGCAGTAGTGCCTTAGTCGGCGTCGGTCTTGGCGATGTAGACGTCGCAGGGGGCGTTGTGGGCCACGCTGTTCGCAACGCTCCCCAAGACACGGCCGATCCCGCTCATGCGGCGGTTGCCGACCACGATCATCCGGGCACCGGTCCGTTCGGCTTCCCGGATCAGGGCCTCGGCGGGCTTGCCCCGGGCGGCGGCATGGGTGACGGTGGTGTCCGGGCGGCGCAGGCCGTCCGCCACCGTCCGCGCGACCTTCTCCGCGTTACCGGCGTCGGAAACGATCCACTCGTCACTGCCGCTGCCAAAGACCTGGGTCTTGTCGCTGTCAAAGGCGCTGACCACATGAAGTGTCGCCCCCATGGAAACTGCGAGGTCGCGCGCGGTGTGCGCAGCCCGCAGGGCAGTTTCACTGCCGTCGACGCCGACAACGATAATTTCGGTCATGGACCGCTCCTCTTTCAACGAGTAATGCTGTTCAATGTGCACGTTCGATAGGCCCTGCTGTTCAACAACTGATGTTGTTCAACGAGTCGCAGCGAAACCCCGGCGGCGAGCCCTGCCGGTGTTCACGCTACAGTGCGGCCAACGCTTCCCGCAGGACCGGCGCGAGCCGCCGCACGCCCTCACGGATCGACTCGGGCGGCACCGCGCTGAACGCCAGCCGGATCTTGTTCGACGTGTCGTCCGAGTTCGTAAAGGCCGCGCCCGGAATGAAGACGACGCCGGCGTCAATGGCCTTCTTCAGCAGCGGGTAGGTGTCCACGCCGTCGGGCAGCGTGACCCACACGAAGAAGCCGCCCTCGGGGCGCGTCCAGCTCAGTCCGTCCGGCATGTATTCGGCCAGGGCGGCAAGCATTGCCTCGCAGCGTTCCTGGTACAGCCCGCGGTACGTCTCGATCTGGCCGCGCCAGTCGTAGTCGCGCAGATAGGCCGACACCAGCATCTGGTTCAGCGTCGGCGGGCACAGGGTGACGGCCTCCGATGCCAAGTAATACCGGCGTTGCAGGTGGGCCGGGACGAGGGCCCAGCCGATCCGCAGGCCCGGGGCGAAGATCTTGGAGAAGGACCCCATGTAGATGACGTCATCCGGGTTGGCTGCCCGCAGCGGAGTCAACGGCTTGCCGTCGAAGCGGAGCAGGCCGTAGGGGTTGTCCTCCAGCACCAAGATATTCGCGCGACGGCATATATCCACCACGGATTGCCGTCGTTCCGCGGACAGGGTGATGCCGGACGGGTTGTTGAAGCTGGGGATGGTGTAAAGGAACTTGACGTTCCTGCCCGCGGTCTGGAGGGCGGCGATCTTTGCCTCCAGCAGGTCCGGGATGATGCCGTCACCGTCCATCGGCACCGTTTCGACCTCCACCTGGTAGGCCTCGAACGTGTTGAGGGCGCCCACATAGGTGGGGTCCTCCACGAGGACCACGTCGCCTGGATTGCAGAAGACCTTGGTGGCCACATCCTGCGCGGACTGCGACCCCGCGGTGATGATGATGTTCGCGGGGTCTGCGTCGAGGATCCCCTCTGCCGCCATGACCTCGCAGATCTGGGTGCGGAGTTCCTCAGTGCCTTGGCCACCGCCGTACTGCAGGGCGGTCATCCCCTGCTCGGCGATGATCTTCGCGGCGGTCTGGCCCAGGCGTTCCAGCGGGAGGGACTGCAGGTAGGGGCTCCCTCCGGCGAGGGAAACCAGGCCGGGGCGCATCGAGATGTCGAAGACGTCCCGGACTGCCGACTGCTTGATATTTGCTGCGCGCTCCGAAAACAGGGTCTCGTGGCGATGGGCGGACGTAGCCGCACGTTCGATTGCGTCAATGGCCTCGGCCGGAAGTACTGCTGCGGCGGCATCAAGTGTTTCGTGGGTCACAAACCCAAGGATACTACCCGTGTTGTCACGGGGGAAACGATTGTTGTCCATGACTCCCCGGTCTGAAATCCGCCGGGTGTGCTCCGGACAGGCCGAGGCCCCCGGCAGCCGTGTGCTGCCGGGGGCCTCGCTGGAACTTCGGGGTGCGGAGGGTTACGCCGCTTCTGCCGCGGGGGCCTCGGCCAGCGCGTCGAACACGCCCTTGATCTGCTCGACAACTTCGGCGTCGTCCTTGGGGTGGATCTCGGCGAAGCGGACCATCGAGCCGGGGACTGCCAGCTTGACGTTCTCGAGGACCTGGGCGCCGGCGATGCCGACGGCCTTGCGGGCCTCGTCCTGGGCCCAAACGCCGCCGAACTGGCCAAAGGCGGTACCGACAACTGCGGTGGGCTTGCCGGACAGGGCGCCGGCGCCGAACGGGCGGGACAGCCAGTCGATGGCGTTCTTCAGCGATGCCGGGACGGTGCCGTTGTGTTCCGGCGTAACCAGCAGGATGGTGTCGGCGTCATTGGCGGCGGCGCGCAGGGCGGCGGCGGCCGCGGGCACCTGGCCTTCGACGTCGATGTCCTCGTTGTAGAACGGGATGTTGCCCAGGTTCTCGTGAATGACCACGTCCACCTGGTCCGGGGCGTTGAGCGCGATAGCCTCGGCCAGCTGAAGGTTGGTGGAGCCGGCGCGAAGGCTGCCGACGAGGGCGAGGATGGTCTTCTTGGACATGTGTACTCCTGTGCATCACGCCGCAGGATGGTTCCGGCGGCTGGCGGATCGTGGGGCTTTTGGGGCCTTCATCCATGCTAAACGGACTGCGGTCCGGTTATATTCCGAGGCGCTAGAATCAGCGGTGTGAGCCTCATCCCGATCCGTCCCGGTGCCCAGCCCGGGGAAGGGCGCGCCGCCGCACCCGCCGCAGAATCAGGGCGCCGTGACGCGGCGCGCAACAGGGAACTGCTCCTCTGCGCCGCCCGGGAAATCGTGGAGGAATCCAGCGTCGACGCCCTCACCATGGACCGGCTGGCGCGGCGCGCCGGAGTTGGAAAAGGGACAGTCTTCCGGCGGTTCGGCAGCCGTGCCGGCCTGATGATGGCCCTCCTCAGTGACGCCGAGGCCGAATTCCAGGGCCGGTTCATGTTCGGTCCTCCCCCGGTAGGTCCCGGCGCGCCGCCCCTGGAGCGGTTGATCGCCGTGGGTGCCGCCCGCATTGCCTGGACCCTGGAGTTCGGGGAGCTGGCCCGGGCCGCCGATGCCTCGGCCCACAACAGGTTCGATGTACCGCCGGCCGTCCTCTGGCACCGCCACCTTGAGATGCTGCTGCGCGAGGCCGGCGTGACGGCGGATCCGTGGCTCATGGCGTCGGCCCTGGGGGCGGCGCTGGAGCCGGAACTGCTGCTCCATTCCGTCGGCGTGCACGGGATTTCGCCCGAACGGCTCGCGGAAACCTGGCGGGAACTTGTCACGCGCGTCGTGGGCGGACAGTAGCGTAACGCGGCCTTGCCGATTCCGCGGGTCAAAATCCATTCCACGGAGTGATTCATAACGATCTGGTACTGGAGCCGCCGTGTCGCGGCCGCCGGGAGCGCGGTGAGACCCGGCATATGTGATAGCTTCCTCTGGAATGTGACCCGCAACATAGTCAACAAGGACTAAGCCGCAAGGCATGCGGGCGGCCGAAACCAGCTGGCCCATGATCCCGAACCGGCGGCGGAACCCGCTGCCGGATGGGGGACAACGGAAGGACCGAAGTTGTGAATAGTCTTGTCATCCCGGCCAGGCCGGCTCTCCGAGCCGCTTTGACGCCCGGATCCGCTCGGGCAACGGCGATCCAGAACTAACCGGTCCATGCTTCGATATCTCGCCAAACGTGCCATCACGTATGTCTTCATGATCTTCCTGACCACCAGTGCCGGCTATCTACTGGCTGTAAGCACGCTGCAGCCTGCCCTGCTCGAGCAGGAGCGGATTCCGCGGCCCACCCCCGAACAGGTGGTCAACTCCTTCCGGCTCAAGGGGCTCGATCCGACGCTCAACCCGTGGGAACGCTACGTCGACTGGCTCACGGGCATTGTCACCCGCTGGGACTGGGGGCGGAGCCCCAACGGCGCCTTCATCAACGCCGAGTTCGGCGACCGGGTCTGGATCTCAACCCGGCTCTTCCTGGCCTCGATCATCCTGACCCTGGTGATCGGCGTCGCCCTCGGCGTCTACACCGCCGCCCGCCAGTACAAGGCCTCGGACCGGGCCATCACCTCGTACAGCTACCTCATGTACATCGTTCCCGCCCCGATCGCCTACTTCCTGGTCCAGCTCGGCGCCATCAACATTAACGAGTCGGTCGGGGAGCGCGTCTTCTTTGTCACCGGCATCTCCACCCCGGGCCTCGACGGCGACGGCTGGGCCCAGCTTGTCGACATGCTCGCCCACTACGCCGTGCCCACGTTCGCCATCACGATTGTGGGCTGGGGCGCGTACCAGATCGCCCAACGCCAGTATCTGCTGGACAACGTCAACGCCGACTTCGTCAGGACGGCACGGGCCAAGGGCCTGACCCGCAACCAGGCCATCAGCCGGCACGCTCTGCGGGTGTCCTTCATCCCCGTGGCGCAGAGCATTGCGTTCACCATTCCGGCCATCTTCGCCGGCGGCTTCTTCGCCGAAAAGATCTTCGCCTGGCACGGCGTCGGGTCCTGGTCCATCGACTCGATCGCCCTGCAGGACGTCAACGCGGCCACCGCGACCCTCGCCTACGGCTCGGTCATCTTCGCGGTCGGAGCGATCCTCGCCGACTTCGCCACCACGCTCGTCGACCCGAGAGTGCGGGTGCAGTAATCATGACCAACCTCAACACGATCGACCCGGCCGCCGCCCTCGACGAACGAAAGTTCGGGGACGACGACGTCGTGATCGGCAAGTCGCGGATCATCCTGCGGCGCTTCCTGCGCAACCGGACAGCCGTCGCCGGCCTGGTCATCTTCCTGGCCCTGACCCTCTTCTCCTTCATCGGCGGCTTCTTCAGCAGCTGGGACAAGGAGACCATCGACCCCTTCAACATCGGCATGCCGCCCTCCGCGGAGCACCTGCTGGGCACCTCCCAGGCCGGGATCGACCTCTACGCCCTGACCGTCGAGGGCACCAGGGTCTCCATCCTGATT
This sequence comes from Arthrobacter sp. ov407, assembly GCF_900102895.1. Classification (GTDB taxonomy): domain Bacteria; phylum Actinomycetota; class Actinomycetes; order Actinomycetales; family Micrococcaceae; genus Arthrobacter. The sequence goes on from NZ_FNGD01000010.1 coordinate 169,290, forward strand.
GGCGTCGTCGTCGGCCTCGTATCGGTGCTGATCGCCGCTGTCTACGGCTGCACCATGGCGTTCTTCGGCCGCAAGGTGGACAAGGTCATGCTGTTCATCCTCGAAGCCCTGATCATGATGCCGGCCCTGCTGGTAGTCGCGGTGGCCACGAGCGGCGGCGCCAACGGGCTGAAGAACACTGTCCCGAGCTGGCTTCTGCTCATCATCGTGCTGCTGGTCTTCAGCTGGATGGGCACCGCACGCCTCATCAGGTCCCTGTCGCTCTCACTCATGCAGCGTGACTTCGTCAAAGCATCCCAGTACATGGGCATCCCGCCGCGCCGGATCGTCTGGCGGCACCTCGTACCGAACATCGGCTCCCTGCTGGTCCTGGAAGTCACCCGCGGGGTCACCGGCGCCATCCTCGCCGAGGTCGCTTTTTCCTTCATCGGCATCGGCATCAAGGTCCCGGACGTGAGCCTGGGCGTGCTGATCGGCCAGTCCACCTCCCAGGTCTCCACCTTTCCGTGGATGTTCTGGGCTCCCCTGATCGTGATGTTCCTGCTGACCGGCTCGCTGGCCATGATGAATGACGGCCTCCGGGACGCGTTCGACCCCAGCTCCAGCTCCGTGGGCCGCGCCAAGAGGTCCAACGCCAGACTTGGCAAGACACAGACTGGCAAGACACAGAAGAAGAACAAATGACCAGCGATACCACCACCCAGACCACCGCCGAGCGCCTCCGCGTCGCCGGGCTGCACGCCCCTACCGACGCGGTCCTCTCTGTCCGGGACCTCAACGTCCGGTTCAACACGGAAAACGGCGTGGTGCACGCCGTGCGCGGCATCGACTTCGACGTGATGCCCGGCAAGACGCTGGGCATCGTGGGCGAGTCCGGCTCCGGCAAATCGGTCACGTCCATGGCGATCATGGGCCTGCTGCCCCCGACGGCGGAAATCAGCGGTTCCGTCCGGCTGCAGGGCAAGGAGCTCCTGGGGCTCAGCGACAAGGCCATGTGCCGGCACCGCGGCAGCGACCTCGCGATGGTGTTCCAGGATCCGCTGTCCTCCCTGACCCCCGTGTACACGGTCGGCACCCAGATCATCGAGGCCCTGACGGTCCACAACCCGTCCATGAGCAAGCAGGCCAAGGAGGCCCGCGCCGTCGAACTCCTGGGGTTGGTCGGCATCCCCAGCCCGAAGGACCGGCTCAAGGCCTTCCCGCACGAGTTCTCCGGCGGCATGCGCCAGCGCGTCATGATCGCCATCGCGATCGCCAACAACCCGCGGGTTCTGATCGCCGATGAGCCGACGACGGCGCTGGACGTCACCATCCAAGCGCAGGTCCTCGAGGTGCTCCACGCCGCCCAGGAGGAGACCGGCGCCGCCGTCGTCATGATCACGCACGACCTCGGCGTGGTCGCCGGCATGGCCGACGACATCATGGTGATGTACGCCGGCAGGCCGGTGGAGACCGGCAGCGTCGATGACATCTACTACAGCCCGCGGATGCCCTACACCATGGGCCTGCTCGGCGCGGTCCCGCGCGTGGACGTCGCGGAAAAATCGTCGCTGGTGCCGATCGACGGCATCCCCCCGAACCTCACCCAGCCGCCCACGGGCTGTTCGTTCGCGCCGCGTTGCCCGCTGGCCAGCGAGGCCTGCCTTGACGGCGAACCGGACCTCCGGGCGGTGGCGCCCGGCGCGGGGCACCGCGCCGCGTGCATCAAGAGCGAGGCACTCGCCGACGTCGACGTCCACGCGGTTTTTGCCGTCCCGGCCGTGCCGGTCTCCCGCTTTGACAGCCTTCCGCGGCACGAGCGCAAGACTGTCCTGGAACTCCGCGACGTCAGGAAGCACTTCCCCCTGATGAAGGGCGCCCTGCTCAAGCGCAGGATCGGCACGGTGAAGGCCGTGGACGGGCTGAGCTTCGATATCCGCGAGGGCGAGTGCTTCTCGATCGTGGGGGAGTCCGGCTGCGGAAAGACCACCACCCTGCTGGAGATCATGGAGTTCCACAAGGACCAGGACGGCGAGGTGGTGATTGGCGGGCTGAGCAACAAGCAGGCCGCGGACGCCCGCGCCAAGGGTGCCATGCGCAAGGAACTGCAGATGGTGTTCCAGGACCCCACCGGGGCGCTGGATCCGCGCTTCACCGTCTACGAGGTCCTGGCCGAGCCGATGGAAAACCTGGGCATGCCAAAGCCGGCCATCCGGAAGCGGATCATGGAGCTCATGGAGCTGGTGGGCCTGCAGGCGGACCACGTCAACCGGTTCCCCAACCAGTTCTCCGGCGGCCAGCGCCAGCGCATCGGCATTGCCCGCGCCCTGGCAGTGAACCCCCGGCTCGTTGTCCTGGACGAACCCGTCTCCGCCCTCGACGTGTCGGTGCAGGCCGGCGTCATCAACCTGCTGGACAAGCTCCGTGCCGAACTCGGCCTGAGCTACCTGATGGTGGCGCATGACCTCTCCGTGGTCCGGCACATCTCGAACCGAGTTGCCGTCATGTATCTGGGCAAGATCGTGGAGATCGGAGACGTCGACGCCGTCTTCGACAACCCCCGCCACCCCTATACCCGTGCCCTGCTCTCCGCGATCCCGGTACCGGATCCGGAGCTGGAGCGGACCCGCGAACGGATCATCCTCCAGGGCGACCTGCCCTCGCCGTTGGAGGCGCCGGCAGGCTGCAACTTCGCCACCCGCTGTCCCGTGTTTGCGGCCCTGCCGCCGGCCAAGCAGGAGAAGTGCCTGACCCTGGAACCCGCCCTGGAACCGGCCGCAATCGACCAGCAGTTCGCCTGCTTCTACCCGGACGGCGAACTGGACGCGGACATGGTCGTTGTGCACGAAAACCACTGACTTACCTGACCACCAAACATCCGGACCACCAGGGGTCCGGACCGCAGACCACCAATCCACCAATGCATCACACTCGCACGAAAAAAATGAAGGGGATCATTATGAAAAATCGCACCAAGATCGGCGGCCTCACCGCCGTCGTGGCGGCGCTTGCGCTGACTGCCTGCGGCGGCGGTGGCGCTTCCACCACCGCCGAGAGCGCCAAGGCACAAGATGCCTCAGGCGACCTCAGCAAGCTCGTCAGCGTCAACGCCAAGAAGGCCGGTGAGCTGAAGCAGGGCGGTACCGTGACGCTGCCCGTCGGCAACATCGGACCGGACTTCAACGGCTTCTCCAACGCGGGCAACTCAGCGGACAACACCGAACTGCACTACCCGATCGACGAGGCCGGCTACGTCGGCTGCTGGAAGCTCGACTTCGACGGCACCGCCAACCTGAACAAGAACTTCTGCGAAGACTTCAAGAGCGAAGTCAAAAACGGCAAGCAGACCATCACCATCAAGATCAACCCGAAGGCCGCCTACAACGACGGCACTCCGATCAACGCCGCCACGTTCGAAAACACGTGGAAGATGCTCAACGGCAAGAACAAGGACATCGACATCGTCTCGTCCGGGGCCTACGAGTTCATCGACTCCGTCAAGGCCGGCAGCAGCGACAAGGAAGTCGTTGTGACCACCACGCAGCCGGTCTACCCGCTCAGCGACATCTTCGGCGGATTCATCCCGCAGTCCGTGAACACCCCGGCTATCTTCAACACCGGCTTCTCCGGGGAAATGCACCCCGAGTGGATGGCTGGCCCGTTCAAGGTCGACAAGTTCGACTCCGCCGCGAAGACTGTCACCATGGTCCCGAACGACAAGTGGTGGGGCGAAAAGCCGGTCCTGGACAAGGTGATCTTCCGCCAGCTGGAGGCAAGCGCCGAGATCGCCGCCTTCAAGAACGGCGAGATTGACATGGCCGACGGCCGCACGCTGACCAAGTACAAGCAGCTTGAGGGCTCCAAGAACTCCGAGGTCCGCCGCGGCCAGCGCCTCTTCGCTGGCGGCCTGAACCTCAACGCCCTGAAGGCCCCGCTGACCGACGTCGCGGTCCGCAAGGCCATCTTCACCGCCGTCGACCGCCCGGCCATCCGCGCCGTCCGCTTCGGCGGCCTGAACTGGCAAGAGGACAGCTCGGGCTCGATGATGCTCATGCCGTTCTCGAAGTACTACCAGGACAACTACCCGGTCAAAGAAACCGGCGCCGACGCCGCCAAGAAGGTCCTGACCGAGGCCGGCTACAAGGCCAACGCCAAGGGCACCATGGAAAAGGACGGCAAGGCCGTCTCCTTCAAGATCACCAACTTCGGTGACGACCCCACCGCCCTCGCCACCGTGCAGACCCTGCAGAAGCAGCTCCAGGCGGCCGGCATGGAGGTCGGCATCGACCAGCGCGGCGATGCCGACTTCGGCAAGGTCGTGGGCAGCCGCGACTTCCAGCTCACCATCAGCGGCTACACCGTGGGCGCCGACGCCACCTCCGGCGTGAAGCAGTTCTACGATTCGAAGACCAACGAGAACGAACTCGGCGATGCCGAGCTGGACAAGGCCATCAAGGACCTCGCGTCCATCCAGGATGACGCCCAGCGCAACAAGGCCGCCATGGACGTCGAGAAGAAGCACATGGAGAAGTACTTCTCGATGGGCGTCATCATGAACGGCCCGCAGATCTACTTCGCCCGCACCGGCCTGGCCAACTACGGCGCCAGCCTGTTCCAGACCCCGGACTGGAGCGTCGTCGGCTGGCAGAAGTAAGCCCTGCTGACTAAGCACCACTGAGCAGCACTGAGTAACACGGCCGAGGCCGGCGTCCCCTGGAAGCATCCGGGCGGCGCCGGCCTCTGTCGTCGCACCACCAGCCGGTAGCCTAGGCACCATGAGCAACGATTCAGCCCGGCCCATCCGCACCGCCGTCGCCGGTTTCGGCCTCTCGGGAAGCGTCTTCCACGCCCCGTTCATCGCCGCAAACCCCGCCTATTCGCTGGATGCCATCTCCACTTCCGACGCCGGCAGGCAGTCGGCCGCCGCTAGCAGCTACCCGACGGCGAATATCGTCGACACCCCGGCCGACATCCTGGAGCTCGGGGGCGAACTGGACTTGCTGGTGCTCGGCACGCCGCCCGCCACCCACTATCCGCTGGCGAAGGCGGCGCTGGAAGCCGGGCTCGACGTCGTCGTCGACAAGCCGTTCGCCGTCAGCAGCGCCGAGGGGCAGGGACTCATCGACCTGGCCGCGCGGCTGGGCCGGGTGCTCACGGTCTTCCAGAACCGGCGCTGGGACGGCGACTTCCTCACGGTAAAAGCCCTCATGGACGCGGGAGCTCTCGGCACGGTGACCCGCTTTGAGTCCCGCTTTGAACGGTGGTCGCCGGACGTGCCCAAGGCGTGGAAGGCGGCCGCGACGGTGGACGAAGGCGGCGGGGTGCTGTTTGACCTCGGCACCCACTTGATTGACCAGGCCGTGCAGCTCTTCGGGCCGGCCACGGTGACGCACGCGGAACTGGAGACCCGGCGGCCGGGGCAGCGCGTTGATGACGACGTCTTCTTGGTCCTGCGGCACAGCTCCGGGGTGATCAGCCACCTCTGGATGAACATGCTCTGCGCCCAGCAGGGTCCCCGCTACCGCATCCTGGGCAGCGAGGGCGGCTTCACCAAGCACGGCGTGGACCCGCAGGAGCCCTACATCGTGGCCGGCGGAGGCCCGCTGGACGAAGACTACGGCGTGGAAGATCCGGACTGGGCCGGGTTGCTGGGACGCGACGGGCACCTGGACCGGCTGCCCACCGAGCGCGGTGCCTACCCGGAGTTCTACCGGATCCTGGCGGCCAAGATCGCCGACGGCGGTGCCGCCTCGGCGCGGCCGGTCCCCGTTGACCCCGCGGGCCCGCTCCAGGTGCTGCAGCTGATCGAGCAGGCCCGGTCCCTGGCCTGAGACGGGCTTAAACAACAATCGACTGCTCTGTAACTGCCGTTCTGGGGGTCCAAAAGGGCGGTTACGGAGCAGTCGATGCGGTTCTGGCTACGCGGAGACCAGCTCGTGCCAGTCGGCGACGAGGGGCAGGTTGTGCGCCTCGGAGACCGAGCGGTGCGCAACCTTGCCACCGGCGATGTTCAGGCCGGCGGCCAGGGCGGCGTCGCGCTCGAACGCAGCCTTGACCCCCAGGTTCGCCAGCGAGACGGCGTAGCGCAGCGTGACGTTGGTCAGCGCGTACGTGGAGGTGTTCGGGACGGCGCCGGGCATGTTGGCGACGCAGTAGAAGATCGTGTTGTGGACCTTGTACGTCGGTTCCTGGTGCGTGGTGGGGCGGGTGTCCTCGAAGCAGCCGCCCTGGTCAACGGCGATGTCCACCAGCACGGAGCCGGGCTTCATCCGGGACACGAGCTCGTTGGTGACGAGCTTCGGGGCCTTGGCGCCGGGGATCAGGACCGAACCGATCACGAGGTCGGCGTCGACCACGGACTTCTCGATCTCGTACTTGTTGGACGCGACCGTCTTCAGGCGGCCCTGGTACTGGGCGTCCAGTTCGCGGAGGCGGTTGATGTTGATGTCCAAGATGGTGACGTCGGCGCCCAGGCCCAGGGCCATGGCGGCGGCGTTGGTGCCGGCAACGCCGGCGCCCAGGACAACAACCTTGGCCGGACGGACGCCCGGGACGCCTCCGAGCAGCACGCCCTTGCCGCCTGCCGGGGCCATGAGGGAGGTGGCGCCCACCTGCACGGACAACCGGCCGGCAACCTCGGACATCGGGGCCAGCAGCGGCAGGGTCCGGCCCTCCTGGACGGTCTCGTAGGCGATGGCGGTGACGCCGGAGTTGATCAGTTCCTGGGTCAGGTCCGGCTCGGCCGCCAGGTGCAGGTAGGTGAAGAGGATCAGGCCTTTGCGGAAGCGGTGGTATTCGGCCTTGACCGGTTCCTTGACCTTCATGACCATGTCGGCACGGCCCCAGACGTCGTCTGCTTCGGCGACGATCTCGGCGCCGGCGATCGCGTATTCCTCGTCCGTGATGCCCGAGCCCAGGCCCGCGCCGCGCTCGACGAGGACCACGTGGCCGTGCGTGCGGAATTCGTGGACGCCGGCCGCGGTGATGGCGACGCGGAACTCGTTGTTCTTGATCTCTTTGGGAACGCCGATGATCATTTGTTAGCTCCAGTGGGTGTTGGTCTCGTGGACCTGGATGAGCGGGGGGATTCGTACTTCCAGAATAAATCCCGCTGTGAGGCACGCGACAGGTGCCGCTGCCGGCCGCTGGGCGCCGGCCGCGTAATTCCGGGGTTTTTCAAATCCGGGGATCGACAATTGTCGAGGGAGCGGGCGTCAGGTGACGGCTCGTGTCCGTGGCGGATGCATTCGCAGTGCGGCAGGCCGGGGCAGTAGTCTGGCAGGATGCAGCAGCAGGACGTGGAGCAGCTCGTGGAGCAGGTGGCGCAGCGGCTCGGGCGCGGTCTCTCCCTCGAGGACCTCGACGGTTTGCTCCTCGCCTACAGCTCCAACCAATCGCATGCGGACCGCGTCCGGGTGAACTTCCTGCTCAGCAAGCGGGTCCCCGTGGACGTCATCGCGTGGCAGCTCTCCCACGGGATTGCGACGGCGGTCCGGCCGGTCGTCGTGCCGGCCAACGCGGATCTGGGCATGTTGGGCCGTGTGTGCGTGCCGCTGCTGGTGCGGGGTTTCCGGGTGGGGTACCTGTGGGTCCAGCTCGACGCCGAGGAACCAAGCGCCGCGACCGTCCTTGCCCAACTGCAGGATGTGGCGCCGGAGCTGGAGCAGCTGTCCGCCCTGCTGCTGGATTCCAACACGGCCGAGTCCGAGTTCCGCCGCCGCCGTGAACAGGAGTTCCTGGCCGCCTGCGCGGGCGAGGCCAACGCGGCGGCCGCCGTGGCGGGCTGGAAAGAGGTCCAGGGCAAGGGGCCATGGCAGTTGGTGACCGTCCTGGACGCGGATGGCTGGGCCGGGGGCTCGGACCCCATTGCCGACACACTCATTCACCGCTCCGCGGCGCTGCAGGCGACCATCGGGGTGGACGCCGCCCTGTTCAGCGCCGGCACGGAGACCCACGCGGTGGTCCTGTTCAAGGAATCCACGGGACGCGCGGACCACGCTCAGGTGCTGGTCCACTACCAACTGGAACTCGCCAAACGCTCCGGGCGCACGGTCCGGCGGATCATCCTGGGCACGAGCGAGGGATTTGCCAGGCCGCGGGAACTCGCCGAGGCCTACCGGCAGTCACGGCAGGCGGCCCAGGCCGCGGCAGTGGATCCGCAGCTGGGCGAGCTGGTCGACTGCCGGGCCACCGGCGTCTACCAGCTCCTGGCCTCGGCCGGCGGCGGGGCGGGGGCCTGGGCAGACGCGGGATCCGTGTATTTCCGCCTCCTCGAGGACCATGACCGCAACCGCGAGCTGCTGCCCGTCCTGGAGCTGTTCTACGACAACGACGGCTCCGTCCAGGAGGTCGCGGCCAAGCTGCACCTGCACCGGAGCAGCATCTACAACCGGCTCGGCCGGATCCGCCAGCTGCTGGGCGTGGATCCATTGAAGGGGATGGTGCGGCTGGAACTGCATGCTGCGCTCAAGGCGCGGCGCTGGGCGGGCCGGCCGCGGATTTAGCGGCGCGCTTTAGCCCTCGCGCTTGGAGGGGTCGGCGTCGAGACCGATCTTGCGGACGGCGCTTCGGCGGCGGGTAATCCGGCTGTCCACCCAGAGTGACACCGCAACGAAGGCGACGCCGCTGGCCAAGTAGGTGGCGGTGTTATTTAGGCCCATCACGGTCCCAAAGAGGCCAGCAAGCAGCATGGCGGCGATGCCTGCCATGATGTGCCACCCTCTGAATTTACCCACAATTCAAGCGTAACCCGCGGGATATCAGCGTTTCCGCGCAGGAGCGGGATCGTTGCTTGATCCTTATCACTGCTTCATGAAGCATCGGTTCATGAAGCATCTGTTCCTTAAACACCGGCGCCCTCGTCGTCCTGGCCGGCCGGCGACCCGGCGCCCGTACCAATCTTCTTCTGCGTGTCGAGCCACGCCATGATGTCCGCCAGCCGGATCCGTCGATGCGTTCCCCGGTATTCGACCGGGATCTCGCCGCGGTCGGTCATGTTCCGCAGGTACGTGTGCGAGATCCCCGCAAGCTCCGCGGCCCGGGACGTCGTCAGCATTTCCTCGACGCTGCTGACGGTCACGGCCTCGCCGCGGCTGAAGCGGCCCAGCAAATCGACGACGGCGTCCCGCGCCGTGGGCGGCAGCCGGTGGACGGTGCCGTCGACGAACACCGTGATGTCGTGGCCGCCGTCCAGGGCGTACCTGAGTTTCTGCGCGTCATCGGCCGGGAGGCCGGCCGTCACCCGGGGAGCTATCAGTGCCATGAGTGCATCCTAGCGGCGGTTACAACCCAAGGTCCTCCAGGACCGGCAGTTTTGCCCGGACCCATGCCCGGGCCTCAGTTGCGCTCGGCGCGGACAAGGCCAGCTTGGCCAGCTCCTGCGCTTCGGCCAGGGTGACCGTCTTCAGCACGGCGGCGACGGCCGCGATGGAACGGGCCGTCATGGACAGGGTGGTGACGCCCAGCCCCGTGAGGACGACGGCGAGGGCAGGGTCCGCGGCCGCCTCGCCACACACGCCGACCGGCTTGTTGTGCCCCTCGGCCGCCGAACCTTCCACCGTCAGGCCCACGAGCCGGAGTACGGCCGGCTGCCACGGGGTGTTGAGGGCCGCCAGCGGGCCGAGCTGCCGGTCGGCGGCCATGGCGTACTGGGTGAGGTCATTGGTGCCCAGGCTTGCGAAGCCGACTTCGCGGAGGATGGCCTCTGCCGTCAGGGCGGCCGACGGGACCTCCACCATGACGCCGGGGGTTTTGATCCCTGCCGTGGCGCACAGCGCGGCAAAACGGGCCGCCTCCTCCGCGGTGGAAATCATCGGGGCCATCACCCAGACGTCGGCCTCGGATGCCTTCTCCGCCAGGGCGATCGCCTGCAGCTGGCGCTCCAGGACCCCGGGTGTGGTGAAGTCGGTCCGGTAGCCGCGGACACCCAGGGCTGGGTTGGGCTCGGTGGCGTCGGTCAGGAACGGCAGCGGCTTGTCCGCGCCGGCGTCGAGGGTGCGGAGCACTACTTTCTTGCCCGGGAAGGCGTCGAAGACGCCCTTGTAGGCGGCGGCCTGTTCCTCCACGGTCGGTTCAGTGTCCCGCTCGAGGAAGCAGAACTCGGTCCGGAACAGACCCACGCCCTGGGCGTTCAGGCCGGCCGCGGCCACGGCGTCTTTCGCGCCGCCGACGTTGGCGAGGAGCGGTACGAGGTAACCGTCCGACGTCGTGCCCGTCCCGTCAAAGGCGGACAGCAGCGACGCCGTGGCGGCCCAGTGGGCTGCTGCCGCGCGCTGGGACTCATCCGGGTTCGCGGTGATGAAGCCGGCCGCGCCGTCCACGTACACCTCGGTGCCGTCGGCGAGTTCGTCGACCCCGACGGCGGCGACCACGGCAGGCAGGCCCAGCGACCGGGCGATGATCGCGGTGTGGGACTGCGGACCGCCGCCCGCGGTGACGAGGGCCAGGACCTTTTCCGGATCCAAGGTGGCGGTATCGGCCGGGGCCAGGTCCTCGGCGATGAGGATGAACGGGGCGGAGGACACGGGAATTCCCGGCGCGGGAACTCCGCGCAGTTCCGCCACGATCCGGGACCGGACATCCAGGACGTCCGTGGCACGCTCGGCCATGTAGCCGCCCAGGTTGTGCAGCATTTCCGAGACGGAGGCGCCGGCTTCCCAGATCGCCCGCTGCCCGGACGTGCCGCGGCCGATCAGCTTGGCGGCGGATTTGAGCAGCATCGTGTCGGTAGCCATGAGGGCGGTGGCCTCGAGAACGGCCTTGCCGTCGCCGGTGACGGTCTCGGAACGGGCCTTGAGTTCGTCGTGGACGGATTTCGCCGCGGCCTTCAGTGCCGCCGTCGCGTCTTCCGCCGTGACGCCGGCGGGAAGCTGCTCTCCGGCGGGCGGTTCGCTGATCGGTTTGGGCATCTGCCGGATGGTGCCGATGATGCGGCCGGGGCTAACGCCTACTCCTGGGAAGTTCTGCACTGAAGGTCCTCATTCTCTGTCGTAGGCCAGTGGCCACTAAGCCGGTAAACCAGGTGCCGCCGCTGACCCTGCTGATCATCTGTGCCTGCGGCTGACGGCTACGTCAGCGGGCGGGTCACGGCACCTGCAAAAATTGTATGTGATGCAGTTCATATAGCGTTGCTATAGGTGCTAGGGTAGCGGTTATGAGTATCGATGGCCAGCTACCACCCAAGGCCCGGCTGCTCCGCGCGGCCGCCGAGCTGCTGGCCAACTCGGGCGGATCCGCAGTCTCGACCCGCCAAATCACACAGCAGGCCGGTGTCACGGCACCGACGCTGTATCACCACTTTGGTGACAAGGAAGGGCTGTTCGACGCCGTCGTCGCAGCGGGTTTCGACGAATATGTCGCGGGCGAACGTGACTTCGCGCCCTCTGGCCAACCGCTGGAGGACATCCGGAGGATGTGGGACAACCATGTCGAGTTTGGGCTGAAACAACCGGAGCTGTACCTCGTCATGTTTGGCAATATCCGCCCTGAGAGCCGTCCGGCGATCGTCGCCGATGCGGAGGCCCTCATGGAGGAGATGTTCAACAAGGCGGCTGTCTCCGGCCAGCTCAACGTCCCGCCCAAGGAGGCGGCCAGGTCCATCCTGGCGGCCAACGTGGGCGTGACCCTCATGCTGATCGCGGAAAAGGTGCCGGAGCGGAATCTAGAGCTCTCCGCCATGACCCGCGACGCCATGATTTTTGCGGTTTCCACTGAGCAGGCCCGGGACAACGGGTCTGATGACAGCGGAAAATCCTCAGTGGTTGTCGCGGCCATCGCATTGAACGCAGCACTCCAGGCGTCCCACTCGGACCAGCTCTCCAGCTCGGAACTCAAGCTCTTCCTCGAATGGCTCCACCGGATCTCCACCAGCTCCACCAGCTAGCTCGGCGAAATTATCGGACCATCCTGCAAAGCGGCAGGAACGACGGTTAGGAACTCAGATGGCAACAGAGACAGTTGCGAAACCACGCACCAGCGTGCGGGTACACGTCCAGAAATTCGGGACGTTCCTGTCCGGAATGATCATGCCCAACATCGCCGCGTTCATCGCGTGGGGCTTCATCACGGCGCTCTTCATCCCGGCGGGCTTCTTCCCCAATTCGGAGCTCGGCAAGCTTGTCGGGCCGATGATCACGTACATGCTCCCGCTGCTGATCGGCTACACCGGCGGCCGGATGGTCTACGGGGTGCGCGGCGGCGTGGTGGGTGCGGTGGCCACCATGGGCGTGATCGTCGGTACCGACATCCCGATGTTCATCGGCGCCATGATCCTGGGCCCGCTCACTGCCTGGCTGATGATGAAGGCGGACAAGATCTGGGAAGGCCGTGTCAAGCCCGGCTTCGAAATGCTGATCGACAACTTCTCGGCAGGCATCCTTGCCGCCGCCATGGCGGTCGTCGGCATGCTGGTGGTCGGCCCCATCGTGAAGGGATTCAGCAATGGCGCCAGCGCCGTAGTCGAATTCCTGGTCGTGAACGGTCTGTTGCCCTTCACCAGCATCTTCATCGAGCCCGCGAAGGTCCTGTTCCTGAACAACGCCGTCAACCACGGCATCCTCACCCCGCTCGGCACGCAGCAGGCGCTCGAACAGGGCAAGTCCATCCTGTTCCTGCTCGAAGCCAACCCTGGTCCGGGCTTCGGCATCCTGCTCGCCTTTTCCTTCTTCGGCAAGGGTCTGGCCAAGGCGTCCGCGCCGGGCGCGGCGGTCATCCAGTTCGTCGGCGGCATCCATGAGATCTACTTCCCGTACGTCCTGATGAAGCCGATGACGATCTTCGCCGCAATCGGCGGCGGCATGACCGGTATCTTCACGCTGGTGGTCACCGGCGCCGGACTCCGGTCCCCGGCAGCCCCGGGCAGCATCATCGCGGTCTATGCCTCAACAGCACGCGACAGCTACGTCGGCGTGACGCTCTCCGTTCTGTTCGCCACCACGGTGTCCTTCCTCATCGCTTCGGTGATCCTGAAGGCCAGCAAGGCCCCCGCGGAAGACGACCTCGACCAGGCCACGCACCGGATGGAGGCTCTGAAGGGCAAGAAGAGCTCGGTTTCCGCGGCCCTGATCGGTGAGGGCGTGGGTGCCAGCGGCGTCGCCGTCCTCGCGACCCCGATCAAGAACATCGTCTTTGCGTGCGACGCCGGAATGGGCTCCAGCGCCATGGGCGCCTCCGTGCTCCGCAACAAGATCAAGGCAGCGGGTTTCCCGGACGTCAAGGTCACCAACTCCGCCATCGCCAACCTCAGCGACACGTACGACGTCGTCATCACCCACCAGGACCTGACCGAGCGGGCCAAGCCCGCGACCGCCAGCGCCGTGCATGTCTCCGTGGACAACTTCATGAACAGCCCGAAGTACGACGAGATCGTGGAGTTGGTCCAGGCAAGCAACACGGAAGCCGGCACCACGGACGCGGGAGCGGCACCCGCCGCGGCCGCCGTCGAAACGCCGGAAACCCCCGCGGCGGCCGAGCCGGACGCCGAGACGGGCCCCGCAGGCATCCTGGTGGCCGAAAGCGTCGTCCTCAACGGCACCGCCACCACGCGGGACGCCGCGATCGACGAGGCCGGCCAGCTCCTGCTGGATCGCGGCGCCGTCGACTCCGGCTACGTGGACGCCATGCACGAACGCGAGGAATCCGTCTCCACCTACATGGGCAGCTTCCTCGCCATCCCGCACGGCACAAACGCCGCGAAGGACCACATCATGAAGTCCGCGGTGTCGGTGATCCGCTACCCGAACGGCATCGACTGGAACGGCAAGGAAGTGAAGTTCGTGGTCGGCGTGGCCGGGATCAACAACGAACACCTGCACATCCTGTCTTCGATCGCCAAGGTCTTCACCAACAAGGCCCAGGTGGCCCAGCTTGAGGCGGCCACCACGGTTGACGAAGTTCTGGCCCTGTTCGGAAAGGTCAACTCCTAGTGAAGGCCGTTCATTTCGGAGCCGGAAACATCGGGCGGGGATTCGTGGGCCTGCTGCTGCACGAGGCCGGGTATGAGGTGGTGTTCGCCGACGTCGCGGAGGCCCTCATCACCGAGCTGGCCGCCGCGGACAGCTACCAGGTCCACGAAGTGGGAGAGAATCCCGCCGTCCGTACCGTCGACAACTTTAGTGCGCTGAACTCCGGCACCCAGGAAACCGATGTCGTCAAGGAAATCGCGACGGCGGACATCGTCACCACCGCCGTCGGCCCGCACATCCTGAAGTTTGTGGCGCCTGTTATCGCCAAGGGGATCGCGGCGCGCGCCCCCGGGCTGGCGCCGCTGCAGGTGATGGCGTGCGAGAACGCGATCAACGCGACCGACATCCTGAAGTCCGAAGTCGCTGCCCAGTGGGATCCGGCCGCCGGGTCCCTGGACGTAGCCGCCGTGTTTGCCAATACGGCCGTGGACCGGATTGTGCCCAACCAGGAGGCCGGGCAGGGCCTGGATGTCACGGTGGAGACGTTCTATGAGTGGGTGATCGACCGAACCCCGTTCGCCGGGAAGGAACCGGTCATCCCGGGCGCGACCTTCGTGGACAATCTGGAACCCTACATCGAACGGAAGCTGTTTACCGTCAACACGGGGCACGCGGCGGCGGCCTACTTCGGCTTCGAGGCCGGCCTGGGCAAGATTTCCGAGGCCATGGCCGATCAGGACGTCGCGGCCGACGTGCGCGCCGTCCTGGACGAAACCAAGGAACTGCTGGTGGCCAAGCACGGCTTCAACCGCGCGGATCAGGAGGCGTACGTCGAGAAGATCCTGGGCCGCTTCTCCAACCCGCACCTGCCGGACACCGTTAACCGGGTGGGCCGTGCCCCGCTGCGCAAACTCAGCCGGCACGAACGCTTCATCGGCCCCGCTGCCGAGCTCGCCGAGCGCGGAATTGTCCCCGAGGCGCTGCTCGGGGCGATCGCCGCGGCCCTGCGCTTCAACGATCCAGCCGACGCCGAGGCCGTGGAGCTGGCGAAAATCCTCTCCGCCTCCACGCCCGACGACGCCACGGAGAAGATCACCGGCCTGGCAGCGGACCACCCGCTCTTCGCCGCTGTCTCCTCCCTCATCGAGGAAGCCAAAGCTATCGTCTGATCAACGCCCTAGCTGGGCGCCGACGCCGGAACTCACGTGAGTACCGGCGTCGGCGTTTTTCCCGTTGCGCTATCACCTACGGCCGCTATTCGCCGGGCAGAGTCATATGGTCGCAGCAACGCTCTGATTGATGGAGCGTTTGATGGTCAATGTGTTTTCCCTGGATGCGCGCACTGAGTTCTTCGATCTGGTGTGCGCAGGGATGTCGATTCTTGCTGCGGCCCGGCGTGTCGGAGCCACTCATGGGACCGGGAGGAACTGGTGGGCCCAGTCTGGCCGGATGATGACTGTGGACATGGGGCCCGTCGGGGGTCTTTCGGATCCGGCGCCCACGGCCGAAGGGCCGGGGGGGCCGGGCATTGAACCTGGCTGAGCGGGGAATGATCCAGATGGGCCGGCGGGGCGGGCTCAGTTACGCCAAGGTTGGCGAGGCGATCGGCCGGGACAGATCCGTGGTCTGGC
>NZ_FNGD01000002.1 GCF_900102895.1 Arthrobacter sp. ov407
GTTAAGGGCAGGTTACTCACGTGTTACTCACCCGTTCGCCACTAATCACCGGTGCAAGCACCGGGTCATCGTTCGACTTGCATGTGTTAAGCACGCCGCCAGCGTTCATCCTGAGCCAGGATCAAACTCTCCGTTGAAGTAAAACAGACACACCATGCGCCCCCGGGAAAACGGGATGCACACAATGCACAAAATTTGAAACCAGCTGTAAAAACCAGACCACACCACGGGGTGGCGCAACCTGGTCAATTCAACCAATTCAATACAATAAATTGGTATCAACAAACTTGGCACACTATTGAGTTCTCAAACAACAGACACATTCGAATACTTGCCGAAACAATTCATTTCAATGAATTCTTTATTTCGTTTTTCTTCGCTGCGATGTTTACAGCTTATTTCATTCATTTCCACTTTGCAAATTCGCGATTTTCATCCGAATTTCACTTTGTGGAGCGAATCCGCCCAGCAGAATTGAAGCAATTTCCATTCTGTGCGCCTAGCGCATGAAGAATTGCTTCTCATTTGTGGGGGTTTGTCACCACTCAACGGCGGCAACTCAGAAAACAATACACGCTCCTCCCCGGCCGTGCAAATCGGCCGGGAAGGAGCGTGCAGGGTGCGTTTTCGAAGCCGATCAGGACGCCGCGACTTCCACCGTTGCCAGGTTCTTCTTGCCCCGGCGCAGGAGCAGGTAGCGGCCGTGCAGCAACTGGCTGGCGGCAATAACGGCGTCGGGGTCGGACACCTTCGCATTGTTGACGTAGGCGCCGCCCTCCCCCACGGTGCGGCGTGCGGCGGACTTGCTCTCTGACAGACCGGAGGCGACCAGCAGCTCGATGATGCCCAGGGCGCCGGCGTCGACAGTGGCGGACGGCAGCTCGGAGGTCGCCGCCTTCAACGTCGCCTCATCGAGCACGGAGAGATCGCCGTTGCCGAACACAGCGGCCGACGCCGCGATGACCTTCTCCGTGGCGTCCACGCCATGGACGAGCGAGGTCACCTCGTATGCCAGTTTCCGCTGGCCTTCACGGGCGAACGGCCGTTCGGCGACCGCCACCTCCAGAGCCTCGATCTCCGCCCGGCTCAGGAAGGTGAACACCTTGAGGCGGTCCGCGACGTCGGCGTCCGCCGTGTTAAGCCAGAACTGGTAGAAGGCGTACGGGCTGCACATGGCCGGATCCAGCCAGATCGCATTGCCCTCGCTCTTGCCGAACTTGGTGCCGTCAGAGTTGGTGATGAGCGGCGTTCCCAGGGCGTGGACGTGCTTGCCCTCAACCTTCCGGATGAGCTCGGTGCCGCTGGTGAGGTTGCCCCACTGATCCGAGCCGCCGGTCTGCAGCATGCAACCGTGGTCGCGGAACAACTGCAGGTAGTCCATACCCTGCAGGATCTGGTAGCTGAACTCCGTGTAGCTGATGCCTTCGTCGGAACCGAGGCGGGATGCGACGGCGTCCTTGCGGAGCATGGTGCCGACACGGTAGTGCTTGCCGATCTCGCGCAGGAAGTCGATGGCGCTCAGGGGCGCCGTCCAGTCCAGGTTGTTGACCATCCGGGCGGCGTTATCGCCCTCGAAGCTCAGGAAGCGACGGACCTGCGCCTGCAGGTAGCCCACCCATTCGGACACGGTGTCCTTGGTGTTGAGGGTGCGTTCCGCCGTCGGACGAGGATCACCGATCAAACCCGTGGAGCCGCCCACCAGTCCGAGGGGCTTGTGGCCGGCCAGCTGGAGCCGGCGCATGAGCAGCAGCTGGACCAGGTTGCCCAGGTGCAGGCTCGGTGCGGTCGGATCGAAGCCGCAGTAATACGTCACGGGGTCGCCGGCGAGGAGCTTTTCGAGCTCCGCCTCATCCGTGGAGACGTGGACAAGACCGCGCCATTTCAACTCCTGCCAGATATTGGCAAAGCTGGGATCGTTCTGCTGGGCATCGAGAATATTTAGCTGGGACACGGAATCTAAGTTAGCAGGATCGACAGACCCGCATCACAGTTGACGCCGTGCGCACGGCAGCCGGACAACCATTGCCGCCCGGCCAGCCGTACAGCCATTGCCGCCCAGCGGCCTACTCCTCGATGCCTGCCGGGACGCCGGAGGCGGCGATGAGCCGCAGGCGCTGCGTGGGCCGGGTCATGGCAACGTACAGGTCACCCACCCGGCCGTGCTCGTGGTTGAGCATGTCCGTCGGTTCCAGGACCACGACGCCGTCGAATTCCAGTCCCTTTGCCTCGCGGGGACTGATCACCACGATGTCCTGCGCATAGCTGCCCGCTCCGGTTCCGACACGGTGGCCGTACACGGCCCGCAGCGCCGCGCTGGCCTCGGGCAGAAGCTCGCCGTCGGCGATGACCGCCATCAGGCCGCCCTCGATGGCATCCAGTTCCTCCGGAAGCACCTCGACGAGCTTGTTGACGATCTGGCCCCTGCCGACACTGTCGATGACCGGGGACCAGCGCCCTTCCCTGACAGCCTTAGGCGCCGAAACCACCAGTCCGGCCGCCGTCGCCATGCGGGCCGCGGCCTCGGCGATCTGGGACGGCGTGCGGTAGTTGACCGTCAGTTCCTCGAGCTGCCAGCGGTCGCCAAACATCGGTCCCAGTGCGCTGTGCCAGGAGTTGGCACCGGCGACGGAACTTGTCTGGGCGATGTCGCCCACGATCGTAAACGACTTCAGCGGGCAGCGGCGGACCAGCAGCCGCCACTGCATGGGCGACAACTCCTGGGCTTCGTCCACCACGATGTGCCCGAAGGCCCAGGAACGGTCCGTGGTGGCCCGCTCTGCAGCGGTCAGCCGCGTCTCGCGCTCCTGGTTCTGATCCACGAGCTCTTCGGCCGTGACGAGGACATCTACGCCGGCGGTTTCCATGTTGACCAGGGTCTGCTTGGCGTTGGCGAGGTCGCGGGCACGGTCATGTTCCTGCTGCGCGAGTCCCCGTCCGGCGGCGGCATCAAGCTCGCCGAGCAATTCGGCTGCCTCGTCGAGCAGCGGAACGTCGGACTCGGTCCACGGCGAACCGGCCGGACGGAGCAGCAGCGCGCGTTCCTCCGGGCTGAGGTTCGGCGTGCATGCCTCCAGGATGGCGGGCTTGCTCAGCAGCTCCCCCACGAGCTTCTCCGGGGTCATCGGCATCCAGCACAGGTTCAGGGCGATCCGGACATCCCGGGCGGAGCGGACGTCCTCCGCCAGGTAGGAGCGGTCGGCGTTGTTGCCGATGTTGCCGGCCTCCACAAGCTCCGTCATCTGCTCGGTGAGTTCGCGGAGCAGGATCTTGACGAAGGAGACGCGGGCCTCGTTGTGCGGTTTGCCCGTGGCGCGGGCCCTTTCCTTGGCGCGGCGGACCTGGCGCGGCGTGAGGACCAGCTTGCGGCCGTCGACTTCGAGGATCCGGTTTCCGGCCGGTATGCGCTGCCGGTTGGCCACGGCGTTGGCGACCACCTCGGCCATGTCCAGCCGGCCCTTGATGGCGGCAACGGCGGAGTCCGGCTCGGCAACGGCGGTGATGCCCGGCATGAGCCGGCCAAGGCTCGCCATCACGACGCCGGTCTCGCCGAGCGAGGGCAGCACGCGTTCGATGTACTTCATGAAGGACGACGTCGGCCCCACCAGCAGGACGCCGGCACTCTTGAGCCTGTCCCGGTGCGTGTAGAGCAGGTACGCGGCGCGGTGCAGGGCGACAGCGGTCTTGCCGGTGCCCGGACCGCCCTGGACGACGAGGGCGCCGGAGATGGAGGAACGGATGATCCGGTCCTGCTCGGACTGGATGGTGCCGACGATGTCTGACATCCGGCCCGTCCGTTTGGAGTTTAGGGCAGCCAGCAGGGCGCCTTCGCCCTGAAGCGAATCGTTGTCGGCGAGCATGTCGGCGTCGAGGACGTCGTCCTCGATTGCCTTGACCTCGCGGCCCTGCAGGATCAGGTGCCGGCGGCGGCGAACGCCCTGCCGGTCAAACGCCGTGGCCTGGTAGAAATGGCCGGCCTCGGGCGCCCGCCAGTCCACCATGAGCCGTTGCAGGTCCTCGGTGGTCAGGCCGATGCGGCCGATGTACTGGGCCTCCCCGGAATCCAGGTCGAGACGGCCGAACACGAGCCGGTCATCGACGGCGTCGAGCTGGGCGAGGCGGTCCTCGTAGAGGGCCGCGAAGGCATCGCGCTCGGAAACGTTCTGCATGGTGCCCACGGCACCGGCACGGCGCACCTGGGCCAGCTGGGTGCGCTTCTCCGCCCGCAACTCATCGAGCCGGGCGTAAAGTCCGGCCACATAGTCGCGTTCATGGGCCAAATCAGCGTCGTGCATCGAACGTTCCCCTATCGAAAAAGACGGACCCACCATTCTACAGCCATTTCGGCGGCCACGGCTGTTATATGTCGCCGAACAATGCCAAGGCAGTCTTCGTCAGGGAATTCTACCGACACGTCCCGGATGGTCCAGCCTCAGAGTCCCCGCTAGATCCGCAGCAGGGAGCGGACGTTGTGGCCGGTCAGGGCCGTGCGGCCGGCAAGTTCGTCCAGTTCCATGACCACGCCGATGCCGGCCACGTGGATCCCACACCGCTCGAACAGCCGTGCCGCGGCGCCGAGCGTACCGCCGGTGGCAAGCACGTCGTCGAGGATCAGCACCCGGCTCCCCGGCGCCAGGTCCGTGGTGTGCAGCTCAAGGGTGGCCGTGCCGTATTCCAGGGCGTAGTCCTCGGAGAACACTTCGCGCGGCAGTTTGCCGGCCTTGCGGACCGTGATGACTCCGGTCCCAGTGGCGTAGGCGGCGGCCGCCGCGAGCAGGAAGCCGCGGGCTTCCACTCCGGCGACGGCGTCGAACTGGCCCTGGAACGGTCCAACCAGGGCATCGACGACGGCCCCGAACGCGGCGCCGTCGGCGAACACCGGGGTCAGATCCTTAAAACTGATTCCGGGTTTGGGATAGTCCGAGATGGTGGCGCACAGGCTCTTGATCAGCTCATCCACCGGCATTGCAATCTTCGTCAGGTTCGGCTCGCTTTGATTCACCCGTCCACCTTACTGGCTGGTAGCGGGACGTCCGCCGTACCCGCGGCCTCCCCGGCCGGCGGCCCCCAGGCCGGGGGCCTCGGGGCAACCCCTCAGTCATCTAATGTTCACGCGGAGGGCGCCGGATTCGCCGGTCCCGTCCACCCCACCGGTGATTGAATGCTCGAATGCGACACGAAATCGTCCTCTCCGGCCATGGGGTCCGCCTGGTTCCGCTGGACCCGCACCACGCGGCGGACCTCCTTGATTTTGTGGATCCCGGCATGTGGGGCGGCATGGCGGCACCCATGCCGGGGACGGCCGGCGAACTGGCAGCACTGTTCCAGTCACGGCTGGAGGATCCCGCCACCATCCCGTTCGCCGTGACGGACGGACGCACCGGCGCCCTGCTGGGCACGACGTGCCTCCGCGACTACGTTCCGGCCCAACAGCGCCTGGAAATCGGCGGAACCTTCTACGGGCGGCAGTTCTGGGGCAGCCACGTCAATCCGGCGAGCAAGCACATGCTCCTCGGCTACGCCTTCGAGGTACTGGAAGTGGAACGGGTGGCCTTCCGCTGCGACGCCCGCAATACCCGGAGCGCGACGGCCATCGAACGGCTCGGCGCCCAATTCGAGGGCGTCCTCCGCGGCCACCGTGCAGCGCCCGGCGGAGGACGCGCGGACGCCGCCGTCTTCTCGATCCTCTCGCAGGAGTGGCCGCAGGTGCGCGAAGACCTGCGGCGCCGCCTCGCCCCTTTCACCGTCGGCGCCGACTACGGGCTCTCCAGTATCGCCGCCTCTTAGAAGTCCCTACGCTTCTGCTGTTGGAGGCTCGGCGTCTGGCGGCTCGGCGTCGGGAGGCTCGGCGTCGCCTCCCGGGCGCGGCGGGCGAAGGAGTTCGTTCGCAAGCCCGTAGGAGACCACGCCCAGCGCCTTCCTGAGCGCGCGCTCGGCGTCGAACCGTCCGGCCGCCACGCTGCTGAGCCGGGGGTAGTCCTCGGCCCACCCGGACCGTAGGAACCTGTCGGCGTCACCATGCAGGAGCCGTCCGTAGAGGACGTCCTCGAACAGGTCGTGGTCATCCAAGGCGATTTCGGCCATCAGCGCCTCGCGGTCCCGGATCATCCCGTTCGTGAACAAACTGGCCGCTTCTGCCGTGCCCTCGGTTATCCGGGGGTCCGCCGAGTAGTTGCACAGGCGCAGGGCCCTGACGACGAGTTTGAGCGAGACGTGTTCTTCCGGAACGATGAATTTACGCAACAGGGCCGCACGGAAGAGCTCCACCCAGTGCCTGCGCTCTGCTTCGACGGAGTCCACCGCGGCCTGCTCGCCGTCAGGCGTGAACAGTTCGACCATGCGGAAGTACTCGGTGGCCAGCTGCGCAAAGATCTGGAGCCGTTCCAGCTCGCTGCCCGGTTTTCCGCGTTTCCCCTCGCCCATAATGCTCCATCATCCCCCACCGCGCGTGCCTGCTGCAGGGTGCCTACAAGCCGCGTGCAGGGTGCCTGCCGCCTTACGCCCCGCTGGTGTTTCGCGCCTTTGCCGCCTTGTAGCGCGAGACGGTCGGATCGCCGCTGAGCCAGAACCGCCAGGGGTAGTCGTGGCTGCCGCCGGCGCCGGAGACGCCGACGCGCGGACCGGAACTGATGCCCTCAGCGACCCCTTCCGGCGGGTTTGCGGGCGGTTCCAGCCGGAACGGCGGCGCGAGGGCGTCCCGCCCGCTGTCCGCCGTCGTCAACCCCAGCGCGGTGGCAAGCCGGGCAGGCCCGCTCGCGAGGTCGATGTCCGATTTCGACGTCGGGCGCCTGGCCCTGGCCAGCTCATGTCCGGCAACCACTTCGCCGGCCCGCAGCAGCAGCGCCGACGCCACGCCCTCGGGCCCGCACACGATATTGGCGCAATGGTGCATCCCGTACGTGAAATACACGTAGAGGTGGCCGGCCGGGCCGAACATCGGCGCGTTGCGGGCCGTTTGCCCGCGGAAGGTGTGGGACCCGGGGTCAGGGTGGTGCGAATCATGCGGGCCGAGGTACGCCTCCACCTCGGTAATCCGGACCGCGACGGAGCCGTCGCGCCCGTCATGCGTCAACACGGCGCCAAGGATCAGCGGCGCCACGTGCCGCGCATCGGCCGAGAGCAGCTCCCGCAGCGACGCAGCCGTGCCTGCAATCGTGCCGGACTGGACACCTGTACCGGTGCCGGGCTGGGCAGGAAGCGGACTCGAAGTCATGCTCAGACTTTAACAAACGCCGCCGGAGGACCACACGGCCGTGTCCGAATTCCGCTAGCAGGTGCTCCGCGAAGCTGGCAGGATGGGGTGATGGACTTCTGGCAGCGCTACCGGGCAATCGATGCCCGGGACACCCGATTCGACGGGCAGTTCTACACCGCTGTCCGGACCACCGGCATCTACTGCCGGCCCTCGTGCCCCGCGCGGACGCCCAAGGCGGACAACGTCACGTTCTATGAGACTTCCGCTGCCGCGCACGACGCCGGCTACCGGGCCTGCAAACGCTGCCTGCCGGAGGCCGTGCCCGGCACCCCGGCCTGGAACGTGCGCTCCGATATCGCCGGCCGCGCCATGCGCCTGATCAATGACGGCGTGATCAACCGCGACGGCGTCGAGGGGCTGGCGGCTCGGCTCGGCTACTCCGCGCGCCAGCTCAACCGCATCCTCAGCCACGAACTCGGCGCCGGTCCCCTGTCCCTGGCGCGGGCGAGCCGCGCCCAGACCGCCCGCACCCTGCTGGTCTCCACCGCCATGAAAGTCTCGGACATCGCCTTCGCCGCCGGATTCAGCAGCGTGCGCCAGTTCAACGAAACCATCGGCGAGGTCTTTGCGATGACGCCCTCCGCGCTCCGGGCCACGGCCAGGCATCACCGCTCCCCCGCGGCGACCACAGCGCTCACGCTCAACCTTCCGTACCGCGAACCGTTCGACCCCGGCGTTTTCGACTTCCTCGCCGTCCGCGCCATCCCCGGGATCGAAGAAGGCACCTCCAGTTCCTACGCCCGGACCCTGCGGCTGGCCCACGGCGATGCGCGCTTCCGGGTGGATTACGACGCCGGCACGGCCGGGCGTCCGCTCGTGCTGACCATCGGCGCCGTCGATCTCCGGGACCTGGCCGCCCTGCTGAGCAGGGTCCGCCGCCTGCTGGACCTGGACGCCGATCCGGTCGCCATCGATGCCGCCCTCGCGGCCGATTCCCGCCTGGCCGCGACGGTGGAGAGCACGCCGGGCATGCGGATGCCCGGCGCCGTTGATCCGCAGGAACTGTTGATCCGGGCCATGATCGGCCAGCAGATCACGGTGGCCGCCGCGCGGACCGCCCTGGTACAACTTTCCGCGGCCGGGAGCGCGAGCCTGGTGCCCGACGACGGCCTTCACCGGATGTTCCCGACGGCGGCCCAGATTGCCGAGACCGGGTTCGAACTGCTCCGCGGCCCGCAGCGCCGGATCGATGCCGTCCGGGGCGCCGCGGCGGCGATGGCCTCGGGCGACCTAGACTTCGGCTACGGCGACGACGTGCACGGGCTGGAGGCCAAGCTCCTGCCCCTGTCCGGCGTCGGCCCGTGGACCGTGGGTTACGTCGCGATGCGGGTCATCGGCGCGCCGGATGTGTTCCTGGCCAACGACGCCGCGGTCCGCAACGGCATCCGATCACTCGCCCAGACCCCCAGCGGCGCCGCCCTCACCCCCGATTTCCGTGAGGTCAGCCCATGGCGCTCCTACGCCACCATGCACTTGTGGCGCGCAGCAGCGGCTGCCCAAGCTGCGGCGCGCACAGCGTCTCTCAACCAAAAGAAGACTCCGAAGAAAGCGAACCCATGAAAGCCCAGCTGTTGACCATGTCCACCCCGGACGGTCCTTTCACCATCATCGCCCGCGACGGCGCCGTTTTGTCATCGGGCTGGACCGCCGTTCCCGGCGAGCTGACCGGGCAGATCCACGCGGACCTGCTGCCGGGCGAATTCGAAACCGTTGCCAGGCTGGGCTCGATCTCCGCGGCCGTGGAGGCGTTCTACTCCGGCGATCCGGAGCCGGCCATGGCGGTGCCGGTGCTGCAGAAGTCCGGTCCTTTCCGAAGCCACGCCTGGGATGTGCTGCGCACGGTGGCTCCGGGGCGCCCGGTGACTTACACGGAGTATGCCGAGCTGTCCGGCAACGCCAAGGCCGTCCGGGCCGCGGCCAGTGCCTGCGCTTTCAACGCGGCGGCCCTGTTTGTTCCCTGCCACCGTGTCATCCGCACCGACGGGACCCTGGGCGGCTTCCGCTGGGGACTGGCCGTCAAGGGCAGCCTGTTGGACCGGGAACGCGAACTCGCCCTCGCCACGGCACGGCCCTAGGCCTGCACGGGCCCAGGCACGGCGCCGGCGAAGGATGGCATGCGAAGGAGCGCGCCTAGTTCTTGACGGGCGCTCCGGCAGGCCAGGGCAGCAGTTCCGGAAGGTCAACGCCGTCGGCCGCGGCCGTGGCGCGCAGGCTGCCGAGGGTGGGCGTGCGGCCGGCGAGCCACGCTGCGATGTCCGTCAGCATGCCGTTGATCACCGTCGATGTTCCGCCGCTGCCGATGGCCACCGCGGGCAGGCCGAGCGGCTGCAGCACGAAGCGCTGGCCCTCGGGCACTCGAGCGGAGAGGAAATCGAAGAGGTGTCCGCAGAAGGGGCGGCTCCAGGTTTCCGGTCCGTAGCCGGTGCCGAGATCGGCCGCATGGATGACGAGTTCGCGCCACAGTGCCAGGCCGCCGTCGAACACGACTCTCCCGCGGTAGGTGATGGGCTCGCGCCAGCCCGCAGCGTCGAGGGAGTCGAAGGCGCGCAGGGCCCTGCCCAACGCTGAGTCGAGGTCGGCCCGGTGCTGAGCGAGGCTGTGGCCGGCCGCCATTTCGATGGCGCGGTTTCGCCCCTCGAAGCCGCCGTCGTAGAGCTCCACGCCCTCACCCCGGGCGGCGTATTCGAGCTGGCGGCCCATCGCGTTGGCGATCCCGCAGGTGTGGGCCAGCACGTGCCCGCGGCTCCAGCCAGGCAGTTCCGACGCCGCTTTGATGTCCTGTTCCGTCAGTTTCGCGGCGATTCCGGCCACGACGTCGGCGGCGCGGTGCAGTTCTGCCCGAAGGTTCTCTGGTGTGATTGAGGTCATGGCGCCCATCCTAAACCGATCCACCCAATTAACTCTGATTAACTGAGCGGAATCCGATCAGCGGGGCGCGTAGCGGTGCCGGATGTGCCGGCGGTCGTGCCTGGCCTGCCAGAATTCGATTTCGCGAGGCCGGATGGCGTAGAGCTGCCATTCCGGATTCTCGCTGCCGTCGGCGCTCGGGCGGGCCTGCCAGTCCGCTGCCGAGGCCTCGGTGGACAGCTCTACGACGTCCCCGGCCACCCGCACCTGGCGGCCCTGCTGTTGCCAGAAGAAGTTCAGCGCCGCGTGCGGGTTGGCCGCGAGCTCCTGGCCCTTACGGGATTCCCGGGAGGTCGCGAAGTGCCAGCCGTCGGCGTCGATGTCCTTCAGAATCAGCATCCGCGACGACGGCCGGCCCTGCTCATCTGCGGTGGCCAGGCTGCACGCGTTGGGCTGCGGCACCCCGGCCGCCAGCGCTTCGTCCAGCCACAGCCGGAACAGCTCCGCCGGGTCCGCGGGCGCCGCCGCCGGATCAAAGTCCGGGAGGTGGTCGGGGAAATCGGGCAGGGCGCGCAGCAATTGGCGGAACGATTCGCTCATATGGAGACACTCCGTGGGTGATCCTTCAGCCCCAGAAGCTGAAGTGTGGGTTTGATGGGCGGGTGGGCTGGTCATGGCGGGTAGCTCTATGTGAAGGTTTCCCGATTGAGCTCCATGCCCAGGCCTTGGGTAAAGAGCATGCCGTTGAGTAATTCCCGGCCGGATTCGACGAGTTGGGCGTCGGGGCGATCTTGTGCGAACCACGCGTCGAAGTCCGGGTGGATGACGAGGACCCTATCCACACCTGCCGGCGAGAGGTGCCATTCCGGCGCGAACAAGTCCCGATCGTGGAGCGGTCCCAGCATCTGCACGCCGTAGGCGTCGGGCACGTACCGGTCAAGAACCGGATGTGCCTGACGCATCCACCCGTGCGGTCCCTCAAATTCGGGCCAATTGGTGTCAAGCAACGGTCCAAAAGTTCCGCTCATCCAATTGCCTCCTTTGACCAGCCCATACTGCAGTTCATCAGCCAGATCCACGAGGACCTGAGTCATGTCCTGAACGGATCTCTCCCGTGGGAGCGAGATGTCCCGTTGTTGATACAGAACGTAGCCTTCCAGAGAGAAGTCGACTTTACGGACTTTTTGAAGGCCGTCGAAGCTAATGATGCTCGCTTCTCCTCGCGCTCTGTAGGCTGCTGAGAACAGCCCCCGGCGTTCCTCCGGAAGACACTTGAAGCGGTGCATTCCCATGGCAAAATAGTCCGTCCCGCCTACCACCGCGCACCAGTCCAAGGCATGTCCAAGAATCTTCTCGAGGGCACGCTGCCCTATGCGCCACTGGAGGTCTCCTACGCGCCGATCACGTCCGGCCGGTGCCGGTTTCAGCCAGCGGTTTCCGGTGGGGCTAAACGCCGCTGTCCAGCATGCATAGTCCTGGAGACCGCCTGGGCCAAGCCGCTCGGTCTTGCAGGGTAGCAAGTGACCTCGGATGCCTGAGGCGGTCAAGCTGTCAGCAATAGCCTGAAGAATCCCCGGTACGCGTTTGATGTCCCACAGCTCGTCGAGAATCAGGACGGGACCGTGGGCCGTACTCGCAATGGGTGGCGGTGATACGGGGTCGGGAAGCAGGACGGAGGCGGAGGCATAGGCTGCAGACAACGAATCGAATGCCACTTCAGGAGGACATGAAGTTTCAAGTCGAAGTATGAGTGGCCCGACAATGCTGGCCCTTATCGAACGAAGTGCACCCAGCTCATCCACCGTCACAGCCTCGGAAATATCGATCATTTATGTCTCCCCTTGACAGGATCAGCGCTGTTCCTGTCTGCCTACCCTAACGAAAAAGGTCCCGGCAGGCCCGACCACCGTGGTCGTGCCTGCCGGGACCTATGCCCCACCGGGTCCGTGCAGCTACCCCGCGTACGCCCGCACGCCGGCGAGCTCGCCCTCGAGGGCCAGCAGCTGGCGTTCGACGGCGGCCGGTGCGGTGCCGCCCTGGGAGTTCCGGCTGTTGAGCGAACCCTCAGTGGATAGGACCGTGCGGACCTCCGGCGTCAGGTGCTCCGAGATGGCGGCGTATTCCTCGTCCGTCAGGTCCCAGAGCTCGACGCCGCGGCCTTCGGCCTGCTTCACCGCGGCACCGGAGAGCTCGTGCGCCTCGCGGAAGGGAACGCCCTGGCGGACCAGCCATTCGGCAATGTCCGTCGCCAGCGCGAAGCCAAGAGGAGCCAGCGCTTCCATCCGTTCGGTGTTGAACTTCAGCGTCGCGATCATGCCGGACACTGCCGGGAGCAGGACCTCCAGCGTGTCGGCGGCGTCGAAGACCGGCTCCTTGTCCTCCTGCAGGTCGCGGTTGTACGCGAGCGGCAGGCCCTTCAAGGTGGCCAGCAGCCCGGTCAGGTTGCCGATTAGCCGGCCCGCTTTTCCGCGCGCCAATTCCGCCACGTCCGGGTTCTTCTTCTGCGGCATGATCGAGGAGCCGGTGGAGTAGGAATCGTGCAGGGTGACAAAGGAGAACTCCTTCGTGGCCCACAGGATCACTTCCTCCGAGACCCGGGACAGGTCCACGCCGATCATGGCCGTGATCCAGGCGAACTCGGCAAAGACGTCGCGGGATGCGGTGCCGTCGATCGAGTTGTGCGTCGCCGAGAAGAAGCCCAGGTCGGCTGCGACGGCCTCCGGGTCCAGTCCCAGCGAGGAGCCCGCCAGGGCACCCGAACCGTAGGGCGAAACGCCGGCGCGCTTGTCCCAGTCCTGGAGCCGCTGCACGTCGCGCAGCAGCGCCCAGGCGTGGGCCAGCAGGTGGTGGCTGAGCAGGACAGGCTGGGCATGCTGCAGGTGGGTGCGGCCGGGCATGGCCACCCCCTGGTGCGCCTTGGCCTGCCCCACCAGCGCGTCGATCGTGGCGAGCACGCCGCGGGCGATGATCCGGGCGTGGTCGCGCAGGAACATCCGTCCCAGCGTGGCCACCTGGTCGTTGCGGGACCGGCCCGCGCGGAGCTTGCCGCCGAGCTGAGTGCCGGCGCGCTCGATCAGGCCGCGCTCCAGCGAACCGTGCACGTCCTCATCGGACTCCGCCGGCAGGTAGGCGCCGGAGGCGACGTCCTCATCCAGCTGGGTCAGGGCGGCAAGCATGCCCTCGAGTTCGGCGTCGTCCAGCAACCCGGCCTTGTGCAGCACGCGTGCGTGCGCCTTGGACCCGGCGATGTCGTAGCGGGCCAGCCGCCAGTCGAAGTGCGTGGACTTGCTCAGCGCGGCCAGGGCGTCCGCGGGGCCGCCGGCGAACCGGCCGCCCCACAGTGCTCCCGTGTTTGTAGCTTCGGCCTTTTGCTCAGCCACGGGGGCTACTTTCCTGCGACGCGGATGTCGCGGCCGGAGGCAACCTTGGCGGACATGCCCCACAGCTCGATGAAGCCGCGCGCCATCGACTGATCGAAGGTGTCGCCGGTGTCGTACGTGGCGAGGTCGAAGTCGTAGAGGGAAGTCTCGGAGCGGCGTCCGTTGACGATCGCCTGGCCGCCGTGCAGCACCATGCGGATGTCGCCGGTGACGTACTTCTGGGTGTCCTCGATGAAGGCGTCGAGGGAGCGCTTGAGCGGGGAGAACCACTGGCCGTCGTAGACCAGCTCGGCCCAGCGCTGGCCGACGGTCGCCTTGAAGCGGGCCTGCTCGCGCTCGATCGTGATGTCCTCAAGATGCTTGTGAGCGGTGATGAGCGCCATGGCACCGGGGGCCTCATAGATCTCGCGGGACTTGATGCCCACGAGGCGGTCCTCGACGACGTCGATCCGGCCGACGCCCTGGGCGCCGGCGCGGCGGTTGAGTTCCTTGATGGCCTGCAGCGGGGTGACCTTGACGCCGTCGATCGCGACCGGCACGCCGGCTTCGAAGGAAATGGTGACCTCATCCGGCGCCGGCGGGAATTCCGGGGTGGCGGTGTAGTCGTAGATGTCCTTGGTGGGGGCGTTCCAGATGTCTTCGAGGTAGCCGGTTTCGACGGCGCGGCCCCAGACGTTCTGGTCGATCGAGTACGGGTTCTTCTTGGTGGTCTCGATCGGAAGTCCCTTTTCCTCGGCGAAGGCAATGGCCTTGTCGCGGGTCAGGGCGAGGTCGCGGACCGGTGCGATGCACTTCAGGTCCGGGCCGAGGGTCTGGATGCCGACTTCGAAGCGGACCTGGTCGTTGCCCTTGCCGGTGCAGCCATGGGCGACGGTGGTGGCGCCGAATTCGCGGGCGGCCTTGACCAGGTGCTTGACGATCACCGGGCGGGAGATGGCCGAGACCAGCGGGTAGTGGCCCTGGTAGAGGGCGTTGGCCTTCAGCGTGGGCACGCAGTACTCGTTGGCGAACTCGTCGCTGGCGTCGGCGACGTAGGCTTCGACGGCGCCGCAGCCCAGCGCGCGCTGGCGGATGGTCTCCAGCGATTCGCCGCCCTGTCCGACGTCGACCGCCACGGCGATGACCTCGGCGCCGGTCGCTTCACCGATCCAGCCGATGGCTACGGAAGTATCCAGGCCACCGGAGTAGGCCAGAACAATACGCTCAGTCACGGAAATGCTCCTTAGTTGTTTGGTGATGCTGTCAGTCTGGGAAATCTTTGTTTCAAGCCTGTCACAAGCCGGTGCGTTGCGCGGCTTATTGGCCGGCTTCCTCGGCGAACTGCAGGAAGCGGGCGGCGATGTCCGCGCCGCCCAGAGGCTCCCGGGTGACGAGAAGGACGGTATCGTCCCCGGCGATGGTGCCCAGGATCGAGGGCATCACGGAGTGGTCGATTGCGAGGGCCAGGAAGTTCGCGGCGCCCGGCGGGGTCCGGAGCACCACGAGGTTGGCGGAGGCCTCGGCGGTGACGAGCAGTTCACCGCACAGCCGGGTCAGCCGGGCGTCGAGGATTTCCTGGGTGACGCCGCTCTTGGGCGCCCGTTCGCCGCCCTCCCCCGGGACGGCGTAGACCAGCACGCCGTCCTTGCCGCGCACCCGGACGGCGCCGAGTTCCACGAGGTCGCGGGAGAGCGTGGCCTGGGTGACCTGGACGCCGTCGTCCGCGAGCAGCGCGGCGAGCTCGGCCTGGGACCGGACCGATTCGCCCGTCAGAATCGCTGTGATCCGTGCCTGCCGGGCTGTTTTGGTGGCCGGGCTGGCCCCCGGAGAGGCTGGCTGGACGGACATCAGGCCAAGCCGTCCACCGGCGCCAGCCCATCGACTGGCGCGAGCCCGTCAATAACGGCAAGGCCGGAGCGGTGCATGAGCCAGGCCATCAGCGCCTTCTGGGCATGGAGCCGGTTTTCGGCTTCGTCCCAGACCACCGACTGGGGGCCGTCAATGACGTCCGCGGCGATCTCGTAGCCCCGGTAGGCCGGCAGGCAGTGCAGTACGACGGCGTCCGGCGCGGCGAGCTTCATCGCCGCGCCGTCCACGGAGTACGCCCGGAACAGGTTCATCCGTGCTTCCTTCTCCGCCTCCTGGCCCATCGACACCCAGGTGTCGGTGGCGACGACGTCGGCGCCGAGGAGGGCCTCGGCGGCGTCGATCGTCACCAGCACCGAGCCGCCGGTCTCCGCGGCCCGGTCCTCGGCGGCGGCGATGATCTCCGCGGACGGCAGGTACCCCTCCGGTCCGGCGATGCGGACGTTCATGCCCGCCGTGACGCCGGCCAGCAGGTAGGAGTTGGCCATGTTGTTGGCCGAGTCGCCCAGGTACGCCATGGTCAAGCCCTTGAGCGAGCCCTTGTGCTCCTTGACGGTCAAGAGATCGGCGAGCAGCTGGCACGGGTGGTAGTCATCGCACAGTGCGTTGATGACCGGCACACGGGAGTTCGCGGCCATGGCGACGAGCCCGGCATGCGCGCCAGTGCGCCACACGATGGTGGACACCATTCGTTCGAGTACCTTGGCGGTGTCCTCGACCGATTCCTTGTGCCCGATCTGCGCCTCACCGGGGTTGATGATGAGTGCATTGCCGCCCATGTCCGCGATTCCGGTGGCGAAGGAGACCCTGGTCCGGGTGGAGGTCTTGTCGAAGATGACCGCCACGGTCTGCCGGCCGTTGCCCGCCGCGGCGTAGGGCTGCACGCTGTAGGGCGCGGCCTTCATCCGGACGGCGAGCTCGAGGACCTCGGCCTGTTCGGCCGGGCTGAGGTCCGTGTCCTTGAGGAAGTGGCGGGTGGGCACTGATGCGGTCACGGCGGCGGTCACTTGGCGTCCTTTGCGGCGTTGATACTTGTGGTGGCGGGTTGTTCGGCCGGCTGTTCGGCCGGCTGTTCGGCCTGGACCTTGGCGGTCTCGAGCAGTGCGGGCAGTGCCGCCAGGAAGCGGTCGGCCTGTTCGGTGGTCAGGATCAGCGGCGGTGCCAAGCGGATGGTGCGCGGGCCAGGGCTGTTGACGATGAACCCGGCGTCGAGGCCGGCGGTGACGACGCCCGGGGCGACGTCGGCGTCCAGGTCGAAGCCGATCAGCAGCCCCTCGCCGCGGATCTCGGTGACGCCCGCGATTCCGGCGAGGCCGGCGCGCAGGTGCTCCCCCACGCCCCGGACGTGGGCCAGGATGTCCTGGTTTTCGAGGACGTGCAGGGTGGCGAGGGCGGCCGCGGTAGCCACCGGGTTACCGCCAAAGGTGGTCCCGTGCTGGCCGGCGGTCAGCAGCGCGGACGTTTCCGGTCCGAACGTCACGAGGGCGCCGACCGGGAAGCCGCCGCCGAGTCCCTTTGCGAGGGTCACGGCGTCGGGCACGATCCCGGCGTCCTCACTGGCCAGCCACTTGCCGGTACGGCCGATGCCGGTCTGGACCTCGTCGAGGATCAGCAGGGCGCCGGCGGCGCTCGTGGCCTCGCGGGCGGCCTTGAGATATCCGGCGGGCAGAGGCCGGACGCCGGCCTCGCCCTGGATTGGTTCGAGGAAGACGGCGGCGGTGGTCTCGTCCACGGCGGCGCTGAGGGCGTCGATGTCGCCGAACGGGACATGCACGACGCCGCCGGGCAGCGGTGCGAACGGCGCCCGGTATGCCTCCTTGGCCGTCAGCGCGAGGGCGCCCATGGTGCGCCCGTGGAAGGCGCCTTCGAGCGCGATGATCTTGGTGCGCGGTTTGCCTTCCGAACCAGCATTCCGGCGCGCCAGCTTAAAGGCAGCCTCAACGGCCTCGGTGCCGGAGTTGGCGAAGAACACCTTGGAGCCGGCCGGCGCCTTGGACAGTTCCAGCAGCTTCTCCGCCAGGGCGATCTGGGTGGGGCTCGTGAAGAAGTTCGAGACATGGCCCAGGGTGGCCAGCTGGCTGGAGATCACCGAAGTGACGAACGGGTGGGCGTGGCCGAGGGCGTTCACGGCGATGCCGCCGAGCAGGTCCAGGTACTCCTTGCCGTCGGCGTCCCACACGAGGCAGCCGGCGCCGCGGACCAGGACGCGCTGCGGGGTGCCGAAGACGCCCAGCAGCGAGGACGAGTAGCGGGCCAGCCACTCGGCTCCGCTGCTGCTGGAGACAATTGTGGTTACGGTGGCCTCCGCAGCGATGCGGCCTTCAGCGGAATGGCTCAGTTCAGTGCTGCTCACTATGCGTTCACTTCCTCGTCCGGGACGACCTGGGTGCCGATGCCGGCGGTCGTGAAAGTTTCCAGAAGCATCGAGTGCGGCAGGCGGCCGTCCACGATGTGGGCGCGCTCGACGCCGCCCTCGACGGCCTTCAGGCAGGCTTCCATCTTCGGGATCATGCCCGATTCCAGGCCGGGGAGCAGTTGGCGCAGCTCCGAGACCGTCAGGGACGAGATGAGCGAGGACCGGTCCGGCCAGTTGGCGTACAGACCCTCGACGTCGGTGAGGATGACCAGCTTGGAGGCGCCGAGCGCCTCGGCCAGAGCGGCGGCGGCGGTGTCGGCGTTGACGTTCAGAACCTGGCCGGTGGTGGATCCGTCGTCGTGGATTTCCGGGGCGACTGTGGAGATCACGGGAATCCGGCCGGCGGCCACGATGTCCAGGATGCCTTCCGGGTTCACCCCGACCACCTCGCCCACCAGGCCCAGGTCCACCTCCTCGCCGTCCACCACGGTGCCGGTGCGGACGGCGCGGAGCAGTCCGCCGTCCTCACCGGACATGCCGACGGCGTACGGGCCGTGGGAGTTGATCAGGCCCACGAGTTCGCGCCCCACCTGGCCGGTGAGGACCATCCGGACCACGTCCATGGCCTCGGGCGTGGTGACGCGCAGCCCGCCCTTGAATTCGGATTCGATCCCCAGTCGGCTGAGCATGGCGTTGATCTGCGGGCCGCCGCCGTGCACCACCACGGGGTGGATGCCAACGTGGTGCAGGAACACGACGTCTTCGGCGAAGGCGCGGCGGAGCTCGTCGTTGACCATGGCGTTGCCGCCGTACTTGATCACCATGGTGCTGCCGGCAAAGCGCTGGATCCAGGGAAGCGCCTCGATCAACGTGGCGGCTTTGTCCCGGGCGTCGGATTGGGAGGTGGTCTCGCGTGTCTGGGTGTTCATGTTCGTCGTCCTTACTGTTCCTTCCCCCGGGGGGTTAGCTGGAGTAGGCGCTGTTTTCGTGGACGTAGTCGTGGGTGAGGTCGTTCGTGAGGATCGTGGCCTCGGCCCCGCCGGCCTGCAGGTCGATTTCGACGAGGACCTCGCGCGGTTCGAGGTCCACGAGGTTGCGGTCATCGCCGATGCTGCCGTTGCGGCAGATCTGCACGCCGTTCATGGACACGTTCAGCTGGTCAGGATCGAAAGCCGCGTCGGTGGTCCCGACGGCGGACAGCACGCGGCCCCAGTTGGGGTCCTTGCCGAAAATCGCGGTCTTGAACAGGTTGGAGCGGGCGACGGCGCGGCTGACGACTTCGGCGTCCCGCTCGCTCGCGGCGTTGAACGTCCGGATCGCAATGTCGTGGCTGGCGCCCTCGGCGTCGCCGATCAGCTTGCGGGCCAGCTCGGCGCAGACGTGGGTCAGGCCCGTGCCGAAGTCGGCGGCGGACGGCACGGCGCCGGAGGCCCCGGAGGCCAGCAGCACCACGGTGTCGTTGGTGGACATGCAGCCGTCGGAGTCCGCCCGGTCGAAGGTGACCCGGGTGGCGTTGCGGAGTTCGGCGTCGAGCATGCCCGGCTGGACGTCGGCGTCTGTGGTGATGACCACCAGCATGGTGGCCAGGCCCGGGGCCAGCATGCCGGCGCCCTTGGCCATGCCGCCGATGGTGAACTGTGTGCCTTGGGCGTCCGTGCCGGTGAAGACGGCCTGCTTGGACACGGAGTCCGTGGTCATGATCGCGGTGGCTGCCGCGGGGCCGCCGTCTGCGGCCAGGCCGGCGGTGGCGGAACCGATCCCGGCCAGGATTTTATCCATGGGAAGCTGCTCGCCGATCAGTCCGGTGGAACAGATCACGACGTCGGTGGCGGAGACGCCGAGGGCTTCGGCGGTCTTCTCCGCGGTGGTGTGGGTGTTCTGGAAGCCCTGGGGTCCGGTGCAGGCGTTGGCCCCGCCGGAGTTGAGGAAAACGGCGTCCACGCGGCCGTCCTTGACCACCTCGCGGGACCAGTGCACGGGGGCCGCGGCGACGCGGTTGGATGTGAAGACCGCCGCGGCGGCCTTGGACGGGCCGTCGTTGACCAGGAGGGCAACGTCCGGTTTGCCGGAAGCCTTGAGGCCGGCCGTCACGCCGGCGGCGCGGAATCCCTGCGGTGCGGTGATGCTCACGGTGCGACTCCCTGGAGGTTGAGGCCGGCGGATTCCGCCAGGCCGAGGGCGATATTCATGGACTGCACGGCGCCGCCGGCGGTGCCCTTGGTCAGGTTGTCGATGGCGCAGCATACGATCACGCGGCCGGTGTGCTCGTCGAAGGCCAGCTGCATGACCGTGTGGTTCGATCCCTGGACCGACTTCGTGGAGGGCCACTGGCCCTCGGGGAGCAGGTGCACGAACGGTTCGTCGTCGTAGGCCTCGGCCCAGGCGGCACGCAGCTCCTCGGCGGTCACGCCGGAACGGACCCTGGCTGTGGCCGTGGTGAGGATGCCCCGGCTCATCGGTGCCAGGGTGGGCGTGAAGGAGACGGTGACCGGAGCCCCCAGCGCCTTGGAGAGTCCCTGTTCGATCTCCGGGGTGTGCCGGTGTCCGCCGCCAACGCCGTAGGGGCTCATGGAGCCCATGACTTCGGCGCCGATCAGGTTGACCTTGGCGGCCTTGCCGGCCCCTGAGGTGCCGGATGCCGAGACGATCACGACGTCGTCGCCCTCCAGCAGCTGGTTGCTGAAGCCGGGCGTGAGGGCCAGCAGGGCCGACGTCGGGTAGCAGCCGGGGACGGCGATCCGGGTGGCGTCGCGGAGGGCGTCGCGCTGGCCGGGCAGTTCCGGGAGGCCGTAGGGCCAGGTTCCGGCGTGCGCGGAACCGTAAAACTTCTCCCACGCTTTCGGGTCCTCGAGGCGGTGGTCCGCGCCGGCGTCGATGACCAGAGTCCCGGCGGGCAGCTGCGCCGCGATCTCCGCGGACGCCCCGTGCGGAAGCGCCAGGAACACGACGTCGTGCCCGGCCAGGTTATCCACGGTGGTGTCCTCGAGGATGCGGTCCGCCAAGCCATGGAGATGCGGCTGCAATTCCCCTAGTCTGGAACCGGCGTTGCTGTGGGCCGTAATGGCGCCGATGGTGACGTCGGGATGACCGGCGAGCAGCCGCAGGACCTCGCCGCCGGCATAGCCGCTCGCCCCGGAAACGGCAACAGAAATAGTCATAAGCACGACTATACAGCAAGAGTATGCATAGATGCCGATATTTATGCATAGACGTGCTTGTGTCTAAACCGCGGTCTAAAGGCCCTCTTCCAATGCGTCCCACGCAAGGCTGAACGCAAGTCTGAGATCGCGTGCGGGGCGTTCCACCGGCCGTGGATTGCGCCGCCGACCGGCGGGTGGCATAGACCCGGGGGCGTATGCTGAGTAGAGGGTGATCTTGATCGTGCAGCTGCGAATGTCAGTTGCAGCGTTGCCCGTAACCGTGACGAGGCCAGCGCCCCATGACCGCCACTTCCACCCTTCCCGCCCAAACGCCGGCGCGGCCGCTATCGCGCGTCCGGCAGCCCAACGCAGTGGTCCTGAGCTATTCGGAACTCCTCAAAAGCGTCAAGTCGGCCGGCCTCCTCGAACGGCGCGTCGGCTTCTACGTCACCGTGTTCTCCAGCCTGGTGCTGCTGATGGCCGCCACCTGGTTCGGGTTCGCGCTGATCGGTGACAGCTGGTTCCAGCTCCTGATCGCCGCCGCCCTGGGCATCCTTTGCACGCAGCTGAGCTTCCTGGCCCACGAAGCCGGGCACAGGCAGATCTTCGCCTCCCGGCGCGCCAACGACTGGGCCGCACGGTTGCTTGCCACGTCCGTGGCCGGCATCAGCTACTCCTGGTGGGAGCAGAAGCACGGCGCGCACCACAACCACCCGAACGTCATTTCCAAGGACCCGGACATCGCGCCCGGCCCCATCGCCTTCCACCCCCAGGCGGTAGCCGACCGCCAGGGACGCCTCGCGTTCCTGACGCGCAAGCAGGGCTGGTTCTTCTTCCCGCTCCTGTTCCTGGTGGGCCTGGGACTCCAGATCGATTCCGTGAAATTCATCGTCCGCCGGGCCAAGGTCGCGCACCGCTGGGTTGAAATCCCGATCCTCGCAGTCCGGCTCAGCCTCCTGCCGGTTCTCGCGTTCACCTTCCTGCCGCTGGGCATGGCGTTCGCCTTCATCGGCGTCCAGCTGGCCGTGTTCGGCTTCTACATGGGCGCGTCCTTCGCGCCGAACCACAAGGGCATGCCGGTACTGCCGGCGGACAGCCGGGTGGACTTCTTCAGCCGCCAGGTCCTGACGTCCCGGAATATCTCGGGCGGCCGCTTCATGGACATCCTGCTCGGCGGCCTCAACCGCCAGGCGGAACACCACCTCTTCCCGGACATGGCCCGCCCCCAGCTGGACAAGGCTGCCAAGATCGTCCGCGAGTACTGCGCCAAGCACCAGGTCCCGTACACGGAAACCACGCTGATGCAGTCGTACGCCATCATTGTCCGCTACCTCAACGATGTTGGACTCGCCGCGGGCCGTCACTTCGAATGCCCGATGGCAACGGTCACCCGCCGCTACTAAAGGACGCATCATCCCGGAGGTGTGCGCGCAGGACCCGCCACGCCCAGACGCCGTCACGTGAAGCATCACGTGAAGGCATCGCGTGACGGCCAGTTACGGAACGCCCCTTCATGGTTACCGCCGGTGTCCCTAGGATGGACCCAGGGGCCGGGACAGACTTGGCCGCCCGGAACAGGAGCCACATGATGCACGCAATCGTCGCCCGCCAGGCCGGGGGCCCGGAGGTCCTGGAGCTCGACAAGACAGCCCGCCCCGTTCCCGGGCCCGGCCAACTGCTCGTCAGGGTCGCCGCCGCGGGCGTGAACTTCATCGACACCTACAAGCGCAGCGGCGTCTACAAGGTCAGCTACCCCTTCACACCCGGCTCCGAGGCTGCAGGCACCGTGGAGGAGGTCGGCGACGCCGTCACCGGGTTCGCTCCCGGCGACCGGGTGGCGACGGCCGAGGGCACGGCCTGCTACGCCGGCTATGCCCTCGTCGATGAGGACAAGGCCCTCCCGGTTCCCGACGGCCTGGACGATTTCACTGCCGCGGCCCTGCCTTTGCAGGGGGTGACGGCTCACTACCTGATCAACTCCACCTTCAAGGTCGAGCCCGGCCACACGGTTCTGCTCCACGCTGGCGCCGGCGGCGTCGGGCTCCTGATGATCCAGCTGCTCAAGGCCAGGGGCGCCCATGTCATCACCACCGTTTCGACAGACGAGAAAGAGCAGTTGGCCCGCGACGCCGGGGCCGAGCACGTGTTGCGCTACGACGGTTTCGCGGAGCGGGTCCGGGACCTGACCAACGGCACCGGCGCGGACGTGGTGTACGACGGCGTCGGGAAAGACACCTTCGACGCCTCCCTGGCGTCGCTGCGCATCCGGGGCATGCTGGTGCTCTTCGGCGCAGCGTCCGGCCCGGTCCCGCCGTTCGACCCGCAGCGGCTCAACGCCGGCGGCTCGCTGTACCTCACTCGGCCGACCATGGGCCACTATCTGCGCGACGCCCGGGAACGCCGCTGGCGCTCCGACGAAGTCTTTGCCGCCGCCGCCGAAGGCAGCCTCAAGGTCAGGATCGGCGCCCGCTACTCCCTCGCCGAGGCAGCCCGTGCCCACGATGACCTTGAACAGCGCCGCACCACCGGCAAAGTCATCCTGGTCCCCTAAGCCGCACGGTCCTCCAAGCCGCACGGCAACACCATCCGTTCATCTCCTGCAGGGACAATGCGCCAGTGACCGAGCAACGACTGACCCCGAGTGAAGCCTCCGACGCCGCTACGGTGCAAGGTCTTCCGGCTACCCGCGCCACCCTCTACGAGCCCCAACTGCCGGGCGCACTCTCCGCCCCGGCAGAGCGGACGCTCATAGACATCCTCCGCGATACCGCCGCCCGGTTCCCGGAGGCATCCGCCCTCGACGACGGCCACCGCTCGCTCAGTTACGCCCAGCTCATGGACGAAGTCCGGGCAACCGCGAGGAACCTGCATCTTGCCGGGCTGGGGGCCGGCGACAAGATCGGCGTCCGGATCCCGTCCGGCACCAACGAACTCTACGTCTCGATCCTGGCCGTGCTGCTGGTCGGTGCGGCCTACGTCCCGGTAGACGCCGACGATCCGGATGAGCGGGCCAAACTGGTCTTCGGCGAGGCCAGGGTGGCCGGCATCCTCCGCGCCGGCGGGAAGATCGTCACGGACAGCAACCATCCCCGGCCCTTCCCCGGCGCCAGGCCGCCCGGCCCCGACGACGACGCGTGGGTCATCTTCACCTCCGGCTCCACCGGCACACCCAAAGGCGTTGCGGTCCAGCACCGCTCGGCCGCCGCGTTCGTGGACGCCGAGGCCCGCATCTTCCTGCATGGCGATCCGGTGGGCCCGCAGGACCGCGTGCTGGCCGGCTTGTCCGTTGCCTTCGATGCCTCCTGCGAGGAAATGTGGCTCGCGTGGCGCCACGGTGCCTGCCTTGTTCCGGCACCCCGGGCGCTGGTCCGGACCGGGATGGACCTCGGCCCTTGGCTCATCAGCCACGGCATCACTGTGGTCTCCACCGTCCCCACGCTCGCCGCGCTCTGGCCCGTGGAGTCGCTGGAAAGTGTCCGGCTGCTCATCTTCGGCGGGGAGGCGTGTCCGCCAGACCTTGCCGAGCGGCTCGCCGTCGAAGGACGCGAAGTGTGGAATACGTACGGGCCCACCGAGGCCACCGTGGTCGCGTGTGCCGCGCGGCTGGGCGCGCCCGGCCCCGTCCGGATCGGTCTGCCGCTGGACGGCTGGGACCTCGCCGTCGTCGACGCCGATTCACTGCCCGTCCCCGAAGGCGCGGTGGGCGAACTGATCATCGGCGGCGTGGGGCTGGCCCGGTACCTTGACCCGGTCAAAGACGCGGAAAAATACGCCCCCATGCCGTCCCTGGGCTGGCCGCGCGCCTACCGCTCCGGCGACCTCGTCAAATACGAAGCAGAAGGCCTCATTTTCCAGGGCCGCGCCGATGAACAGGTAAAGCTCGGCGGCCGCCGGATCGAGCTCGGAGAAATCGACGCCGCCCTGCAGTCCCTGCCGGATGTCGCTGGCGCCGCCGCGGCCGTGCAGACGACCGCGGCCGGCAACCAGATCCTGGTCGGCTACCTTGCCGCCGTGTCGGGCGTAGACATCGACCTTGCGGCCGCACGCGAAATGCTGGGCGAGAGCCTGCCGGCGCCCCTCATCCCGCTGCTGACGCTCGTGGATTCGCTGCCGACCAAGACCAGCGGCAAAGTGGACCGCCATGCCTTGCCCTGGCCGCTCAGCGGAACCGGAGCTGCCGAGGCCGACGGCGCCCCGCTGAACCTGCCCGATGACGCGCAGTGGATCGTGGAGCAGTGGAGCGCCGTGCTCGGAAGCCCGGTCACGAGCCTCGACGCCGATTTCTTCGCCTACGGCGGCGGCTCGCTGGCCGCCGCACAGCTCGTATCCGCCCTGCGCGTCCGCTATCCCACCATCACAGTGGCCGATATCTACGCGACACCCCGGGTGGGCGCCCTGGTGGACGAGGCGCGCCAGTCGCTCCCGGAGGGCGGAATGGTCGCCGCCCAGGAGCGCACCGTCCGGCCCACGGCACGGACGTCCCAGGCCTTCCAGACGCTTCTGGGCGCTCCCCTGCATATCCTTGTCGGCATGCGCTGGCTGACCTACCTGATGGCCGCCAACAATCTTCTGGCCGCCTTCGCCGGATTCAGCGCCGCGCCAACGGTCTCGTGGTGGTGGGTGGGCGCGTCCTGGCTCGTCTTTGTCAGCCCCGCCGGGCGGATGCTGCTCTCCGTTGCCGCCGCCCGCCTCCTGCTCCGCAACGTCGTGCCCGGCACGTATCCCCGGTCCGGGCCGGTGCACCTCCGGCTCTGGCTCGCGGAACAGATCCAGGACCTTTCCGGCGCTATCAGCCTGGCCAGCGCACCCTGGGTGCCCTACTACGCGAAGGCGCTCGGCGCGAAGATCGGCGAGAACGTCCAGCTGCACTCGCTCCCGCCCGTCACCGGACTGCTGTCCCTTGGCGCCGGATCCAACATCGAGCCCGAAGTTGATCTGTCCGGCTGGTGGATCGACGGCGACCGCGTCCACATCGGCGCCATCCGCATTGGCCCCGGCGCAAGCGTCGGCGCCCGCAGCACGCTCATGCCGGGAGCCACCGTGGGTGCCGGGGCGCAGGTGGAGCCGGGCTCCGCGGTGATCGGAAAGGTCAAGGCAGGGCAACTGGTGGCCGGGTCACCGGCCGAGCGCCGCGGCAAGGCCCGGCACTCGTGGCCGGACTCCCCGCCCGAGCACCGGCTGATGGGCCGGCTGTGGTTCGCCGGCTTCGCCGCGGCGTCCGCCATGCTGGCGCTCATCCCCTTCGTCTCCGCCGCCGTCGCGGCCTTCGTGATCTTCGCGTTCATCCAGGGCAGCTCCTCCCTGCCCGCGGCTCTGCCCGGCATTGCGCTCTCGATCCCGCTGGCGGCACTGGCATGGTTCCTGACCAACCTGCTGCTGATCCTCGCCACGACCAGGCTCCTCAGCGTCGGCCTCGCAGAAGGCTACTACCGTGTCCGGAGCCGGATCGGATGGCAGGTTTGGGCGACCGAGCGGGTACTGGACCTGGCCCGGGATCTGCTGTTCCCGGTCTACGCCAGCCTCTTTACGCCGGTCTGGCTGCG
This sequence comes from Arthrobacter sp. ov407, assembly GCF_900102895.1. Lineage (GTDB taxonomy): Bacteria > Actinomycetota > Actinomycetes > Actinomycetales > Micrococcaceae > Arthrobacter. The sequence continues at coordinate 26,364 of NZ_FNGD01000002.1, forward strand.
GCTCCTCGGCGCGAAGATCGGCCGCAACGTGGAAGCCTCGACAGTGCTGCTGATCCCGAGCATGACCACTGTGGGCGAAGGCGCGTTCCTGGCCGATGACACCATGGTGGCGTCCTACGAACTCGACGGCGGCTGGATGCGGATTGCCCCGGCGAAGATCGGCAAACGGTCCTTCCTGGGCAACTCGGGCATGACGGCGGCCGGGCGCAACGTGCCCAAGAACTCCCTCGTGGCGGTCCTGTCCGCGACGCCGGCCAAGGCGAAATCCGGGACATCGTGGCTCGGCAGCCCGCCCGTGCGGCTGCGGCGCACCGCCATCGCCTCGGACGACACGCGGACGTACGAGCCGCCCCGGAGGCTGAAGATCGCGCGCGCCCTGTGGGAGCTGTGCCGGTTCGTCCCGGTCATGCTGACAGTCGCCATCGCCGTCGGCGTGATGCTCGCGTTTGACGCGATGGCGACAGTCTTCAACTATGGAATCGCCGCCCTCCTGAGCGGGGTGGTGGTCCTGCTGGCCGGGGCCACGGCCGCGGGCAGTGCCGTAGTGGCCAAGTGGCTGCTGGTGGGCCGCATCCGCCCCGGCGAGCACCCGCTGTGGAGCTCTTTCATTTGGCGGAACGAGGTGGTGGACACCTTCATTGAGATGGTCAGCGCCCCGTGGTTCGCGCGAGCTGCCACGGGGACACCGGCGCTGGTGTGGTGGCTGCGGGCGCTCGGCGCGAAAATCGGTGCGGGGACCTGGTGCGAAAGTTACTGGCTGCCCGAGGCGGACCTTGTCACGCTCGGCAGGAATTCGACCGTCAACCGCGGGTGCGTGGTCCAGACCCATCTGTTCCATGACCGTGTCATGAGCATCGACACTGTTACGCTCGATGACGGAGCCACCATGGGCCCGCACGGCGTCATCCTGCCGCAGGCCAGTATCGGCAGCGGCGGCACGGTGGGGCCGGCGTCCCTCGTCATGCGGGGCGAAACCGTCCCCGCCGGGACGTACTGGATGGGCAATCCGGTCAGCCCGTGGGACGGGCCCGCACCGCCCGCCGGGCCCCGTTAGTCTCGGCTGCGCACGTCCACCAGCACCACAACCCGAAGGTCCGTCCATTGAGCACCAGCGCACCAAGCAGCGGCGCCGCCGCCGGCGGGGAAATCAGCCGCGAAATCAGCCGCGAAGTCAGCCGGGCAACCGGTCCGGAAACGGGCGCCCCGGACCCCTATATGCCGGGCCATGGAACCAATGCCTACCGCGTCACCCGGTACGAACTCGATCTGGACTACCGGGTCAGCAGCAACCGCCTCGCCGGGCACGCCGTCCTGCACGCCATCACACAGCTCCCGACGTCGGCGATCGTCCTGGACTTGGCCGGGTTGCGGGCCACGAAGATCCAGCTCGACGGACGCAGGGTGCGCAGGTTCACCCAGCGGGCCGAGCAGCTCGTGATCTATCCCGACGGTCCGCTCCTCGCCAACGAGGCCTTCACCCTGGACATCCGCTACGAGGGCTACCCTGCGCCGCGCCGCGGCCTGTGGGGCGAAGTCGGTTGGGAAGAGCTCTCAGACGGTGTGCTGGTCGCCGGCCAGCCCAACGGAGCCGCCTCCTGGTTCCCGTGCAATGACCACCCACGGGACAAGGCGAGCTACCGCATCACCGTGACCACCGACGCGAACTATCGGGCCGTGTGTAACGGCGTGCTGCTCTCCCGCACCAACAGGGCCAGCCGCGAGACCTGGGTGTACGAGCAGGCGGAACCCATGGCCACCTACCTGGCAACGGTCCAGATCGGCCGTTATGAGCTCCTGACGCTCAATGCCGAGCGGCCGTCAGGGCACGTTCCGCAGTACGTGGCCGTTCCGGCGTCGCTCGCCGCGGCGGCCCGGGCCGGCCTGGCCCGACAGCCCGACATGATGCGGACCTTCACCAACTGCTTTGGGCCGTATCCGTTCCCGGAGTACACCGTGGTGGTCACCGGGGACGTGCTGGAAATCCCGCTGGAAGCGCAGACACTGTCCATCCTTGGCCCAAATCATTTGCGGCAGGACTGGGACTCTCAGCGGATGGTCGCCCACGAACTCGCCCACCAGTGGTTCGGGAACTCGCTCACCACGGCGACATGGAAGGACATCTGGCTGCACGAGGGCTTTGCCTGCTACGCGGAATGGCTCTGGTCGGAAGAGGCCGGCATCATGTCGGTGACGGCTCGCGCCCGCGCCGCCTGGCGCAAGCTCGCCGCTTCCCCGCAGGACCTGATGGTGGGCGATCCGGGCCCGGAGTTGATGTTTGATGACCGGGTCTACAAACGCGGAGCCCTGGCCCTGCACGCACTGCGGGTACGCTGCGGCGACCTCGCGTTCTTCGCCCTGCTGCACGACTGGACGGACCGCTTCCGTCACGGCACCGTGACCACAGCCGACTTCATCGTCGCGGCCGCCCACACGACAGGCCTCGACGCAGAGGCCCTGCTGCACCCGTGGCTGTTCGACACCGCCCTCCCGCCGCTTCCGCAGGCAGCGCCGCCCAGGCTCTAAGGGAAGAACTGCTCTGACGGCAGGGCTAGGGAATTACCGCGAGGGCGACGGCGGCCACGAGGTCCGCGGGCAGGCCTGTCTCGTCCGGCGGCAGGTCCCGAAGTCCGGCGCGGCCGTCCACGTTCGAGGCGAGCACGTCGAGGGTGTCCGGGGCCGTCTGCAGCCCCGTGCCCAGCATCTTGAGCCACGCCTCCTTGCGCGCCCACAGCCGCGCCCGGCCCCGCAGCAGGGGGATGCCGTCCAGGCCGGCGAGGTGCAGTTGTTCGGCCGGGGTCAACACGACGTCGTCGAAGCCGTCGAAGTCCGCCCGGGCCGGATCCTCGACGTCGATGCCCAGACGCTGGCCCGGTTCCGGCTCAACGACCCCGGCCAGGAGTGTCCAGCCGGCCGCGCGGGACAGGCTCAGCAGCAGCGGCACGGCCTCGCCCCGGAGCTGGTAGCCGGGCTTGCCGTGTGAGATGTTCGCGCCGGTGCCGCACCGTGGACAGCTGTACCAGGCGGTGAGGTCCGACGCCGGGACGCCGAGCAGGCCGGCGGCGAACCGCCGCTGCGCGAGCCGTCCGGCGAGGAAGTCCTGCCGGGTCCGCGGGGTCATGGCCCGGGCCCGCTCGAGCTCGGCGCCGTCCAGCAGGGAACGCGAGTCGCGGTCCAGCTCAGACGCAGCCGCGGTTTCCGTCTCGGGCCCCGGCACGCCGGGATCGCCGGAAACACGAGTAACGCCGGAAACGCCAAAGGGCGGGCAGGCACGCACAACAAGGTGTGATGCCATGACCCGCCCCCTTTCAGAAAGTCAGCGCTGTCACCAGCGCAGTTCTCAGCGCTGCATCGCTCCGAAGCGTTCGTGGGCAGCGGCAACAGCACCTTCACGCGCCGCCGAGGCCTCGTCGGCCGTCAGGGTGCGGTCGTTGGCGCGGAAGCGCAGGCTGAACGCCAGCGACTTCTTGCCCTCCGCGATGCCCTTGCCCGAGTAGACATCGAACAGTGCGACGTCTTCGAGCAGCTCGCCTGCGCCTTCACGCAGGGCCGTGAGCACCTCTTCCGCCGGGACGTCCTGCGGCACCACGAGGGCCACGTCCTGGGTGGCCACGGGGTACGTCGAGATGTGCCGGGCCACGATCACGTCGGCAGCCGCCTCGAACAGGGCGTCGGCGTTCAGTTCCAGCGCCACGGAACGGGCCGGCATGTCATATGCCGCCAGCAGCTTCGGGTGCAGCTCGCCGGCGTAGCCCACTACTTCGCCGGTGCGCAATTCAAGCTGCGCTGCCCGGCCCGGGTGGAAGGCCTGGTGCCGGCCCTGTGCGACCAGTAGTTCGACGCCGAGCACGTCGCCGGCGATCCGGGCGATGTCCACCGCGTCCGCCCAGTCCCAAGCCCGCGGGGTGTGGGCCGGGGCGGCAGGAGAGTCGTGGCCCGTGAGCACGGCGGCGAGGTGCAGCGGCTGGTCCGGGACGCCGTCGTACAGGCCGTCCAGTACCTCGTCGCTGGGCTTGACGCCGAGCGGCGGAATCGCGGCGGTGCCCAGCTGGTCGCCGGGCAGGAACACGAGCCCGGCCTCGAAGAGGGCGAGGTCGCGGAAGCCGCGGGAGTGGTTGCGCTTGGCTACCTCGATCAGGCCCGGCAGGATGGAGGTCCGCAGGAAACCGTGCTCCTCGCTGATCGGGTTGGCCAGTTTGAGGGCCTTGCGCTCCGCGCCCTCTGCGGGGACGCCAAAGGTGTCATTAGCGGCCTTGGAGACGAACGGGTAGGCCAGCACCTCGGTGAGTCCGGCGTCGGCGAGGGCCTGGATCATGCGGCGGCGCTGCTGCTGGACGCGGCTCAGGCCACGGCCCGGAGGCGCCACCGGCAGGGTCGCCGGGATCTTGTCGTAGCCGACCAGCCGGGCGATTTCCTCGGTGAGGTCGTCCTTGGTCTCGAGGTCGTGGCGCCAGCTCGGGGCGGTCACCGTGTAGCCGTTACCGGTCGCGCCAACGACGGCGCCAAGGTCCTCGAGCGAGGTCAGGATCTGTTCTTCGGTGAAGTCGATCCCGATCCGGGCTGCCGCGTACTCTGCCGGCAGTTCGATGGTGACGGCGTCAGGCGCGGTCCCGACGTCGGTCCCGGCCTCGTCGGCCGTTCCGCCGGCGAGTTCGACCAAGAGGTCCACCACGCGCTGGGCGGCGACATCGGCCACCTGCCAGTCAACGCCGCGTTCGAAGCGCTTTGACGCCTCCGACGGCAGCTTGTGGCGGCGGCGGGCGCGCGCGATCGACACTTCGTCGAAGTGCGCTGCCTCAACCAGGACGTTCGTGGTGGCATCGGACACCTCGGTGTGGGCGCCGCCCATGACGCCGGCGATCCCGATAGGCCCGGATTCGTCCGTGATCAGCAGATCCTCGACGTCGAGCGTGCGCTCCTTGTCGTCCAGGGTGGTGATCTTCTCCCCTGCCGTGGCCCGCCGGACGACGATGTCGCCGGCCAGCTTGTCCAGGTCATAGCAGTGGTTCGGCTGCCCGAGCTCGAGCATGACGTAGTTGGAGATATCCACCGGCAAGGAGATGGACCGGATGCCGGCGAGCCGGAGTCGGGAGGTCATCCACGGCGGGGTGGGCCGGGTGGCATCCACACCGCGCACGGTGCGGGCTACAAAACGGTCGCAACCGGGCTTGCCGTAGATGGGGGCGTCGTCGTTGAGCTTGACGCCGTAGCCGCCGGACAGCGCCTCCGGGACCCGGACCTTGGACACCGGGTCCGTGAACACGGTGCCGGTGGCGTGCGCGTATTCACGGGCCACACCGCGGATGGAGAAGCAGTAGCTGCGGTCAGGGGTGACGTTGATTTCCGCGGCCTGGTCGTAGAGGCCCAGCAGTTCCATGGCGTCGGTGCCGATTTCCGGGTCGAGACCGACCCTGGACAGCACCAGGATGCCATCGTGGTCCTCGCCGATGCCGAGTTCCCGCACGGAGGCGATCATGCCGGCGGAGAGGTGCCCGTAGGTCTTGCGCGCGGAAATGTGGAAGTCGCCCGGCAGCACGGCGCCCGGAAGAGTGACCACCACCTTGTCGCCTTCGACGAAGTTGTGGGCGCCGCAGATGATGCCCTGCACGCCGGAGGGGTCGATGCCCTCGCCGGTCAGGGTCTGCTGCCGGCCCTCGGGGACAACCCGGACCTGGCACCAGTTGATGGTCTTGCCGTTGGTCTGGGGTTCCTTGACGATGCTGAGCACCTGGCCCACCACGATCGGACCCTGGAGGGTGTCCGTGGGGCGGTGGACTGCTTCTTCTTCGAGTCCGACCTTGACGAGCTCGGCCATGACGTCTTCGGCCGTTGCTCCGGCCGGTACCTGCGCGAATTCGCGCAGCCAGGAAAGTGGGATACGCACTGTTAGATCTCCATCCCGAAGTGCTCGCTGAAACGTACGTCGCCTTCAATCATGTCGCGCATGTCGCCAACCTCGTTGCGGAACATGAGGGTGCGTTCGATGCCCATGCCGAAGGCAAAGCCGGAATAGACGTCCGGATCGATGCCCGCGGCGCGCAGGACGTTGGCGTTGACCATGCCGCAGCCGCCCCACTCGATCCAGCTGGGGCCGCCCTTGGCGCCCGGGTGCCAGATGTCGAGTTCCGCGGACGGCTCGGTGAACGGGAAATAGTTGGGGCGCAGCCGGATCTGGGCTTCCGCACCGAACATCTGGCGGGCGAAGTGCTCCAGCGTGCCGCGGAGGTCTGCCATGCTCAGCTTCTTGTCGATGGCCAGGCCTTCGAACTGGTGGAACACCGGGGTGTGCGTCGCGTCGAGCTCGTCTGTGCGGAATACCTTGCCCGGGCACAGCACGTAGATGGGCAGTTCCCGTTCCAGCATGGAGCGGACCTGCACCGGCGAGGTGTGCGTGCGCATGAGCAGGTGGGCCTCGGGCGGCTCGACGAAGAACGTGTCCTGCATGTCGCGGGCGGGGTGGTCCGGCTTGAAGTTCAGGGCATCGAAGTTGAACCATTCGGACTCGACCTCGGGCCCTTCGGCGATTTCCCAACCCATGCCGACAAAGATGTCCGCCACGCGGTCCTGCAGCGTGGACAGCGGGTGGCGTGCACCGGCCCGGCGCCGGCGCGGCGCCGCCGTGACATCCACGGTCTCTTCGACGAGGATCCGCGCGTCGTTCTCGGCCTCGAGCTCGACTGTGCGGTCCGCGAGCGCTTTGTTGACGCGTCCCCGGGAGGCACCCATGAGCTTGCCGGCGGCGGCCTTCTGGTCCTTCGGAAGCGCCCCGATCTCACGGTTGGCGAGGCTCAGCGCGGACTTTTCGCCCGTGTGCGCGAGGCGCACGGCTTTGAGTTCATCGAGGGTCGCGGCAGCGGCGATGGCGGCCACGGCCTGGTCTACGGCAGCGGTAATGGCGGCTTCATCCAGAGGATTCGGGACGGCGGCGCCCGGCAAGGTTTCAGTCATCTACTGTTCTTAGCTACGAGTCGGATCATGCCAACAGCACACGGGACGGGCACAGGGCGCGGCGCGGGTTCTCGGCAAGGCTTGTGGTCACTGTCCCCAGTCTAGTAGACGGCCGTCGGCCGCCAGTCAATCGCCTGCCAATCGTCGGGCGTTCGTGACGCTCCGTCCCTTCGCGCCCTGTGGACGCTGACGCCGAGGACATCCCCACGGACACCGGGGCATCCCGGCCGCCCCTGACCTCTCCATGGAAGGGCATAGACGCCCCCGGCTACCATGGCCTCATGACGCCCGGACAACGGCTACGCCAGATCGCCAACATCCTCAACGGGTCCACCCTGTTGGGCCTGCTGCTGGCAGCCTGCGCCCGGACATCCGTCAGCTCCGGTCCGCGCGGATTGCTGATCGCGAGCCGCTACCGCTGGCGGCTTCCGTTTGCCGCGGCCTTCACGGTGGGCAACGTCATCCTGTTCCGCGCCGGCCCGGACACCGCCCGCGCCGATCCAGCACTGCTTCGACACGAGGAGCGCCACAGCACCCAGTACGCGTGGTGCCTCGGGCTCCCCTTCCTTCCGCTGTACTTCATCGCCGCGGGCTGGTCCCTCTGGCGGACGGGCAACCCGGGCAGCGCCAACTTTTTTGAGCGCCACGCCGGCCTGGAAGCAGGCGGCTATCCCCTCCCCGGCACGCCCGGGACCAGTCCATGGACGCACCGAAGAATCGGCGCCGCCACCCCCAAACGTTATGAGGCCTGACGTGACAGAGAACCCCAGGAGCATCTCGGTCACAGGAACCGGCAGTGCCGAGGCGGTGCCGGACCTCTTGACGTTGTCGATCGGCGTTGAATGCCGCCGCGAGAGCGTGGCCCAGGCCTACGACGAGGCAGGAACACGGTCGGCCGCCATCACGGCGGAGCTCCGGCAACACGGCGTGGACAGCACCGACATGTCCACCTCCGGGCTGAACGTCCGGGCCGAGCTGAACTGGCAGGACGGCCGGGGCCAGACCGTGACCGGCTATCTGGCCTCCAGCACGCTCACCGTCAGGCTCCGCGCGTTGTCGGCATCCTCGCAGATCCTTGCCGCGACCGTTGCTGCCGGCGGCGACTCCGCCCGGCTGAACGGGCTGAGCCTCGGCTTCGCGGATTCCGCCGCCGTCGAGGCCCGGGCCCGGGAGGCGGCCTGGCAGGACGCCCGCACGACGGCCGCGCACTACGCCGCACTCTCGGGGGCCGGCCTCGGCAGGGTCCTTTCCCTCACCCAGCACACCGGTTTCCAGGCGCCGATCCCGGTGGCGAAGATGCAGCGGGCGGTGGCGGCGGACTCGCTCACCGTTGAGGCTGGCGAGTCAAGCGTCACCGCCACGGTCGATGTCGTCTGGGAACTGCTCGACTGATTCTTCGAGTAATTGTTCGAGTCACTGACGGCGGCCGCTACCGGCCTGAGCCGTCGGACGGCCCGCCGCTAGTGCGTTGCGCCGGCTGCAAGCCTGAGATCCGCCGTCGTCGCTAGCGCGGTGCGGACCACGACGGCGAGCGCCACCGCCATCTGGTGCGCCGGCAGCGATGGCGTGCTGCTCCCGGCCGGGAGCTGGGTGTCCGCGTAGGGGACGTGGACGAACCCTCCCCTGGTGCCCGGACGCAGCCGCAGGGCGTGCATGAGCGCGTAGAAGACGTGGTTGCAGACATAGGTGCCGGCGCTCTGGGACACTTCCGCCGGGATCTGCTCAGCAGTCAGCGCCGCGAGCGCAGCTTTGACGGGCAGCGACGTGAAGTAGGCTGCCGGTCCGCCCTGGACCACGGGTTCGTCCACGGGCTGGTTGCCGGCGTTGTCCGGGATCCGGGCATCGTCACAATTGATGGCCACCCGTTCCAGGGAGATGCGTGCCCTCCCGCCGGCCTGGCCGGCGCACAGCACAAGCTCCGGCCGGAAACGCTCAAGGGCCTCCGCTAATACCCTGGCCGAGTCCCCAAAGACGCAGGGCAGTTCCACCGCCTGAACATCCAGCCCTTCGGCCTGGAGCAACCGTGCCGCCGAACGCGCCGCGGTCCAGGACGGATTGGCCGTATCGCCGCCGAACGGCTCGAACCCGGTCAGGAGAATCATCGCCCTAGCCTAGCAATGCGCCTCACGCTGCGACGGGCGACCCGACAGGTGGCGCGGCGGCATCCTTGACATTTAGTCGAACATATATTCGAATGTAGACATGAGATGGGACGCACAAGCACTTGAGCGCGGCGATTCCCCGGCCGCCCTTTCCGCCGATTCGCCAGCCGCACCAGCCCTGCTGCCGCTGGCCGGGCTGGTGCGGTCCGTGTCCACCCCTGAGTTTGCCGGGATCACCTTCCATGAGGTCACCGCCAAATCGGTGCTCAACAAGGTGGTCGCCGGTTCGCGAATGCCGTTCGACTGGACCATCAACCCCTACCGCGGCTGCAGCCATGCCTGCGTCTACTGCTTTGCGCGCAAGAGCCACACCTATCTGGACTTCGACGCCGGCCTGGACTTTGACAGCCAGGTGGTGGTCAAAATCAACGCCGCCGAGATCCTGCGCAAGGAACTGGCCAAGCCCTCCTGGCGGCACGAGCACGTGGCCCTTGGCACCAACACAGACCCGTACCAGCGCGCCGAGGGCCGCTATCAGCTCATGCCGGGCATCATCGGTGCCCTCGCCGATTCCGGCACTCCCCTGTCGATCCTCACCAAGGGCACGCTCCTGGCCCGGGACATCCCGCTGCTGAAGCATGCCGCGGCCCAGGTGCCGGTGGGGGTGGGCATTTCGCTGGCCATGACTAACGAAGAACTGTCCGAGGCCGTGGAACCGGGAACGCCGGGGCCGCGGGCTCGGCTGAAGCTCATCTCCCGACTGCGGGAGGCTGGCCTGCCCTGCGGCGTCATGGCCATGCCCATCATGCCGTGGCTCTCGGACAGCGACGACGCCCTCGACTCCCTTTTCGGCGCCCTAGCGGCGGCAGGCGCCACTGGGGTCACGGCCGGTGCACTGTACCTGAAACCGGGTACCCGTGAATGGTTCATGCAGTGGATTGCCCGCGAACATCCGCAGCTCGCCGGCAAGTACCGTCGACTGTACGGCAGCGGGTCCTATGCGTCCAAGGAGTACCGGGCGTGGCTGGCCGGCCGCATCCGCTATTTCAAGAACCTGCACGGCTTTTCCGGTTCCCAGGGATTCAGCCACCGGGACCTGGAGGGCGGCACCGACCACGACGATGCCCGCGAGGAAGAGGCCCAGTACCCGGCGGGAAGCATCCCGGACACTGCCGGGCACGCCAGCGCCCGTCACGCCGGCCTCACCAACGCAGCCCACGCCAACACAGCCCAGCCCATGCTGTTTTGAAGCCCGCTGCACCTCAGAGCACCACCTCAGAGCACCGGCTGGCCTAGAGCGCAGGGTGTCTAGAGGGCTGAGTGCCTAGAGTGCCTTGACCGCGCCGAGCACCCTGGCCAGCGAATCCTTGGCATCCCCGAACAGGAGCGTGGTCTTGGGATCGTGCAGGAGCTCGTTCTCGATGCCGGCAAATCCCGGGCGCATCGACCGCTTCAGGAACACGACCTGCTGGGCCTGCACCACCTCCAGGATCGGCATCCCGTAAATCGGCGAACCCGGGGAGGACTTGGCCGCCGGGTTGACGACGTCGTTGGCTCCGACCACCAGCGCGATGTCCGTGTTCGCGAACTCGGGGTTGACTTCGGCCAGCTCGCGCAGTGACTCGTACGGCACGTTGGCCTCGGCCAGGAGCACGTTCATGTGGCCGGGCATGCGTCCCGCCACGGGGTGAATGGCGAAGACCACCTCCACGCCGCGAGCTGCCAGGGCCGTGGCGAGTTCCGCCACGGTGTGCTGGCCCTGCGCCACGGCGAGTCCGTAGCCGGGAACGATCACCACGCGCTGGGCGTAGCCGAGTTGAACGGCAACATCCTCCGGCGACGAGCAACGCACGGGCCGGTCGCTCAGGGCGGTGGAACCCGCCGTCGAACCACCCTTGAACGCCCCGAAGAGGATGCCGGCGACTCCGCGGCCCATGGCCGCGGCCATGACCTTGGTCAGGATTGTGCCGCTCGCGCCGACAAGCGTCCCGGCGACGAGCAGCAGGACATTCCCCAGGACCACGCCCGACGCTGCCACCGCGAGTCCGGTGAAGGCGTTCAGCAGTGAGATTACGATCGGCACGTCCGCCCCGCCGACGGGCAACACCAGGAGCAGCCCGGCGGCGAGCCCCAGACCCAGCAGCGCGAGCGACCAGCCGAGCGACCCCGTCAGGACCACCAGCGCTCCCGAGACGACTGCCCCCAGCAGGACGGCCCCCATGACCCAGGGCATGCCCGGAAACAGCAGCGGGCGGGTGCTGATGAGTTCCTGCAGCTTGCCCACAGTCACCGCGGAGCCGGCGAAGGACACCGCGCCCACCAGCATGGTGAAGACCACGGCCAGGCGGACCCATGGATCCTCGTTGTGGCCGAGTTCCAGTACGGCCACAAGTGCGGCGGCCCCGCCTCCGACGCCGTTGAAGAGCGCCACCAGTTGGGGCATCTGGGTCATCTGCACCCGCCGGGCCACGGGGACGGCAATCGCGGAGCCCACGGCGATGGCGCTAAGGATGAGCGGAATATTCTCCAGCCGCGCCGAGAAGAACACGGTGACGACGGCGAGGAGCGCCCCGGCGGCACCGATGGCGTTGCCGCGGCGGGCGGTCCGTGGCGAGCTGAGGCCCTTGAGCGCCAGGATGAAGCAGACGGCAGCCGCAAGGTAGAGCAGGGCCGTCCATTCGGGAGTCAGGAGACTCATCGGCCCTCCCCCGCCACGCCGCCGCCGGCGCTCCCGTCACCGGGGTGTCCTGCTCCCGCGGTCCCGCCGGCTGTGGCGGTGCCGGCTGTGGCGGTGCCGGTTGGGGCGGGTGTGCGTGCCCGTTTGTGGGCACCGAACATCTCAAGCATCCGGTCCGTGACCACGAAGCCGCCCACCAGGTTGACGGTTGCCAGGACCACGGCCAGGAGCGCGATGCCGAGCACCCACGGGTCGCTGGCCTGCCCGGCCACGATGATGGCGCCGACCAGGATGATGCCGTGGATGGCGTTGGCGCCGGACATCAGCGGTGTGTGCAGCTTGCTGGTGACCTTGGAGACGACTTCGAAGCCGACGAACACCGCCAGCACCACCACTGTCAGCAACGCGACCGGGCCCATCATGCCTCCGTTTCCAGTGCTGCCGCGGTGGGGGCATGCCGCACGGCGCCGCCGTGGGTCAGGCACGTTCCGGCGACCACGTCGTCGTCGAAGTCCGGGGCCACTGCGCCGCCGTCGGTCATGAGGGCGAGGAAGTTGCTGACGTTCCGGGCGAAAAGCCGGGACGCATCCGACGGCATGGCGGATGCCGCATCCTGCAGGCCCACGAGCGTGACCGACCCGCCGTCGACCGGCACCTGAACGTCCTGGCCGGCGATCACGCCTTCGACGTTGCCTCCGGACTCCGCGGCGAGGTCGACGACGACGGATCCGGCCCGCATGCTGGCAACCATGGCGGTGGTCACCAGCAAGGGAGCGGCCCGGCCCGGGATGGCCGCGGTGGTGATCAGGACGTCCGCTGCCGCGACGTGCGGGGCCAGGAGGCTGCGCTGGCGTTGTGCCCGGTCCTCGCCGAGGGCGCGGGCGTAGCCTCCCGTTCCGTCGGCGGCCGCATCGACGTCCAGATTGATGAATGTGCCACCCATCGAGGCGACCTCGTCGGCGGAGGCGGCACGGATGTCGTTGGCCGACACCCGCGCGCCGAGCCGCTTCGCCGTGCCGATCGCCTGCAGCCCGGCGACACCGGCCCCGAGAACCAGCACCCTCGCCGGCGGGATGGTCCCGGCGGCGGTCATGTAGAGCGGGAAGAACCGTGGATACCGCGCGGCGGCTTCCAGCACTGCGCGGTAGCCCGTGACCAGGGCCTGCGAGCTCAGCGCATCCATGGACTGTGCCCGGGAAATCCGCGGAAGCAACTCCAGGGCGAACGAGGTGATCCCGGCGGCGGCCAGCGCGCGGACAGTCGGCAGTTCCGAGGCGGGCGATGCCAGGCCGATCGTGACCGTGCCGGGCCGAAGCCGGGCCGCGGCCTCCGGGGTGAGCGGGCGAACATGCAGCAGGACATCGAGGGCCTCGAACGGGAGTTCGGAGATCACGGTGGCGCCGGCCTCCTTAAAGGCGGCATCCACGAACCCTGCTTCGTTTCCGGCGCCGCTCTCCACCAGGATATGGAGCCCGAAAGCTGTCAGCTGCTGGACCGTCTCAGGTGTGGCCGCAACGCGGCGTTCTCCGGTTCGCTGCTCTCGTCCGACACCGACCTGCACGGCCACTCCTCTCGATTGCGTTCAGAGTAGGCACATGCCTGACGGTTTGGCGAGAGGCGGGCATCCAAAGTCCGTCGGCGCGTCCGGGTCAGCGGCTCAGCCGGGCTCCCACTCCGCGCGGCCCGGTGGCCCGGACTGCCGTCAGGAGGGCCTCTACGATCGGGAAGTCCGCCGGGATCCATGGCAGGCCCAGGACCGCCGCCGGGTTACGGAGGTCGAGCCAGCGCAGTTCGTCGTGGTCCTCCAGCGGCCTGGGCTCTCCCTCAACGAGTTCGGCGAACCAGACCCTCATCGCCGCCTTCTCGTTGAGCGGCCAGCCCGTGACGGTCCCCGCGGGCAGCTCGGACCCGAGCCGCACCAGCACGCCCAGTTCTTCCCGGAGCTCGCGGTGCAAGGCGTCCTCGGCTGCTTCGCCTGGCTCCACTTTTCCGCCCGGGAACTCCCACATTCCGGCAAACTGCGGGGGCGCCGTCCGCCTCGCCACAAGGAGCATGCCCGGTTCGGCCAGGGAGTCCACTACTGCGCCGCCGACGACGCCAATGAGTCCAGTCACGCCCCAAGTCTAAGGCGGGCGCCGGGTCCGGGAACCGGAGCGGGGACAGGGAGTGGCCGCGGGTAGGGGACAATGGTGGAGGCGGCCGCCAGGACCCGTTACGGAATATTCGGCGCCCGCTCCCAGTTCTTAAAAACATATTTATCTGTCCGATCCCTCCGGACCTTCCCGGAAAATCTCCCCGAAAAGACGAATGACAACCACCACACTCGCCCCGGCGCCGTCCAAGACCGGCACCCGTCCCGTTACCCTGGCCATCATTGCCCTGGCAATGGGCGGATTTGGCATCGGCACCACAGAATTCACCATGATGGGCCTGCTCAAGGAGATCGAACAAGGCTTGAACATCAGCACGCCGGAGGCCGGTCACCTTATTTCGGCCTACGCGCTCGGCGTCGTGATCGGCGCGCCGGTGCTGGCCGCCGTCGGGGCCAAACTCCCGCGGAAGTATCTGGCCCTGGGGCTCATGCTCTTCTTCAGCATCGCCAACCTCAGTTCCTTCCTCGCCCCGGACTACGGCTCCATGCTGGTGTCCCGGTTCGCCGCGGGACTGCCCCACGGCGCCTTCTTCGGGGTCGCGGCCGTGATTGCCGCGTCCCTGGTGGCGCCGACCAAGCGGGGTTGGGCCATTTCGATGGTCATGGCCGGGCTAACGGTGTCCAACGTCATCGGCGTCCCCTTCGCTACCTGGCTGGGCCAGAGCTACGGGTGGCGGCTCCTCTTCCTGCTGGTCGGCCTGATCGGCATCATCACGCTCGCCATGCTGTGGAAGTTCGTCCCGTTCCAGAAACCGCACGCAGATGCCAGCTTCCGTCGAGAGCTCGGAGCGCTCAAGCGTCTCCAGGTATGGCTTGCCATCCTGGTCGGAATCGTCGGCTTCGGCGGTTTCTTCGCGACCTACACCTACATTGCGCACACTATGACGTCCGTGGCCGGCGTCCCGGCGCCCTGGCTGCCGCTGGTCGTGGCACTGTACGGCGTGGGCATGGTGGTGGGCAACATCGTTGGCGGCCGGATCGCCGATAAGTCCGTCATGGGCACGATTTACTGGGTGCTGCCTGGCACGGCTGTGGCGCTCGTGGTCTATGCCATTGGCGTCCATTGGGCCTGGTCAGCGCTGGTCATGGTGTTCGTGGTGGGCGCCGCCGGGTCCATGCTGGTTCCGGCCCTGCAGACCAGGCTTCTGGATGCGTCTCCCGACGCGCCGTCGCTGGCCTCCTCGCTAAACCATGCGGCGCTCAACGTGGCCAACGCCCTTGGCGCCTTCCTGGGCGGCCTCGTGATCGCCTGGGGCTGGGGTTACGTCGCGCCCGCGCTCGTCGGCGCGGTCCTTGCCGTGCTGGGGCTCGGGGTCGCTGCCATCAGCGGCGCCGTGGAACGCAGGCGGCCGCTGGCCTCCTAGCCGCCCCTTAGCCGCAGCAAGACGGCAGGCAAGGCGGCAGGCAAGGCATACAGGCTCAAACGAAACGGCAGTCCTGTCCAGTGGTGCACTGGACAGGACTGCCGTTCGCCTTAAGGACTGCCGTGAATCTGGGGCTGAGCCGAACTGACGGGCGACTCAAGGGGCACTGACGCGCTGCACGTCCGGTTCCAGGTAGATGACCCGGGCAATCGGGACGGCTTCGCGGATCCGGACCTCTGCGTCATCAATTGCCTTCGCAATGTCCTGGCCCGAGTCCGAGCGGCCGATGCTGATCTTGGCCGCCACCAGCAACTCCTCAGGGCCAAGGTGCATGGTCTTGAGGTGAATGATGCTGGTGCCGCCGGCTTCGATCGCGGTGCGGATCTTGGCGACGTCGTCCCGGGTGGCCGACTCGCCCAGCAGCAGGGACTTGGTTTCCATGGCCAGGACCACGGCGATCGCCACGAGCAGCAGACCGATCATCGCGGTGCCGAGGGCGTCCCAGATGCCGTTCCCGGTCAGGAGCGTCAGGCCCACGCCGAAGAGCGCGAACACCAGGCCCACAAGGGCGCCGAAATCCTCGAGCAGGATCACCGGGAGTTCCGGCTGCTTGGCGTTGCGGATGAACTTGATCCAGCTTTGCTTTCCCCTGAGGGGGTTGGATTCGATGATCGCTGTCCGGAACGAGAAGGACTCGGCAATGATCGCGCCGATCAGGACTGCAAGCGGCACCCACCAGAAGTCACCTTCGATGGCGTGCGGGTGCTGGATTTTTCCCCAGGCCTCATACAGCGCGAACAGGCCGCCGACGCTGAAAAGCACAATCGAGACGATGAAGGCGTAGACGTAACGCTCGCGGCCGTAGCCGAAGGGGTGCTCGGGGCTGGCTTCCCGCTGCGCGCGCTTACCGCCGACCAGGAGCAGCAGCTGGTTGCCGGAGTCCGCGAGTGAGTGGATCGCCTCGGCCAGCATGGATGAGGACAATGTCAGAAAGTAGGCGACGAACTTCAAAACGGCGATGGTCAGGTTTGCGGCCAGTGCCGCGAGAATCGCCTTGGTACCGCCATTTGCAGCCACGTGAGCTTCTCCTTGTGGGGTTCTTCCGGGGGTTTGCGCGAACACCGGAAGAACCCAGCGCCCACAAGGAATACGGTACCCGTTTCCGGGCCGCCGCCGCACCGCGGCAGGGACCAACGCGGCCAAGTAACGATTGGGTAGTCGCCTGCTGACAAGCAATCCGCCCTATGTTAGCTTGAAGCCATGTTCGGGATTCACAATTTGGATGCCGACGAATATGTAGGAGGAGACATGGGCTTTCTTGGCTGGATCATTCTCGGACTCATAGTAGGTGCAATCGTCAAGGCACTCTTGCCAGGCCGGGTCGGCGGCGGCTGGGTTACCAGCCTCGTGCTCGGCGTCGTCGGCGCAATTGTCGGCGGCTGGATCGGGGACCTGCTATTCGGCGGCGGCAAGATGGAATTCTGGAATCTCGGTTCCTGGCTCCTGGCCATTGTCGGCGGCTTGGCGGCCGCCCTCATCTACGGCGCCATCACAGGCCGCAATAAGACCACCACATAAGTTTCCACAGCACTGACCGCACACTTTGCGTGACGCGGCAGTCACAGTACGACGGCGGGGCCCACCTTTCGGTGGGCCCCGCCGTTGGTTTGCCCCGCAGTTGGTTTGCCCCGCCGCGTGTCTGCCCGCCCGCTGCCGGACGCGCCTGTTCCCTGCTGAACCGCGGGCCGACCCCTAGCCCGGCTGTTGCGAGCGGGCGCTGGCGTAGAGGCAGACGGTGGCTGCGGTGCCGAGGTTCAGGCTTTCCGCTCCCCCATAGACCGGGACGGCCACCCGGTGGTCGGCCAACGCGATCTCGTCCTCGGACAAGCCCTGGGCCTCGTTGCCGAACAGCCAGGCTGTGGGCTTTTCCAGCGCGTAGACCGATTCGGCGGCGGAGGACCCCAGGCGGCGGGCCGCGTTCTCGTCCTGGAGACGGTCAAGGTTCAGCTGGCCGTTCCCGTCGGCGGCGAGCACGCCGATCCCCCGTTCCTTGCAGCGGGCCACCAGCTCCGCCACGTCGGCGCCGAGGACGATCGGCAGGTGGAAGAGGGATCCCGCCGTCGAACGGACCGCCTTGGGGTTGTAGATGTCAACGCTGGAGGCGGTCAGGATGACGGCATCAGCGCCGGCCGCGTCAGCGGCACGGAGCACGGTTCCGGCGTTGCCAGGGTCGCGGACCTGACACAGGACCGCGACCAGCTGCGGGCCCGCGTCCAACACCTGATCGAGGCCAACGTCCAGGAAACCGCAGACCGCGAGAATGCCCTGCGGAGTGACCGTGTCCGCCATCGCGGCCAGCACTTCGTCAGTCGCGAGGAAGGCGGTGGTGCCCTCCGCAAGTGTCTCCAGGTCCGGGTGCCGGTCGAGGCAGGCCTCACTCGCGTAGACCTCATAGACGATGCCAGGCTCCCCCGCGGCAATCCGCTTCTGATGCAGCGTCAGGGCCTCCCGGACAGCCTGCGGCCCCTCCGCCAGGAACTCGCTGCGCTTTAAACGGGCCGGGCGCCCGGCAAGTTGTGCCACCTTCCTCACCCGATCAGCTCGAGGATTGGAAAGTGGAAAGTCTTGCGGGCGCCCGGTTTCGTTCATATAAGAACCTTAGTTGCTTTCGCAGCCGGTTCTGGAACGAAGCAGTCCTTCGACTACGGCAGAACTACTTTGCGGCCTCGGCGTCAGCCTTCTTGGCAGCAGGCTTCTTCGCGGGAGCCTTCTTGGCAGCCTTCGGAGCCGGAGCGGCCTCAGCCTGCACGGCCGGAGCGGACGTGTCGGCGGGCAGCGAGTCCTTGGCGACCTTGACCAGCGCGGCGAAGGCGTTGGCGTCGGAAACGGCAAGCTCGGCCAGCATGCGGCGGTCAACCTCAACCTCAGCGGCCTTCAGGCCCTGGATCAGTCGGTTGTAGGTCAGGCCGTTGGCGCGGGATGCAGCGTTGATGCGCTGGATCCAAAGACGGCGGAAATCGCCCTTCTTCTTCTTGCGGTCGCCATAGCTGTACACAAACGAGTGCAGCAGCTGCTCTTTGGCCTTGCGGTACAGGCGTGAACGCTGTCCACGGTAGCCCTTTGCGCGTTCGAGGATAACCCGGCGCTTCTTGTGGGCGTTAACCGCCCTCTTCACACGTGCCACGTGCGTACTCCTTAGAAATTTCTGATCCCAAGCATCTACTGCCGGAACGGTCCGGCTGGCCTGAGAAGCCTTTTTGGTAGTTGACTGCTGCCAGGTGGCGAACAGTCAGAGAACTTGGAACTTAGATGCCGAGCATCTTCCGGATGACCTTGGCGTCGCCCTTGAAGACGATCTTGTCGCCGGCAAGGCGACGGGTCAGCCTGGAGGACTTGTGCTCAAGGTAGTGGCGGCGGTTGGCCTGCTGGCGGCGCAGCTTGCCGCTACCGGTCAGCTTGAAGCGCTTCTTAGCACCGCTGTGGGTCTTCATCTTCGGCATGGGAACCGATCTCCTTACGTATCCGCAGAAAAGTCTGCAGCTCTTTCGTGCAGCCGCCCCTGCGGGCGGCATGCTGGTTGCCTACTGCCGGACATTGCTGTCCGGCAGCCGTGAACTAGTTGGTCTTCTTGGTGCCAGGCTTGGCGGCAGCCCGGGGGGCGGCCGGCCGTGCCGCGGGCTTCGGCGCTGAAGGCCTCGGCACCGGCTTCGGAGCAGCAACCGGCTTCGGTGCCGCCGCCGGAGCGGCTGCCTTTTCCTCCGGAGCCTTGGCCGCAGCGGACGGGGCCGGAGCGGCCTTCGGAGCCGCAGGAGCCTTGGCTGCTGCCGGCTTCTCGGCCACCTTCGGAGCCGCAGGAGCCTTCGCTGCTGCCGGCTTCTCGGCCACCTTCGGAGCCGCAGGAGCCTTCGCCGCTGCCGGCTTCTCGGCCGCCTTGGGAGCAGCCGCCTTCGGAGCTTCCTGGGCAGGAGCCTCGTCGGCCTTGGCCTCTTCGGCCGGGGCCTGCGTCGTCTCTTCGGCCTTGGCCTCTTCGACTACGGGGGCTTCTGCTGCCGGCGCCTCAGCCTCGGTCACCGTTGCAGGTGCCGCAGTCCGGACCTCGTAGCCTTCCGGAAGAAGATCGGCGAGCGACTGCGTCAGGGGTGCTTCGGGGCCGGAGGTGTCAACGCGGCCCGAGGCCTTGGCTTCATTCTCAGCCTTGGCTTCTGCGCGCTGCGTTGCGCGGCGGGCCTCTGCCTTGGCTTCAGCCTTGTTCTTCAGCGGGCCAACCACCATGACCATGTTGCGGCCATCGATCCGCGGGCTGGACTCCACAACACCAACTTCGGCGACGTCGTCGGCGAAGCGCTGGAGCAGGCGGATGCCCATCTCGGGGCGCTGCTGCTCACGGCCTCGGAACTGGATCATGGCCTTGACCTTGTCGCCAGCGCCGAGGAAGCGGAGCGCGTGGCCGCGCTTCGTCTCGTAGTCATGCGTGTCGATCTTCAGGCGGAAGCGGATTTCCTTCAGGACCGTGTTGGTCTGGTTCTTCCGGGCTTCGCGTGCCTTGACGGCGGCTTCGTACTTGTACTTGCCGAAGTCCATCAGCTTGCACACCGGAGGCTTCGCCTGCGGTGCAACTTCAACGAGATCAAGATCGGACTCGGCAGCCAAACGCAGGGCATCCTCAATACGGACGACGCCCACTTGTTCGCCTGCAGGGCCGACCAGCCGCACCTCAGGGACGCGGATACGCTCATTGATTCTTGGCTCGCTAATGTTAAAGCTCCTGTGTTCGTGAGGGTATTTCACCGGCAAAAAGAGAAGGCCCCCAATTGCCGGAGCAATCGAAGGCCTCGAGATCGGAGCTGCCGCCTCAATGGGGCGACATGCACTTCCTGCGGACCGGAGTCCGAGGTGGTGCCCGACCAGGTACCCGGCAACCTTGACTCCCAGAGGGAGGGGCTTCCCGAAGGAAGTTTCGCGGCTGACGCGGGTGGGAGAGAACTCCGCTTGCAAACTAAAGTCAACTCTACAGAAAGATACCCGTTCAACGCACATGTGCGTCGCCGGGCGACAACTTCGGGCCCTAACTTCAGCCAGAAGCACTGCATTCTATAAAAGCCTGAGAATAACGACATTCAGTCGGTCTGTGACAAGCTTACCAGCATGAGCACTTCAGACAGTAATTCCCACGGCTTCGAGCCCGCAGCCGCCCAGGCCGACGTCTCGCAGCAGATACGCGACATCTCAGAAGTCCCCGCGATCGAGGTCATCACCACGGCCGCCGTGCACCTGATGAGCGCCGCCGCGGTAAAGCTCGGCCTCGCCGCCGAGGAAAATGCCCAGGAACTCAAGGACCTGGACGAGGCCCGCAAACTGATCACCGCCCTTGCCGGCCTGGTGACCGCTGCGGCGCCGGAAATCGGCTCCCAGCACGCCGGGCCGTTGCGCGATGGACTTCGCTCGCTCCAGCTGGCCTTCCGCGAGGAATCCGTCATTCCGGATGCTCCGGGCAAGGGCCCGGGCGAGAAGTACACCGGCCCGGTCAACTAAACACTTTCGTCAGCTATATAAAAGCGGCGGCGGGCGGACCACTGAGGTCCGCGCGCCGCCGTCGTCGTTAACGCCTTGCCTTCTGGGTTCCGCGGGTGCCGCAGGCGGCGTCAGCGGACGGTCAGGCGTGGGCCAGGCGGCGACGCCGCACGTGCTGCAGGACGAGTCCCACCAGGCAGAGGGCCACGCCCGCCAGTCCCACGGACACGAAGCCGGCCGACGGGCCGATGAGGTCGATGAACAGCCCGGCAAGCGGCGCACCCAGGGCCACTCCGCCGGTGAGCGATGAACCGTACCAGCCCATCGCCTCGCCGCGTCGGCTCTCGTCAACCAGCTCGGCCACCTTTTCCGAGGCCGCGGACAACACCGGTGCGCACAGCAGACCCGGCAGCAACGAGAGCAGGCTCAGCGTCCAGACGTCGGTCGCGAAGGCCATCGGGATCGTCAGCGCTGACATCCCCAGCAACAGGAGGATCGGGGAAATGGGTCGGTGCATGGCGCCGTAGAGGATGCCGCCAACCACCGAGGCCGCGCACCAGAAGAGGAACACCATACCGATTTCTGCCTCGTGGCCGCCGGTCTGGAGGGCAGCGACGATGCCGACGTCGGTGCCGCTGAGGACCATGCCGGCACCGGCCGCGACAGCGAATACGGCGCCCACGGCGGCGGTGAACCAGCTGAAGTTGTGGATGACTCTGTGGCGCAGGCCGGAGCCCCGCTGGCGCCGTTCCTCGGCGGCGGCCGCCAGGGGTGCCAGCTCGGCTGCAGCCTCCTGCAGGTGGGCCGGGGCGGCGGCGACGACGGCGGCTTCCGCGCATTCCAGCTCCTGCGCCTCGAGTTCAGCGTCGGGGGAAGCGCTCCGGGTGGGCGGGTTGAACCACATGAGGAAGAGTCCCGCGACGGATGTGGCTACCCCCACCACTGTCAGGCCCAGCACGGACTGGCCGCTGGTGGCGACGACGGCTCCGACAGCGGGGCCGATCATGAAGACCAGTTCGGTGGCGATGGCGTCCAGGGTGAAGGCTGTACGGCGCTGTTCCCCGGGGGCCAGCACGCCGAGTGACTGCCGCACCACGCTGAAGATAGGCAGGGTCAGCAGACCCCCGACGAACACCAGGGGCAGCAGGACTTCGTAGGACACGTGCGGCACGATCGACCAGATCACGGTCTCGGAGACGACGGACGGAATGAGCGCCTTACGCAGCCCCACGGTGTCGACCCGGCGCCCGCGCCAGGGCGCCCCGACGGCGATTCCGATCGTCATCACGGCCGCGGCTGCGCCGGCGGCCGCGTAGCCCTGGCCGAGGGTCAGGACGATGTGCAGGGTCAGCAAGACGCCGGCCGCCGAGTGCGGTATGCGGGCGATCATGCCGACCAACAGGAGCCGCCTGATGGGCCGGACGGCCAGCAGCTGACGGTAAAGCGCGAAATTCACGAAACTACTTCCTTCTGGTACTGCCCACGGCAGCACCGGGAAGTCCCCCCGTTGGGCCGTCAGCTATGGTGCTGCGCGCTGCAGCTTGACCTCGATCGAATCAACCCGCTCGGCAAAGATTTCATTCCGGGCCCAGGCGTTGTTGAGGCCGGCCACGATGGACTGCACGCCGGCGGCGTCGAGCCCGTCTTCGAGGTAGAGGACCACACGGAGTTCCGGGCCGGCTCCCCCACCGGGGAGCCGCCTGCCATCGGCCGTTGCCGAGGCAACTCCACCCCCCGGATGAATTTCAACACGGCGGACCGCCGGAAAGCTAACCGCGCCCTCCCCGAGGGCTCCTACGAGGTCTGGATCGGCGTACGACGGCGTCCAGGTCTGCTGCTGGGCGAGTGCCCAAACCGCCGGCCGGCGCACCACGAACGTCAGTTCGGAGCCGGGATCGAGCACCAGCAGCTCGGCGCCTTCCGCGACCGCGGACAGGGCAGCCCTGGCCGCGTACACGGCGACCGGCCTGGCCTCCGAATGCCACGCCTTCAGTGACGCCGCCGAGGTGAACACCGGCATGGCCGTGCGCCCGTCCGGCGCCTTGAGCGTCACGAGGGCCATGTCTGCCTGTTTGTCGGAGCGAAGTTTGTCACCGTGCAGCTGGTCCCCGTGCGGGTGCGTGACGGCTTCGCCCTCTTCGGCGAGCTGGGCGACGATTGGCACGAATACCCGGGCGGTGGCGAGCGCGGCCACTACGGCCGCTTCGTCGCCTGTGCCCGCGGCGAGGTTGTCCAAAGCCGCCAGGTAGCCGGCGTCGGCGGTGCCGTCATCGTCCTCGAAATTGTGGATCTTTGCGTCATCGCCGGACAGGCTGCGGCCTGCCCAGGGTTGGCCGGCGGAGTCAGTGGCCCCGCCGGCGCCGGCAAGGGCGGCCGCGATGTGTCCGGGCAGGTGCCGGACGGGGCCAGCCCCGGGGCCCGGCTGCACTCCCTCATGGGGGTCGTGGGAGTCGTGGGGGTCTTGGGAGTCGTGGGTGTGCGTCATGGGCACTGACCCCCTAGCGGCGGCCGGCGGCGTCGAGGGCCTCGGGCAGTGTGAAGTTGCCGTTGTAGAGGGCCTTGCCGATGATGGCGCCTTCGACGCCCAGCGGCACCAGGGAACGCAGGACCAAGAGGTCCTCAAGGCTGGAAATGCCGCCGGAGGCGATCACCGGTTTGCCTGTCTTCTCGACCATTTGGCGCAGGAGTTCGACGTTGGGGCCCTGGAGCGTGCCGTCCTTGGTCACATCGGTCACGACGTACCGGGCGCAGCCGGCGTCCTCGAGGCGGCCGAGCACCTCCCAGAGGTCCCCGCCTTCCTTCGTCCAGCCCCGGCCGGCGAGGGTGGTGCCGCGGACATCCAGGCCGACTGCGATCTTGTCGCCGAAGCGCTCGATCACCCGCGCCGTCCACTCCGGGTTCTCCAATGCCGCGGTGCCCAGGTTCACCCGGGCGACGCCGAGATCGAGGGCTTTCTCGAGGGACTCGTCGTCGCGCAGGCCGCCGGAGAGCTCCACCTTGATATCGAGCCGTCCAACGACCTCGCGCAGGAGCTCGGCGTTGGAGCCACGCCCGAACGCTGCGTCGAGGTCGACCAGATGCACCCATTCAGCCCCCTGCTGCTGCCAATTGAGGGCGGCCTCCAGCGGGGTGCCGTAGCTCGTCTCGCTGCCTGCTTCGCCCTGCACAAGCCGGACGGCCTGGCCGTTGACGACGTCGACGGCGGGCAGAAGCTCAAGTACGGGCAGCGGGGTTTCGGTGGTCATCGTGGAGTCCTCAGCTTGGGGATGGAAGTTGGGAGCGGGCCGTCAGGACGCCGGCAGGGTCAGGAGGTAGGCGGCCAGCAGCGACATGCCGGCCAGGATGTAGAAAACGATCTGCACCCAGCGCGGACTTTTCTGCTGCCGGAAGGAGATCGCGCCGCCAACCAGCAGGCCGGCGACGCCCATGAGTACCAGGGACCACATCTAGGCGGTCCCTTCCGGGGCTGCGGTTTGTTCAGGGGAAGCGGGGCGCAGGCCTTGGACCCAATTGCGCAGCAGCCGGGCGCCGGCGTCGCCGGACTTCTCCGGGTGGAACTGGGTGGCGCACAGCGGGCCGTTTTCCACAGCCGCGATGAACGGGGCGCCGTGGTCCGACCAGGTCACCAGCGGCGCCGCCATCCGCGGCTGGATGACGTCGAAGTCCCAGTGCTGGACACCGTAGGAGTGCACGAAGTAGAAGCGCTCGCCCTCGACCCCGGCGAACAGTTTGGACCCTTCCGGGACGGAGACGGTGTTCCAGCCCATGTGGGGCACGACGTCGGCGGGCAACAGCTCCACCTTGCCAGGCCACTCCCCCATGCCCTCGGCTTCCGTGCCGTGTTCGACGCCGGCTTCGAACAGCACCTGCAGGCCGACGCAGATGGCCAGCACGGGGCGGCCCCCGGCGACACGGCGGCCGATCATCCGGATGGCGTCAACGGCTTTGAGCTCGCGCATGACGGTTTCGAAGGCGCCGACACCGGGGACGACAAGGCCGTCGGCGTTGAGGACGTCTGCGGGCTTGGAGCTGAGGATGACCTCGGCGCCGGCCCGCTCCAGCGCGCGCACAGCGGACCGGACATTCCCGGAGCCATAGTCCAGCACCGTAACGGTGGGCTTTCCCTCCGGGGACACCGGCTTGGTCGCGGCGGCGGGGTCGATGATGGCCCCGTCGCGGAGCAGCGGGCCGGTCACAAGGCACCCTTTGTGGACGGGATGCCCTCGACGCGGGGATCCGGTTCAACGGCTGCGCGCAGTGCCCGGGCAAAGGCCTTGAACTGGGCCTCGACGATGTGGTGCGGGTCGCGCCCGGCCGTGACGTTCATGTGCAGGCAAATCCCGGCGTGCAGCGTGATCGTCTCAAAGACGTGGCGGGTCAGGGAGCCCGTGAAGTGGCCGCCGATCAGGTGGTATTCCTGGCCTGCCGGCTCACCGGCGTGGACCAGGTAGGGACGGCCGGAGACGTCTACGACGGCTTGCGCGAGGGCCTCATCCAGGGGCACGGTCGCCTCGCCAAAACGGCGAATCCCGGCCTTGTTGCCCAGCGCGGTCCGCAGGACCTCGCCGAAGGTAATGGCCACGTCCTCGACGGTGTGGTGCACATCGATGTGGGTGTCGCCGGTGGCCTTGACGGTCATGTCAATCAAGGAGTGCTTGCTGAGGGCCGTCAGCATGTGGTCGTAGAACGGGACCGACGTGCTGATGTCTGAGACGCCGGTGCCGTCCAGGTTGATCTCGACCAGGACCGAGGACTCACTGGTGGTCCGTTCCATGCGTGCGGTCCGGCCCTCGGTGGTGGATCCCGTGTTGCTCATGTAGATGTGTCCTTTGGAAGAAGGCAGGGTGCTGGGCAGTCTGGCGGGGCGCTCGGGCTCCCCACCAAGTCTAGGCCTGCGGCTTTGCGGAGCCGTTCAGGATGCGTTCAAGGGCCTCAAGGAAGGCTGTGGTTTCTGTCTCAGTGCCGGCGGTCACGCGAAGGTGCCCCGGAATGCCGACGTCGCGGATGAGGACACCGGCATCCAGCATGCCCTGCCAGACTTCGTGGGGGTTCTCCAGGCCGCCGAAGAACACGTAGTTGGAATCGGAGGCGGCCGGCTTCAGGCCCAGCCGCGTCAGTTCCGACACGATCCGGTCGCGCTGGCGCTTGATGTCCTCAACGTCCGCCATGAGCGCTCCCCGGTGGCGCAGGGCAGCCAGAGCCGCGGCCTGGGTGATGGCGGAGAGGTGGTACGGGAGACGGACCAGGCGCAGGGCGTCAGCAACCTCCGGGGCCGCGGCCATGTAGCCGAGCCGCGCACCGGCGAGGGCGAAGGCCTTGCTCATGGTGCGCGAGACGATGAGCCGCTCCCGGCCAGGCAGCAATGTGAGGGCACTGGGCGTGCCGTCGTGGGCGAACTCGTGATAGGCCTCGTCAACGATCACGATGGTTTGACTGGCCTCGCCGGCGTCATAGACGGCCTCGACGACATCGAGCCCCAGCCCCGTGCCCGTGGGGTTGTTCGGGGAGCACAGGAAAACGATGTTGGGCTGAAGCTCGCGGACCTGCCGGGCCGCCGATTCCGCGCTGAGCCCATAGTCTGCCGCGCGGGCACCCACGATGTACTCCGTATCCGTGCCAGAGGCCAGCAGCGGGTACATCGAATACGTGGGAGGGAACCCGAGGGCCGTCCGGCCCGGGCCGCCGAATGCCTGCAGGACTTGCTGAAGGACTTCGTTGGAGCCGTTCGCGGCCCAAATATTCTCCGCTTCCAGGCCGTGGCCAAGGTATTCGGCGAGTGCTTCGCGCAATTCGGTGAACTCGCGGTCAGGATAGCGGTTCAGCCCGGCAGCGGCTGCGCTGACGGCTTCGGTGATCGCCGCGCGGACATCGGCCGGTACGCCATGGGTGTTCTCGTTGACGTTGAGCAGGATGGGGACGTCCAGCTGCGGCGCGCCATATGGACGCAGGCCGCGCAGATTGGTCCGGAGGGGCAGTCGGTTGAGGCGCTCAAGCTGGTCAGTCACTTGACCAGTTTAAGTGGTAGCGGGACGGGCGCTGAAACTGTGACGCCTGCGACTGCGCTTGACGGATGTTACTTGGACGGGACGAACAGCTGCTGGCCCGGCATCACAGGCGCGGCGTCCAGATTGTTCAGCTGCACGATATCGGCCACAACATCGCGGGGATCGCGCTCCGGAGCCACGGACCCTGCAATGGCCCAGAGGGACTCCCCCTGCTGCACTGTGACGGAAACCGTCGGCGTCAGCGAGAGCTGGTCCGCGGAATCCGCCGCTTTCGCGGGAGCGTTGAGGAATCCGCTGAACGACAGGATGAACGCCGCCAGCAGGATCAGCGGGACACCGAAGAAGACGAAGCGTCCGCGCCTGGTGAGCCGCAGCGGTGCCTGCTTCGCCCGCCCGCCGGAACCCGCTGCCGTCATCCCTTGCGGTGCCGGCGACATCGGGGAACTGCGGTGGTGATTCGTGACGCCTAGAACAAAATTGCCGTGAAACGCGCTTGAAGCTGACATGAACTGAGCCCTCCTGGACCATACGGTGCCGCCCGGCGTACTTCACGTACTCGCCGCCAACCGGCCGAACCTTCGAACATAGAACCGAATACCGGATCCGAAGCGTGAACCGCGAAATCGAACACATATTCGAACCTTGCTTGTTCTGTTTTAGCACTTACTAACGAACGATGTCGAGACTCGCTAGAACAAATGTTTGAAAAAGCCGTGCGGCTGGCCTATTTTTGAGGGACAGGACAACCGCGATGAACTCCTTCTGTGAGTTCATTCGTAGTTGATCAGCAGGGTCTGACATTTCAGGCCGGAAGTTCCCGGTGACAGCAGCCACGGCCGCCGGGCGGAACGGAAAGGCGTTGGCGAACATGGCAGCACAAGCCACCGGCGGCAGGGCCACCTCACGGAGCCCGCAGCCCGCCCGGGCCCCCAAGAGCCTCACCGTCCGGCAAAAGAAAATCCTGGAGACCATCCAGCGGTCCGTCACCGACAAGGGCTACCCGCCCTCCATGCGCGAGATCGGCGACACTGTCGGTCTCGCCAGCTTGTCGAGCGTGACCCATCAGCTTTCCCAGCTCGAAAAGCTCGGTTACCTGCGGCGCGATCCGAAGCGCCCGCGGGCCATGGAAGTGCTCATGCCGCTGACCCTGGACGAGGGGACCACGGCTATTTCGGGTGTCGAGAAGTCCAGCGGCCTCCGGGCCGTCGGCGGTCTGTCAGTGACTGAGCTCGCCAGCGCCACTGACACGGCAATGGTGCCGCTCGTCGGACGCATCGCGGCCGGCGGGCCCATCCTCGCGGACCAGGTGGTGGAGGATGTCATGCCACTGCCCCGCCAACTCGTGGGCCATGGCGAACTCTTCATGCTCAAGGTGGCCGGCGACTCGATGATCGACGCCGCCATCTGCGACGGCGACTGGGTGGTTGTCCGCCGCCAGGGTGATGCCGTGAACGGCGACATCGTGGCAGCACTGTTGGACGACGAAGCCACGGTCAAGACATTCCGCCAGCGGGACGGCCACACCTGGCTGCTGCCGCAGAACACCCAGTACGAGCCCATCCTCGGCGACCACGCCGTCATCATGGGCAAGGTCGTCTCGGTACTGCGCTCCCTTTAGCCACCCCGGGCCACGCCATGACCTAGTGGCCACCCCACGGCCGATTTCCGGCGCGGGGTGGCGGCCAGCCTGCGATCTATTCTTTCGCAGAGTCCTTCGCCAGGCGCTCCAGGGCAGCCAGGGCTATCGACGCATCGGTGGTGGGCCAGAACGGCGGAAGCGCGGCACGGAGGAATCCGCCATAGCGCTCCGTCGACAGCCGCGAGTCCAGCACCGCCACCACGCCCTTGTCCGACGTCGAGCGGATCAGCCGCCCGGCGCCCTGCGCGAGCCGAATCGCGGCATGCGTCGCCGACACAGACATGAAGCCATTGCCGCCGGCCTGGGCCACGGCCCGGGAGCGTGCCGTCATCAGCGGATCATCCGGCCGCGGGAAGGGAATCCGGTCAATGACCACCAGCCGGCAGGACACCCCAGGAACGTCGACGCCCTGCCAGAGGGACATCGTGCCGAACAGACACGTGTCCGGCTCGTCGGCAAACTGCCGCACGAGCGCCGTCATGGTCGACTCGCCCTGGCACAGGATGCTGAGGCCCAGCCGGGGCCGCATGGCCTCGGCTGCTTCCTCGGCCGCGCGCCGCGAGGAAAACAGGCACAAGGCGCCGCCGCCGGAAGCACGGATCAGCTTCTCGAGTTCATCCAGGGCCTCGGGGGAAGTCCCGCGGCCGGGTTTGGGCAGGTGCCGGGCGACATAGAGGATGCCCTGCTTCGGATAGTCGAACGGGGACCCGACGTCGACGCCGGTCCAGCTCGGCGCGCCATTGCCAACGAGGCCCAGACCGCCGGCCGCAGGCTCGAAGGCAGCGCCGATGGCCAACGTGGCCGAGGTCAGAATGACGGTGTGGTCCGCGAACAAACCCTCGCGCAAACGCCCCGCGACACTCAACGGCGCAACATTGATCAAGGCCGGCGCGCTCTCGTCCGGCTGGGAGTACCCCTGCGCCGGGTCGAAGCTGCTGTTGCGGGAGAACCACACTACTTCGCGGTTTTCGCGTGCGGCCAGGAGTCGTTCACAGAGTTCCAGAATGACCATCAGGCGTGACCGGGCCAGCTGGCGTCCGCCGTCGGCCGACACGGAGCTGTCGCCCTTCGAATCGGACAGGGCGGCTCGGCACGCGTCGCGTAGCTGGTCGATGCAGTCCAGCTGCTCGGTATTCAGGCCGTTGGGCATCAAACCGCTGGGGACGCCGTCGATGGCCAGCTCCAGGTGGGCGGCGGCATTGTTCAGCGCGTCCACGGTGATGCCCGTGTGCTTCCGGGCCCCGGACGCGGCGGCGTGCACCATAGCCACGGAGAGCTGGCCGGAGACCGCGCCGGTGACACGGTCCTGGAGTTCGTGCGCCTCGTCCACCACCACGACGTCGTACTCGGGCAGCACCGCCAGGCCTTCGAAGGCGCTGACGGCGAGCATGGCGTGGTTGGTGACCACGACGTCGGCATCGGCGGCGTTCTGCCGTGCCAGCTCGCTGAAGCATTCGGCCGCGAGCGGGCACTTCTGCGCGCCGAGGCACTCCATGGAGGTGACCGAGACCTGGCGCCAGGCCCGGTCCGTGACGCCGGGCATGAGCTCGTCGCGGTCCCCCGTCGCCGTCTCCTCGGCCCATTCGCGCAGGCGGACGACTTCCTTGCCCAGCTGGGAGGACGGCCCGCCAAGTGCGGCGGCGAAATGCGGCACACTCGTGTCCTCACCGAGGGAAAACAGCTGTCCCTCGGAGGGCTCTTCGGACGGGAAACCGCCCTCGAGTTTGTGCCGGCAGACGTAGTTGGACCGGCCCTTCACCAGGGCGACCTTGACGGGCCGTTCCAGGGCAGGGGTGATGGTCTTGAGCAGCCTGGGCAGATCCCGGCCCACAATCTGCGTCTGCAGCGCCAGCGTAGCGGTGGAGACCAGTGTGGGCTTGTTGCTGGTCAGCGAATGGGCGATCAGCGGAATCAGGTAAGCCAGTGATTTGCCGGTGCCGGTGCCAGCTTGGACCAGCAGGTGGTCGCCGCTGTCTATCGCGCGCGCCACCTGCCGGGCCATTTCGTGCTGGCCATCGCGGCTCTGGCCGCCCATGCCGGACACGGCACGGTCGAGAAGTTTAACCACGAACTCCTCGCCGGCCGCACCCGCAACCAAATCGACGCCGGCGTCGGCCGATTCAACGTCCGCAGGTTCGGCGTCGGCCGATGCGTCCGCGGGTTCAGCGTCAGCCCTGGTCACCGCAGCCTCAGTCATTGCTGATGAAGGGATCCAGTTCAGCGGCGAGTCCTTCGCGCACCATCACCACGGCACGGGTCCCGGTTTCCTCGTGGTCGAGGCTGAGGATCTCGGCGTCGGTCTCGTGGAGCTTGCTGAGCAGGTCCCCGCGGTTGTACGGGATGAGCAGCTCAAGCTTCACGCTGGGCCGCGGAATGCCCTCGCTGATGGCCTTGAGCAGCTCCGGAATGCCTTCACCGGTGCGGGCCGAGACCACCACGTGGCGCGGCTCGCGCTGCTTGAGCCTCTCCACCACGAACGGGTCCGCGGCGTCGGCCTTGTTCAGGACAATGATTTCCGGAACCTTGCGCGCGTCGACTTCACTGAAGACCGTCCGGACAGCGGCGATCTGGCCTTCCGGATCCGGGTGCGAGACGTCCACGACGTGCAGGATCAGGTCCGAGTCGGCCACCTCTTCCAGCGTGGAGCGGAATGCTTCCACGAGCTGGGTGGGCAGGGACCGGACAAACCCCACGGTGTCCGCCAGGGTGTACCCCAGCCCGTCAGCGGTTTCGGCCTTGCGGACGGTCGGATCCAGGGTGGCGAACAGGGCGTTTTCCACCAGGACCCCGGCGTCGGTCAGCCGGTTCAACAGCGAGGACTTCCCGGCGTTGGTGTACCCGGCGATCGCTACCGAGGGCACGGCATTACGACGGCGGTTAGCCCGCTTCGTTTCCCGGGCGGGCTTCATGGCGGCGATTTCCCGGCGCAGCTTGGCCATCCGGGTGCGGATCCGGCGGCGGTCCAGTTCGATCTTGGTTTCACCGGGACCACGCGAACCCATGCCGGCGCCGGCGCCGCCCACCTGGCCGCCGGCCTGGCGGGACATCGACTCGCCCCAGCCACGCAGGCGCGGCAGCAGGTATTCCAGCTGGGCCAGTTCCACCTGCGCCTTGCCTTCGCGGCTCTTTGCGTGCTGCGCGAAGATGTCCAGGATCAGCGCCGTGCGGTCAATGACCTTGACCTTGACGATGTCCTCCAGGCCGCGCCGCTGGGACGGGGCCAATTCGGCGTCGACCACTACGGTGTCGGCGCCGGTGGACATCACGATGGCCTTCAGTTCCTGCGCCTTGCCGGAGCCGAGGAAGGTTCCGGGATCGGGCTTGGCCCGCCGCTGGACGAGCCCGTCGAGGACCTCGGAGCCGGCTGTCTCGGCGAGGGCCGCAAGTTCGCGCAGGGAGTTTTCGGCATCCGCGAGGGTGCCTTCGGTCCAGAGTCCGGCCAGGACGACGCGCTCAAGGCGCAGCTGCCGGTATTCGACCTCGGTGACGTCTTCGAGTTCGGTGGACAGGCCCGCCTTGCGGCGCAGCGCGTGGCGTTCCTCAAGATCCTGCTGGTCGCCGTCGAAGTTGGTGTACACCTCGTCCAGGCGGGAGATGGCCTGTGCCTTGCCGAGCACCGACGTCGGGCCGCTGGTACTCGCACCGGCGCCTCCGTTGGCTCCGGAGCCGCCGCCACGGCCTGCGCCTGGGGCGGGGGTGTCCTTGGACAGGATCCGGTCGATTACAGCCTGGATCTCCTCAGGACTCATGTCCTGGGCGGCTGAATCGGGTCCGGTGTTGGGGTGGCTGGTCATGGTCTCCTTTAAGGGTTCGGCACTTTCAGAATAGTGCCGATTGTTGCTCTGTGGGGCGGTATTCGCGCTGGGCTGACGGCGGGGGGTCATACAGGCCTCCTGGAATGCCCGCGGCAACGGTGCCGGGGGCAGGGCTGGCTCCGTCCGGAGCGGTGGCTGGGTGAGGGTAGAGGCGGCAATTGCGCCTGGCCGTGGGGAACCCTGGCTGTGGGGAACCCCGGTTGTGGGAAACCTTGGCTGTGAGAAACACAGGCTGTTAGATACACAGTGAGGTAGGTGCCGTCCGCCGAGCCCGGCCCGGCAACGCGCCAAGGAGCACGGTGCCAGCAACACAAGGTGTCTGGGAAAGCGGCTGGATTCCAAGTGATGCGGGCGCCCGCGGGTGAGAAGACTCACCATTGCGATGGCGCGCTCAGCGGAAGGCGTTTACCTGCGTCGCTACGGAGTCGCTAAAGGACGGGACGGAGCCCGTGCCGACTACTTGGAGATCAAGATCATGTTTTTTAGCCTAGCAGACGCCAACGCTCCTACCCGGTTTCCCATTCGGGCGGGCCGCCAACTAATCTGGCCCATTATGGAGTCTGCACACTATTTCAGCGCCCAGCCCGCTGGGCCCTTCACCCGCAAGCCGCTCACCGTGGATCTTGCCGGTGAAACGCGCCGGCTGCAGACATCTTCAGGGATCTTTAGCCCGGACGGGATCGACAAGGGGACGGCCGTGCTACTCGCCGACGTCCCGGCTCCGGCGCCGCAGGGCAACCTGCTGGATATCGGCTGCGGCTGGGGACCGATCGCCCTGACCATGGCCCTGCGGGCACCGCACGCCCACGTCTACGCGGTGGACGTGAACGAACGCTGCGTGACCCTCACCAACGAAAACGCCGGGCTGTTGGGGCTGACCAACCTGACCGCCAGCACGCCGGACGCCGTGGACCCCGAACTGCGCTTTGACACCATCTGGTCCAACCCGCCGATCCGGATCGGCAAGGATGAGCTTCACGCCCTCCTGCGCCTGTGGATTCCCAGGCTGGCGTCGGGTGGATCGGCCTGGCTCGTGGTCCAGAAGAACCTCGGCTCGGATTCGCTGCAGCGCTGGCTGGCGGCGGAGCTCGACTCCAGCTTCAGCGTGACCCGGGAGAGTACGTCGAAGTCGTTCCGGATCCTTCGGGTCAGGAAAGCGTCCCGCTAGCGACGATCACGGCCGGGCCGCTGAGTTCGACGTGTTCGTGCCCCTCCGGGCCCAGGAAGAATTTCACGCCGACGACGCCGCCGGGGACGTGGACGTTCCACGCGTCCGGTGCGCCCTGGCCGGCCCAGTGGCGGATGGCGACGGCGGCGGCGCAGGCGCCGGTGCCGCATGACTGCGTCTCCCCCACCCCCCGCTCGTGGACCCGCATGGTGATGGTGCCCGTGCCGTCGTGGACCAGTGGTTCGGACGGCACAACGAATTCGACGTTTGTCCCGTGCGGCGGCGTCGGGTCCACCCGGGGGGCCGTGAACAGCTGCGTGGCCTCGAGTTCGGCCGTTTCGGCCAGGGCAACCACTGTGTGCGGGTTGCCCATGCTGACGGAAAGGGCGGGCCGGGCGACTTCGAGCCCCTCGGCGCTGACGAGCGAATCCATGGCCCGTGCGGTGGCCTCGCCCGGGAAAATGAACTCCCAAGGACCCATATCCACGGCGTAGCCCGCAGCTGTCCGGACGATTGTCTTGGCACCGCCCCGGGTTCCAATGACGAGGGACTCGCCGGCTGGAAGGTCCACGAGGCCTTCGGCGATGAGGAAGTGCACAAAGACGCGGACGCCGTTGCCGCACATCTCAGACAGCGAGCCGTCGCCGTTGCGGTAGTCCATGAACCACTCGGCGTCGGGGTGCGCGGCCAGCAATTCCTGCCCCTCGGGCAGCAGCCGGGAAGGGACGGCCCGGATCAGGCCGTCGCCGCCGATGCCGCGGTGCCGGTCGCAGAGCGCGGCGACGTGCTCAGGGCTGAGCGAGAGTGTGCCGTTGGGGTCTGCGATCAGGACAAAGTCATTGCCCGTTCCGTGGCCTTTCGAGAACTTCAGGCCGGCGAGGGCGGCGGTGTCTCCGGCAGCGAGGTGGTCAGCGGCCGCGGCAAGGGTTTCGTCCATGGTCCAAGGTTACAGTTCGTTTCGCGACCGGTTGCACTTCGTTTCGTGGCCGGCGGGATGGAAACCGTGACACCGACCTCAGCGGCCGAATGCCTAGCGGCACAGCGCCGTGGCCTTCGCCAGCAGCCCGGGGTCCTGCCAGTCGAGCCAGTGGATGCGGGGGTCGGCGCGGAACCAGGTGAGCTGGCGGCGCGCGAACTGCCGGGTCGCGACGATGGTTTCCTCGGCGGCCTGCGCCGGGTCGGATCCACCGTCGAGCACCTTGAGGAATTGGGCGTAGCCGAGGGCACGAGGCGCGGTCCGGCCGAGCCGGAGTCCGGCGGCGTCGAGTTTGCGGACCTCGTCGAGGAGCCCGCTGTCCACCATGGTGTGGACCCGGCGGGCGAGGCGATCCCGGAGCTGTTCCCGGTCCACGTCGAGCCCGATTTGCACGGCGGGCTGGAAGTACTCGCGGGTGGGCATAAACGAGCTGAAAGGCCGCCCGGTCAGTTCGAACACCTCAAGCGCGCGGATGATCCGGCGTGCGTCCCCGAGCCGGCCGGCCGAGACCGGGTCCACGGCCTCCAGCCGGGCCCGCAGCGGCGCCGGTCCGGCGGTTTCCAGTTCCGCTTCGAGCCGGCTCCGGATGGCAGGGTCGGTGCCCGGGAATTCCAGCACGTCCAGGGCGGCACGGACGTAAAGCCCGGACCCGCCCGCCAGGATGGCGCGTTTGCCCCGGGCATGGATGCCGGCAATGAGCTCACGGGCCTGCTGCTGGAAGTCCGAGACGCTGGCTTCCTGGGTCACATCCAGGATGTCCAGGAGGTGGTGCTGCACCCCCCGGCGTTCGGCCGCTGTGATCTTGGCGGTGCCGATGTCCATGCCGCGGTAAAACTGCATGGAATCGGCGTTGATGACTTCGCCGTCGAGTTCCAGTGCCAGCGAGACCGCGAGATCGGACTTGCCGGAGCCCGTAGGCCCGACGACGGCGATCACCGGCCGTGCCGGTCCTGCACTGTCCGGTCCTGCGCTGTCCGGTCCTGCACTGTCCGGTCCTGCGCTGTCCGGTCCTGCGCCGTCAGGTGTGCCGCCGGCCGCCGGGGCCCCCGCTTGGCCGGCAGCGGGGCCTTGCTGAGCTGTCACAGGCTAGCGGCCGCGGACGGGGAGTGTGGGCATGCCCAGGGACACCCCGGTGCCGCCGGAAGCGGATCCCGGCGCGGGCGCCCCGCAGGAGTCGGCTTGCGACCTGTCCCAGGCGTCACCGGCACGGGACCGGCGCAGGCTGTAGTCCTCCGCCGATGCAGGGTCGGAGATGAGGTGGAACGCTGCGGCCTCTGTGATGGTGACGGTCACGAGGTCGCCGGGCCGGGGCACCTCGGCCCCGGCGGGCACGGAGAAGTGCACCAGCCGTTGGTCCTGGGACCGGCCGGAGAGGCGGTGGGTTTCCTGAGCCTTGCGGCCCGACTGGGCTGTCACCATGACCTCGACGCGGCGGCCGAGCTGCCTGGCGTTTTCCTCTGCGGCGATCCGGTCCTGCAGGGCCGTGAGGCGCTCAAAGCGTTCCTGGACCACGGCCTTGGGCAGCTGGTCCGGCAGGTCGGCGGCGGGCGTGCCCGGTCGCTTGGAGTACTGGAAGGTGAAGGCGGTGGCGAACCGGGACTTCTCCACGACGTCGAGCGTGGCCTGGAAGTCCTCCTCGGTCTCGCCGGGGAAGCCGACGATGATGTCCGTGGAGATGGCGGCGTGCGGGATCTTCTCACGGACCTTGTCCAGGATGCCGAGGAACTTGGTGGAGCGGTAGGACCGTTTCATATCCTTGAGGACCTTGTCCGAGCCGGACTGCAGGGGCATGTGCAACTGCGGCATGACGTTGGGGGTCTCGGCCATGGCGTCGATGACGTCGTCCGTGAAGGCGGCCGGGTGCGGGCTGGTGAACCGGACGCGCTCCAGGCCCGGGATGTCGCCGCAGGCGCGCAGGAGCTTGGAGAACGCCTGCCGGTCGCCGAATTCGACGCCGTAGGAGTTCACGTTTTGACCCAGCAGAGTTACTTCGATGGCGCCGTCGTCCACGAGTGCCTGGATTTCGGCCAGGATCTCGCCGGGGCGGCGGTCCTTTTCCTTGCCCCGCAGCGCCGGGACGATGCAGAAGGTGCAGGTGTTGTTGCAGCCCACGGAGATCGATACCCAGCCTGAATAGACGGAGTCCCGCTTGGTGGGGAGAGTGGAGGGAAAAACATCCAGCGATTCGAGGATCTCCAGCTGGGCCTCGTTGTTGTGGCGGGCCCGGTCCAGCAGCGCCGGCAGGGCACCGACATTGTGGGTGCCGAACACGGCGTCCACCCACGGCGCCTTCTTGAGGATGGTCTCCCGGTCCTTCTGTGCGAGACATCCGCCGACGGCGATCTGCATCCCCGGGTTGGCTGCCTTGACCGGGGCGAGGATGCCGAGGTTGCCGTACAGCTTGTTGTCGGCATTCTCGCGGACCGCGCAGGTGTTAAAGACCACGACATCGGCCAACTCACCGGCGGAAGGAACGTAACCTGCGGCTTCGAGCATGCCGGCCATCCGCTCGGAATCGTGCACGTTCATCTGGCAGCCGAAGGTGCGCACCTGGTAAGTGCGGGGCTGGGCCGACCCGGAACTTTCCGTCGCGGCCGCCGGGTCTGCAGCGAAGGTCGCAGGCGCTGCTGGCGGCACTGCCGGAGACGGTGCTGGAGTCGCTGCGGGAGAAGTCGTGCTGGCCGCTGGGGAGGGAATGGTAAAACTCACTTGTTAAGGGTAACGGGTAAGGGTAACGGGCTGTGGCCGGGCCTGCGTAGACCCCGGATCGGGGGCCTTATTCCCCGACTCCGGCACGGCCGGTGACGGCGTCGAGTACCTCGCCCACAATCCGGAAGGCGAGCGAGGGCTGGTATCCCTTGCGGGCCAGCATTGACGCGAGGCGGCGCGTGATCTTGTCTCGCTCCGCCCGGTCTTCACCGCCGGTGAATCCCCGCAGCTTGCGCTCCACGAGCTCACGGGCCGCCGATTCTTCGTCGGCGTCGCTAACTTGTTCCAGGGCGCCGGCGGCGGTTTCCGGGTCGATGCCCTTGTCCGCGAGTTCGCGCCGCAAGGCCCCCTTGGCGAGTTTGCGCGTTTGGGACCTGCTGCGGACCCACATGTCGGCGAACTCGGTGTCGTCAACCAGCCGCACTTCCTCGAAGCGGTCCAGGACGGCCTCGGCGACGTCCTCGGGAACGTTGCGCTCGGCCAGCTTGCGCGAGAGCTGCAACCGGCTCTTGGGCGAATTCGTCAGCTGCCTCAGCACGATGGCGCGAGCGACCGCTGCCGGGTCCGCGTCCGGATCCAGTTCCGGAGACGGTGCCGCCCTTGAACCGCGGGAGCCGCGGGACCCCCGGGTCCCGCGGGAACTGCGCCCGTGGGAACCGTCATGCGGGTCGGCAGCGCCGTCGGGGTCAGGGTTCCTTGGACGGAACCCTGACCCACGACTCGCTCCTGCGTTAGAAGCCGTCAACGGCCTTCAGCTTCGGCGACTCTTCGGTTTCGGCCGGGGCCTTGACACCGACGCCAAGCTTTTCCTTGATCAGGCGCTCGAGTTCGGCCGCCAGCTCCGGGTTGTCGCGCAGGAAGCGGCGGGAGTTCTCCATGCCCTGACCCAGCTGGTCGCCATCGTAGG
Organism: Arthrobacter sp. ov407; assembly: GCF_900102895.1. Lineage (GTDB taxonomy): Bacteria > Actinomycetota > Actinomycetes > Actinomycetales > Micrococcaceae > Arthrobacter. Next base: position 64,334 of record NZ_FNGD01000002.1, read on the forward strand.
TGAACCAGGAGCCCGACTTCTTGATCAGGCCGTGCTCGACACCCATGTCGATAATGCCGCCCTCGCGGGAAATGCCCTGGCCGTAAATGATGTCGAACTCGGCGATCTTGAAGGGCGGGGCCATCTTGTTCTTGACGATTTTGGCCTTGGTGCGGTTGCCGACGGAATCCGCGCCCTCTTTCAGGGTCTGGATCCGGCGGACGTCGATGCGGATGGAGGCGTAGAACTTCAGCGCCTTACCACCGGTGGTGGTTTCCGGTGAGCCGAAGAAGACACCGATCTTTTCGCGCAACTGGTTGATGAAGATGGCAGTGGTTTTCGTCTGGCTCAGGCGGCCGGTGATCTTACGGAGGGCCTGGCTCATCAGGCGGGCCTGCAGGCCCACGTGGCTGTCGCCCATGTCGCCTTCGATTTCCGCGCGGGGAACGAGGGCGGCCACCGAGTCGATGACAATGACATCGAGGGAACCCGAACCGATGAGCATGTCCATGATTTCCAGCGCCTGCTCGCCGGTGTCCGGCTGGGAGACCAGGAGCGCGTCGGTGTCGACCCCCAGCTTCGCGGCATATTCCGGATCGAGGGCGTGTTCGGCGTCGATGAAGGCTGCGATGCCGCCCTGGCGCTGGGCGTTGGCAACGGCGTGCAGCGCGACCGTGGTCTTACCGGATGATTCCGGACCGTAGATTTCCACCACGCGGCCGCGGGGCAGGCCGCCAATTCCCAGGGCGACGTCCAATGCGATGGAGCCGGTCGGGATGACTTCGATGGGCGCACGGACTTCATCGCCGAGGCGCATAACCGAGCCTTTGCCGAACTGCTTGTCAATCTGGGCAAGCGCTGCGTCGAGCGCCTTCTGGCGATCCGGGGCTGCGGCCATGATTCACACCTCTAATACTTTCTCGCTGTGGAGTGGCCCTATAGGCCCTTCGTCTGTCATCACTGACGCTACTGGCACCCTCCGACAAAGTTGTCGCGGGATCCGCATATGTGGAAAACCACGCATGTGGAAAATTCTGCATGGGAAAAGCTCTGAAAAAAGCATATCGCTATCCGAACAGATATTCGAACAAGCGAGCGGCGTGTCAGGCGTCACCTCATGCCAGCGGCGTGTCAGGCGTTAGCGCGGTCCCGTGGTGTCGCGGGGTTTGACGTCCCGGCCCAACCGGCGCTCCGGCGGGACGTCCTGGACGTCGCACAGGGCAAGCCACACCTGGCGGGGAGGAACGCCCGCGCTGAGGGCCTGGTCCGCTGTGCGTCCCCCGACCCCGGCCAGGACCAGCGAGCCGCTCAGGACGTGGGAGTACCCCGCACCGAACTCGTCGTCCATAAGCCGCCAAAAGTCACTAATTCGCACGAGTAAAGTCTCTCACGGCCTAGGACTCTAGAATGGTTGCCATGAGCAACCCAACAGAGTCCGCGGGAGATTCCTCTCCCGGAACCGCCGGCGCGGACGCCGCCCTGGACGCCGTCGAGAACCAGTTGAGCCTGCTCTGGCGCCGGGGCCGGTCGATTTCCCATCAACTCTCGCGCCAGGTCCACCCGGACATGGAACCCGCCGCCTACGGGTTGCTCAGCGTGATCCGCAAGCAGGGCCCCATCAGGCTCACCGATCTCGCATCCTGCATCGGCGTCGGCAAGCCTTCGGTGAGCCGTCAGATCGCCTTCCTCGAGGGCCTCGGCCTGATATCGAAGGAAGCGGACCCGCTGGATGGCCGGGCGCAAGCCATCCGCCTGACGAGCGAAGGGGAGGAACGGATGCACCAAGTCCAGGACGCCCGGCGTGAGGTGTTTCGGGAACGCCTGTCCGAGTGGCCGGCTGAGGACCTGCAGGCTCTTGCCATGTACATGGCGAAACTCAATGCCACCTACGAACGCGATGGGTTCCCCCGGGACGAACACGTCAAAGGACCCCCGGCCTGAGCCGGAGGTCCTTTTCTTGCGTCTTGGGTGGTGAGTTGGCGTCTAGCGAGCTCCGGAAAGGAGGCCCTTCGCCAGCTCGTCGTTGAGGTCGGAGTTGATCTCTCGGTCGAGATCGCGGCCGTAGCGCTGCGCGAACTCCTGGGGGACGGTGTCCGGAACCGCGACGCCCTCGGCGACCGCAACGCGGTCGCTGACTTCGCGGAGCATGCTCGAGAGCGGAACATCGAGGGCCGAGCAGATCGAGGACAGCAACTCCGAGGAGGCTTCCTTCTGGCCGCGTTCCACTTCGCTCAGGTAGCCCAGGGAAACACGGGCACTGTGCGAGACTTCCCGGAGCGTACGGCCTTGGCGCTGGCGGACATCGCGCAGGACATCACCGATTTCGTGACGTAGTACAACCATCTTGCGCTCCTTCTGTTCGCTCTTGGCCTGATCGGCGAGGCCCACATCCTTCCAGCGGACAACGCCGTTTACGGATACGGGCTGCTTTACCATCTGTATCGCCTTGCTCCTCGTACTGTCGAGTCCGCCGGTGGGGCGGACTCTGCTGATGATTTCATCCTAGGCGCCTCCCTTATTTGGAAGCGACACAATGTAACAACTATTCGGAATCAACTTTTGTTCCCGGCAACTTTACGCCCGGTAGCCTTCGGAAGATAGGGCTTCCAGCAGGCGTTCCAAGGCGGCGCCGCACGCGAGTGCGCGGATCTCGGCGCGGCTCCCTTCAAAGGAATAGGGGTACGACGTCGATCCTCCCGCCGTGGCGATGCCGATAAAGACCGTGCCCACCGCTTTGCCGTCGTGTCCTTCGGGCCCGGCCACACCGGTGGTGGACACGCCGACATCGGCGCCGCAGATGCGGCGCGCGCCGTCGGCCATGGCCGCGGCGACTTCTCCGTCCACGGAGCCGACGGCGTCGAGCAGCTCGCCGGGGACGCCCAGGACGTCGGCCTTGACCTTGTTGGCGTAGGACACCACGCCGCCCTGCAACATCCCGGAGGCGCCGGGCGTGTCGGCCAGCATGGCGGTGACCATCCCGGCCGTGAGGGATTCGGCGGTGGCGGCTGTCATCCCGCGGCCGAGGGCGCCGGTGACGGCCTGCTCCGCCAGACGGTGCAGGTTGGGGTGCAGCTTGGGATGAGGACTGGGGTGAAGGTCTGGCTCCGCATGGTTCATGGCTTGTTCTCCCTTACCCGTGCCTTCTCGGCCCTAATGCCGGCGGCCCGCAGCTTGAGGGCCTCAATGACGTATTCGCCGCCGGTCCACAGGGTGATGGCCAGCGCAGCCATCATCACGACGAACGCCACAACGCCCAGCCACGGGGCAATGGACGACAGCGGAAGGATGTAGAGGAAGATGGCCACTGTCTGCACCACGGTCTTAAGCTTGCCGCCGCGCGAGGCCGGGATTACGCCGTAGCGGATAACGAAGAACCTCAGCGCGGTGATGCCCCACTCCCGGACCAGGATCAGGATGGTGACCCACCACGGCAGTTCCTGGAGCAGCGAGAGCATCACCAGCGCGGAGCCGATCAGAAGCTTGTCGGCGATCGGGTCCGCAATCTTGCCAAAGTCGGTAACGAGGCCGCGGGACCGGGCGATGTCGCCGTCGAGCTTGTCCGTATAGATGGCCACCGCGAAAACGGCGGCGGCCGCCCAGCGCCAGACGCCGTTCTGGGCCTGCAGTCCCGGGGCGTCGAGGATGAGGAACCAGACGAAGAACGGCACCAGCACTATCCGCAGCATCGTGAGGACATTCGGCAGGTTCCAGATCCGCGAGGCAGATCCGGCATTGGCTTCGGCGCTATTCACCTTCCTAGGCTACCGTCTTCGCACGCTACCGTCCGGTGAGCGACCAGGCGTCCTCTGAGCCGTCTTCGTCGCTGGAGCCGCCATCGGCGCCGTCGTGGTAGTCGATCGGCTGGGTGCGGTTCTCCAGGTCGGCCGCCACGAGGTCCTCCGCGTAACCGCCCTGGGCGATGTTCGCGTTGGCGTTATCGCTCAGGGCCGCGGTCTGCGAGTCAGCGGCCACCGGGCCGTCTTGGCCCTTCATCGCGGCCAGCACGGCGGCGAGGTCGTCCGGCTTGACCAGCACGTCGCGCGCCTTGGAACCTTCGGAGGGTCCCACAACTCCCCTGGACTCGAGCAGGTCCATGAGGCGGCCGGCCTTCGCGAAGCCGACCCGGAGCTTGCGCTGCAGCATCGAGGTGGAACCGAACTGGGTGGTGACGACAAGCTCGGTGGCCTGGAGCAGGACCTCGAGGTCGTCCCCGATGTCGTCGTCGATCTGCTTCTTCTGCGCCTCGGGCGCGACGTCGTCGCGGTAGACGGCCTTGAGCTGGCCCTTGACGTGCTCGACCACCTTGTGGATCTCGGACTCGGTGACCCAGGCGCCCTGGACACGCATCGCCTTGGAGGCTCCCATCGGCAGGAACAGGGCATCACCCTGGCCGATGAGTTTTTCGGCGCCCGGCTGGTCCAGGACCACCCGGGAGTCGGTGACGGAGGAGGTGGCGAAGGCCATGCGGGAGGGCACGTTCGCCTTGATCAGGCCGGTCACGACGTCGACTGACGGACGCTGGGTGGCCAGGACCAGGTGGATGCCCGCCGCGCGGGCCAGCTGGGTGATGCGGACAATCGAGTCTTCGACGTCGCGCGGGGCCACCATCATGAGGTCGGCGAGTTCGTCCACGATCACCAGCAGGTACGGGTACGGCTTGATGACGCGTTTGGAATCGACCGGCGGGTGGACCTTGCCGGCCCGGACGGCCTTGTTGAAGTCGTCGATGTGCTTGAAGCCGTAGTTGGCGAGGTCGTCATAGCGGGCGTCCATTTCCCGGACCACCCACTGCAGGGCCTCGGCCGCCTTTTTCGGGTTGGTGATGATCGGCGTGATGAGGTGCGGGACCCCTTCATAGGCCGTGAGCTCCACGCGCTTCGGGTCCACCATGACCATGCGGACCTCGTCCGGGGTGGCCCGCATCAGGATCGAGGTGATCATCGAGTTCACGAACGAGGACTTGCCGGCTCCGGTGGCACCGGCCACGAGCAGGTGCGGCATCTTGGCCAGGTTGGCCACGACATAGCCGCCCTCGACGTCCTTGCCGACCCCCATGACCATGGGGTGGTCGGTGCGGCGGGCGTTCTGGCTGCGGAGCACGTCGCCCAAGGACACGGTTTCGCGGTCCGTGTTGGGGATTTCGATGCCGATCGCGGACTTGCCCGGGATGGGGCTCAGGATGCGCACATCCGAGCTGGCGACCGCATAGGAGATGTTCTTGGACAGGGCGGTGACCCGCTCCACCTTGGTGCCCGGGGACAGTTCGATTTCGTAGCGGGTCACGGTGGGGCCACGGCTGAAGCCGGTGACCTGCGCCTCCACGTTGAACTGGTTGAGGGTCTCGGTGAGCGAGGCGACAATCGCGTCGTTGGCCTCGGTGCGTTCCTTGGGGATGGAACCGGGCGTCAGCACGTCCGACGCCGGCAGGGTGTAGGTGACGTCGCCGGCCAGGGAGAGCTGTTCGGTGCGCTGCGGAATCGGAGTGGGCAGCGGTGCGGGCGCCACCGGGTTGGAGGGGACCTTGGCGGCGGCCGCGGCGGCGGCGGGGTTGAGCGATCCCGCGGCCACCATCCCTGGGGTGACCAGCGGGATGGCCTCCGTGGCGTCCTCGCCAACGGACCCCGCGGTGCCGAGGCCTTGGGCGGCCTTGATCTTTTCGACGGCGATCTCGGCCTGGGTGGGACGGCGGACGCCGGGCGCGACGCCAGAGGGCGCTTTCGCGCCCTTCGCACCCTTGGCGGGCGGCTCCTCGTCGTCGTCGATCACGGCGCGCTCGAAGGCTTCGTCGCCTACGTAGCCTTCCAGGCCGGACTCGTCGTCGTGGTCCTTGCCGAAGAGACGCTTCCGCTTCTTCTTCGGCGGGGCCGGGGCGTCGTTCTCGTACAGGTAGCTGCGGTCGTGGCGGTCGCCGGCCTCGTCGTCCTGCAGGTCGATGCCCATCAGGTGCTCGTACGCGTCCCGCAGTCGGCCGGGAATGGCGCCGAAGGGGGTGGCGGTGACGATCAGCAGCGAAGTGAAGGCCAGCAGGCCGTACACCGCGACGGGGACGGCGGTGTGCAGGGCAGCGAGCGGGGCGGCGGCGAGGTACCCGAGCATGCCGCCGGCCCTGCGGAGGCCGTCGAAACCGTCGGCGACCGTCGGCTGGCCGCCGATGATGTGGGCCAGGCCAGAACCGGCGAACGTCATGATGAGGAAGCCGATGCCAATCCGGTTGTTGCCGCGGCCGTCGTCGGGCTGGCGGAACAGGCGGAACGCGCACACGAACAGCATGAGCGGCAGCAGCAGGGACATCCAGCCGAAAGTGCCGTTGACGATCGCAAAGATGAGGTCGGGCAACCAGCCCGTGAATCCCCACCACGCGAAGGTGGCAACGAAGACTCCCAGGGCCAGGTTGAACAATGCGGCACCGTCGCGGCGGTCCTCCGGAGCGAGGTCGCTGACGTCGTGGCCGACCCGCCGGATGCCGGCGCCGAAGACGTGGGCGATGCCCAGCCATGCACCGGCCACCACCCGGACAACCCAGGGCTGGTGCGGCTCAACAACGGCCAGCTGTCGGGTCCGCGCTGTTCCAGTGGTTCCGCCCGCGGTTCCCCGCTGCCGGGCGGATTTGGATGCGGCGGGACTGGACCCCCGGCCGGGAGAACTGCCTGATTTGCCGCTTGAGTTTCCTCTAGGCGCGGAAGAAGTACGAGTCGCCATACCCGCCACGGTACCGGATGCCGGGCCGAAAACCCCGAATTTCCAGGGCGTCCGGGATCATGTTGCCGCCAGCCCCAACGGAAAAACGGCCTCCCCCGCCTCCCGCCGCCCTCAGGCTGCGGTTGGCCGGGAAGGCCATTTACCAGGCATGCGCCCGGTACGTGTGAAGGACCTACGCCCGGTGAACCAACTGGGGCTTACGCCCGGTGAACCAACTGAGGCTTACGCCCAGTGAACCACCTGAGGCTTACGCCTCAAGGACCACCGGGATGATCATGGGCTTGCGGCGCAGCTTGCGGTTGACCCAGGTGCCGACGACGCGGCGGACGACCTGCTGCAACTGGTGCGTGGTGTGGTCCGTGCGGTTCAGCACGGCCTCTTCGAGGGCCTCGTTGATCTTGGGGATGATCTCGTCGAAGACGGAATCGTCCTCGGCCACGCCGCGGGCGTGGATCTCGGGCCCGGACACCACCTTGCCGGTGGCGCGGTGGATGACTGTGATGATGGAGATGAAGCCCTCATCGCCGAGCGTCTGGCGGTCCTTGAGGTCCGCTTCCGTGACTTCGCCGACGCTGGAGCCGTCGACGTAGACGAATCCAACCTCGACCTGGCCCACGATGTCGGCCTGGTGATCGCGAAGGTCGATCACGGTGCCGTTGTCCGCGAGCAGGATGCTTTCCTCCGGCACGCCGGATTCGAGGGCGATCTTGCCGTTGGCGATGAGGTGGCGGGTTTCGCCGTGCACCGGCATGGCGTTGAGCGGCTCAAGGATGTTGTAGCAGTACAGCAGCTCGCCGGCGGCAGCGTGGCCGGAGACGTGCACCTTGGCGTTGCCCTTGTGGATGACGTCGGCGCCGAGCTTGAGCAGGCCGTTGATGATGCGGAAGACGGCGTTTTCGTTGCCCGGGATAAGGCTCGACGCGAGGATGACGGTGTCGCCGTCGCCGACGACGACGCGGTGGTCGCCGTTGGCCATGCGGGACAGGGCCGCCATGGGCTCACCCTGGGAGCCGGTGGACATCAGCACAACCCGGTTGTCCGGCAGGTTGTCGATGTTCTTAATGTCAACCAGGATCCCGGCCGGCACCTCGAGGTAGCCGAGTTTCGCGGCGATGGCCATGTTCCGGACCATGGAGCGGCCCACAAAGGCAACCTTGCGGTTGTGGTTTGCGGCGGCATCGAGGACCTGCTGGACGCGGTGCACGTGCGAGGAGAAGGAGGCGACGATGATGCGCTTGGAGGCCTGCCCGAACAGCCGGTCCAACGTGGGGCCGATTTCCTTCTCGGCGGTGGTGAAGCCCGGGACGTCGGCGTTGGTCGAATCCGACATGAACAGGTCCACGCCCTCTTCGCCCAGCTTGGCGAAGTGCCGGAGGTCGGTGATGCGGCCATCCAGCGGCAGCTGGTCCATCTTGAAGTCACCGGTGTGCAGGACGGTGCCGCCCGCGGTGCGGATGAACACGGCCAGGGCGTCCGGGATGGAGTGGTTGACGGCGACGAACTCGCATTCGAAGGGGCCGAACTTCTCGACCTCGCCTTCGACGACGGTCTTCGTGTTCGGCTTGATCCGGTGTTCCTGCAGCTTGGCCTCGATGAGGGCCAGCGTGAGCTGCGAACCGACAATGGGAATGTCGGCGCGCAGGCGCAGGAGGTAGGGGACGGCGCCGATGTGGTCTTCGTGACCGTGGGTCAGGACGACGGCGACGATGTCCTGGAGACGGTTCTCGATGTAGGAGAAGTCCGGCAGGATAAGGTCGACGCCGGGCTGGGTCTCCTCGGGGAAGAGCACCCCGCAGTCAACGATGAGAAGCTTGCCGTCGATCTCGAAAACGGTCATGTTGCGACCGATTTCCCCGAGTCCGCCGAGCGGCACGATCCGCAGGGTGTTCTTCGGGAGTCGGGGAGGCGTGACAAGGCCGGGAAGGGCGGTTTGGGTCATAGTGCACTACTTTCCAGGCGGAGGCCGGACTGGTTCTTAACGATCAGGAATGTCTCCCGATCAGGAAAAGACCATCCCCGCTTCCGCCAAATCCTCGCGGATGGTTGCGATCTCGGCCTCGCCCGGCTCCACGAGGGGCAAACGGACAACCGAGTTGGGCAGGACTCCCTGCCACTTAAGAACCTGCTTGGCAGCGACAGCACCCTGAATGTGGGTCATCACTGCGCGGACCACGGGGTCCAGTTCGAAATGTAGGGTGCGGGCGGTAGCAAAATCGCCTGCAAGTGCGGCATCGATCAACGCGCGGAACTGCCGCGACGCGACGTGCGCGGAGACGCTGACCACCCCGACGGCGCCGGCAGCCATCCACGGCAGGGTCAGGCCGTCATCGCCGGAGTAGACATCAAGATCGGTGTTGGCCAGAACGCGCGTGATGGCGGCGAAATCTGCCTTGGCGTCCTTGAGCGCAACGATCTTAGGGTGATCGGCGAGCCGAATCATGGTCTCTGGCTCGATGGGCACGCCGGCGCGGCCGGGGATGTCGTACACCATGACGGGGAGGTCGGCGGCGTCGGCCACGGCCTCGACGTGCGCCTGAATGCCGGCCTGGCTTGGCTTGTTGTAATACGGCGTGACGATCAGCTGGCCGTGCGCTCCGGCCTTGGCGGCGCGCTTGGCCATCTCGATCGAGTGCGAGGTGTGGTTGGTCCCGGTTCCGGCGATAACTTTGGCGCGGTCGCCCACGGCCTCGACGATGACGCGGAAGAGCTTCTCTTTTTCGTCGTCTTCCAGCGTGGAGGTCTCCCCCGTGGTGCCGGAGATAACGAGGCCATCATTGCCCTCGTCGACGAGCTTGCTCGCCAGTTCCGCCGACTGCTGGTAGTCGACCTCACCGTCCGTGGTGAAAGGTGTGACCATGGCAGTCACGAGGGTCCCGAACGTGTAAGAGCGAATATCAGAGTCAGCCATATGAAAAACGTTACCTTGTCCGCGGCATGTAAGGACAATGGCGACGGTGTGACGAACGTCAAACTCGCCGGTCCACACGTCACGTTTCCGCCATCCGGCCGGACTCAGGTCCGCCGAAACCGCGCCAGAACGCTGTACTGGAGGCTCGCGGTCAACACCTCGGTGCCGGTGCCGGCCGCCTGCCGGAACGGAAGCCCGTCAGGGCCCCAGAAGCCGCTCAGCCCGCAGGAGGCTCCGAGCGGCGTGGCGCCTGCCAGGTTCGCCAGAACGGAGAACATCCGGTTGTCCATGGCGCGGGCGCCAAGATGCAGACCCAGCCGATGGTCCTCCCCGGCAGTGTAGAGAGCGGAAACGGCATAGATGTCCGCGCCCGCTTCAGCGGCCCATTCCGCGTGGCCGGGGCGGGCGGCGTCGAAACAGATTGCCAAGGCGACCTTCCAGCCGTCGATCTCAAGGACGGCGGGGTGGCTGCCGGCCACGAAGAGACCTTGCTCCGGACCGTGCAGGTGGGTCTTGAAGCTGGTCTCGATGGTGCCTGCAGGATGGACTGCGAGGGAGGCCAGTCGCGGCGTGCCGTCTTCCTCCTTGAACGCAGCCCCGACCACGGCGGTTATTCCGGTGCGCCGGCAGATTTCCCTGATGCCGTCCAGCCGCCCGTCGGCCGCGCTCAGCCACTCCCCCGGCCCCTCCAGCAGGTCCAGCCGGTACCCCGTCAGTGAGAGCTCGGGAAAGACGACCAGCCGGGCTCCGTGCGACTCGGCGTCTTCGATGAGCCGGATGTGTTCGGGCACGTTGGCCACGACACCGCCATCCAGGGCCTCGTATTGGACGGCGGACAGCGTCAGCGCTGTGATCGAGCCAGCGATTGAGCCAGTGATTGAACCAGTAGTCACCCTGCCATCCTAGGCACCTCCGCTTTCGCCGGAAGGCGCAGATGACGCCGAGCAGTAACGCCCGACGGCGGTTTCGCGAAGGGCCTCGGCCCAGACGGCAAGGCGCTGGGCCGCCCGCACGTAGTGGAACAACTCTGTTGGAGTGAGGGCATCCAGGTCCGTCTCGGCCAGCCGCCGGGCCAGCTCCGCTCCCGGCGGCTGCACTGCCAGCGCCGCGCCTTCCTTGTCCCACTGGACGTCCTCGGCGGGCTCGCCGGCGACCAGGCGCCGGAAGAGGAAGTCCACGACGCCCGGGCTCATGGCTTTGAGAACGCCGGCCGCCGACTCGCTGCCGTCCGCCCGCCTGCCGGGCCGGGCACTGTTCCGTTCCGGACCTGTTGGTTCCGGGCCCGTTGGATCCAGGCCTTTTGAATCCCGGCCTGGAAATTCCGGATTCAGGAAGGCGGGCTCTGAGGCGTTGTTCATGCGCTCATCGTATTCGAACATATATTCGAACACAAGGCTTGTTCGGACACGAAGATGAGCTGTGGCCCGGCCGACCATGAGACGATCAGACGATGACCGCGCGCGGACTGACCACTGCTTCCCGGACCGTCAAGGGCACGTCCGCCGCCGCCCGGCTGGTCGGCATCGACGCCGCACGCGGGCTTGCCTTGCTGGCGATGATGGCCACGCACGTGCTGGCGACCTTTGAGCCGGACCCGCAGCTCACGCCGACGTGGATCGGGCTGGCATTCTCAGGGCGGGCTTCCGCCCTGTTCGCCGTACTGGCCGGCGTCGGTCTGGCCCGGTCCACGGGGAAGCAGCAGCCGCTCGATGGCCCCGAACTGTGGGCGGCCCGCCGGGGCATCGCCCTGCGAGCGCTCGTGATCGGCGCCGTCGGACTCTCCCTGGGCGGACTGGAAGTCAACATCGCCATCATTTTGGTCCACTACGCGCTTTTGTTCCTGTGCGTGCTGCCGTTTGTCGGGCTGGGGGTGAAACGCTTGCTCATGCTGGCAGGCGCCTGGATCCTGGCAGCTCCGGTCCTGGCCTTCCTGCTGCGGCCCTGGCTGCTCTCCGCCGATCCGCCCCTGCGGCTGGGGCATAACCCGGGCTGGGAGGACCTGGCCACACCGGCGAGGCTGCTCGGCGACCTCTTCCTCACCGGCTTTTACCCTGTCCTGCAGTGGATCGCCTATCTCCTCGTGGGGCTGGCGATCGGCCGCATGGCGCTGTCGAAGGCAGCAGTGCCCTTCCTGCTGCTGGCCGCCGGAACGGTGGTGGCCGCCACTTCCAAGTGGCTGGGGATCGTCACGATGGAGGACTGGGGCGGCAGGCGCGCGCTGGAGGCGCGGATCGGCGACCCCGCCTACCCGTTGGAGAGCCTGCTGCAGGTCAACCTTGCCGGCGTCGACCAGTCGGGCTCAGCGTGGTGGCTGGCCACCAGTTCACCGCACTCGGGCACCACGCTGGATCTGTTGCACACGTCGGGGGTCGCCGCCGCCGTGATTGGCGTGTGCCTCCTGCTGGGGCGGCTGGGCACATGGCTGGAGCTTGATCTACTGCTCCCGCTCCGCGGAATCGGGGCCCTGACGCTGAGCCTCTACACGGCTCACCTGTGCATCATGGCGGCCCTGCATGATCAGCCGCTGGCACCCGGCTGGACCGTGGATGGCGTGTACTGGGCGCAGGGCGCCGGCATGCTGCTGATCGGCGGGGCCTTCGCGGCGCTGGCCTGGCGCGGGCCGCTGGAGTGGGTGACCCACGCCGCCAACCAGGTGGGCAGCTACCAGTCCGGGCGGGTCCGCCAGCCTGCCCGCTTCCGCTAGGTCCGGCTAGGGCTTCTGCACGCCGGTGCGGAACATCCGCACCGCGTCGCGCATCGAGGCGCGGGCCCGCTTGCGGTCTCCGGCGGCATCGTAGGCGCAGCTGAGCCGGAACCAGGAACGCCAGTCCTCGGGGGCGGCTTCCGCCTCGGCACGGTACTTCTCAAATTCGAGGTCGGCGGCTTCGCGAATGATCCGGCCGGCGGGCGTGCGCGGCAGCGTGTCCTCCGGCAGGCCGCCCTCGGCTTCGAGGATCTTAGCCAACCGCTCGGTGCGGGCGCCAAACAGCAGCTCCCGGATCAGTGCCCAGGCGCCGATGACCGGCAGCACCAGGTAAGCGACGCCGATCGCTTTCGCCACGAGGTTCGGGTCCGACATCAGGAGCACGGAACGTTGAAGGGACACCACCAGGTAGAACGCAAGCAGCAGGGTGACGGCCCCCACCCAGATCTTGGTGCGGTTGGCTTTCAGGGCTGTCAAGGCGGCGGACATCGGACTCAGAATCCCAGATCCAGGTAGCCGTCGAGCCCCACAGTGAGACCGGGGTGTGCGGCGACGTTGCGGATCCCCATCAGCACTCCGGGCATGAAGGAGGCACGGTCGAAGGAGTCGTGGCGAATCGTCAGCTGCTCCCCCGGCCCGCCCAACAGGACCTCCTGGTGAGCGACGAGGCCGCTGAGACGGACGCTGTGGACGCGGACGCCGTCGACGTCGCTCCCGCGGGCGCCATCGAGCTCCGTGGTGGTGGCGTCCGGGCTGGAAGGCACGCCAGCGGCGGTGCGCTCGGCCGAGATCAGCTGCGCAGTGCGCACAGCCGTGCCGGAGGGGGCATCCACCTTGTCAGGGTGGTGCAGTTCAATGATTTCAACGGATTCGAAGTACCTGGACGCCTTGGCGGCGAAGGCGGAAGCCAGGACCGAGCCGAGGGCGAAGTTGGGGGCGATGAGGACGCCGACGCCGGGCCGGTCGGCGAGGAGCTCCTCCAGCCCCGCGAGCCGGTCGGCATCCCAGCCGGTGGTGCCCACCACGGCGTGCATGCCGTGCTCGACGGCGAAGCGGACGTTCGCCTCGGTGCTTTCGGGGACGGTCAGGTCCACCACGATCTGCGCGCCGGAGCTGACAAGCGTGTCGAGGGAGTCGTTGCGGCCAAGGGCCGCGACGAGCGTCAGGTCCGCGGCGGCGTCGACGGCCTTCACGGCCTCTGCGCCCATGCGCCCGTTGGCGCCCAGCACGGCTACTGAGAGTTGTTCGGTCATGCCATCAACCCTACCGTCGGGGCCGTTGCGTTCAGGAACCGGCGGCCTTGGGTTACAGGCCCAACCCGCGCCTGTCAGGCTGGATTGACGAGCCGGATTTGTCAATCTAAACTGACAGGCATGGAGACTGACGACCTGTCCGCGCATATTCATTCACTTGACCCCGCCGTCGGTCTACGGGCGGTCGGCGCCCTTCATCGCCTGGCAGAACAGGTCGAGGCAGCGCAGGTAAGAGCTGCTAGAGAACAGGGATGGACCTGGGAGCAGATCGGTGACGCCCTGGGTGTCTCACGGCAATCCGTCCACGCAAAATACCGAGAGTGAGATCAACGATGTTTGAACGATTTGCCGGCGATACCCGAAAGATCGTCGGCTATGCAATGGAAGAGGCCCGCTATAGCGGCGACAAGCGGTTGGGCACGGATCATCTGCTGCTGGGGGCGCTTCACGATCCCGGTCCGGCCGGCCTTCTTGGAGTCACGCTCGATCAGGCAAGGGCAGCGGCCGCGGCGCTTGATCGTACGGCACTCGCGTCAATCGGCATAGATGCCCAAGGCTTTGAACGCGCCACCATGCCCAGCCGGGGGAAAAAGCCGCCCTTCAGCTCAGGTGCCCGGTCCGTCATGGAAGGCATGCTTCGGTACACCATTGACCAGAAGTCACGACAGATCACCACCGCGAATCTTCTGCTGTCCCTGCTGGACCGCGAGGAACACGATCCGGCGGCCTCGCTCCTCGATGCACTGGGGGTCGACCGGGCCGAGGTCCGGCGCAGGGTCCTTTCCTCCTGATCGCGGGCTCAGGTGCTGCCTACTCGCCGGCGCCGACCCATTCCACAGTGCCGTCGGCGAAAAACTGTTCCTTCCAGATCGGCACCTGGGCCTTGATCCGGTCCACGAGTTCGGCACAGACCTCGAAGGCCTGGCCGCGGTGGGCTGCGGAGACGGCGCAGACCAGGGCAGGATCGCCGATCTCCAGCATGCCGATCCTGTGGGCCGCCCAGATCCGCACCGGCTGGTGCAGTTCCTCGACGACCTCGGCGCCGCCGGCCGGGACCGAGTGCTCGGCCACGAGCCCGGCGACGACGTCGGCCATTACCTGGTGCGCCGTCGGGTGGGCGCTGTAGCTGAGCCGGGAAACCTGCTTGCCGCCGTCGTGGTTGCGCACGACGCCGCTGAAGCTGACCACCGCTCCTGCGGTGTCCGACTCGACCGCCGCGATGGCCTGCCCCACGGAAATCGGCTCGGCGCTCAGCACGGCGTGAACGATTTCAAATCCAGTTTCAGTGCCCATGGCTGCCTTCCAGCTGGTCGCAAAGATGTCCAAGAATGGGATCCAGCACGCCCAGGCCGTCCATCACGCCCTTCGGGGATCCGGGGAGGTTCACGATAAACGTCTGTCCGGCCGCGCCCGCGTGGCCCCGGCTGAGCATGGCCATCGGCGTTTTGGCTGCACCGGCGCTCCGGATGCCCTCCATGATGCCTGGGATTTCCCGGTCCAGCAGGGGCAGGGTCTGCTCCGGCGTAGCGTCAGTGGGACTCAGCCCTGTGCCGCCGCTGGTGATGATGACGGCCGGCTGCTGGCTCAACAGGGCGCGGAGCGCGGCCCCCACCGGCGCCCCGTCCGGCACCACCATGGCAGGGAACGGCTCAAAGCCGTGTTCGGTGAGCCAATCGATGATGACAGGACCGGTGAGGTCCTCGTAGATACCGGCGGCCGCCCGGGTGGAGGCGATCACGACGCCGGCCTTCCGGCCGGTGGCGTCGCCGTGGCGGTGCGGTTCGGGCATGTTCATAGGGTCCAGTCCCCGCTCTTGCCGCCGCTTTTGGCGAGCACCTTGATATCGGTCAGGACCGCGTGCTTGTCCACGGCCTTGATCATGTCGTACACGCTTAGTGCCGCGACCGTCGCCGCGGTCAGCGCTTCCATTTCGACCCCGGTGACACCGCGGGTCTTGACCGTGGCAAACACCGTCACGGAGTCGGTGTCGAGCTCAAAGTCGATGGTGACCTTGGCGATGGGCAGCGGGTGGCACAGCGGGATGAGGTCCGGCGTCTTCTTGGCCGCCATGATTCCGGCGATGCGGGCGACGGCCAGTGCGTCGCCCTTCGGGAGCTCGCCGCCGCCGAGGAGGGAAAGGACCTCGGCCGTGCTGCGGACGGTCGCGGTTGCCGTGGCTTCCCGCGTGGACTGCGCCTTGTTGGACACATCCACCATCTGGGCCGTGCCGTCGTGGCGGAGGTGGGTCAGGCGGGGGTGGTCCGCCGCGGCGTTATCCGCTGGTGCGGCATCCGCTTCAGGGTTTTCTGCTTCATTCACAGGATCCATACTTCCACTTCATCGCCCGCAGCGAGCGCCGCCGTCCCCTCAGGAACGTGAACCAGGGCGTTGGAGCGGGCCAGGGCATGGACCAGGTGCGAGCCCGCACCGCCCTCCAACCGGACTGTGCCGTCTGGAGCCAGCGTGCCGCGCCGGACCTGGTGCTTGCCCGGCGGGGAGGTCAGCGGTTCGGCGAGGCGCGCGCGGACCGCGGGCCGGAGCGCCGGCGCGCCGAACAGCTCCGTGAGGACCGGGCGAAGGAACATCTCGAAGGACACGAGGCAGCTCACCGGATTACCGGGAAACCCCAGCACGGGGACGCCGTCGAAGCTGCCGATCCCCTGCGGGCCGCCCGGCTGCATCGCCACGGCGCCGAACTCGACGTCGTGTCCCGCCATTGCCTGCCGGACCACTTCATAGGCACCTTTGCTGACGCCACCGGTTGTGACGATCAGGTCGACGGCGGGACCATGGCGGCGCAGCAACGCGGCGAGCTCATCCGGCTGGTCAGTGGAGACGCCGGTCCGTGTGACCCGGAGCCCGGCCTGGCGCATGGAGGACTCGAGCAGCGTGCCGTTGGAGTCAAAGATCTTGCCCGGTCCCAGCGGGTTGCCCGGTTCCACGACTTCGTCGCCGGTGGTGACCAGGAGGACCCGAAGGGCGGGACGGACGGGCACATCCGTGTAGCCCATTGCCGCCAGCAGTCCCAGCTGGCCGGGGCCGAGGAAGGTCCCCGCGCCGAGGGCGAGCTCGCCGGAGCGGATGTCGCTGCCGGCGTCGCGCACAAACGTTCCGGCAGCCGCGGGGGGAAGGTGGACCGTGGCGGGCTCTCCGGGTGCGGGGAAGGAATCGGGCACGGCCTGTTCAATGGGTACGACGGCGTCGGCCCCGGCCGGCATCATCGCGCCGGTCATGATCGGTGCTGCCGTGCCAGCGGCCAGTTCTGCCGGTGCGGCACCGGCCGGGACGGGCGCGACGACGCGCAGTTCCGTGCCGCCGTCGGGCACGTCGCCGCTGCGGATCGCGAAGCCGTCCATCTGCGAGTTGGCAAAGGGGGGAAGGTCCAGCGGCGCCAGGATGTCGGCGGCAAGTCCCCGGCCCAAGGCCTCGAGCAGCGGGATCCGTTCCACTCGTTCCTCGGTGCGGAGCGGGGCCAGCAGGGCGAGCACCTTGTCCCGGTGCGCTTGAACGCTAACGTGCCTTGTCTCGGTGCGGTGCATGCGTTTCCTGACCTTTGCTCGGCTCGCTAGGACTTCACTTCCACTCTAATCGTGTGGTAGCCGGTGGCCCCGCTCGGCGCGACGGGGGCCGACTCCTCGACTTGCGGAACGCCGTCGAGGGTGGTGGCCCGGACCTGGACCTCGTACCGGCCCGGAGTCAGCGGCGGGCCCAGCTTCCACTGGTACCAGGTGTCCTTGGAAATGCCCGGGGCCAGCTCGGCCTGATGCCAGTCGCCGCCGTTGGCCCGCAACTCCACCTTGCCGATGCCCGTGTGTTGGGCCCACGCGACGCCGCCGAACACCACGGTCCCGGCCCTCACGCTGGTCCCGTCGCGCGGCACGTCGATGCGGGACGAGGTCTTGATGGGCCCGCGCTCGCTCCAGCCGCGGGGCGTCCAGTAGGCGACGTCGTCGGCATAACGGGTCACCTTGAGCTCGGTGACCCACTTGGTGGCCGAGACGTAGCCGTACAGTCCCGGCACGATCAGCCGGACCGGGAACCCGTGCTCCAGCGGGAGCGGTTCACCGTTCATTCCCACGACCAGCAGCGCGTCCCTGCTGTCCGTAAGGGCCTCGAGCGGAGTCCCGGCGGTCCAGCCGTCCGTGCTGCGGGAGAGGACCATGTCCGCCCCCGGCTTGGGACCGGCCATGGCGAGCAGCTCGCGGACGGGCCAACCGAGCCAGCGGGCGTTGCCGATCAGGTCCCCGCCCACCTCGTTGGAAACGCAGGCGATGGTCACGTAGCGTTCCGTCAGGGGTTTGGACAGGAGGGTGGCGAAGTCGAGTTCGATCTCGCGCTCCACCAGGCCCGTGACCCTCAACGTCCACTTGTCCGGCTCCAGCAGTGGCACACGCAGGGCGGTGTCGATCCGGTAGAAATCCTTGTTCGGCGTCACGAGCGGGCCCAGGCCGTCCAGCCGGATCTCGGCACCGGCGGGTACCGGCGGCGCCGGCGCGGCGGGCGCGGGGAGGACCAGCCTGCTGCGCACCTCAGTGACGACGGCGGCCGCTCCCCTAAGGGTGGAGGCGAGCACACCGGCCACGGCGGCAACCCCGGCCGTCCCGCCCAAGGCCAGCAGGAAGCGGCGGCGGGCAGGCCCGGGTTCATTGGCGGTAGCGTCCTCAGGCTGCGCCGGGGCTTCCGTCGAGGCGGACTCCGCCGCAGCCGGGGCTTCCGTCGAGGCGGCTTCCGTCGCGGCGGGCTCCGCCGCAGGGGTTCCGCCTGCGGCGGGTTTCCACTCCAACAGTTTCCGGATGAGCCACCGCAACAATGCGATGCCCACCAGTGCCACGAGCACCGGGACGGGGATGGCGTTGGCGGTCAGATCGGGCCGGCTCAGCACGGCCACGAGGCCTACCGCGCCGAACACCGCGATGAGAATCACCCCGGCGGAGCGGCGCCGCACTTCCAGGACACCGGACAAGGCCGCGAGTGCGGCGATGACCAGCGCCATGCCGACCAGCAGTGCCACCTTGTCTGCCGTGCCGAACACGGAGATAACCCATTCCTTGACACCCGGCGGGACGGTGTCGATCACGGCTCCGCCCACGGCCGTCACCGGAGAAACCGTAGGGCTCACCAGGCTGGCGGTGAGCTCACCGAGCACCACCGCGGTCCCCACGGCCACCAGTCCGGCCCCGCCGGCCCACAGGTCCCGCGCCCGCTGCTGTTGGGTGCGCTGCTGCTGGGTGGGCTGCTGGTGGGTGCCCTGTTGCGGGGCCTGTAGTTGCGGGTCCTGCGGTTGCCGGGTCCGTCCCCGTTGCCCCTGCGTTCCTCCTTGTTCGTGGTCCTTGCCAGCGAGTGTCCCGTCCATTTCCTTCCCCTGTCCGTCAAAGCCAACGCCACTGTTCACTGTGCCCGTCCTGCCCGGAGCTGTTCGTCCGCTACTGACTCTTGGGCGCCAGATCCCTGGCCAGGGAGCAGCAGTGAGAACCGGCATCCGCCGTCGACGTTTTCCACCGTGACCGTGCCCTGATGGGCGCTGACTATTCCTGCAACAATGCTCAGGCCGAGCCCGGCGCCGCTGTAGCGCATGGCGCCTGCCGGCTCAACCGACCTGGGCACCAGGTCGCCGTCGATCCCAACACCGTCGTCCCCGGCGGACCAACGGCCGGGCTGCCGCCGGGCCGGGTCCTTCTGCCAGCCGGTCTCGAACACATGCGGGAGGTCTGCTTCGGGGATCCCGCCGCAGCCGTCGGTGACCGCGACGACGGCCCGATCCCCTTCCCGGCCGACTTCCACCGTGACGCGGGAACCGGGTGCGCTGTGGACAATCGCGTTGAGCACCACATTCCGGATGGCGCGCCCCATCGAGGGGCCGTCGGCGAGGGCCAGGCTTTCCCGCCGGCCGCCGCCGTCGAGCGTAATGCCGTGCTGCTGCGCCAGTGCGGCGAGATCGGCAATCGCGTCGCTGGCGAGGTCGTAGAGGTCCAACGGTTCGGCCTTGAGCCGCATCGTTCCGGCGTGGATCTTCGACAGCTCCAGGAGGTCGTTGACCATGCCGGCCATGAGGTCGGTCTGGGCGATGATCTTGCGGTAATAGCCGGGAACGTCCGACGCCATGCCGTCCTCCAGGGCCTCGGTCATGGCCCGCATGCTCGCCAGCGGCGTCCGGAGATCGTGGGAAATCCAGCTGACCAGTTCGCGGCGGGCGTTCTCGACGGCGGTCTCGCGCTGCCGGGATGCTTCCAGCATTCGGCTGCTGGATTCGAGCTCGGCGGCGAGGGCGGCAAGTTCGTGGCTCATCACCGGGGACTGGATCCCGGGGCTCTCGCCGCGGCCGATACTCCGGGCGGCGTCGGCCAGCGCCTTGGCGTTCCGCGACACCCTTGATCCCAGCACGAGGGCGATCGAAACAGCCACCGCCGAGGCAACAGCCAGGACGTACCACATGACCTCGAGGTCACGTGCGGAGATGAACATGGCGTTGAAGGCGCTGACCATTCCGGCCGTCAGGACCGCCACGGCGGCGAGCACCACCACACAGATCTGGACGGCGAAGGATGCCCTGCGCAGCGATTTCAGGATGAGCAGTGACGCGGCCCCGATCACGGCTCCCCACGCCACGGCCCAGCCGATGATGGTCAGGAGTTCAGAGGTCTGCACCGGCGGACTCCTCCTCGTCGCTGGGGTCCAGCCGGTAGCCAACGCCCCAGACCGTTTTCAGCACGGAGGGGCGGGTGGGATCGTCCTCGATCTTCTCCCGCAGCCTCCGCACGTGGACCGTCACCGTGGACAGGTCCCCGTAGTCCCAGCCCCAGACGGCCTTCATGAGTTCCTCGCGGCTGAAGACCTGACGGGGACGGCGGAGCATGAAGGCCAGCAGGTCGAACTCCCGGGCTGTCAGCGCCAAGGGCCTGCCATGGCGGGAGACGGTGCGCGCGGCCGGGCTGAGGTCGAAGCCGCCCACTTCGACGGAGGGCTCCGGGCTAAATTCGGGAATGCTTCGGCGGAGGACCGAGCGGACCCGCAGAACCAGCTCACGGGG
This sequence comes from Arthrobacter sp. ov407, assembly GCF_900102895.1. GTDB lineage: Bacteria > Actinomycetota > Actinomycetes > Actinomycetales > Micrococcaceae > Arthrobacter. The sequence goes on from NZ_FNGD01000002.1 coordinate 84,904, forward strand.
TGAGAACGGCTTGGTGACGTAGTCGTCCGCGCCGGCTTCCAGGCCAAGGATCCGGTCGTCCTCCGTCCCGAGTGCGGTGAGCATGATGACCGGGACACTGTGTGCCGCACGGAGCCGGCGGCAGACTTCCACGCCGTCCAGGCCCGGCAGCATCCGGTCCAGCAGCACCAGGTCCGGGCGGCGTTCGGCCGCGAGGCGCAGGGCCGTAAACCCGTCGGCGGCGAGGACCACCTGGAATCCCGCCTGGACGAGGTAGTCGCGGACCACTGCGGCGATGGTCGGCTCGTCTTCGACGAGGAGGATGCGCCGGAACTCTGTTGCGTCCGTGGCCGGCTGGGTCTTGTTCACGCTTCCAGCATAGGTTCGCGGCTGCTCCGCGGGCAGGGCTCCGGATCCCCGCAGGGCATCCTTCCCGAATACGTAATATCCGTGCCGCCATGCGGCTGTGACGTGGGCAGCGACGTGGCGTAGCCTGACTGTATGACAGTTCAACTGGGTATGCCCCAGCCCCGCGAGGCAGGCAGTCCAGGAGTCGGCATGCCTCTTGCGGCCGCACTGCCCGGGCGCCCGGAGGGCCTGCCCGCCGGGCTCGTGGATCGCTACGGCCGCCGTGCCACGGACATGCGCCTCTCACTGACGGACAAGTGCAATCTGCGCTGCACCTATTGCATGCCGGCCGAGGGCCTGGAGTGGTTGTCCAAGCAGGCGGTGATGTCCGCGGACGAAATCGTCCGGATCGTGCGGATCGGCGTCGACATGCTCGGCGTACGCGAACTGCGGCTAACCGGCGGCGAGCCGCTGGTGCGCGCGGACCTGCTGGAGATCATCGCCGTGCTCCGCCAGGCCCACCCCGGGCTGCCGATCTCAATGACCACCAACGGCGTCGGCCTGGACAAGAAGGCCGCCGGGCTCAAGGCCGCGGGACTCACCAGGATCAACGTTTCGCTGGACTCCCTCCATGAGGAAACCTTCACCCAACTGACCCGCCGCCCCTTCCTGAACAAGGTCCTCGCCGGCGTTGACGCCGCCTGGGCTGCAGGCCTGGGCCCGGTCAAGCTCAACGCCGTGCTCATGCGCGGGATCAATGACGCCGAGTCCCCGGCCCTGCTAGCCTGGGCACTGGGCCGCGGTTATGAACTGCGCTTCATCGAGCAGATGCCGCTGGACGCGGACCACGGCTGGACCCGACGGAACATGATCACCGCCGCGGAGATCCGCGAACTGCTCTCCACCGACTACGTCCTCAGTTCCGACCCGCGGGACCGCGACGGCGCCCCGGCTGAACGGTTCGAAGTCCGGGCCCGCGTTCCCGGCACCGACCGGGCCACCGGCCCTGTCCTCGGCACGGTGGGCATCATCGCCTCCGTCACGGAGCCGTTCTGCTCAGACTGCCGCCGCACGCGCATCACCGCCGAGGGCAAGATCATGAGCTGCCTGTTCTCACGCGAGGAAGTGGACCTGCTGGGGCTGCTGCGCGAGGGCGCAGGCGACGAACAGCTCGCCGAACGCTGGCAGGATGCCATGTGGATCAAGCCCAAGGCCCACGGCATGGACCATGTGGGACTCGGCTCCGCCGACTTCGTCCAGCCGGACCGCAGCATGAGCGCCATCGGAGGCTGATTTTTTCGTGAACGTACGCTACTTCGCTGCAGCGCGCGCTGCCGCCGGTGTGGATGAGGAAAGCTACGAGCTAGCCGACGGCGACACCCTCGCCTCGCTGCTCCAGGCGATCCTCGCCGTCGAGCGCCCCGAACCGCCGGCCGGTACGCCGCCGCTGGCCCGCATCCTGTCCCGCTCCAGCTTCCTGCTCAACGAGGTTGCGGTGCGTGACCACGCCGCGGCGCTCGAGCCTGCCGACGTCGTGGACGTGCTGCCGCCGTTCGCGGGCGGCTAGGCGCAGCACGTCCGGCACTGAATCCCGGACGGCGGGCGCCGGAATTCTGGGGTATCGCGTGGACCCTGCCGGTCCTAGAGTGTGGAATATCCCAACGGCAGGCGACAGCAGCAATCAGGAGAGCGCCATGTTTACCTTGCAGATCGAGCATAAGATCAAGGATTTTGGAATGTGGAAGGCGGCGTTCGACCGTGATCCGGTGAACCGTGCGGCGTCGGGAGTCACTACGTACCGCATCGGCCGCCCGGTGGACGACCCGCACTATGTGGTGGTCGAGCTGGATTTCGAGCAGCGTGGGCAGGCGGAAGCCTTGTTGGCCAATCTCCAGGCCAAGGTCTGGAACTCCGCCGACTTGGCCCCGGCCCTTGAGGGGGCGCCAAAGACCCGGATTCTGGAGGCGGCATCCTGAGAGCGCGAGCCTGAACCCCACGCCTGAATACCCAGCCACACCAGAGAAGAAAATCTTGCCGAGCGCGAAGCCTCACGCAGGGCTGATGACTTACGCCGGGATAGACGCGCCCTCAGCGACGCGACGGCACACGGTGGTCATGAAGGGCATGAAGTCGCTCGCCTTGCCCAGGCGGAGACCGGCGGTGTGCGTCAGCTCGTCGTCGTCCACCCGGAAGGTGTGCCGCGCGGTGCCGCGGTCGCTGCGCCGTTCCACGGTCAGGGTGCCGCCTTCCATGCTGGCGCGCGCGGGCCCCTCGGGCGGCAGCCCCAAGCTGTTGACGTGGTACCAGAACGTGTCGGGATGGTCCGGGTCCGTCGTGAAGACCCCATGGCCTTCGGCCCGGGTCCCGTCCGCATCCGAATGCCGGTAGCTCTGGGTCACGGCAAGCCCGGCGGCCGCACGGGAAAAGATGATCTCGGTATCGGCGCTGCGCGCCGGACCCCACGCGGTTGCCTCCCAGTGCGTGGTCCCCGTCCAATGCCCCAGAAAAACCTCAAGCGCCGCGCATGCACTGCCTGGCAGTGGCCGGTCCACAGTTTCTCCCATATGGAGTTCCTCCCGAGTGACCCCGCCACCATCATGACGCCGTGCCTGCTGTGGTGTCTAGGCTAAGAGCCCAAACGTCTCGGTTTCCTCGAACGGGCCGACCACCGTGACAGTCCGCGGCGCCGCCGCGAGCTCACGGGCGAGCTCCTGGACCTCCGACGCTGTGACGGCCTTGATCTGGCGGAGGGTTTCATCAATGTCCTGGTACTCGCCGGACACCAGTTCCGCGCGGCCCAGCCGGGACATCCGGGAACCGGTGTCCTCAAGCGCCAGCACGATTCCGCCGCACAGCTGCCCCACGGCCTTCCGAAGCTCTTCGTCGGAGATGCCGTCCGCCGCCAGCTTGTCGAGTTCGGCGCCGAGCAGCCCTATGACCTGCCGGACCTTCGACGGCGTGCATCCGGCGTACATGCCGAAGTAGCCGGCGTCGGCGTAGGAGGAGGCGAAAGAGTAGGTCGAGTAGACGAGGCCGCGCTTCTCCCGCACCTCCTGGAAGAGCCGGGAGGACATCCCGCCGCCGAGGACGGCGTTGAGCACGCTCATGACAAAGCGGCGGTCGTCCGTGGCGACCAGCGAGGGGCAGCCCATAATGATGTTGGCCTGCTCCACCTGGCGCTTGACCACATGCAGGCCGGCCGTACCGGTGATGGCCGCACGCTCGGTGGAGCGGCGCTGCACGGGGGCGGCAGCGGGCTCAAGATTCCAGCCGGCGGAGTGCAGGGCATCCACCACGAGCCCGCAGACGACGTCGTGGTCCAGCCCGCCGGCCGCGGTGACCACGAGCTCGTCGGGACGGTAGTAGCGGCGGTAGTGGTCCCACACCGAATCCCGCGCCACGGCCCGGATGGCTGCCGGGGTGCCGCCGATGGGGCGGCCCAGCGGGTGCATTCCCAGCACGGCGGCGACGAAGTTCTCGTGCGCGACGTCTGTGGGGTCGTCGCTGTCCATGGCGATTTCCTCGAGGATGACGTCCCGCTCCTGCTCCATCTCCTGCGGGTCCAGGACGGCACCAGTGATCATGTCGGCGATGACGTCGATCGCCATGGGAAGGTCACTGTCCAGCACGCGGGCGAAGTAGCAGGTGCTCTCCTTCGCGGTGGCGGCGTTCGATTCCCCACCGACCTCATCGAAGGCCGAGGCGATCTCCAGCGCGGTGCGGCGCTTGGTGCCCTTGAAGAGCAGATGCTCCAAAAAGTGCGTGGAGCCGTGCTGGCCGGGGGCCTCGTCACGGGAGCCCACCCCGACCCAGAAACCGATCGTGGCAGAGCGCTGGCCGGGCATCGCTTCGGTCAGCACGCGGACGCCGCCGGGCAGGACCGAGCGTCGCACCTCGGAACCGCCGTCGGCTCCGTGGATCAGGGTGTCAGCGTGCTGGTTCTGCTCTAGCGGCAGGGGAACGACAGTCATCAAGGCCTTTCATTGAACACGTGCCAAATCTGCCTGCCATCCTACCTTTAAACAGCAGCGGGGCCGGTGGTTGATCCACCGGCCCCGCTCTTTGATGCAGGAGAGACTACTCTGCGGACTCCTCGGAGACCTCAGCGTTGTCTGCGTTCTCGGAGCCTGCACCCTCAGCCACTACGGGTGAGAGGGAAAGCTTGCCGCGGTCGTCGATCTTGGTGATTTCCACCTGGATCTTCTGGCCCACGGAGACGACGTCCTCGACGTTGTCCACGCGCTTGCCGCCGGCAATCTTGCGCAGCTCGGAGATGTGCAGGAGGCCGTCCTTGCCCGGGGTCAGGGAAACGAAGGCGCCGAAGGTGGTGGTCTTGACGACCGTGCCCAGGTAGCGCTCACCGATTTCCGGGATCTGCGGGTTGGCGATGGCGTTGATCGCGGACCGTGCTGCGTCGGCAGACGGGCCGTTGGTGGCGCCGATGTAGACAGTTCCGTCGTCCTCGATCGAGATGTCGGCTCCGGTGTCTTCCTGGATCTGGTTGATCATCTTGCCCTTCGGGCCGATGACCTCGCCGATCTTGTCTACCGGGATCTTGACCGCGATGACGCGCGGCGCGAACTCGGAGAGCTCGTCCGGAGTGTCGATCGCGGAGTTCAGAACGTCCAGGATGTGCAGGCGCGCTTCGCGGGCCTGCTTCAGGGCGGCGGCCAGGACCGAGGCCGGGATGCCGTCGAGCTTCGTGTCCAGCTGGATGGCCGTGACGAACTCGGAGGTACCGGCAACCTTGAAGTCCATGTCGCCGAAGGCATCTTCGGCGCCGAGGATATCGGTCAGGGCGGCGTAGCGGGTCTGGCCGTCAACCTGGTCAGAGACCAGGCCCATGGCGATACCGGCAACAGCAGCCTTCAGCGGCACACCTGCGTTGAGCAGGGACAGCGTGGAGGCGCAGACGGAACCCATCGACGTCGAACCGTTGGAGCTGAGAGCCTCAGACACCTGGCGGATGGCGTAGGGGAATTCCTCGCGGGAGGGCAGCACCGGCATGATGGCGCGCTCTGCGAGGGCACCGTGGCCGATTTCGCGGCGCTTCGGGGAACCGACGCGGCCGGTCTCGCCGGTGGAGTACGGCGGGAAGTTGTAGTTGTGCATGTAGCGCTTGCGCGTCACCGGAGACAGCGAATCGATCTGCTGTTCCATCTTGAGCATGTTCAGCGTGGTGACACCCATGATCTGGGTCTCGCCGCGTTCGAAGATGGCCGAGCCGTGGACGCGGGGCAGAACCTCAACCTCGGCGGTGAGCTGGCGGATGTCCGTCAGGCCGCGGCCGTCGATGCGGATCTGGTCCTTGAGGATGCGCTGGCGCACAACCTGCTTGGTGACGGAGCGGAAGGCTGCGGACAGCTCCTTCTCGCGGCCTTCGAATTGGCCAGCCAGGGAAGAGGTGACCTCGTCCTTGAGCTCGTCGGAAGCGGTGTCGCGTTCCTGCTTGTCGGCGATCTGGAAGACAGCGGCCAGCTTCTCGGCGGCAGCGGACTCCACAGCGGCGTAGACGTCGTCCTGGTAGTCCAGGAAGACCGGGAACTCGACGGTCGGCTTGGCGGCGCGGGCTGCCAGGTCGGACTGTGCTTCGCAAAGGGCCTTGATGAACGGCTTGGCAGCCTCGAGGCCTTCGGAAACAACCTCTTCGGTCGGGGCGGTGGCGCCCTGTTCCTTGATGAGGTTCCAGGAGTTGTCGGTGGCTTCGGCTTCAACCATCATGATGGCGACGTCGTCACCGGCGATGCGGCCGGCAACGACCATGTTGAAGACGGCGTTCTCGAGCTGGGAGTGCTTCGGGAACGCAACCCACTGCGAGCCGTTCTCGTCGGCAACGAGGGCAACGCGGACGCCGCCGATCGGGCCGGAGAAGGGCAGGCCGGAAAGCTGGGTGGACATCGAGGACGCGTTGATCGCGACGACGTCGTAGAGCTCGTCCGGGTTGATGGACAGCACGGTGACGACGATCTGGACCTCGTTGCGCAGGCCCTTGACGAACGCGGGGCGCAGCGGGCGGTCCATGAGGCGGCAGGCCAGGATGGCTTCCGTGGAGGGACGGCCTTCGCGGCGGAAGAACGAGCCCGGGATGCGGCCGGCGGCGTACATGCGCTCTTCGACGTCGACGGTCAGCGGGAAGAAGTCGAAACCTTCACGCGGGTGCTTGCCGGCGGTGGTTGCGGACAGCAGCGCGGTCTCTTCATCGATGTAGACCATCGCTGCGCCGGCTGCCTGCTTGGCAAGGCGGCCGGTTTCAAAGCGGATTACACGCTTGCCGAAGCGGCCATTGTCAATAACTGCTTCTGAGAACTGGATTTCGGGACCCTCCATAGAGAGTCACCTCCGTTTCATGGTTCACGGAGCCCAGCCGCATCAACCCAGTCCAGCATCTGTCTACTGGCCTGCACTGCACCCGGTCATCGATCGAGACCCACGGGCCGGGACTCATTCCTTGAGGCCGTTCCCGGGGATCACTACCGAGGACCGCGAATGCGTGATGCGGTTGATCCTCCTGTTTAGTTTTTTCCTGAAGAAGGCGGCCCGTTCCGGTTCGGAAGGGGCCGCCCCTTAAAGCTGACTAGCGACGCAGGCCGAGGCGCTCGATGAGCTTACGGTAGCGGGTGATGTCAGTGTTCTTGAGGTAGGTGAGCATGCGCTTGCGACGACCAACCATAGCCAGCAGACCGCGCTGGGTGTGGTAATCGTGCTTGTGCTCCTTCATGTGCTCAGTGAGATCCTTGATCCGCTGAGTCAGGACTGCAACCTGGACCTCCGGCGAACCGGTGTCGCCCTCGGACGTTGCGAAATCCTTGATGATGGACTGCTTTACAGCGGCTTCAAGTGCCACAATAACTCCTAGAGATGTGCCGTGAGGCCCGAATCAGTAATTCACTGCCGGGGGTGCCGTCCCGGAATCCACCGCCGAAGCGGGTATTCCGTACACAACAGGGACCAGCCGCCACGGACTGCAGCCGGATCCAACGTTTAGTTTAGTGGCACGTCCGCGCTCTTGTCGAAACCGCCAGCCGCGCCCGCCGCCGCGCCGGCTGCCTGCGGCGGTTGCGGGGTTCCGCTTTACCGGCCCGAAAGCAGCTCGCGGATGGCCGTGACGCCCCGGTAGACCTCCGCGAATGAGGTGCTCAGCGGCGACAGCCCGATCCTGATGCCCTGCGGGGCACGGAAATCGGGAATCACATCCTGATCCCACAAGGCTGCCGTCATTTCACGGAAGGCGGGGTGGTCCACCGTCACGTGGCTGCCGCGCAGTGCCGGGTCACGCGGGGTGGACAGCTGCACACCGGCAGGTGCCAGCCAGGCGTCGAAGAGTTCGAGGGCATAGGCCGTGAGCAGCTGTGACTTCTGCCGGAGGGCGGCCATCCCCGCTTCCTCGATCAGGTCCAGGGTGCCGCGCATGGCGAGCATCCCGAAAATGGCCGGGGTGCCGCTGAGGAATCCCCGGATGCCGGGCGCGGCCTCGTAGCCGGGTCCCATTTCGAACGCGTCCTTGCGTCCCATCCAGCCCCAGATCGGCTGCTGCAGTCCGGCCAGGTGCCGGGCGTTGACGTAGGCGAACGCGGGCGAGCCCGGTCCCCCGTTCAGGTACTTGTACGTGCAGCCGGCCGCGAAGTCGGCGCCGGCGTCGTCCAATGCGATCTCCACAGACCCGGCCGAGTGGCACAGGTCCCACACCACCAGGGCGCCGGCGTCGTGGACTGCCGCGGTGATGGTCGGCAGGTCCGCGAGGAAGCCCGAGCGGTAGGCGATCTGGCTCAGGACCACGACGGCGGTGGCCGGGCCCGTTGCGGCCCGCACCTGCTCGACGGTGACACCGGAGGCGGGATCGGCGTCGATCCAGCGCAGCGTCAGGCCTTCTTCGCGGGCGATTCCCTCCACCAGGTAGCGGTCGGTGGGGAAATTGTCCGTGTCCAGGACGATTTCCGTCCGCGCCGGATCCGTCACAGCTGCCAGGGCGGCGCGGATGAGCTTGTAAAGCACCACGGTGGTGGAATCGGCAATGATGGTCTGTCCGGGCGCCGCACCGAGCACTGAGCGGCCGAGTTGGTCGCCGATGGCCTGGGGCAGTTCGAGCCATTCCTCGTCCCAGCCCCGGATCAGGCGGCCGCCCCAGCTGTCCTGGATGAAGCTGCCGATGTCGGTGACGGTCCGCTTGAGGGGCCGGCCCAGGGAGTTGCCGTCAAGGTAGGACAGATCCGTGTCCGTGCCGACGAAGTGGTCGCGGTAGCCGGCCAGCGGATCGGCGGCGTCGAGACCCAGGGCGCGCTGCCACAGTGTGTCCGTTGATGCAGTGCTGGCGGGGATGCTCACTGGCCGATCTCCGTCCGCACGGCGAACAGCTCAGGGAAGAAGGTGAGCTCGAGGGCTTTCTGCAGGAACGCGGCACCGCTGGATCCGCCAGTGCCGGCTTTCATGCCGATGGTGCGCTGGACGGTGCGCAGGTGGCGGAAGCGCCACAGCTGGAAATTGTCCTCGAGGTCCACGAGTTCCTCGCAGGCCTCGTACGCGCCCCAGTTGTCGGCGGCGTTCTCGTAGATGTACTTGAACACCGGGACCAGCTCGGGGCAGAACGCGTGGGCCTTGGTGACGTCGCGTTCCAGCACGGAGGCCGGGACGTCAAAGCCCTGGCGCTTGAGGTAGGCGAGGAAATCGTCATAGATGCTGGGGGCCTCGAGCAATTCGCGCAGCATCTCGTGGGCCTCGGGGTCCGATTCGAACACCGGGAGCATCTTGGCGTTCTTGTTGCCGAGCAGGAACTCGACCGCACGGTACTGGCTGGACTGGAATCCGGACGAGTTGCCGAGGAAGCCGCGGAACTGGGAATACTCGGTGGGCGTCAGGGTGGCCAGCACGGACCATTGCTCGGTGAGCGTCTTCTGGATGTGCTTGACGCGGGCGATCGCCTTTAGGGCGGAGCCAAGGTCGTCCGAACGCAGCCAGGCGGCGGCGCTGCGAAGCTCATGCAGTACCAGCTTCAGCCACAACTCCGTGGTCTGGTGCTGGATGATGAACAGCATCTCGTCGTGGTGTTCCGGAGTGCTGACCGGCTGCTGGGCGCTGAGCAGGGTGGGCAACTGCAGATAGGACGCATAGCTCATGCGCGCGCTGAAGTCCCGGACAATGTCCTGGTCCAGTTCCCTCGTGTTCTTCTCGATGGTCACGTCTCTCTTGCCTTCCTTGCCACGTGGCTGCGAATCAGCTCACGGGTCCAGTGAGTCAGAACGCCGTCAGCGCGGGGGGCCGACGTCGATCCGGCCCGGTTTTCAGCGGGCGAACAGGATGTCATGGGTCTGGACGACGTCGAGTCGCATCTGGTCCACCAAAGCCTCCGCCCCACGGTACGCCACCATGCCGCGGAGCCTTGAGACAAATTCCACCACAACTGTCTGGTCGTACAGATCGAAGTCGTCGGGTGACTCTTCCGGACGGTCGATCACGTGGGCCTCGACCTGACGGCTGACGCCGTCGAACGTGGGGTTGGAGCCTACGGAGATGGCGGCGGGCCAGCGGGTGCCCTCCTGGTCCACAAGCCAGCCGGCATAGATCCCGTCCGCGGGGATGTATCCGCTGGCCGTCGAGCCGAGGTTGGCCGTGGGGAAGCCGAGGTCGCGGCCGCGTGCGGCACCGTGCACCACCTCGCCGCGCATCCGGTGCGGCCTGCCGAGCACCGCAGCCGCAGTGGCAACGTCGCCGGCGCGCAGGGCCTCGCGGACCCAGGTGGACGAGCAGCGGCGGTCCGTCCCGTCGTCGTCGTGGATGGGGAAGCCTTCAGAGCCGAATTCGCTGATGACCAGCACCTCAAAACCGAGCTTCCGCCCCAGGTCCTGCATGGTGGAGAGGTCCCCTGAATTGCCGCGGCCGAACCGGGCGTCGTGGCCGATCACCACGTGGCTCGCCTTCAGGCCGTCCACCAGGACCGTGGCGACAAATTCTTCAGGGGTCAGGCTGGCGAGCTCCATCGAGTACTTCATCACCAGTACGGCATCGAGGCCGAGCTCGCCCAGGGCCACGAGCTTGTCCTCCAGCCCCATGATCAGCTCGGGGGCCGACTCGGGACGGTGCACTTGCGCGGGGTGCGGATCGAAGGTGATCGCGACGGCGCGGGCGTGGTTCAATCGGGCGGTGCGGATCAGTTGCGACAGCACCTGCTGGTGGCCGCGGTGCACGCCGTCGAAATTGCCGAACGTGACAACCGAAGGACCAAAGTCCGCCGGGACTTCGGACAGATCGTTCCAGATGTGGACCATCAACCTCGCCTTTTGCTGCCTGCCATGAACTCCTCCGGAGCGACCGTGCCGGCTCCGGAACTCTCTAAGATTACCCGCATTCCGGGCTGCTCCCGGACGGTTCGCTTAGGTCCCGGGGCAGGCCTTCCACGGCCTGATCCGCAGGACTACGATTCAAAGGCACTAGTTCGGCGGCGTCCATGCAGACGTCGTTTCCCGCGATGCCCGCCGCCGCGCGCGGCTGAAGGAGTACGACATGACTGAGCTCCAAGACATCATCGGCCAGATCCCGATGGACCAGATTGCCGGCATGCTAGGCACCGACGAACCCACAGCCCGCGCCGCGGTGGAAGCCGCCGTGCCCACGCTCCTCGCCGGTATGAATAGTAATGCGCAGGCCCCGGACGGTGCTGCGTCACTCGAGTCGGCCCTGGGCCAGCACCAGGATGGACTGATCGACGGAGGCGTCGACGTCGGTCAGGTGGACACGGCCGACGGCGAGAAGATCGTCAATCACGTCTTTGGCGGCCAGCAGGACCAAGTGGCCAGCCAACTCGCCGGGACTGGACAACTGGGCGGCGCCGGAAGTGACCTGGTCCGGAAACTGCTGCCCATCCTTGCGCCGATCGTTATGTCCTATCTGGCTAAGAAACTTCTCGGCGGAAACCAGGCGGGGGCTGGCTCCCAGACCGAAGCCGGCGCTCCGGGCGATTCCGGTCAGGGCGGCGGAATGGACCTCGGCGGCGCAATAGGCGGGATCCTCGGTGGAATGGTCGGTGGCCAAGGCGGCGCCGCCGGAGGTCCGGGGGAACAAGACGGACAAGGCGGCTTCGGCGGCCTAGGCGATATCCTTGGCGGTCTGTTCGGGAAGAAGTAGGCGATTCGCCCCTGCGTTGGCAACGGACAATGGAACAGCGCGCTATCTCCCGAGCAGTAGCCTCCGCTGGCTGTCGCGGACTGAGTGATTCCGCCAGTTCCGCCAGTGCAGCAGGACGGCGGCGAGGATGAGCGGGACGTGGATTCCGGGCAGCATTCTTGCGAACCACCGCGGGAGGTAGATGTCCGTGACCGAGCCGCTGCCGTCGCCGAGGTCCTGTGCGACGGTGGTCAACGGGCAGCGGAAGCCATTGGCGGCAAAGATCAGCGTTTCGCCAGCGACCACGACGGCGGCCATGCCTGCCTTCCGGTCGGTGCGGCCCCTGACGCCGGTGTACAGGACGTAGGCCATGCAGGCTTCGATGACGAGCCAGGCAATGGTGTGGAACGTCTTCACTGCCCACAGCATCAGACGGCGCTGGTCCATGCCTCCACCATAGGCCCGCCGGGGCGTGCGGCGGTGCGCGTCGTTCAGAGGCTTTTGGCCCGGCTGACACCGGTGGCGACCCCCGCCATCCATGTTTCCAAGTCCTTGGGCCGCCGGAAGACGACAACGCGCGGCGAGTTCGGTTCTGCTTCCATGTCCCGAATGATGCGCCGCTTCCGGGCGAAGGATTGAAAGTGCCAGCGGACCACCGAGTCCTTGGAGAACAGCCGGGCCATAGTCTCCCGGTTTCCGTTGCAGACAACCTGGCTGGTCACAATCCGCCGTACCGTCCGGCGGATCAGGCGGCACAGGGACAGCCAGCGGGGATAGTCAAGCGCAACCACCAACTCCGCCCGGGCCAAGACTAGGTCCCGCCAACCGCCGTACGCGCTGTCAAGCACCCAGCGGTCCTGGGCCACGATGGCCGCGCCGAGGGCGCGTTGCTCCTCTGCGTCTCGCTGCTCCCACCCGGGGTGCCAACCGATGTCGTCATCCACCGAGAATTCGGGCAGGCCTGTCGCCTCGGCGTAGGCCCCTGCCGCCGAGGATTTGCCACTGCCCGTCACCCCGTAGAAGAGGACACGAGAAGGAGATGGAGGCGGGCACGTAGTTGGACGCGAGTTGGTGGAGGACACGAGGATTAGCATGCCATGCGCACTCGCCTCCGCTCTGGACCGCCCCCACCCGGGCCGGTAGGTTCTGAAGATGCAGAAGCCGGTTCGCTGCAGGAACTGGCCGCGACCCGAGCTAGTTGGGACGGAAGTAGCTGTTGCGGCGGGGCACCCGCCCGGGATCCACATGCGGCGGTGGGATGAACCAGGGGATGCCGGCCCGCATCTGGATGGTCCACTGTTCTTTGTGGATCAGGTGGTGATGGTGCGTGCACAGCAGGGTTCCGTTGTCCGTGCCGGTGCTGCCGCCCTTGGACCAGTAGGTGATGTGGTGGGCCTCGCACCAGGGTGCGGGGATGGTGCATTGCGGGAAGGCGCAGCCTTGGTCCCGGGCCGTGAGGGCCTTGCGGACATGGGGCGGGAAGACCCGGGAGGCGCGTCCGATGTCCAGGATCCGGCCTTCCCCGCCCAGGACCACCGGAATGATGTCGGCGTCGCACGCGATCTTGCGCACCGTGGACGCGGTAATCGGGCCAGTGAACGTCAGCGATCCGGTGCCCTCGTGGTGCGGGCCCGCGCCGTTCGGGGCGCCTACGCCGCCAAGCCGCTGGAGGAGGTCCCGGTAGACGATAGTGGCCATGACCTGGGGCCGCAGTCCGCCCGCGGCGGGCAGCCCTCCCGTGGCGAGGGCCGCTTTGCAGCCGCCGACCAGGCCGTCGAGCAGCCGCTGCGGCCGGGAGCGCAGGTCGAGCCGGTCAGCTGCACCGGTTTCGGCGAACACGTCGCCGCCCACGACGCCGCTCACGGCGGCGGCCGACGAACTGGAAGCGCCGACGGCCAGTCCGTTACCGTCACGGATCTCGTCTACCGCGTCCAGACCAACCCGGCCATCCATTCCACCGCCGGCCGATCCAATAGAAGAGAATTCCGCCACCGAGTGCGGGCCAGCGCCGGTGTCTGCTCCTGCGCCGGCGTCTGCCCCCTGTCCCGGTCCTGGGACCGCGCCCGGGCCGGTGCGGGGGTTTGTCGCGGTGTTCATCACCGTGACGAGGTGTTCGAACTGGTCGGTGGTGGCGAAGATTTCCACGTGGTGCAGGCCGTGCCGGGGTTTGCGGATGAACGCGCCCTGGATCCGGCGGAGAAGTTCCTCAGACGGTTCGGCGCCGTCCTGGTCCAGGGCCTCGGTCCATCGCCGCGCTATCCGGGCCAGGAAGTCGGCGTCGTTCTCGATGGCCGTCATGGTCAGGGCATGTTCCATCGTGGCCGCGGCCTCGGGGTGGGAGGTGTGCCGGACCCGGTCCAGGGCGAGGATGATGATGGTGGCGGTGTGGGAGGCCACGGTGCCGGAAGCGACGGCGGCGGCGAGCTCCGCCCGTACCGGGGGCTCGGTGTGGCCGGCGGTGCCGGTGCGGGGTAGCAGTTCGGCGCCGAGCGTGAGGCGGCGCCGGGCTTCGGCGGCGCTGATCCGCAGCCGCGCCCGCAGGAACTCGGTGGCGTTCCGGTAGCCGTCGTCGGCGGCGGCGGCCATGGCCACCGGCCCGGCCGGAGCACAGCTGGGGCCCGCCCCGGGGTCAGATCCGGTGTCGGATTCCTGTGTCCAGCCGGTGAGCCAGCCCGCGGGCGCCGCGGCGGCCGGCCCGGCCCCGGCTGACTGCTTGCGCGTCCGGTCCACCGCGGCGGCGGCAATGAGCTGCAGGTATTCCGCCGCCCGGGAAATGTCCTCGACCTGGGCGGCGAAGTCCGCGGCCTCCAGCAGGCCGAACCGGTCCGCTTCAGCATGGGCCGTCGGGCCCAACGAGCGCAGCATGGCCAGCGCCGAGTCCACTGCCGAGCCAACGGCCGTGCGCGCGGTACCGTCCGCTGCGCCTGTCATTACACCGTTCCCAATGCCGTTCACAGCGCCGGTTGCTGCACCAGCCCCACCGGAAACGGCAGCCAGACGGGGCAGCCAAGAGTCCATCGCCGGACCGGCCCAACGGGTCAGATCCGGGACGAACTCTCCAATGGCTTCCATAACTAGACTCTGCCAGAGGGGTACGACAGAAATAATGGGCCCGGTTCGGCCCAACTTGACCCCGGCACGGCTGACACACCCACCGCCCGTAACACTGCGTACGCTGCCCGCCCTCCTACACACCGCCGCGTGGCAAGCTGTAGGGATGGACAGCACAGCCGCGCCCCGAGCCGGGGAATCGCCATTCGCACGACCGGTGTCGGGCGATCCGCGCCGCCCGTTAGGTCCACGGGACCCTGGTGACGCCTGGGTCGACGGCGACCGGGGACGGTTCTGGGGACGTTTCGGTTCCGCCGGGCTCCTCGTCCACGACGCCGGAAAGGGAATCCTGCTCCAACACCGCGCCTTGTGGAGCCATCAGGGCGGCACGTGGGGGCTCCCCGGAGGCGCCCTGCACCATGGGGAAGCGGCCATCGACGGGGCGTTGCGGGAAGCACAGGAAGAAGCGGCCGTGCCTCCGGAGAATGTCCGTGTCCTGTTCACGTCGGTGTTCGACGTCGGCTACTGGTCTTACACCACGGTGGTTGTCGAAGCACTGAGGCCCTTCGAGGCCGCCATCAGTGATCCGGAAAGTCTCGAACTGCAGTGGGTGGGAATTGACGCCGTCGTTGGCAAGGAACTGCACCCGGGCTTCGCCGCCGCCTGGCCCGGGCTGCGCAGCAGGCTCACGGAGACCCGGCCCATCACCAGCAGCGTGTAACCAGCCGGGTGTAACGAGCTGGATCCAACCAACAGACTGCACCCAGCCGAGTTTCCGGGGCAAGCCCCGGACGGGCAGCCCGCCCTAGTGGTGCCGGGGCGCGGGGCGCCGGCGATACAGCCAGATGAGTCCCAGAATAGGCAGCAGGAGCGGGATGAATCCGTAGCCGCGGCCGAACAACGACCACACCGTCTCGTGCGGGAAGTTCACCGAGTCGAACACGCTCAGTGCCCCCACCACGAGGACGCCCACAAGCTCCACCAGGACTGCCGCCACGGAAACCTTGAACGCGGTGCGGCCCGGCTTCGCGAGGGACACGGTGGCCACGACATAGACGGCTGCGGCGAAGGCGGACAGCAGGTACGCCAGCGGCGCCTCGGAAAACTTGGTGAGAATCTGGTAGCCGGCCCGGGCGGTCGCCGAAATCGCGAACACGGCATAGACAGCAATCAGCAGCCGTCCGGGCCCGGTGTTGCGGGTGTCGGTCGCCGGCGGCGCAGTTTCCGCCGCCCCAGTTTCCGTGGAACCGGCAGCTGCCGGCCCGGCGTCCGCTGCCCCAGTGATGCCGGAGGCTGACCCCGCCGGGTTGCTCGTGCCATCCTGCGAGGATTTTGCGTTCACGTTTTCTGCCTCTTCCATCTCAATACCAGATCTGGTTCATGCGGGCCGCCATCACCAGGGCGGTGACGCCGACGGCGGCCAGGACAAAGTTGCTCCAGCGGGTCCGCTCCAGGATGGCCCAGTACACGGCGCCGATCGGGAGCAGTAAGGCCGTGGCCAGATAGCCCCAGAACTCCCACAGCTCCCCGGCGATCTGCTCCCCGCTGGCCACCCGGACAACCGACCCCACCAGATAGACCAGGAGGGCAAGTTCGACGGCGGCCACCGACAGTATCGTCGTGTCGTTGGGCGCCTTCTTCAGGATGCCCGCGGCGGCGCAGATGATGCTGGAGAGCAGGCCCACCACAAGGATGATGTAGAAATACGCGTCCACTACTGCCCGGCCCGCTGCTCGTTGCCGCCCTCTTCGGTGCCCTGCTTTTCATTGGCCTTGTCGTTGCCGCGCTTTTCGTTATCGGGCGCGAACACCAGCACGGGCTTGGCGTAGCTTCCCGCGTCGGCCAAGAGCGCCACGAGCGTACCGTCCGGCGCGAACGCCGCTGCCGGCTTGTCCGCGGTCGCTGCCTCCGGCGTGCCGGCAGAGGCTCCCGCGGCGACCCTGCGGCCGAAGGAAATCTCGGTGGTCTCCGCCTCGGTGAGTTCACGGTTCGGCATCAGCGCCCGGGCCGCGTCGGAGATCTCCAGGACGTCCAGCTTCTCGGCCAATTGTTCAAGGGTGTGCGCCTGGTCAAGGGTGTAGGGGCCCACTTGCGTCCTGCGCAGTGCCGTCAGGTGGCCGCCGACGCCGAGAGCGTCACCCAGGTCGCGTGCCAGGGCACGGATGTAAGTGCCGGAAGAGCACTCGACCGTGACATCCACGTCCAGGGCGTCCCTGTCTGCCTCAGCATCGCGCACGCGGCGGACCTGATGGACCTCAAAGCGGTGGATCGTCACGGGCCGGGCTGCGAGCTTGACCTCTTCACCGGACCGGACCCGGGCGTAGGCGCGTTCGCCGTTGACCTTGATGGCGCTGACGCTGCTGGGAACCTGTTCGATCTCCCCGGTCAGTGCGGCGACGCCGGCGCGGACGGCCTCTTCGGTGACCCCGGCGGCGTCGCGGGTGGCAGTGACCTCGCCTTCGGCGTCGTCCGTCACGGTAGATTCACCGAGCCTGATGGTGGCCGTGTAGGTCTTGGAGGTGCCTACGATGTAGGTCAGCAGCCGGGTGGCCTTGTTGATGCCCACCACCAGAACGCCGGTGGCCATCGGATCCAGTGTCCCGGCGTGGCCGACCTTTCGGGTACCGGCGATCCGCCGCATCCATCCAACCACATCGTGGCTGGTCCAACCTTGCGGCTTGTCTACTATCACCAGTCCAGAAAGCACGCCTCCCAGTATATGCGGGCCAGCCGTGCCCCAACGCCCACCGACCAGCCTCACCGTGGACGCCGGGCATTAGGATGGCACACATGCCCGAGCTTGCCGCACATGTCCGCGACGTCCCGATCAACCAGATCCGCGAGATCACCGAAGCCGCCTGGGGAACGCCCGGTGCGATCGTGCTCAGTATCGGGGAGCCGGGGTTCGCAGTCCCCCGCCACGTCCTCGAGGCCGGGATGGCGTGCCTGGACCGGGACGAGACCAACTACACACCGAACGCGGGGATCCCGGCACTGCGGGAGGCCTTCGCCGCCCGCTTCCGCGAACACAACGCGACGCCGGTCGGTGCTGAGCGCGTCTATGTGGTCGACGGCGCCCAGCAGGGCCTGCACTTCGCCATGAGCCTGCTACTCTCCCCCGGCGACGAGATCCTCATCCCCAACCCCGGCTACCCCACCTTCGCGATGACGAGCAGCCTGCTGCACGCCGTTCCCGTCCGCTACCCGCTGTACCCGGAGCATGATTTCCAGCCGCGGATCGAGGACATCGAGGCGCTCATCACGCCCCGGACCAAGGCGTTGATCCTGAATTCTCCGTCCAACCCGCTCGGCGCCGTCCTCGGCGAGGACCTGACGCGCCGCCTCGTGGAACTGGCCAGGCGGCACGATCTGTGGGTCATCTCCGACGAATGCTACGAGGCTTTCACCTACGATGTCCCGCACGTCAGCCCGGCCCGCTTCGACAGCGACGTTCCGGGTGAAGCGCGCGTCTTTACTTCGCTCACGCTCTCCAAGACCTACGGGCTGACGGGACTGCGAATCGGCGCGCTGATCTGCCCGCCGGGCCTTGAGCAGAAGATGAATAACGTCATGGAGTCGATCGTGTCCTGCGTGGCCTCGCCGTCGCAGTACGCCGCGCTGGCGGCGTTGACCGGTCCGCAGGACTACGTCAGCCACGCCCACGCCCATTACCGGGCCAACCGGGACGCGGCCTCGGCCGTGTTGCGCTCCCACGGCATCCCCTACCTCGCGGCGCAAGGCGCGTTCTACCTGTGGGCGGACGTCTCGCATGCCAGCGGTGGGGATGTCCGGGCATGGACGCGCCGTTTCCTGGCCGACTCCGGCGTGGCCTTCGCCCCCGGCACGGCGTTCGGCTCGATCGGCGAGGGCTGGATCCGGATTGCGCTCTGCGGAACCCGGGCCGATCTGGTGGAGGGCCTCCGGCGTATCCCCGCACGCGAGCCGGCAGCGGGCCCCGACGGGTCCACCGGCCCTACCGCCGGAGAAGCTGGCGCCCTAGCCTGAGCACACGGCGCTTCCAGGCTGCCCCGCTTTTCTGGCTTCGGGTTGTCCTGGCCCGTGCGGGCGCCGTGGATTCCGGCCAAGGGAGTACATCGTGTGGTGGCAAGACCTGCTGTGGGGATTCTGGAATGGGCTGACGGCATGGATTGTGCTGATCGCCCATGTCTTTGGCTTCTGGAGTGAGTTCCCGTTCTATAACTCCGCCCGCGCTGGGAACTGGTATGACTTCGGCTACCTCCTTGGCATGGGGTCCCCCGTGCTGGGCGGTGGGCTGGGAGCCCGCGGACGCTCCAGGCGCCGCTAGGGCATTTCGTCGGGCTATTCCGCCAGTGCGGCGTCGAGCCAGTTGCGGAGGGCCGCGGCCGGCGGCGCGCCGGCCTGGCGGGCCGCCACCGCCCCTTTTTTGATGACAAGCAACGTTGGGATGGCCTGGATATCGAACCGCCGGGACAAACCCGGTGAGGTGTCGACGTCGACCTTCACGAGCTTGAACTTACCGGCCCGCTCCTGCGCCAGCTTGTCCAGCACCGGGCTGACCATCCGGCACGGCCCGCACCACGCCGCCCAGAAATCGACGAGAACCGGAACCGAAGACTGCTCCGCGACAACCGGGAAGTCGGCGTCTGACGCCGACACGATCCAGGGCAGGTCATGACCGCAATTGCCGCAGCGCGGATGCCCGGCAGCGGCCGCAGGAATTCGGTTGGTTTTCCCACAGCGCGGGCATTTGGTCAGGCTGGATTCCACGGCACTCCGGCGCCTTTGCGCATACCTGCAGTCATGGTTCCATGGGACTCCCCCGCCCCTCAACGGGCCAAGGGTCGAAGGTCCCCGGATACGGAAACAGCAGGGGCCGGATCCGTTACCGGTTCCGGCCCCTGCTGTTGAAGGCACTACTTGTTGCGGTCCTCATCGATCGCGTCGTTGTCGATGAGGTCCAGGTCCTCTTCGTCGAAGTCGTCTTCGTCGAGCTCCACGTCCTGCGGGGTGTCACTCTTGTAAGGATCAGCGTCCCCGGCGTGCTTGGCGCTTTCGGCCAGCGCGGCCACCTCGGCGTCGCGCTTCTTGGCCGCGCGGAGCAGTTCCTCAAGGTTCGAGGCGGTGACGGGGATCTGGTCGGCGACGAACTCGAGCGTCGGAGTCAGCCGCACGGTGATGTTCCGGCCGACTTCCTGCCGCAGCACGCCCTTGGCCTTCTCAAGCCCCTTGGCGGCATCGGCCTGGGCCACTTCGTCACCGAACACGGTGTAGTAAACAGTCGCGTGCTGCAGGTCGTTGGTCACCCGCGAGTCGGTCACGGTGACGCCCTCCAAACGGGGATCCTTCACCCTCCGGCCCAGCGCCTCGGCAACGACAACCTTAATCCGCTGCGCCAACTTGGCAGCCCGTGCGGGATCAGCCATTTCCACTCCTAAAAATTTGGATGTACGACGGCGCCGGAACGGTGGCCGCACAACTGTTGGGTTTTGATGCCACGCCCCTAAGGCGAGTCTACGACGGACTCCCGTTGGGTTTTTTCCGGCGGCCTGGGAGTGGCATCCAAGGCGGCAGCCGAGAGGCCCGATGCGAGCTTGCGAGCATCGGGAAGGCTGACGCCGCTATCGGAGCCGGACGGTTTGCGATCGAAGATCGAAAACCGTCCGGCGAAGGGGCGGGGCCGCCGGGAAAAACCCAACGGCCCCGCACCTGTAACGCTAGAACACCCTAGACGCGCGGCTTTTCGCGCATCTCGAAGGTCTCGATGGTGTCGCCTTCGGTGATGTCGTTGAACGAGCCAAGACCGATACCACACTCGAAGTCCGTCCGGACCTCGGTGGCGTCGTCCTTGAAGCGCTTGAGCGTCTCAACGGTGAGGTTGTCACCGATGATCTTGCCGTCGCGGCTGATGCGGGCCTTGGCGTTGCGTCGGATAATACCCGAGCGGACGATCGAGCCTGCAATGTTGCCGAACTTGGAGGAACGGAACACTTCGCGCACCTCGGCGGTGCCAAGCTGGACCTCTTCGTACTCCGGCTTGAGCATGCCCTTGAGGGCTGCCTCAATGTCATCGATTGCTGCGTAGATGACGGAGTAGAAGCGCATGTCCACGCCTTCGCGGTCTGCCAGTTCGGCAACACGCTCGGCGGGCTTGACGTTGAAGCCGATGATGACGGCGCTGTCGACCGTTGCCAGGTTGACGTCGTTCTGCGTGATCGCACCGACACCGCGGTGGATGACGCGGAGCTGGACACCCTCGCCGACGTCGATCTTGAGCAGCGCGTCTTCGAGGGCTTCCACGGCACCGGACACGTCACCCTTGAGGATGAGGTTGAGGGTGTCGATCTTGCCATCGGCGACGGCCTGGTCGAAGTCTTCCAGGCTGATGCGCTTGCGGCGCTTGGCCAGGGCGGCGTTGCGGTCGGCAGCTTCACGCTTCTCGGCGATCTGGCGGGCGGTGCGCTCGTCAGCGGTCACGAAGAAGGTGTCACCGGCGCGCGGGACGTTGGACAGACCCAGCACCTGCACGGGGCGGGACGGGCCTGCCTCGGTCAGGGCGCTGCCGTCGTCGTCGAACATCGCACGGACGCGGCCGTGGGCCGTGCCTGCCACGATGGTGTCGCCGACGTGCAGGGTACCGGACTGAACCAGGACGGTGGCCACGGAACCGCGGCCCTTGTCCAGGTTGGCTTCAATCGCGATACCGCGGGCGTCCTTGTTCGGGTTGGCGCGCATGTCCAAGGCAGCGTCTGCGGTGAGCAGGACGGCGCCGAGGAGCTCGTCGATGTTGAGGTTCTGGCGGGCCGAGACCTCCACGAACATGGTGTCGCCACCGTATTCTTCCGGAACCAGGCCGTACTCGGTCAGCTGGCCGCGGACCTTGTCCGGGTTGGCGCCTTCCTTGTCGATCTTGTTCACGGCCACGACGATCGGCACGTTGGCCGCCTGGGCGTGGTTGAGGGCTTCAACGGTCTGCGGCATAACGCCGTCGTCCGCTGCGACCACCAGGATGGCGATGTCGGTGACCTTCGCACCACGGGCACGCATGGCGGTGAACGCCTCGTGGCCCGGAGTATCGATGAAGGTGATCTTGCGATCGATGCCTTCGTGGGCGTGGGTGACCTGGTAGGCACCGATGTGCTGCGTGATGCCGCCGTGCTCGCCCGCCATAACGTCGGACTTGCGGATGGCGTCGAGCAGTCGGGTCTTACCGTGGTCAACGTGACCCATGACGGTGACAACCGGAGGACGTGCCTCGAGGTCTTCATCGCCTTCGGCTTCCAGTTCGGCGTCGAAGTCGATGTCGAAGGTGGAGAGCAGCTCGCGCTCCTCGTCCTCCGGGGACACAACCTGAAGCTTGTAGCCAAGCTCCTCGCCGAGCAGGGCGAAGGTCTCTTCATCCAGCGACTGCGTGGCCGTGGCCATTTCGCCGAGGTGGAAGAGGACCGTCACCAGTGCGGCGGGGTTCGCCTCGATCTTGTCGGCAAAGTCCGTGATGGACGAGCCACGGCGAAGCCGGACTACGGTGTTGCCGTCGCCGCGGGGTACGCTCACGCCACCCAGCGACGGAGCACTCATCTGCTCCAGTTCCTGACGCTTGGCACGCTTCGACTTGCGCTGCTTGCCACGGCCTGCGCCGCCCTTACCGAAGGCACCCTGGGTGCCGCCGCGACCGCGACCGCCCTTACCAAAGCCACCACCGGCCGGAGCGCCGCCACCGGCACCGGGAGCACCGGTACCTGGAGCGCCACCCGGACGGCCCGGACCACGGCCTCCGCCGCCGGGACGGCCGGCACCAGCGGGTGCGGGACGTTCGGTGCGGTTAGGCATCATGCCCGGAGTCGGGCGGTTGCCGCCGGCTCCTGCCGGACGACCAGCGCCGGCAGCGCCAGCCGGACGCGGGGCGCCGGGGCGGGGGCCGCCTGCGCCTGCTGCCGGACGCGGACCACCCGGACGGGGGCCGCCAGCGCCTGCTGCGGGGCGCGGACCACCGGGGCGTTCGCCCTCGGTGCGGCCGCCCGGACGCGGCATGCCCTGGGAAGGAGCGAACGGGTTGTTGCCCGGACGCGATGAACGTTCGTTGTCGCCGCCGCGGCCGCGGGGCATGCCCTGGGACGTGGCGAAGGGGTTGTTGCCGGGACGGGGACCGCCCGGACGCGGTGCAGAACCGCCCTGGCGTGCCGGAGCAGCCGGGGTTTCAGCCTTGGGGGCCGGACGCGCGCCGGGCTTAACGCCCGTCGAGGGAGCAGCCGGGGCCTGGGCAGCGGGGGCTACCGGAGCCTGGGCGGCAGGGGCTGCCGGAGCGGCGGGCGCGGCGGCAGGTGCCGCAGCGGCCGGAGCCGGAGCTTCAGCCTTGGGTTCCGCAGCCTTGGGCGCAGCGGGGCCAGGCGCAGGCGCCGGACGGGTCGCTGCCGGGCTGGCAGATGCCTGGGGGGCGGACGCCGGAGCTTCGGACTTCGAAGCTGCGGGGGCGTCGGGGAAAGCGTTGCGCAGTTTCCGCACAACGGGAGCCTCGATTGTTGACGAGGCGGAGCGAACGAATTCGCCCAATTCCTGCAGTTTGGTTACTGCATCTTTGGAAGTAATACCGAGCTCTTTAGCAAGCTCATGTACGCGGACCTTGGCCACATTTCTCCTGTCTCGGTCCGCACCGAGCCAGGCACGAACCGTCTACTTCTTACTGCGGGCCTCCGCCGCGAATGCAGCTGAAAGGCCCATTGCAGAGCGCAACAAAGTTGTCATCGTTGCGCACTCATCGCTGGGAACTCATCGGGTTTCCATCAGTTTTCTGACCCGCTTTCAGGTTGGACGGTTGTTGCTGCGGCCACCGGGGTGCCCACGGCTTCCGTGCCGGTAGTGATCCGGCGTTCCACGTCAGCTGTACCGGCTGCGCCCTTGAGGGCGCGACCGAACGCTCGACGTTTGACCGCCAGTGCCAGGCACTTTTCGCTGGGGTGCAGCCATGCTCCCCGGCCAGCCATCCGGCGTCGTTCATCCACCACGACGGCGGACGAACCACCGGCGCCGGCGACGAGCCGGAGTAACTCCGACCGCGACCCTTTTTGTCGGCATCCGATACAGGTGCGCTGCGGCTGATTCCCGAGGTGTTGCACATGTGCCACGTTCGAGTATCTTCCTGCCAGTACAACTGCTTGGTGAATCACCGCGTCCCGGGAATCTGAGAAAAACCCAGACGCGCCAAAGACACACGGATACCGGCCGTTAGGCGCGGTCATATCCATTCTAGCCCCTCCGGCGCCCGGGTCCCGAACCCAGACGTGCCGGTCAGCTTGGAAATCACGGCCAGCCCGTGAGAACGCACACAGGCAGCGGACCGCGACGGCGGCCCGCTGCCTGTGTTCGTGCGCCTGTTCGTGCGCTTGCGCGCTTGGGAGCTATTTGCCGCTGTTGACGGCGGCGTCGGAGACGATGTCGATGCGCCATCCCGTGAGCTTGGCGGCGAGACGGGCGTTCTGGCCCTCCTTGCCGATGGCCAGGGAGAGCTGGTAATCGGGAACGACCACCCGCGCCGAACGGGTCGCCTCATCAGTGATCGTGACCGAATTCACGCGCGACGGCGAGAGGGCGCTGGCGATGAAGGTCGCCGGATCGTCGTTGTAGTCAACGATGTCGATCTTCTCGTCGTTCAGTTCCGTCATGACCGCCCGGACACGCGAACCCATTTCACCGATGCAGGCGCCCTTGGCATTGACGCCGGGGGTGTTGGCCTTGACGGCGATCTTGGTGCGGTGGCCGGCCTCGCGGGCAAGCGCCACGATTTCGACCGAACGGTCCGCGATCTCGGGAACTTCGAGTTCGAAGAGCTTCCGGACGAGACCGGGGTGGGAGCGGGACAACGTGATGGACGGGCCCTTGGTGCCGCGGTGGACGTCGATCACGAAGGCGCGCAGCCGGTTGCCGTGGATGTACTTCTCGCCGGGAACCTGCTCGGGCGGCGGCAACAGTGCCTCCACCGTGCCCAGGTTCACCTGGATCATGTGCGGGTTGTTGCCCTGCTGGATGGTGCCAGCCACAAGCTCACCTTCGCGGCCTTTGAACTGGCCTAGCACGTTGTCGTCCTCGGCGTCCCGGAGGCGCTGCAGGATGATCTGCCGTGCGGTACTCGCCGCGATGCGTCCGAAGCCCGCGGGGGTGTCCTCGAATTCGCCGATCGGGGCGCCGTCGTCGTCGATCTCGGTGGCCCAGATGGTCACGTGGCCGCTCTTGCGGTCGAGCTCGGCCCGGGCCTTTTCGAAGGCGCCGGGGGTCTTGTGGTAAGCCACCAGCAGTGCCTGCTCGATCGTTGGAATCAGGAGATCCAGCGGGATTTCACGCTCACGCTCCAGGAGTCTCAGCGCGCTCATGTCAATATCCATTAGGCCTCCTCAGAAGGTCCATTGTGTTCTTTTTCCAGACCGGCCTCTTCGAGGTGGCTGAACTCTATCTCGACTTTTCCGCTGCGGATCCTGTCGAAAGGAAGCTTGACGGGCTCACCCTGTTTGGGCTTCATGCCCTTCTTGACGGCAATTTCCGGGACGATGGTGACGCCCCCGTCATCTACGGACTGGACCCTGCCGGTGACGTTGTCACCCTGAATCACGTTCACGTTGACCATCCGTCCGCGGGCGCGGTGCCAGTGCCGCTCTTGCGTCAGTGGGCGTCCGACGCCGGGTGAAGAGACTTCAAGCTCGTAGGGGCGCGCGTCCATGCTGGGGTCGTTGTCCAAGGTGTCCGAGAGGGTCTTGGAGATCTCGGCGATGACATCGAGCCCGACGCCCCCGGTCTCCTCCTGGGGCAGGTCCACCACTACGTGGACCACCCGGTTGGCGCCAGCGACATGGATGGATACATCCTCAAGATACAACCGGTTCGCCTGCACTGCAGGTTCCAGGAGTGCATACAGGCGCTCGGCCTCGACATTCTGAACGGGTGCGGCTTCAGCCTTCCCCGTCCCGGTCCGGTCTGATGAAGTCGTGGCTTCTGCGTTGGTCATGATGCCGGCCGCCTCCCGCTAGATAATGTTGTGTGTACTAGCCTAGCGATTTTCCGGGCGACGTGGTGCACGGAGTCCGGGCAGGCATGACAACATGGTCTGTTGTGAACGACGACACCAGGGAAAAGCGATGGCAGGACCACTTTCCCCGGTCGCTCCCCCGCTACGTGCTTCTGGTGTGCCTCGCCCTTGTGGTGGTGAGCCTGGGGGTGGTTCTGATACCAGCCAGGCCGCCGGAACCTGCGGAACCGCCCTTTTCCGAACAGGCGCGCGCTGCCGCATTGGCCGAAACCCTGCAGCTGCTGGACGCCGGCAGCCAACTGGGCACCGCGAAGCAAGACGGGCCAGAAGACAGCCCAGCGGAGAGCGCGGACCGCCCTCCGGCCGCTGCCGGGAACCCCGCCGTCAAGCGAACTGTGACGTTGCTGACAACCCAGGCGCAAGCGCTGCTCGCACCGGGAGAAAGCCCTGCAGCCGCGGCCAGCACAGCGGCCGCGGACTCCGGCCCTGCAACGCCTCCGGCCCCCGCACCCTCCTCCGCCACACCGGCTCCGTCCGTTTCCGGAGCGTCCAGTGCCGGAGCGTCAGCTTCGCCTCTGCCTTCGACCGCTGCCGGGCTCGTGGCGGCTCTCGCGAAGAGCGGAAAACAGCGCCTCGCGGACGCTGCCGTGGCCGACGGCGGCATGGCACGGCTGTTGGCTTCCGTCGGCACCGCGCAGCTGCTGCAGGCGTCCGCCCTCGCGGCCGGCACCGGGACGGCGGCGCCGGCTGCCGACGTGACCTCCCCGCATCTGTCCGGCACATGCCCGTCCCCAACTCCGACATCGCAGTCCGATGCAGGGCCGTCCGATGCAGGGCAATCCGCAGCGGGGAAGTCCGCGGCCGCATCCAGCCTCGGGGGTGCCCTGGCGGCGGTGGTCCGGACCGAAGCGCAAACCATCTACGGCTACCAGGTGGCGCTGCCCCGGCTGGGCGGCGACCAGGCGAAATCCGCGGCCGAGAAACTCGCCCGCCATGACGCGCTCCTCAGCGGCGCAGAATCCCTGAGCCGGCTGAACTGCTCCGCTGTTCCGCCGCGCGAGGCGGGCTACAAGCTGGGTCGGTCCTTCCTGGTCTCCCCCGCGGCCGGCCTCGGCAGCCTGGAAGCCACCGCGCTGCCCGCGTATGGCGACCTCGTGGCGCTGAGCG
Organism: Arthrobacter sp. ov407; assembly: GCF_900102895.1. Classification (GTDB taxonomy): domain Bacteria; phylum Actinomycetota; class Actinomycetes; order Actinomycetales; family Micrococcaceae; genus Arthrobacter. The sequence continues at coordinate 111,536 of NZ_FNGD01000002.1, forward strand.
AAGGTGAGACCCGGCAGTGGGCCATTTCGGCCCTGCTCGGTGCCGGGAAGCGGGCCGTGCAGTGGGGCACGGATCCCGGCGCTCTGCCCGGTCTTGACCCCGCCACGCTGCCGTCGCAGCCGGCAGGCTGAAGGCAGGCTGAAGGCCGTCGAAGCCGGGACGCCCAGGGGCGGAGCAAGCCTCGGCTAATTTTGGTAAGCCTTGGAATACTGGCAAGGCCCCGGCCCGGGTGATTTGCTGTAGTCATGGACATGACCGGCGCCGCAACCTTTCACGAGAACGAGCCGCACCACAATGACCTCGCGCACCGCCTCAATTGGCTCCGTGCGGGCGTCCTGGGGGCCAATGACGGCATCGTCTCTGTCGCCGCGATCGTCGTCGGCGTCGCCAGCGCCACTACCGACACCGGGCCGATCCTGATCGCGGGCGCCGCGGGCGTGGTGGGCGGCGCTATTTCGATGGCGCTCGGTGAATATGTCTCGGTCAGCAGCCAGAAGGACAGCCAGCGCGCCTTGATCGAGAAGGAGCGCCTGGAACTGCAGGAACAGCCGGAGGAAGAGCTCGAGGAGCTCGCCGCGATCTACCAGGGCAAGGGCCTTAGCCCCGCGACGGCACGCACGGTGGCCAAGGAGCTCACGGCGCACGACGCCCTCGGCGCGCACCTCTCGGCCGAACTCAACATTGACGAGACCGACATCGTGAGTCCATGGCACGCGGCGTTCGCTTCCGCCATCGCGTTCCTCGCCGGTGCGGTCCTGCCCATGCTGGCCATCCTGCTGCCGCCGGAGAGCATCAGGATCCCGCTGACCTTCGTGGCCGTGCTCGTGGCGTTGGCGGTCACCGGCGCCGTGGGCGCGTGGATTGGCGGCGGCTCAAAGCTCAAGGCAGCCATCCGCGTGGTGGTTGGCGGCGCGGCGGCTCTCGTGGCCACGTTCGCGATCGGCAACGCGCTCGGCGCGAGCGGCATCGTCTAAGGCCGCAGCGCCCAACCCGGCACGTGCCAAGCCGGCAGCACGCACTCCGGCGCCTACGATAGGTCCCGTGAGCCCCATCCCAGACGTTCCCATTCCGCCCGATCTTTCCCGCCGCTACTCCCGCACGCCGGACGGACGTGCCTGGCTGGCGTCGCTTCCTGGCCTGATCGGACAATGCCTCGATCAGTGGGAGCTTCTGCCGGACTTGGAGCCGGGCGCCCTTCCCTGGAACGGTCATGGCGGCGTCGTCATCCCGGTCCGTCGCCGGGACGGGGATGGATCCGGCGGCACCGGCCCCGGCAACGGCGGTGCAGCGGTCCTGAAGGTGGCTTTCCCGCATGAGGAGGCCACTCGCGAACACCACGCCCTCACCCTGTGGGGAGGCCATGGCGCCGTCAGGCTGCTGGCCGCCGACGCCGGATCCTGCGCCCTGCTCCTGGAGCGCCTGGACGCCTACCGCTCCCTGCTGGATGTCCCCTTGGAAACGGCGGTGACGGTGTGGGGCGGCGTGGTCCGCCAGCTCAGCGTGGTCCCCGATGACCGGCCGGGGTGGCAGGAAATCGACCACGTGGCGGCCCGGGCCGAACAGTGGAGCGATGAGCTCCCCGCGACGTGGGAGCAACTGGCGCGGCCGTTCCCCCGGTGGTTGCTCGAGGCGGCGCTTGAAGTCTGCCAGACCCGCGGTGCCGTCGGCAGGCGGTCCGGCAAGGACGTTCTGGTCCACGCGGACCTGCACTACTTGAACATCCTGGCCCGGCCCGGCGTGCCGGGACCGGGCACCCGGCAGGAGGAACCGGCGGGGCTGGAGCCCTACGCTGCGATTGATCCCCAGCCCATGATCGGCGAGGCCGAATTTGCCGTGGCCCCCGTGCTGTGGAACAGGCTCCGCGAGTTGCCACAGCAAGATCCCGGACGGGCACTGCTCGCACGCTGCGGGGATTTCAGTGCGGCCGCCGGTCTGGACGCCGAGACCGCCCGGCAGTGGAGCCTGGTGCGCGAGGTGGAGAACGCCCTCGGGTATGCCTCGCTGCGACACCACGACGGCGATCTGGCCCGTTCACTGTGGGTGGCGAGCACGCTGGCCGGCCGGACTCTTCCCGGCTTGCCCGCTCCCCAGAAGCTCCCTTCGCCCGGGGAAGCAGCCGGGGAAGCAGCCTGGATGGCCGGCGGCTAGCCCCGCACGGCCGCCAGTGCGTCGCGGACGGCGTCGACGGCGATTCTGACGTCGGCGTCGTCCGTGCTCCAGTTGCTCACCGAAATCCGCAGGATATCGCGGTCCTGCCAGCGCGACCCGGACATCCAGACCCGGCCATCGCCCATCACCCGTTCCGTCACGGCGCGCGTCACGGCGTCGTCCCCGAACGCCAGGGACACCTGGGTGTAGTCGACGTCGTTGAGCACCTCGACGCCGTCCAGCGCCGCGAGCTGATCGGCCAACTGCGCGGCCCGGTGCACGAGCGTGCGGACCTGGCTGGCGACGCCGTCGCGGCCCAAGGATTTCAGCGCCGCCCACACCGGCACGCCCCGCGCGCGGCGGGAGAGCTCAGGCACTCTTTCGGACGGGTCCCCGGCCCCGTCCGCGGCCTGGATCAGGTAAACGGCGTGCAGCCCCATCGCCGAACGCAGGGCGCGGGCGTCGCGCACGATCACGATCCCGCAGTCGTAGGGGACGTTGAGGGTCTTGGGCGCATCCGTTCCCCACGAATCGGCCAGGCCGAGTCCCGCGGTCAGGGCGGACAGTTCGGGCACGGCGGCCGCCCAGAGCCCGAATGCCCCGTCCACATGCGCCTTCGCGATGGCGATGGCCTCGACTAAGGGGTCGAAGGCGCCCGAATGCAGGTTGCCGGCCTGAAGGCACACGAGGGCTGGGACCGGGCGGCCACCCTCCCCCGCGCTGAGCGCAAGGTCCAGGGCGCAATCCAGTTCCGCCGGGATGATGCGCCCTTGGCGGTCCGAGGGCACCACAGTGGGACGTCCGAGGCCCAGATAGCGCAGGCCGAGGTCGATCGTTTCGTGGCGCTCCTGCCCCACGAAGCAGCGGATCCGGGGCGCACCGGCGAGGCCGTCGCCGTCGAGGTCCCAGCCGGCATCGGCCATGAGCCGCCAGCGGGCGGCGGCGAGTCCGGTGAAGTTGGCCATGGTGGCGCCGGTGGCAAAGCCGACGTCGGACTCTTCGGGCAGACCCAACAGCTCCAGGATCCATTTGCCGGCGGCTTCCTCGATCGCGGCGGTAGCGGGCGTGGCGAAGCGCAGCCCCGTATTCTGGTCCCAGGCGCTGAGCAGCCAGTCCGCCGCCAAGGCGGCAGGCAGCGTGCCGCCGATGACCCAGCCGAAGAACCGCCCGGACGGCATGGCCATCAGCCCGGGTTCGGCCTTGGCCGCGAGATAGTCCACCACCTCCGCGGCCGGCATCCCTTCTTGGGGCAGCGGGCCGCCGAAGTCGGCCGCGAGCTCGGCCGCCGTGGCCTGCGGCCCGATGCGGCGTGTTCCCTGGCTCTCGAGCCACCGGCGCGCGTGCCCGGCCGCGGCCTCGAGGGCATCCCGGTAGCGTTCCTCACTTGCCGACATAGCTGCATGCTACGCCCGGGACCAGCGGACCGGGAGTCCTTGCGGGAGCTGCGGCCTAAGCGAAGTTGTCCTGCCAGACGTCGGAGCCGAGCTTGATGATCAGCGCGCCCACCACCACCAGGAACACGATCCGGATGAATTTGCTCCCCTGCCGGACCGCAGTGCGGGCACCGAGGTAGCCGCCGGCCATGTTCGCCATGCCCAGCAGCAGCCCGAGCCCCCACAGCACGGCGCCGTGCGGCACGAAGAACAGCAGGGCACCGGCATTGGTGGCCACGTTCACGATCTTGGCCTTGGCGCTCGCTTCCAGGAAGGCGTAGCCCATGGCCGAGACGAGGGCGATGATCAGGAACGAGCCGGTGCCGGGACCGATCAGGCCGTCATAGAAGCCGATCACGCCGCCGATCAGGCAGGCCACCACGTAGTGCCGGTGCCCCGCGTGGCGCAGTTTGGTCAGCTCACCGATGCCGGGCTGGAAGGCGGTGAAAAGCGCGACGGCGATCAGCGCCACCACGATGATCGGCTTGAAGACGCTCGCCGGCAGGTTGGCGGCCAGCGCCGCACCGCCGTAGCTGCCCGCCAACGCGATCGCCGCCATCGGCAGGGCAGTGCGCAAATCGGGCCGGACGCGGCCGTAATACGTGACCGCACTCGTGGTGGTGCCGAAGATGGAGCCCATCTTATTGGTCGCCAACGCCTGGACCGGGCTAATGCCCGGCACCAGGAGCATGGCCGGGAGCTGGATGAGCCCGCCGCCACCGACGACGGCGTCGACCCAGCCCGCGGCCAGGCCGGCCACGACGATCAGGATGACAGTTCCGAGCTGGATCGACTCGAGTCCGGAGACCATTACTTAGTACGGCCCGGGACTGTGCAGCATCAGCTGTTGCGCACGGCGTTGACTACGTAGTCAACAGCCTTGTCAACGGCTACATTCTCGGCATTGCCGCTGCGGCGGTCCTTGATCTCCACGACGCCGTCCACGAGTCCGCGCCCGACGGCGAGGATGGTGGGGACGCCGACGAGTTCGGCGTCGCCGAACTTCACGCCGGGGGAAACCTTGGGACGGTCGTCATAGATGACGTCGAGGCCGGCAGCTTCGAGCTCCAGGGAGAGTTTTTCGGCGGCGGCGAAGATTTCCTCGCCGCGGCCCACCGCCACAACGTGGACGTCGGCCGGGGCGACTGCGCGCGGCCAGACCAGGCCCTTGTCGTCGTGGTTGGACTCGGCCAGGGCTGCGACGGCGCGGGTGACGCCGACGCCGTAGGAACCCATGGTCACCACCACCTGCTTGCCGTTCTGGTCCAGGACCTTCAAGTCCAGTGCCGCGGCGTACTTCCGGCCCAGCTGGAAGATGTGGCCCATTTCGATGCCGCGGGCGGTTTCGAGCGGACCGGAACCGTCCGGAGCCTCGTCGCCGGCGCGCACGTCGGTGCACTCGATGACGCCGTCCCAGCCGAAGTCGCGTCCGGCAACGAGGCCGAAGACGTGTTTGCCGGCCTCGTTGGCGCCGGTGACCCAGGCGGAGCCGCTGACGACGCGGGGGTCCACGAGGTAGAGCATCTTTGCGGCGGCCTCGGTGCCCAGCAGGGGCGCGTTCAGGGACATGCCGGGGCCGAGGTAGCCCTTCACGATCAGGGGCTGCTTCTTGAGGTCCTCGTCGTTGGCGGCTTCGAGCGTGATTTCGCCTGCGATCGGCAGGAAGGACCCGATGTTCGCTTCGACGCGCTTGAGGTCGACGCCGCGGTCGCCGGGGAGGCCGATGACGACGAGCTGGCGTTCGCCGGTCGGCAGCGTCACGGCGAGCACGACGTTCTTGAGCGTGTCGGCGGCGGTCCAGGGGCCGCCGTCTGCCTCGGCGCGCGGGACGAGGACGTTGGCGGCGTCGACGAGCGTTTCGATGGTGGGCGTGTCCGGGGTATCACGGACTTCGGCGGCCGGTGCGTTGCTGAAGTCGATGTCCGCCGGGACCACGGTGGTGACGGCTTCGACGTTCGCCGCGTAGCCGCCGGCCGAGCGCACGAAGGTGTCCTCACCGATCTCGGTGGGGTGCAGGAATTCCTCGCTCTTGGACCCGCCCATGGCACCGGCGGTGGCAGCAACCGGAATCACCTCGAGGCCGAGGCGCTCGAAGATCTTCAGGTACGCGCCGCGGTGGGCGGCGTAGCTGTCGTCCAGTCCGGCGTCGTCGACGTCGAAGGAGTAGGAATCCTTCATGATGAATTCGCGGCCGCGCAGCAGGCCTGCCCGGGGACGCGCCTCATCGCGGTACTTGTTCTGGATCTGGTAGATGCTCAGCGGCAGGTCCTTGTACGAGGAGTACAGGTCCTTGACCAGCAGGGTGAACATTTCCTCGTGCGTGGGAGCCAGGAGGTAGTCGTTGCCTTTGCGGTCCTTGAGCCGGAAGATGCCCTCGCCGTATTCGGTCCAGCGGTTCGTGGCCTCGTAGGGCTCCTTGGGCAGCAGCGCCGGGAAGTGGACTTCCTGGGCTCCGATGGCGGTCATTTCCTCGCGGATGACCTGCTCCACCTTGCGCAGCACGCTCAGCCCCAGCGGCAGCCACGTGTAGATGCCCGGCGCGGCCCGCCGGATGTAGCCGGCCCGGACCAGGAGCCGGTGGCTGGCCACCTCGGCGTCGGCGGGATCTTCGCGCAGGGTGCGCAGGAACAGCTTGGAGAGTCGAAGGACCACAGGTGGGATATCCGTTTCTGGGGAAGTGCGGGCAAAACCGGGAAAAGCATCTAGGTACTAATCTACCGTCCGGAGCGCCCCCCTTTGCCGCGGCGGCCCCGCTGCGGCGGAGGGCAGGACATGGAAGAGCCACGCCATAACTGTGGAAGCCCCTGGCCGTTTCCGGCTGGTCATCCTGTCATGGCGTGGCTCCCGTGGCCCCAGCACCCCCAGATCTCAGGCTGCGAGCTACTTGGTGTCGTCTCCAGGCGCTGCTTTCCCCGGAAAATCCGCTGGGGAACGTTCGCGCCTATGCGACACGGCTAGCTAGAACCTATGTGACACCGGGCCGCGAAGCAAGAGTCTGCACCCAGATAATTTCGTCATGTCCTTACAAGTCCTTTGCGGGCGGCCCAGCCGGCTTACTTCCCGACGAGCGCGGCGGCCTGATCCAGCAACTTTCCCGCCCTGGACACGGCGTCGGCCTCGCTGGCGCCACCGGCCGCGCTGACGGTAAAGAGGACGCCGTTCTGCAACACCTGGCCGGTGATCGCGGACTGCATTTGGCCGTCCGGGAGGGCCGTGTCTGTCCGGTACGCGATGCTGCCCGGGGTTGAACCGAGTGCGCCCAGCTTGGTCAGCTTGACGTCCACCTTGGTGCCGCCGGTCATGACGGACAGGTTCGAGCACTTCTTGAGGTCCTCGGACTGAACGAGTCCCTGCGAGAGGACTTTGGAACCAGCTACTGACGCCAGCGAGATCCCCGTCACGGCGCCCGTTGCAGCATCCTGGGACAGCCCCGCCCCTGCCGCCAGACTTTCGGGCGAGGGCATCTGGCCTCCTAGCGCCAGCGGCGCGCACTCCGCGGGCTCCACCGAGATCGATGCCAGCGCGGATTTTGCCTGACCGATCGTTTTCTTGAGATCGGCGGTCGACATCACGGTGAGCGGCTTGCCGTGAGCGTCCTTCAACTTCGCCACAAGGGCCGTCAGTTCCTTGCTGGTGTAGGCCCTGGCCTGCGTCTGGGTGGGTGCCGGCGTCGCGGTCGCGCTGGAAACCGGAGTCGCAACCGGCGCCGCCGGACTCTTGGCTGTGTCCGGTGAGCCGGCCGAGTTGCCGCACGCGGACAGCCCGACGGCGCCCCAGATGAGTAGAACCGAGGCTCCGGCAATGCGCAGCGCTGACGTCTTCATGTTTCCCCCAAAAAACCAGAAAGGTAGCCGGCAGCCGCCTGCTAGAAGAGCACTGTAGCGAACGTGCCCACCTGGCGGAAGCCGACTCGCTCGTAGGTGGCGCGGGCCTTGGTGTTGAAGTCGTTGACGTACAGGCTGGTGACCGGCGCCAGGGTCTGGGCGAGGTCGACGACGGCGGCCATGTAGCCCGCGCTCAGTCCCAGGCCGCGGAACTCAGGATTCATCCAGACGCCCTGGACCTGGGTCACTTCCTGCGTGACGGCGCCCAGTTCGGCTTTGAAGACCACTTGGCCGTCCGCGTTCACGTGCACGAGGGAATGGCCCTGGCGGACGAGGTTCCTGACGCGGCGGCTGTAATACTCCCTGCCGCCAAGGTAGGGCGAATAGCCCACCTCTTCCTCGAACATGGCGGCGCACGCGGGCAGGATCTTCTCGAAGTCAGCCAGTTGGCCAAAGCCCAGTGCGGGCTCGGGCAGGACAGCGGGCGGGCCCGAGATCGTCAGCAGGGGCTGGTGGTCCCGGACTTCATGGGCCACCTGGCCGAGCTGTTCCAGGGCCGAGTAGATGGCCAGGACAGTCTCGGCGGGGCCAAAGATCGAGGCGTAGCGGCGCCCCGAGCGGTGTGCGGCCATGGCAACGAGGCCTGCGAGGTCGGGGGCCAGCTCGATCGGCACCAGGTTGGCACCGGCCCAGCAGGCGCCGAGGAGGGTGTCGCCGTCGAACACGCCAAGAATGCTGGCGCCCCCGGCCGTGGGTGCCGCCGTGCCGGCGGCCTCCAGATGCGAGAGGATGAAGACATTGGCCACGGCATCCCGGTGCGCCAGCGCCAGCAGTTGTCCGGTGTCGGCGCCACCTAGGACCCGGACAACGACGCCCGGAGCGGCGTCGTCCTTACGAGACGCTAACCACGGGGCTACCCTTGACAGCATCTTCGCCATCGGCGTCCCCCATCTCTTCCGCGATACGCATGGCTTCTTCGATCAGTGTCTCAACAATCTGATCCTCCGGGACAGTTTTGATGACCTCGCCCCTGACAAAGATCTGGCCCTTGCCGTTACCCGAGGCAACCCCGAGATCGGCCTCGCGGGCCTCGCCGGGGCCATTCACTACGCAGCCCATGACTGCCACCCGCAGCGGGATCTCCATGCCTTCCAGGCCCGCAGTGACCTGCTCGGCCAGCGTGTAGACGTCCACCTGGGCGCGGCCGCAGGACGGGCACGAGACGATTTCGAGCTTGCGGGGGCGCAGGTTGAGCGACTGCAGAATCTGGTTGCCGACCTTGATCTCCTCGACCGGCGGGGCCGAGAGGGAGACGCGGATGGTGTCACCGATCCCACGGGAGAGCAGGGCGCCAAACGCCGTCGCGGACTTGATGGTGCCCTGGAATGCCGGTCCGGCCTCGGTGACGCCGAGGTGCAGGGGCCAGTCGCCCTTTTCGGCCAGCATCTCGTAGGCGGCAACCATGATGACCGGGTCATTGTGCTTGACGGAGATCTTGAAGTCGTGGAAACCGTGCTCTTCAAAGAGCGACGCTTCCCAGACGGCGGATTCCACGAGGGCTTCCGGGGTGGCCTTGCCGTATTTCTTCAAGATGCCGGGCTCCAGGGAGCCGGCGTTGACGCCGATCCGGATCGAGGTGCCATGGTCCTTTGCGGCCCGGGCGATTTCCTTGACCTGGTCATCGAACTTGCGGATGTTGCCCGGGTTCACGCGCACGGCGGCACAGCCGGCCTCAATCGCGGCGAAGACGTACTTCGGCTGGAAGTGGATGTCTGCGATCACCGGGATCTGGGACTTCTTGGCGATGATCGGCAACGCCTCGGCGTCATCGGCGGAAGGGCAGGCGACACGCACGATGTCGCAGCCTGAAGCCGTGAGCTCCGCGATCTGCTGCAAGGTGGCATTGATGTCGGTGGTCGGCGTCGTGGTCATGGACTGGACGCTGATGGGCGAATCGGAGCCGACGCCCACGGATCCCACCTTGATCTGGCGCGTCTTCCGGCGGGGGGCAAGGACGGGGGGCGGTGCTGACGGCATTCCCAGGCTGACCGAGGTCACATGGACTCCCTTTTAGTATCGATGAAGCGAAGGTGGGCGGGACGGGCTAGGCGTGCTCGGCCAGAAGACCGGTCAGCGGCGCCCACACAGTGGTGCGCGTGCCCGAGATGGCACCGGCGGCCGCGAAGGGGTCCTGCCCCAGGAGGTCGTTCAAGGCCGCCTCATCGGCCGCCTTGAAGATGAGCAGCGCGCCCGCACCGTCGCCGTAGGGGCCGCTGGCCAGCAGGGCGCCCTCGCGGGCAAGTCCCGATGTCCATTCGCGGTGCGCCGGGCGGCTGGCATCGCGGACCTCGGAAGATTCGGCGTCGTACACGTACTCCACAGCAAAAACAGTCATATGGATACACTATCGCCCTGTTTGCCCGGTTCCCATCCGGGGGGTGCCGGGGCAGGCGGTCAGCCGAGGAAGAGGACCTTGGCCAGGGCGGCGACGCCGGCTGCCCAGAGCATGGAGGTGAGGGTTCCGATGATGAACCGCTCGGCGGCAACCGGGGTGGCTTTCAACTCGGCAAACCGGCCGAGGCCCTTGATCGCCACGACATAGGCGATTGCGACGGGCTGGCCGGCGAGGATTGCCAGGCACACGGCGAACCGTTCCAGGATGCCGATAATGGCGCCGCCGCGCAGGATGCGCACGCTACTGACGGTGTCGTCGGGCGCAGGGGCGCCCGGTGAGGCCGGAGCGGCGCCCGGCGAGACCTGCGCGGCGTCCGGTCCGGCCTCAAGGGGCGCCTGGATTTCGGGGTCCGTGGTGGAGTCGGCAGAGGGGTCTTCAGCCGCGTCCCCGCCGGGAGTGCGCGCCGCGCCGGCAGCGCCGCCGGCGTCGGCCCGGTCATCGATGGTCCGGGCGAGACGGAACACCCATGCGGTGACCGGCCAGCCGGCGAAGCCTGCGGTGAGCAGGGCCAGCATGATCCAGAGGGCGTTCACTTTTCTCCTTCTACGGTGTCGTGGGCGAGGGCCAGCAACATTTCTGCCGCCGGCCTCGCCGCCCATTCTTCCTGCCAGCCCGAGCGCAGGACTGCGCGGCTCACCGACTGTTCCGTGATTCCGAGTTTCTGCGCCGCAATTTTTTGGGTGCCATGAGTGCCGTGGGTGTCGTGCCGCACCGAGCGCAGCACGTCCACCACCTTCCATTGCGCCGCGGTCCGGTCCTGGACCAGGCGACCAATGAGTCGGAGCACCGCCTCGGCATTGGCGCAGGCCTTCGCCCCCTGGGACCCGCTTGCGCCGTCAGCGGCCGCCGCTGCGCTTACCGTTGCACTTGCCCGGCGGCGGCCGCGGCCGGCGACCACGGCGAGCGGTACGTGGGCGGCCGCCCCTTTGGCCCGGTCAACGGCGGCCCGGGCTGCCACGAAGGCAGGACCGGAGCCTTCCCGCGGGCTGTCCGGCAGCGGCTGGTCCACCTCCCCCACCCCGATTCCGACGTACCAGCGGCCGGTGCGCAGCGCATGCAGGGCGATCTCCACAACCTCATCCGCCCGTTCCACCACGCCCTGGACCTCGTCTCCCACCGAACGCTCAAAGCGCCCGGCAGTGGAGAGTGCACTGAGTTCCTTGAGGAGCCCGGGAACGCGGTCGACGTCGCCCGTGCTGCCGCGCTGGTCGATAGTCATGACGTACATGACTCCAGCCTAGGGAGGTGATTGACAATAATCAACCACTTCCAACTGATTAGTTAAAATCAGCTGAAATAAGCTTAGAAGTGAAAGTCGGTCGAATTTGACTGAGACGACAGGCGCGGATCCCTTATCCGAAGAGGTTGACCGGCTTGACGATGTCCGCGTAGATCAGCAACGCTCCCATACCCATCAGCAGCACGGCCACCACATACGTCACCGGAAGCAACTTGGCGATATCGAAGGCTCCGGGATCCGGGCGGCCGAACAGCTTGGCGATCTGGCGGCGGGCCCCCTCGTACAGCGCGCCCGCCACGTGGCCACCGTCGAGCGGCAGCAGCGGAATGAGGTTGAAGACGGCCAGGGCGAAGTTCAGTCCGGCCAGCAAACCAATCAGCGCGGCGAAGCGGGACTGCAGCGGGACCTCCTCCATGGCGGCGACCTCACCGGCCACGCGGCCCACGCCCACGACGCTGATGGGACCATTCGGGTCCCGGGGTTCCTCGCTGAAGGCTGCCTTGGCCACGCCGGCCACGCGGGCCGGCAGGTTCACCACAACCCCGGCAACCTGCTTGATGTTCTCCCCCGCCATCGGCAGCACGGACGACGCCGGCTGCTGCACGAGTGCAGTCTGGGCGCCGATGCCCAGGAAGCCGACGTCCTGGTACTGGAGGCTTCCGTCGGCGGCCTTGGCCTGACGGCCGTCGGGACCGATCACCGGGCGGGCGGAGAGCACGGGCGTGACGGTGGTGGACACCGTGGCGCCGTCGCGCTCCACGGTGATGCTGACCTGCTTGTCCGCCGAGGCGCGGATCCAGCCGGTGAGTTCATCCCAACTGGTGACGGCCTTGCCGTCGAAGGAGGTAATGGTGTCGTTCGGCAACAGGCCCGCGGCCGCGGCGGGCGTGAGCTTGCAGTCGGCGGAGTTGGGGTCCACGGTTTCGCCGGCTTTGACCTGGCACTTGGAGACGTCCGCGATGGTGGTGGTCTGGGTGGCGGTGCCGAATCCCATCAACAGCACCGCGGTCAACACGACGCCGATCAGCAGGTTCATCGCGGGCCCGCCGAGCATGATGATGACCTTTTTCCAGACCGGCAGCCGGTAGAAGACCCGGTTTTCGTCGCCGGGCCCGATTTCCTCGTGGGCCAGGGAGCGGGCGTCGGATGCCAGCGACTGGAACATGCCGGTGCTGGACGTGCGGACGGTGCCGTCTTCCTGGTTCGGCGGGTACATCCCGATCATGGACACGTAGCCGCCCAGCGGGATGCCCTTGAGGCCGTACTCGGTTTCGCCCCGCTTCTTCGACCAGACGGTGGGTCCGAAACCGATCATGTACTTGGTGACGCGGACTTTGAACAGCTTGGCCGGGAGCAGGTGCCCGACTTCATGCAGGGCAATGGACACGGCGATGCCCATCGCCACGAAGACGACACCGAGGATAAAGAGGAGGACGGGGCTCATGCTGTGATCTGCTGCTTCCTGAAAACTGGCAAAACTATACGCTTCTGACGGCTAAACGTTCGTGGGTGCGGGCGCGTGCCCATCTTTCAGCATCCAGCACAGACTCCAGCGTCAGCCCGGAGGATCCTGTGTGTTCGCTGAGGACGGCGTCAATCGTGTCGACGATGTCGGTGAACCGGATTTGCCCGGCGTGGAAGGCCATCACCGCTTCCTCGTTCGCGGCATTGAACACGGCAGGGAAGGTGCTGCCCTGCCGGGCGGCGGCCTTCGCGAGGGCGACGGCGGGGAAGGCCGCGGTGTCCAGCGGCTCGAACGTCCAACTGGTGGCCTTGCTCCAGTCGCAGGCGCTGGCGGATCCGGGGACGCGGTCCGGCCAGCCAAGACCGAGGGCAATGGGCAGGCGCATGTCCGGCGGCGAGGCCTGGGCGATCGTGGAGCCGTCGACGAACTGGACCATGGAGTGCACCACGGACTGCGGGTGGACCACGACGTCGATCCTCTCCAGCGGGATGTCGAAGAGCAGGTGCGCCTCGATCACCTCCAGGCCCTTGTTGACCAGGCTGGCGGAGTTGGTGGTAACCATGAGGCCCATGTCCCACGTGGGGTGGGCGAGGGCGTCCTGCGGCGAGACGTCATGCAGCTCGTCCCGGGTCTTGCCGCGGAACGGGCCGCCCGATGCCGTCAGGATCAGCCGGTCCACTTCCGCGGCGGAGCCGGAGCGCAAACATTGGGCAATGGCCGAATGCTCCGAATCCACGGGCACGATCTGCCCTTCGCGGGCAGCGGCCTTGACCAGGGCACCGCCGACGATCAGGGACTCCTTGTTGGCCAGTGCCAGCGTGGCACCGGAGCGGAGCGCGGCCAGGGTGGGGGCAAGCCCGATCGAGCCGGTGATGCCGTTGAGGACGACGTCGGCGCTGATTTCCGCGATCCGGGTGGAGGCATCCGGGCCGGTGACGATCTCGGGGCTGTACCCGATGAGTCCTGCCGCGCGGGCGGCGTCGGCGATCAGGTCCCGGAGGGCGGAGGCATCCCCGGACGCGACACCGACGGCCTGGGCGCGGGTGTGGACGGCTTGCCGGGCAAGGAGTTCGAGGTTGCCACCGCCGGCGCTGAGCGCCACCACCTCAAAAAGGTGCGGGGCGCCGTCGACGACGTCAATCGCCTGCGTGCCGATGGACCCGGTGGACCCGAGGAGGACGATTTTGCGCGGCTGCATGCAACAAGTATCCCGCACTCCGTTCTGTGCTCGGGTTGCCCCGTTTCCGCGCGCCGGCGGGTCGCCGCCACTCGTTGACGCAGCAGAGCGGAGGCGTAACGTGGAAAACGTGGAGTGGACCGCTTGGTTCGACGCGCCGGAGTACGAGTTCGCCCGGCAGGTGCTGCAGCGCAGCATCGCCACCCTTTACCTCGTGGCCTTCCTCTCCTCGCGTAACCAGTTCCCGGCGCTCCTCGGCGAGCGCGGCCTGTTGCCGGTGCCGGAGTATCTCGAGTGGTTCAACCGGCTGGGCCGGCCCAGCCTGTTCCGCTGGCGCTACTCGGACCGGCTGCTGCGGACAGTCTGCTGGAGCGGGATGGCCGTTGCCGCCACGCTCATGGCCGGGCTTCCCCAGCTCGGGCCGCCGTGGGTTCCGCTGCTCGCGTTCCTGACCCTGTGGCTGTTGTACATGTCGATCGTGAACGTGGGGCAGACGTTTTACGGGTTCGGCTGGGAGATGCTGCTGCTGGAGGCCGGGTTCACGGTGGCCTTCCTCGGCTCCGACCAGACTCCCCCGCCCAGGCCCATCCTGATCCTGCTGGTCTGGCTGGTGTTCCGGCTGGAGTTCGGCGCCGGCCTGATCAAGATCCGGGGCGGCCAGGAGTGGCGGGACCTGACGGCCCTCTACTACCACCACGAGACCCAGCCGATGCCGGGGCCGCTGAGCCGGCAGGCCCACCTGCTCCCCAAGGCCTGGCACCGGCTGGAGGTCCTGGGGAACCACTTCGCCCAACTGGTGGTGCCGTTCTTCCTCTTTGCCCCGCAGCCCCTGGCCAGCGCCGCCGCCGGGATCGTCATCTTCACCCAGCTGTGGCTGGTGGCGAGCGGAAATTTCGCCTGGCTGAACTGGATGGCGATCATCCTGGCGTTCGCGGCGGTCAGCGATCCCGTGGCCCACGCCGTGTTTCCGGCGATCCCGCTCGACTGGAACGCCCCGGCGTCAGCAGCAGGAGCAGCGGCCGGAGCCTCGGCCGGCAGCCAGGCGCCGGTCCCGTGGCTCGTGGTGGTCCTGGTCGCCACCGTGCTGCTGGTGGTGCTCAGCTACCGGCCCATCGAGAATCTTTTCTCCCACCATCAGCTGATGAACGCCTCCTTCAACCGCTGGCAGCTTGTGAACACCTACGGCGCGTTCGGCACGGTCACGAAGCGGCGGATCGAGATCGTGGTGGAGGGGACCCTCGACGCGGAACCCGGGGACGACGCGGACTGGCGGGAGTATGGATTCAAGGGTAAGCCGGGAGACGTCCGGCGCATCCCGCGCCAGTACGCCCCGTACCACCTGCGGCTTGACTGGCTGATGTGGTTCCTGCCGCTGCGTACCGTGCACGAAGAGTGGTTTTACGCGTTCCTGGCCAAGCTGCTGGCGGCGGACCGGCCCACGCTGCGACTGCTGCGCCATGATCCGTTCGACGGCGAACGGCCCCACTGGGTGCGTGCCAGCAGCTACCTCTACCGTTTCTCCACCCGGGCCGAGTTCCGCGCGACGGGCCAGCGCTGGATCCGGACCCCGCTGTCTGTTGCCATCCCGCCGTCGCGCCTGCCGCCGGGGGCTTGAATCCGTTTTCCGGGCGGCCCAGCGCCGGCCTGTGCGATCTCGTGCGGCCGTTGGACGCAGATGGCCGGAATGGGGTCACCATTCCGGCCATCTGCGGCAAGTCAGTGGAACGTTCGCGCCTAGACAGACACCTGCTCCCGCACCGGCGCAGCCTCCACCGCTGCCTGGCGGCGGCGCAGCCACCACGAGGCGGCGAAGATCAGCGCCATGGAGACGTACACCACCAGGGCGAACGGCGAGGAGAACAGTGCCGTGGGGTCGTTCTGCGAGAGCTGCAGCGAGCGGCGCAACTGCACCTCGAACATCGGTCCCAGGATCATCGCCACCACCATGGGCGCCACGGGGTAGCCGTAGCGGCGCATGAAGTAGCCCAGGATGCCCACCACCAGCAGGATTCCGACGTCGCTCGGCGAGAAGTTCACCGAGAACGCTCCGAGGGCGGCGAAGACCAGGATGCCGGCGTAGAGGTAGGGCCGTGGGATCTGCAGGATCTTCACCCACAGGCCCACCAGCGGCAGGTTCAGTACCAGCAGCATGAGGTTGCCGACATACAGCGACGCGATCAGGGTCCAGACAAGCGCCCCCTGGTTTTCGAACAGGAGCGGGCCGGGCTGGATCTGGTAGCGCTGGAACGCCGTGAGCATCATGGCCGCCGTCGCCGTCGTCGGGATGCCCAGGGTCAGCAACGGCACCAGCACACCGGCGGCCGCCGCGTTGTTGGCCGCTTCCGGTCCCGCGACGCCCTCGATCGCGCCCTTGCCGAACTGGGCCTTGTTGGCGCCCTTGGCCAGCTTCCGCTCGGCCGCGTAGGACAGGAACGTGGAGACGTCCGCGCCGCCTGCCGGGACGGTGCCGATCGGGAACCCGATGAAGGTTCCACGCAGCCACGGCTTCCAGGACCGCTTCCAGTCCTCCTTGGACAGCCAGGCGTTTTTGCCCTTGCTGACCGGGATGAGCTCCACGGGGCCGTGCCGCAGCTTGGAAGCGACGTAAAGCGCCTCACCGAGCGCAAAGAGGCCCACGGCCACGAGGACCATGTCCACACCGTCCACCAGGGTGGGGTTATCGAACGTGAAGCGCTGCTGGGCCGTGCTGTCATCGATGCCGATCAGGCCGATGAACAGCCCGAGGGCAAGGGAGGCCAGGCCACGCAGGACGGAGGCGCCCAGCAGCGCTCCGACAGTCAGGAAGGCCACCACCATGAGGGCCACGTAGTCCACGGGGCCGAGGCCGACGGCGAAATCGGCCACGACGGGCGCCAGGAAGGTCAGCAGGACCGTGGCGATGGTGCCGGCGATGAAGGATCCGATTGCCGCCGTCGCCAGGGCCGCCGCTCCCCTGCCGGCCTTGGCCATCTTGTTGCCTTCGAGCGCCGTGACGATCGAGGAGGATTCGCCCGGCGTGTTCAGCAGGATGGAGGTGGTGGAACCGCCGTACATGCCGCCGTAGTAGATCCCGGCGAACACGATCAGCGCCGCGGCAGGGTCCAGCGCATAGGTGATGGGCATGAGCAGGGCCACGGTCATGGCCGGGCCAATGCCGGGCAGCACGCCCACGGCGGTGCCGACGAAGACCCCGCCCAGGGCGTAGAGCAGGTAGACGGGCTGCAGCGCGGTGGAGAACCCTTCGAGCAGGAGCATGAAGCTATCCATGGAAGAAGGCCACCCCCTCCAGCAGCGGCCCCGGCGGCAGGGACACGCCCAGCAGCCCGCCGAAGACGTACTGCAGCACCAGCGCCAAGACCACCGACACGGTGATCACCTTCCAGAGGGGTTTGGCGTCCAGGGACCAAGCGGCACCGCTGAAGAGCACAGCCGCTGCCACCGGCCAGCCGGCCGGCTCGATCAGGAAGATGTGCAGCACCACGAAGCCCACCAGCTTGGCGAGGGCCACCCAGTCGGTCTTGGCGGTCACGTCCAGGTCTTCGCTGTCCTCGGCCTGCCCGACCTTGCCGCGGAGGACCTGCAGGACCACCCCGGCGCCGCACAGCACCAGCATGCCGCACACAATGTAGGGGAAGGCGCGCGGGCCGATGCCGGTCTCCGACGGCGGGATCGGAATGGATCCCGCCGTCACCAGGCCCGCGACGCCCACGCTGACGAACACGAGGGCGAACAGGATCTCCCCCGTCGGCCGTTTGGCGGGCGTTGCTACGGGTGGGGACTCTGATACGAGGGAAGACACTGTTACTTGACCAGGCCGATCTGGGTCAGGGTGGTCTTGACCTTGGCGATGTCTTCGGTCAGGAAGGTCTTGAAACCGTCACCGGCCAGGAAGGCGTCGTCCCAGTTGTTCTTGGTCAGCGTGGACTTCCAGGCCTCGGAGGCGTGCAGCTTGGTGACGACGTCGGTCAGCTTCGCGCGCTGGGCGTCGTCGATGGAGCCCGGCGCCACCACGCCGCGCCAGTTGGTCAGCACGACGTCGATCCCCTGGTCCTTGAGCGGCTTGATGCCGGGAAGCGCCGGGGCCTCGACCTTTCCGGAGACGGCCAGGGCCCGGACCTTGCCGGCCTTGACCTGTTCGGCGTACTCGCCCACGCCGGAGATGCCGGCCTGGACTTTGTTGCCGAGCAGTGCGGCGATGGATTCGCCGCCGCCGGAGTAGCCGATGTAGTTCAGCTTGTCCGCCTCCACGCCCTGGGATTTCAGGATCTGCCCGGCCAGGATGTGGTCCGCGCCGCCGGCCGAGCCACCGGTGATGGCCACGCCCTTGCCGTTGGCCTTGATGTCCGCCACGAGGTCGGCGACGGACTGGTACTTCGACGACGCCGGCACCACGATGACCAGCGGCTCTTCGGTGAGCCGGGCGATCGGTGTGGTGTCTTCGAGCCGTGTCTTGGCGCCGTTGGTCTCGACTGCGCCCACCATGACGTAGCCCATCACCATGAGGGTGTTGACGTCCTTCTCGGTGGCAAGCTTGGCAAGCCCGTTGGTCCCGCCGCCGCCGCCGATGTTGGTGACCTGGGCGGAGGAGACGAGCTTGTTGGACTGCAGGTCCTGCTGCATGGCCCGTCCGGTCTGGTCCCAGCCGCCGCCCGGGTTGGCCGGGACAATGATGCTGAGCTTCTTGATCGAGTCGCCGCCCGCGGACGCGCCGGTTCCGCTTCCTGCGCAGGCGGACATGGCCAGAACAACTCCGGCGGCTCCGGCAATGAGGGCGGCGCGGCGGGTGTGGGTGGGCCGCGTGAAAAAGTTCTGCGAAGTCATGGTTTCTCCTTGAGCGAATGTGATGCACATCATTGGAATCACGTCACTGACCCTAGGAGCGCCCGGCGAAGGGCAACAGAATTTGGCCTTAGAGGTAGTAGTGGTCATATTGGTCACGGCCGCGGCCGTCTTTTTGGCGGGCGGCCGGCGTTCCCGATGCGAAACTTGTGACATGTTTCACAGGATTCCCCTACGGTTCCAGCTGGTCGCATTGCAGCTGGGCATCGTGCTGGCTGTCCTCACGGCGGTGGGGGCCGTGACCATCAGGATGCAGGAACAACAGCTCCGGGACGCCTACAAAGGCCGCCTGATCGGCGTGGCCGAAAGTGTTGCCCAGCTGCCCTCCGTCATCAAGGCGTTCGGAACGCCGTCGCCGGCCCAGACCATCCAGCCGATCGCGGAAGTCATCCGGCAGGCATCCAATGTCACCTATGTGGTGGTGACCGACCGGCACGGGGTCCGGCAGTCGCACCCCAATCCGGCGGAGATCGGCCGGCCGGTTTCCACCGATCCCTCCGTGCCCCTGTCCGGGGAGATCTACGTGGGCACCCAGACGGGCACGCTCGGTGAGTCCTGGCGGGTGAAGGTTCCCATCTTCGATGCGGCCGGCGCGGTGATCGGCTCCGCATCCGTGGGGGTGCTGGAGAGCACCCTTGCCGCCGACCTCAATGAGGACATGCCGCAGCTGTTCGGCTGGCTGCTCGGGGCGGCGCTGCTGAGTTCCCTCGGCGCGATGTACGTCTCGAAACTGGTCTGGCGGCGGATCTACAAGCTCGAGCCCGAGGACATCGCGGCCCTGCTGGAAACCCGCGACGCCATGCTCCATGGCCTGGGCGAAGGGCTCGTGGCGGTGGACGCCGACGGCAGGATCGCGCTGGTCAATGACGAGGCACGCCGCCTGCTCGCGCTGGCCGGGGACATCACCGGGACGCCCGCCGCGGCGAGCCTGGAACCGGCGGTGCTCCGCTTGCTCTCGGCCGGGTCCGCCACGGAGGAACTGGTGCTCTCGGGCGAGCGGATCCTGCTGGGCAAGGTCAATGCGGCCACTGTCGACGGCCGCGAAGTCGGCAAGGTGCTGATTCTGCGGGACCGCACGGAACTGCACACCATCCTGCGTGACCGCGACGGCGCCGTGGACGTGACGCAGGCCCTCCGCGCCCAGGCGCACGAATTCGCCAACAAACTGCACGTCATTTCCGGGCTGCTGGAGCTCGGAAAACAGGACAAGGCCATCGAATACCTGGGCCGCAGCCACAACGACGCCGTCTTCGCGAACCGGCCGCAGGCGCCCGGAATCACCGATCATGGGGTCCAGGCCCTGCTGATCGCCAAGTCCACAGTCTGCGCCGAGCGCGGCATCGAGATCATCGTCAGCCCGGATTCGCTCTGCTCCGCCGATGAATCGGGCGACGTCATCACGGTCCTGGGCAACCTGATCGACAACGCTGTGGACGCTGCGGGCTATGACAGCACTGTTGCCATTCGGCTGGGCGAGAGCGCTGACGGCGGGCGGACCATTGTTGTGGAGGACGACGGACCCGGCGTCCCCGTGCCCGAACGCGCTAAAGTGTTCGAGCCCGGCGTGACCAGCAAGGAGGCCGCGGGAATCAACAGCCGCGGGTTTGGGCTGGCCCTGGTCCAGCGGGTTGCCCTCCGGCGCGGAGGCCGGGCAGCGGTCTCCTCATCGGCATTGGGCGGAGCCTGCTTCTCGGTAGTGCTCAGGACAAAAGAGGCGGAACTACAGAAGCAATGAGCGCCATACGCACCCTCATCATTGACGATGACGTAGCAGTGGCCGGGATCCATCACGGGTTCCTGCTGGCACGCGGCGGATTCGACGTCGTGGCCATGGCCCACACCGGGCAGCAGGGCCTCGATCTGGCCGCGGAGCTCGGGCCGGAGCTGGTGTTGCTGGACATTCACCTGCCGGACATGTCCGGCTTGGACGTCCTGCAGCGGCTGCGCGGGCGCCGGCGGCCTGTGGATGTCCTCGTGATAACCGCGTCCCGGGAGCTTGACACGGTCCGGGGTGCGATGGCCGGCGGGGTGCTGCACTACCTGGTCAAGCCCTTCTCCTCGCAGGCATTGATCGAACGGCTGGACGAGTACGTCATGCTGCGGGAGGAACTGGCCTCGGGCGCCGCCGGACCGCTGGACCAGGCAAGCATCGACCGCCTGGTGGCTCCCTCCCGCCGCGCCGCGGTGGCCGAACCTCCGGCGGGACAGTCTGCCCAGCCGGTGCCGCCGGGCCAGCCCGCCGTGCGGTTGCCCAAGGGACTCTCCCGCCCCACCCTGGACGCGGTCATCGAGGCGCTGAAGGCCAGTCCCGAGGACGTCTCCGCTGCCGGCCTGGCGCTGCAACTGGGCCTGTCCCGGGTCAGTGCACGCCGTTACCTCGAGTACCTCGTGGTTCACGGCCATGCCCGGCTGACGCCCCGCTACGGAGCGGCGGGCCGGCCGGAGAACCGCTACCTCTGGCGCCGCTGAGGACGCGCCGGCCACGGGCTGCGCCTCACGGAGCAGCCATTCGACGCAGGTGGCCGCAATAGGACCGCCAATGCGGCCATCTGTGGCGAATCAACGAGGTTCAGCCGGACAGAGCCCCACCTCGGCAGACTTCGGTGGCGTGCTGGGCGAGGGCCGGAACTTCGGCTCCGCTACGCTCCGGCGCGGCGCAGGGCGGACTCGGCGTGCTTGAGGATCGGGCCGTCGACCATCTTTCCCTTGTACTGGAACACGCCGGAGCCTGCCGCGGCGGCCGCTTCGAGCAGTTCCCTGGCTGCGGCAATGTCGGCCTCGGACGGAGCGTAGGCTTCGCGGACCACCGCCACCTGGTCCGGGTGGATGCAGGCTTTGGAAGCGAATCCGGAGGCTACGGCGTCACGGGCCTCGAGGGCCAGCCCGGCCAGATCCGGGATGTTGACGTAGACGGCGTCGATCGCGTCCTTGCCGAAGGCGCCGGCGGCCAGGAGCACGGTGGAGCGGGCGTGCAGCGCGACGGCACGGTAGCTGCCGTCTTCGGTCCTGCTGGAGGTTCCGCCGAGCGACGCCAGCAGGTCCTCTGCACCCCACATCAGGGCCACTACATTGGGTTCTGCGGCGATGGCGGCGGCGTTGAGGACGCCCGCTGCCGTCTCGCAGAGGGCAATCACGCTATAGCCCTCGAGCTCCTTCAGCTGTGCGGCGCTCTCCGCCTTGGCCAGCATGATGTGCCGGTAGGGCGTGTGCTTGAGGCAGTGCAGGTCCTTCTCGAACTCGTCCGTGCCGGCCGGGTTGACCCGGATGATGGTGCGGCTCGGATCCAGTTCCGGGACGTCGCCGGTGGCGCCGAGTTGGGCGAGGATGGCGCCGCGGGCCCGCTGCTTGTCGGCGGGGGCGACGGCGTCCTCGAGGTCCACGATCACGGTATCGGAGCGCTCGGCGGCTTTCTGGTACCGCTCGGGGCGGTCGGCGGGGCAGAACAGGAGGGCAGGACCCATCAGGAAACTCATGTCTCTATTGTCCCCTTTTGCGCAGCTTCCAGCTCGGCAGCGGCGTGGGCTTCGCGTGTCCACATCAGGCAGCTGCGGGCGGCGAGCGCCACCACCTCCCCGCGCTGGTTCCGCCCGGTGTGCTGCATGGTCACGATGCCCTGGCCGGGGCGGGACGCGGACAGCCGTTTCCCGGTGACCACCGTCTCCGTGTACAGGGTGTCCCCGTGGTAGAGCGGGCGCGGAAAGGACACATCCGTCAGGCCCAGCTGGGCGATGATGGTGCCCTGGGTCAGCTGCGGCACGGACTGGCCCACCACGGTGGCCAGGGTGAACATCGAATTCATCAGCCGCTGGCCGAACGGCTGCCCCGCGCTCCAGGCCGCGTCGAGGTGCAGGGCCTGGGTGTTCATGGTCATGGTGGTGAACAAGACGTTATCCGTCTCCGTGACCGTCCGGCCCGGCCGGTGGGCATAGACCACGCCCTCCTCCAGCTCATCGAAATAGAGGCCGCGCTGCTCGATCACCCGGGGGGTGCCGGCAACGGGGCTTGGGGCGGATCGGTCTGCGTCAGTCATACGGTCAGTTCCTGGTCTTCCTCAAAGAGTTCGGCTCCGGTGGCGGCCACGACGTCCTCCACGGACACGTTGGGCGCCAGTTCGCGCAGCACCAGCCGGGGCGGCCCGGCGTCGGTCACGACGTCGATCACGGCGAGGTCGGTGATGATCCGGTCCACGCAGCCCTTGCCGGTCAGCGGCAGTGTGCAGGTCGGCACGATTTTCGGCCTGCCGTTGCGGTCCACGTGATCCATCATCACGATCACCTTCTTGGCCCCGAACACGAGGTCCATCGCGCCGCCCATGCCCTTGACCATCTTGCCGGGGATCATCCAGTTGGCGAGGTCGCCGTTGGCGGCGACCTCCATGGCGCCGAGCACGGCCACATCGACGTGGCCGCCCCGGATCATGCCGAAGGAGGCGGCGGAATCGAAGAACGCCGCGCCCTTGTTGACCGTGACGGTTTCCTTGCCGGCATTGATCAGGTCCGGATCGATCTCATCCTCGGCCGGGTAGGGCCCGACGCCCAGGATGCCGTTCTCCGAATGCAGCACCACCTCGACGCCGGCGGGAATGTAGTTGGGGATCAGCGTCGGCATGCCGATGCCCAGGTTGACGTACTGGCCGTTGTGCAGTTCCTGCGCCACCCGGGCGGCGAGTTCGTTGCGGGTCCAGCCCTTGCTCTCAACACCGGCGGGGTGCTCGAGGGCGGAGCGCCGGTATTCGTGGCGCACGGCCTCGGGACGGGGCGGGGCGTCTTGGGCTTTGTTCGTTTCCACGGCTATGCTCCTGCCTGCTCTGGTGACAGTTTTGGTGCGCCGGAGGCGCCGGTGGTCACTGCAACCGTCCGCTTCTCAATGCGTTTCTCGCCCTGCGGGGCCAGCACCACGCGCTGGACGAAGATCCCCGGGACGTGGACGTGCTCCGGGTCCAGCTCCCCCGGCTGCACGAGTTCCTCGACCTCGGCGATCGTGATCTTCCCGGCCATGGCGCACAGCGGGTTGAAATTCATGGCGGTGGCGTGGAAGACCAGGTTGCCGTGCCGGTCGCCCTTCCAGGCGTGCACGAGGCCGAAGTCCGGTGTCAGCGCTTCTTCCAGCACGTAGTCGGCGCCGTGGAAGCTGCGGACTTCCTTGGGGGCGGAGGCGATCGCGACGTTGCCCTCGGCGTCGTACTTCTGCGGCAGGCCGCCGTCGGACACCTGGGTTCCGACGCCGGCCGGGGTGTAGAAGGCGGGAATGCCGGCGCCGCCGGCGCGCAGCTTTTCGGCCAGCGTGCCCTGCGGGGTGAGGACCACCTCCAGCTCGCCGGCGAGGTACTGCCGGGCAAACTCCTTGTTCTCCCCCACGTAGGAGCTGATGGTCCGCCGGATCCGGCCGTCCTTGAGCAGGATTCCGAGGCCCCAGTCGTCGACACCGCAGTTGTTGCTGACGGTTTCCAGATCCGTGGCACCGCGCTCGTGCAGGGCGTCGATCAGGGTCACGGGGATGCCGCACAGCCCGAACCCGCCGACGGCGAGGGAGGCGCCGTCGTGGATGTCCGCGACAGCCTCGGCGGCGCTGGCAACAACTTTGTTGATCATCAGTGATCCTTCCGGCCGGCTACAGTCCCAGTTCGCGGGCGATCAGCATCAGCTGGACCTCCGTGGTGCCCTCGCCGACTTCAAGGATCTTGGAGTCGCGGTAGTGGCGCGCCACGGTGAAATCGTTGATGAAGCCATAGCCGCCGAACACCTGGGTGGCGTCCCGCGCGTTGTCCATGGCTGCCTCGCCTGCGACCATCTTAGCGATGGCGGCCTGCGTCTTGAACGGCTTGCCGGCCAGCATCCGGGCGGCCGCGTCGTAGTAGGCCAGGCGGGCCGTGTGGGCGCGTGCTTCCATCCGGGCGATCTTGAATGCAATGGCCTGGTACTTGCCGATGTTCTGCCCGAAGGCGCTGCGTTCCTTGGCGTATTTCACCGACTGGTCCACGCAGCCCTGGGCCGCGCCGACGGCCAGAGCCGCGATCGCGATCCGGCCCTCGTCCAGGATGGAGAGGAAGTTGGCGTAGCCGCGGCCCCGGGTGCCCAGCAGGTTTTCCTCGGGGACGTGGACGTTGTCCAGCGTCAGCGGGTGGGTGTCCGAGGCGTTCCAGCCGACCTTGTTGTAGGCCTTCTCGGCTTTGAAGCCCTTGGTGTTGGTGGGCACCAGGATGGTGGAGATTTCCTTCTTGACGCTGCCGTCCGGGCGCTCTTCCTGGCCGGTGACCGCTGTGACGGTGACAAGCTTGGTGATGTCGGTGCCGGAGTTGGTGATGAACTCCTTGTTGCCGTTGATCACCCATTCACCGCCGCCCAGCTTGGCCGTGGTCTTGGTGCCGCCGGCGTCCGAGCCGGCTTCGGGCTCGGTCAGGCCGAAGCCGGCGAGCGCCTTGCCGGAGGCCAGCAGCGGCAGCCATTCCTGCTTCTGCGCGTCGTTGCCGAAGCGGTGGATGGGCATCGCGCCGAGGGAGACGCCGGCCTCGAGGGTGATCGCGACGGACTGGTCCACCCGGCCGAGCTGTTCCAGGGACAGGGCCAGGGCGAAGTAGTCCCCGCCCATGCCGCCGAACTCTTCCGGGAACGGCAGGCCGAACAGGCCCATGTCCGCCATCTGGGAGACGATCTCGTAGGGGAAGCTGTGTTCCGCATCGTGCTTGGCCGAGACCGGGGCAACCACGTCGTCGGCGAATTCGCGGACGGTGTCGCTAAGGATCTGGTAATCCTCGCTGAGTTCAAAATCTGTCATGGGGATGACTCCTGTGTCTGAGGTACTTCTGTGGTCTGTAAATAAGGGGTGTTGGCTGAGCTGTGTTCAAAAAAGCGGTGTTCAAAACAGCTGGGGATCAGTAACCGGCGGTGACTCCGCCTGCGTCAGTCCTGCGTCAGTACGGTGGGTTCATTCGGCCGCGCCCATCGCGATGACCTCTTCCTCGATCGTGTCCTCGGCTTTCGAAGGTTCAGTCGGGACAGCCGGGTGGATCGTCGCCAGCACCTGGTCTGCCTTGACGAGGTCGCCGGAACCGACGCTGATGTGGACGGTTCCGTCGAGGGGCGCCACGAGCTGGTGCTCCATCTTCATCGCCTCCACGGAGAGCAGGACCTGGCCGGCCTCCACAGTGTCACCGTTGCCGACGGACACGGATACCACGGTGCCGGGCATCGGCGAGCGCACCGCCGGGTCGGCGGCGCCTTCCTCGCGTTCGATCGCGGCCAGCACCCGGGCGAGCCGAGTCTCCCGGGTGAGCACCTCGAGGCGGCAGGACCAGCCCTCGTTGCCGAGGAACACTTCCGTTGGCATCGGGTTGCCGGGGCCAGGGGGGACGGGCCCGCGGGGGACCGGCACGAGCGCGTAACTGCGGGATTCGTCGCCCAGAGTCAACTCCGCCCGGCCTCGCTTGGTGGACCGAAATGATGCCGAGCGTCGCGGGCCGCCGTCGACGGCCACAGTCGCCGTCCCCCGCGCCAACGAGCCGGACACCTCCACCGTGGCGATACCGCCACCGGGGGTCCCCAGGCTGATCCGGCGCGGGGCAGCTGCACCGAGCCTCCACCCGTTAGCGAGATGCCAAGGGCCCGTCCCGGCGTCCTGCATTTCATGCTCATGCATCGCGGCGGCGAAGACGGCAACAGCGGCCACCTCGAAGTCGCCCGCATGCCGGAAGCTGAACTCCGGCATTTTCCGTTCGATCAGGCCGGTGTCGAGCCGTCCGGCGCGGACGTCGGCGTCGTTGATCAGCAGCCGCAGGTATTCGACGTTGGTGTCGATGCCCAGCGCGGTATACCCGGCGAGCGCCTCATCGAGGGTGTCCAAAGCCTCCGCCCGGTCCTCGCCCCACGCGATGACCTTGGAAATCATCGGGTCGTAGCTGCTGGAGATTTGGAGGCCCTCCAGCAGGGCCGAGTCGACACGGACCTTGCCACTCGCGGTGTCGGGCAGTTCGTCCAGCAGCACGACCTGTCCGATGGACGGCAGGAAGTTCTTCTCCGGGACCTCGGCGTAGACCCGTGCCTCCACCGAGTGGCCGGTAAGGACGACGTCGGCCTGGGTCACCGTGAGTTCCTCGCCGGCGGCGATACGCACCTGCCACTCGACGAGGTCGATGCCGGTGACCATCTCGGTGACGGGGTGCTCGACCTGAAGGCGGGTGTTCATCTCCATGAAGAAGAACTCGTCCGGGGCATTGTCCGAGACCAGGAATTCCACGGTGCCGGCGCCGGAGTAGTTGACACTGCGTGCGGCGTTGCAGGCGGCCTCGCCCAGACGGGCCCGGATTTCCGCGCCGTCGGGCAGGGATTCCAGCAACGGGGACGGCGCCTCCTCGATGACCTTCTGGTGGCGGCGCTGCAGCGAGCACTCGCGCTCCCCCAGATGAATGACGTTGCCGTGGTTGTCCGCGAGGACCTGGACTTCGATGTGCCGCGGGGTGAGCACGAGCCGTTCCAGGAACAAAGTGTCGTCGCCGAAGGCACTCGCGGCGACCCGGCGGGCGGTGGCCAGGGTGGATTCCAAGTCTTCGGGCCGCTCCACGATGTGCATGCCCTTCCCGCCGCCGCCGGCGGAGGGCTTGATCAGCAGCGGGAACCCGACGCCGGCCGCGGCCTCGATCAGCTGCGCGTCGGTCATGCCGGGTTCGGCGATGCCCGGCACCACGGGGACGCCGTAGCCGGTGACGTGGTTCTTGGAGCGGATCTTGTCGCCCATGACGTTGAGGGATTCGACGCCGGGGCCGATGAACGTGATCCCGGCGTCCTGAAGGGCGCGGGCGAAGTCGACGTTCTCGCTCAGGAAGCCGTAGCCCGGGTGCACGGCCTCGGCGCCGGTATCGCGGCAGGCCTTCAGGATTGCCTCGATCTTAAGGTAGCTCTCGGTGGCGGCGGCCGGGCCGATCCGGACCGCGACGTCGGCTTCCCGCACGTGCCGGGCGTCGGCGTCGGCGTCGGAATATACGGCGACCGAACGGATTCCCAGGGCGCGCAGGGTCCGGATGACGCGGCAGGCGATCTCGCCGCGGTTGGCGACCAGGACGGTGCCGAACAGGGGCTTCTGGAGTGTCGAAGGTGCAGGAGACAAAGAAATAGTCACAGCTGGCTCACATCCGGAACAGGCCGAAGGAGGTCTCCGGCAGTGGGGTGCGGGAGACGACGTCGAGCGCCAGTCCCAGGACGGTGCGGGTGTCCGCGGGGTCGATCACGCCGTCGTCCCAGAGGCGGGCGGTGGAGTAGTAGGGGCTGCCTTGGTCCTCGTACTGGGCCTTGATCGGGGCCTTGAACGCTTCCTCGTCCGCGGCGGACCATTCCTCGCCGCGGGCCTCGTACTGGTCCCGCTTCACGGTGGCGAGCACGCTGGAGGCCTGGTTGCCGCCCATCACGGAGATCCGCGACGCGGGCCACATCCACAGGAAGCGCGGCGAGTAGGCCCGCCCGCACATCGAGTAGTTGCCGGCGCCGAAGGACCCGCCGATCACCACCGTGAGCTTGGGGACCCGGGCGGTCGCGACGGCCGTGACCATCTTGGCGCCGTTCTTGGCGATGCCGCCCTGCTCGTAGTCTTTGCCGACCATGAAGCCGGAAAGGTTCTGCAGGAAGATCAGCGGGATGCCGCGCTGATCGCACAGTTCGATGAAGTGCGCGCCCTTGAGCGAGGACTCGCTGAACAGCACTCCGTTGTTGGCCACGATGCCCACCGGGTGGCCATGCAGCTTCGCGAAGCCCGTGACCAGGGTGGTGCCGTAGTTCTTCTTGAACTCGTGGAACTTGCTGCCGTCCACCAGCCGGGCGATGACTTCGCGCACGTCGTACTGGGCGTTGACGTCCGTGGGAACGGCGCCGTAGAGCTCGTCCGGGTCGGCGACGGGTTCGACGGCGGTGTCCACGTCCCAGACGGGCGCGGAAGGCTTCGGCAGGGTGGAGACGATGTCCCGGACGATCTGGAGGGCGTGCTCATCGTTCTCGGCCAGGTGGTCCGTGACCCCGGAGATCTTCGAGTGCACGTCGCCGCCGCCAAGTTCCTCCGCCGTGACGATTTCGCCGATCGCGGCCTTCACCAGCGGCGGGCCGCCCAGGAAGATGGTGCCCTGGTTACGGACAATCACGGTCTCATCGCTCATCGCGGGGACATACGCGCCGCCGGCGGTGCAGGAGCCCATCACGGAGGCGATCTGCGGGATCTTCGCCGCGGACATCCTCGCCTGGTTGAAGAAGATCCGGCCGAAGTGCTCCTTGTCCGGGAAGACCTCGTCCTGTTTGGGCAGGAACGCGCCGCCGGAATCCACGAGATAGATGCAGGGCAGCCGGTTCTCCAGGGCGATTTCCTGCGCGCGGAGATGCTTCTTCACCGTCATCGGATAGTACGTGCCGCCCTTGACCGTGGCGTCGTTGGAAATGACCAGCACCTGCCGGCCGTGCACCAGGCCGATTCCGGCGATGACGCCGGCGCCGGGAGAGTCGCCGTCGTACATGCCGTCCGCCGCGAGCGGGGCGATCTCCAGGAACGGGCTGCCGTCATCGAGCAGCCGGTCGATGCGTTCGCGCGGCAGGAGTTTGCCGCGCGCCACGTGGCGTTCCCGGGACTTTGCCGGCCCGCCCAGCGCTGCGGCGGCGAGCCGTTCCCTCAACTCCCCGGCCAGCCCCAGCTGGGCCTCCCGGTTCGCGGCATACGCTGTGCTCATCGCATCCACCCGGCTGGCGATTGTCTCCATTGACTGCTTCCGTTCCCTGACCTGCGTGCCGGACCGGCAACTCAAGCCGCCCGGCTATTTCGGTTAGTACCGCATAACTGAGATTTAGGTTAGTCTCTATTAACTGTGATGTCCAACACAGGGATCATTCGCAACGAGGGGATGCGCCGGTGACCGAGCCCAGCCAGACCGCCCAGCTTCCGCCAGTCCAGGCCGCCTCCACCCCGGCCGCCTCCACCCCGGCCCCCTCTACCCCGGCCCCTTCTACACAGCGCAGCCAGGCCAAGGCGAACAGACGGCAGGCTCTCTTGTCCGCCGCCGCTGCGCTCTTCGCCCTCGAGGGCTTCAACCGCGTGTCCCTGGAGGATCTGGGGGCCGCGGCCGGTGTCAGCGGGCCGGCGGTCTACCGCCACTTCGCCGGCAAGCAGGCCGTCCTCGGCGCGCTGCTGCTCAGTGTCAGCAAGGACCTGCTCGACGGCGGCCGCAAGGTGGTGGCAGATTCCGAGGGCGCCCTGGCCGCCTTGGGCGGGCTCGTGGCTTTCCACGTCGACTTTGCCCTGAGCAATCTGGACGTCATCCGGGTCCAGGACCAGGACTTCAGCAACCTGGCCGGCGAGGACCAGGCCGAGGTCCGCACGCTCCAGCGCAACTACGTTGAACTCTGGGTGGACGTGCTGGCCGGGCTGCACGAGGGCACGGAGGCCGCCGAACTGCGGATGCGGGCACATGCCACCTTCGGCCTGATCAACTCGACCCCGCACTCGGTGCGCAGCCACGGGCGCCGGATCGGCGTCCGCCGCGCCAGGCCGCTGCTGGAGAGCATGGCGCTGGCCGCGCTCATGGCTCCGGCCGCGCCCGAGCCGCTCGACTAAGCAACTCCCGCACGTCTCCACCCACGGCGCATTCCGGGGGCACTTTGGCGCGGACACGCCGTGAACCGGGGCCCCGCCGTCGAAGATTGCCCTCAAAGTGCCCCCGGACGGAAACCACCCCGCCCACAAAACACTGCGCACAACAACTCTGCCGGCCACCCCTCCTTTGCGGGAAGGGCAGCCGGCAGTTGTGAGCTGGGCGTGCTTAGACCATCGCGAGGACCATGCCCGGATCGGCCAGCATGGCGCCGAGGTCCTGGAGGAATCGCGAGCCCTGTTCGCCGTCGACCAAACGGTGGTCGAACGAGAGGCTGAGCGTCATGACCTGGCGCAGGGCAACCTCGTCCTGGTACTCCCACGGCATCTTCCGGACCGCGCCGAGGGCCAGGATGGCTGCCTCGCCCGGGTTCAGGATCGGCGTGCCGGCGTCAATGCCGAAGACGCCGATGTTCGTGATGGAGATCGTGCCGCCGGAGAGTGCCTCGGGGCCGGTCTTTCCGGCCCGGGCCGTGTCCGTCAGTTCCGTCAGGGCGGAGGAGAGTTCCATGAGGGACATCCGGTCCGCGTCCTTGATGTTCGGAACCGTCAGCCCCCGCGGGGTCGCGGCCGCGATGCCCAGGTTCACGTAGTTGAACTGCACGATCTCCTGGTTGGCCTCGTCCCACCGGGCGTTGAGCGTCGGGTGGTTGCGCAGCGCGATCAGCACGGCCTTGGACACCAGCGTCAGCGGCGTCAGCTTGTACCCGGCGAAGGCGCGGCTGGCCTTGAGCCGGGCCAGCAGCTCCATCGTGGGCGTGACGTCGATGGTCAGGAACTCCGTGACGTGCGGTGCGGTGAAGGCACTGGCCACCATGGCGGCAGCCGTGAACTTCCGCACGCCCTTGATCGGGGTGCGGGTCTCCCGCTCGCCACGGGCCTGGACAAGCCCGGTGGCCTGCGCTGGGGCGCCGGCGAGCTCCTGGGCGGCTGCGGGCAGGTCCCCGCCGCCGACGAAGTTCCGGACATCGTCTCGGGTGATGAGCCCGTGTTCCCCCGTGCCGGTCACGGCCACGAGGTCAACACCGAGATCCTTGGCCAGCTTGCGCACCGGCGGCGTGGACCGCGGACGCTCCCCCGGCACGGATGCGGCCGGCTTGGATTCAACCGGCTTGGATTCAACCGGCTTGGATTCAACCTGCATGGATTCAACCGGCTCAGCAGCGCGGACCGGCGCAACCGGCACCGGCTCGGCAGCGACGGAAGCCGCCGCCGGGGCCGCGAACGTGCGGGTGCGGCGGGCGGGCCGGCCGGAGGCTTCGAGGACGGCGCCGTAGCCCACGAGGTTCGGCTCACGCTTGCCGGCTGCCGCGTCAGGCGCGGAACCGCCGGCGCCGTCGTCCTCAATCTCGAAGGAGACGATCGGCTTGCCGACCTCGACGACGGTGCCGGGTTGTTCGTGCAAGGCCGCGACCACGCCGGCGAACGGCGAGGGCAACTCGACGACGGCCTTGGCCGTCTCCACCTCGGCGATGATCTGGTTGAGGGTGACGGTGTCCCCCACCGCGACCTTCCAGGCGACGATTTCCGATTCGGTCAGTCCTTCGCCGAGGTCCGGCAGCCTGAATTCCTTGATCATTGTGGCGCTCATCCTTCCAGCCCGCTGAGGGAGTTGGGGCGGCCCAGGGCACGGTCGACGCCGTCGAGAATCCTGTCGAGGCCCGGCAGGTGATGCATTTCCAGCTTGGAGTACGGGTACGGAACGTCGAAGCCGGTCACGCGGACGGGGGCGGCTTCGAGGTAGTAGAAGCAGCGCTCGGTGATGCTCGCGGCAACTTCGGCGCCGAGGCCGCCGGACTGGCCGGCCTCGTGGGTGATGACCAGCCGGCCGGTCTTGCGGACAGAGGCCTCAAGGGTGGCGAAGTCCAGCGGTGCCAGCGAGCGGAGGTCGATGACCTCGACCGAGACGCCTTCATCCGCGGCCGCCAGTGCGGCGTCGCGGGCAGTCTTGACCAGCGGACCGTAGGCCACGAGGGTGACGTCGTTGCCCTCGGTGACCACGCGGGCCTTTTCCATGGACAGCGCAGTGCTCAGGTCGGCGGTCTCGTCCACCTCGCCCTTGTCGTGGTAACGCCGCTTGGGCTCGAAGTACAGGACGGGATCATCGGAGGCGATGGCCTGCTGGATCATGGTGTAGGCGTCCTGGGGGTTGGACACGCTGATGACGCGCAGCCCGGAGGTGTGGGTGAAGTAGGCCTCGGGCGATTCCGAGTGGTGTTCCGGGGAGCCGATGCCGCCGCCGAACGGGACGCGGATGGTGATGGGCATCTTGACCGCGCCCTGGGTGCGGTAGTGCATCTTGGCGACCTGGCTGACGATCTGGTCGAACGCCGGGTAGATGAACCCGTCGAACTGGATCTCCACCACCGGGCGGTAACCGCGGTACGCCAGGCCGACGGCGGTGCCCATGATGCCCGATTCGGCGAGCGGGGTGTCCACGACGCGGTGCTTCCCAAAGTCTTTCTGCAGCCCGTCGGTGACTCGGAAGACGCCGCCGAGGGCGCCGATGTCCTCCCCCATCAGGACCACTTTGGGATCGTTTTCGAGAGACTTGCGCAGGCCCGAATTGATGGCTCGGGCAAAGGTCATCTGCGTCATCAGCGTGCACCTTCTTCAGAAGCGGCTTCTGCGGGATCGCCGAAGGAAGCCAGGTAGCGGGAGTAGTGGTCCTGCTGGCGGTCCAGCCAGGAGTTGGGCGTGCTGTAGACGTGCTTGAAGATATCCAGCGGCTGCGGCTCGGGCATGTTGATGGTGCCGGCCCGGAGTTCCTTGGCCACGGCGTCGGCTTTCGCAGCGACGGCGTCTTCAAGGTCCGCGGTCAGCAGTCCCTTGCAGTCCAGCAGCGCTTTCATCCGGCTGATCGGGTCCTTCGCGGCCCAGTCCTCGAGCTCGTTGGCATCCCGGTAGCGGGTGGGGTCGTCCGCCGTCGTGTGCGGGCCCATCCGGTAGGTCACGGCCTCGATAAAGGTGGGTCCGCCGCCGCGCCGGGCGCGGTCCAGGGCGATGCGGGTAGCCGCCATGACGGCCAGGACATCGTTTCCATCGACCCGCATGCTGGGGATGCCGAAGCCTGAGGCCCGGTCCGCCAGCTGGATGTGGGACTGCAGCCGGACGGGCTCCGAGATGGCCCAGTGGTTGTTCTGGCAGATGAAGACAACCGGCGCCTGGAAGCTCGCGGCGAAGACCATGGCTTCGTTGACGTCGCCTTCGCTCGTGGCGCCGTCGCCGAAGTAGGCCACGGCGACGCAGTCGGCGCCGTCGTTCTGGATGCCCATGGCGTAGCCGGTGGCGTGCAGGCTCTGCGCACCGATGATGATCTGCTGGGTGGCAACGTTGACGGTGAACGGGTCCCAGCCGGCGGAGGCGTTGCCCCGCCAGGCGCGGACGAGGTCCTCCACCTTTACTCCGCGGCAGTAGGCGACGCCGTTGTCGCGGTAGCTGGGGAAAACAAAATCATCGTCGCGCAGTGCGCGGGCCGAGCCGATCTGGGATGCTTCCTGGCCGAGCAGCGGCGGCCAGAGTGCCAGTTCGCCCTGCCGCTGGAGGGCAGTCGCTTCGGCATCGATCCGGCGAATGACCACCATGTCCTCGTAGAGCGAGCAAAGCTGCTCGTCGCTGACGTCCTTGAGCCAGGAATCGAACTCCGGATGGCTGATGCGCTCACCCGCCGGAGTGATGAGCTGGACGAGATCGCCGCCCGTCCGCCTCATTGAATTTTCACTGTTCCCGGGGCCCCCGGCGGAAATGCCGCCCTTGCCCGCGTCGTCGGTAAACACTGTTGTCCGCACCTTCTGACGTCGTCTGACCGGAACTCGCAGGACTCGTGATCCCGCGGCGCGCCAGCCGCCCGGGCGCCGTTGCCCCGGATAATTGTGACCCTACTCACAATGCTCATCGGGTACAACCGCCCGTAAAAATGTTGAGCATTATGCACTGTTTGGCGTACCCGAACCGTGCTAATCTTGCGCATTATGCAACCTTTGGATGGCACTGACACCCGCCTGCTTTCGGCCATGGCCCGGGACCCCCGGAGGACCGTGGTGGCCCTCGCCCAGAAGCTGGGACTCTCGCGCAATACGGTGCAGGCCAGGATGGCCCAGCTGGAGAAAAAGCATGTGTTCCTCTCCTTCGAGCGACGCATCAATCCGGCGTCCTTGGGGTACCCGCTGATGGCCTTCATCTCCGTCCACGTCCAGCAACAGAAACTCGGCGCCCTGGCTCTGGAACTCGCCGGGATTCCGGAAATCCTGGAGGGCTACGGCCTGACGGGCTCGGCCGATCTGCTCCTGCGGGTGGTGGCGCTCGACGCCGAGGACCTGTTCCGGATCAACGGCAAGATCCTGGCCTGCGACGGCGTCGACCGGACCGATACCGCCCTGGCGATGGGTGAGCTGATCCCGTTCCGGATTCAGCCCCTGCTGGAACGTGGATCCGCCGACAACTGATCTGCTCCGCATCTGTGCCGTGAGCGGCCGCGGCGCTAGGCTGTGTCCGTTGGGTCCCCCTGAGTCCCTGGGTCCGCGCACGCGGCCCTGCGCACAGGCAGTGGCTGTCTGGACTGCCGGAGAGGCTTGAACCGTGAGCAGTCCCGAGGAACCGCACCGCCCGGTACCGCCGCAGCCCGGACATGAGCCTGCAGCAGGCCACTCGGCGCCGGGTCAGCCGCCCGTTCCGTACTATTCCGCCCCGCCCGGGCCGCCCGGCAACGGCGCGCCACCCAACTACCCGCCGCCCGGCTACCCGCCGCCCGCGAACGGCGCGCCGCCGTACTACGGCGACCCCGGGCAACCTCCCCCCAAAAAGAGCCGCAAGGCCTTGTGGATCGTCCTCGGGATCGTCGGCGGGGTCCTGCTGCTGGTAGCGGCCGGCGTCGTCATCCTCCTTAACGTGGTGGGTGGGGCCACCAACCAGGCCCGGGGCCTCGCGGACGAGTTCACCAAGCTGATCATCGCCGGCGACGTCAATGGCGCCTATGAGAAGTACCTGGATCCGGCCCTCATGGAGAAGCTTTCCCGGGAGGAGTTCGCCGCCGGGGTGCAGAGCCTGGAGCTGGACGGCAGCTGTAAACCAAACTTTTCCAGCCTCAACGTCAGCTCCGACAACGGCGCCAACACGGCCGACGTCGCCGGTGCCATCGACTGCGACACCAAGAGCGTAGACCTGGTCTACCGTTTCGAGGGTCGCGACGAGCTGAAGATGGTGAAAATCCGGCTGCGGCCGCAGGGCTGACCTCGGAATACTCTCTCGCGGACGGCGCCCATCCAACGGCAGGAGCTCCCGTGCTGCTGCACGGGAGCTCCTGCGTTGGTATGCCGGTCCTAGTGGTTGGTGGCCTTTTCGGCACCCACACCGGTCAGGGAACGGACTTCCATTTCGGCCTGCTTCGTGACATCTTCCTTCCGCTTGTCCAGGACGGTTCCGAGCCAGCCGAGGAAGAACGCGAGCGGGATGGAGACGATGCCCGGATTGCTCAGCGGGAAGACCGCGAAGTTGGCGCCCGGGATCATCGACGTCTTGGTTCCCGATACCACCGGGGAGAGCGCAATCAGGATGATGGCCGCGGACAAACCGCCGTACATGCTCCACAAGGCACCCTGGGTGGTGAACCGGCGCCAGAACAGCGAGTAGAGGATGGTCGGAAGATTGGCGGAGGCCGCCACGGCGAAGGCAAGCGCCACGAGGAACGCGACATTCTGTCCGTTGGCGAAGATGCCGCCCACGATGGCCAGCAGGCCGATCACCACGACGGTGCGGCGGGCGACCTTGACCTCGGTGTCGGCGTCGGCCTTCCCCTTGGCGATCACGCTGGCGTAGATGTCGTGCGCGAAGGATGCCGCCGCGGTAATGGTGAGGCCGGCGACGACCGCCAGGATCGTGGCGAAGGCCACCGCGGAGATGAAGCCGAGCAACAACGGTCCGCCCAGGTGGAACGCG
Organism: Arthrobacter sp. ov407; assembly: GCF_900102895.1. Classification (GTDB taxonomy): domain Bacteria; phylum Actinomycetota; class Actinomycetes; order Actinomycetales; family Micrococcaceae; genus Arthrobacter. The sequence goes on from NZ_FNGD01000002.1 coordinate 147,664, forward strand.
AGCAACGGCGCGGCCGAGTTGACCCCGCCTGGGGCAGCCTTGATGGTGTCAGCACCCACCAGTGCGGCCGCGCCGTATCCCAGGACCAGGGTGAACAGGTAGAAGATGCCGATGAGCCAGATGGACCACACGACCGACTTGCGGGCTTCCTTGGCTGTCGGCACCGTGTAGAAGCGCATGAGCACGTGCGGCAGGGCTGCGGTGCCGAGCACGAGGGCCAGGCCGAGGGACAGGAAGTCGATCTTGGAAGTCTCGGTCTTGCCGTACTGCAGTCCCGGGTTGAGAATGTTCGGGTTCTTTGAGGTTTCCACTGCGCCGCCGAGCAGGTCGGAGAGGTTGAAACCGTAAATCGCGAGGACCCAGAACGTCATGACGGCGGCGCCGGCAATCAGGAGCATGGCCTTGATGATCTGGACCCAGGTGGTGCCCTTCATGCCGCCGATCAGCACATACATGATCATGAGGGCGCCGACGACGATGATCACCAGGGCTTGTCCGCCCCAGTCGCTGATGCCCAAGAGCAGGGAGATAAGGCTGCCGGCACCGGCCATCTGCGCCAGCAGGTAGAAGAAGCAGACGGCCAGCGTGGAGATGGCGGCCGCGATGCGCACGGGGCGCTGCTTGAGCCGGAAGGAGAGGACATCGGCCATGGTGAACTTGCCGGTGTTGCGCAGCAGTTCGGCGACCAGCAGCAGGGCCACGAGCCAGGCCACGAGGAAGCCGATGGAGTACATGAAGCCGTCGTAGCCGTTGATGGCGATGGCGCCGGTGATGCCAAGGAAGGATGCCGCGGAGAGGTAGTCACCTGCGATGGCCGTGCCGTTCTGCGGGCCCGAAAAGGAGCGCCCGGCCGCGTAGTAGTCGGCCGCCGTCTTGTTGTTGCGGCTGGCCTTGATCACTATCACCATGGTGATCGCGACGAAGAGGGCGAAGATGCCCATGTTCAGCAGGGTGGTGTCTTTGAGGTCGGCGACATTGACCGCGGGGACCATGAGTGTCATTTTGTTGTACCCCCTACCGGGTTGCCGTGCTGGTCGAATTCGTGGCCTTCGATTTCCTGGCGGATTTCGGCGGCAATGGGGTCGAGCTTGCGGTTCGCGTAGCTGACGTACCAGCCGGTGATGGCGAACGTGGAGACGAACTGCAGCAGGCCCAGGATCAGGCCGATGTTGATGTTGCCCCAGACCTTCGTGGACATGAAGTCCACCGCGTAGTCGGCCAGCAGGACGTAGGCGAAGTACCAGAGCAGGAATGCAATGGATAGCGGGAAAACAAAGCTGCGGTGACGTTTGCGCAGTTCCTTGAACTGCTCCGTCGATTGGACTTCCTTGAAGTCCACGGCCGCCGCTGCGTCCGTTTCTTGGGCGTCGTGACCCATCGGTTCCTCCTCATTGAGACTGGTGAGCCCACACCGGCTGCCGTGGTCTCGCGGGACACCGCATACACCCCTCAAAGCCAATGTGACTCCAATCACTGTGTACCGTGACACGCCGTGCGTTCCAGAACCCACGCCACCTGCGTCGCCCAGCGGTCCTCATGCTGCGCCCAACGGCGCCCCATCAACCGAGAGGAGCCCGTACCGCCCCCGACGGTAGGCTGGCACCATGCCGGACTCTCCCCTGCTCACCGCCGCCGCAGTCGCGGTGATTGCCCTGGCGATCGCGGCCGTCGTCGCCGTGGGGCTCAAGGTCCTCCGTTCCTTCCGGGAGCTCGGCACCGATGCGGAGCGGGCCACCTACAAGACCCTGCATGCCGCCTCCCGTGCCGGCCAGCACCTGCGGACGGGCCTGAACCCGGCCGGCGCGGCCAAGGCCAGCAAGCAGCTGCGCAGCCTCCTGGGCTGCGACGCCCTGGCCATCACCGACACAACCGGCGTCCTCGCGTGGGACGGCGCCGGCGAGGAGCTCAAGCCTGCCCTGATGGGGCTCGCGGCCAAAGTGCTCGACGGCGGCCACCTCGCCGTGATTCCGGCGGGCGAACTCCAACTGCAAGCCGCAGGCGGCGGCGGCCGGACCCTGGCACCGGAGGTGGAACGCGCCGTCGTGATCGCCCCGATCAAGGCCGGCAACCGGGTGGTCGGCGTGGTCGCCGCCTTCGCGCCGGCCGCCGGCGCCGGACTGGTCCGTGCCACCGGCGAGGTGGCCGACTGGGTGGCCACCCAGGTGGAACTCGCCGAGCTCGACGCCTCCCGCACCCTCTTGATGGAGGCGGAGGTCCGGGCCCTCCGCGCCCAGATCAGCCCGCACTTCATCTACAACTCGCTCAACGCGATCGCCTCCTTCATCAACACGGATCCGGTACGGGCACGTGAGCTCGTCGTGGAGTTCGCCGACTTCACCCGCTACTCCTTCCGCCGCCACGGCGACTTCACCACCCTGGCCGAGGAGCTGCGCTGCATCGACCGCTACCTGCTCCTGGAACGGGCCCGGTTCGGTGACCGTGTGCAGGTCAGCCTGCGGATCGCACCGGAGGTCCTCAGCACCGTGATCCCCTTCCTGAGCCTGCAGCCGCTGGTGGAAAACGCGGTCCGGCACGGGCTGGAGGCCAAGGAGGGACCGGGCCACATCTCCATCACGGCGAACGACTCCGGCGCGTTCGCCGAGGTGACGATCGAGGACGACGGCGTGGGCATAGACCCGGACCAGCTGCGCTCCGTCCTTGCCGGGCACAGCGACGGCGAGCACGTGGGGCTGCGCAATGTCGACGCCCGGCTGCGGCAGGTTTACGGTGACGACAACGGCCTCGTGATCGAGACGGCACCGGGCGAAGGTACCCTGATCACGATGCGCGTCCCCAAGTCCCAGCCCCGGCACGACGCCTGACCCGGGACGGTCCCCCGCCGTCCTGTCTTGCTGTCCCCGCCGGCACGTGCCTGACGGCCTGGGTCAGAATGGCGCGGCAGTAGGCTAGTCCAATGATTAACGTCCTCGTCGCCGACGACGAGCTCCCCGCCGTCGAGGAACTGGCCTTCCTGCTCGGCAGGGATGACCGGATCGGCGCCATCCACCGTGCCTCCTCAGGTGCCGAGGCCCTGCGGGCGCTTGAGGCCGAAGAAGTCGACGCCGTCTTCCTCGACATCCACATGCCGGCGCTGTCAGGGCTGGACATTGCCCGGGTCATTTCCCGCAGCGCCCATCCTCCGGCCGTGGTTTTCGTGACCGCGGACGAGGACTGCGCGCTGGAGGCTTTCGAGCTCGCGGCCGTGGACTACCTCCTCAAGCCCGTGCGCGCCGAACGGCTGGCGAAATCGATCGGCCGCATCAGCGAACTGCTCAAGGACGGTGCCCCGGCGCCCGAAATGATCACCGTGGATCTGGGCGGGACCACCAAGATGATCCGGCGCGAAGACGTCACGTACGTCCAGGCGCAGGGCGACTACGCCCGGCTGCACACCGCGGAGGCGAGCTACCTCATCAGGGTTCCGCTGGCCGACCTCGAGCAACAGTGGGCCGACGCCGGATTCCTCCGCGTCCACCGCTCCTACCTGACCGCGCTGAGCCACATCAGCCACATGAAGCTTGCCGCAGCGCGGCCCAGCGTCACCGTGGCCGGGGCCGAACTGCCGATCAGCCGCCGGCTCCTGCCCGCGGTCCGGGAAAAGCTCGAAGCGAGCCGTATCCGGCCGCAGGCATGACGCGGGTCCGGGTCACGGCGCCCCGCAACGTCACATCGGGCAGCGGCACACCGAGCAGCGTCACACCGGCCGGCGGGCGCCCCGCGGCGGCCCCGCACGAGGCGGCAGAGGAATCCGACGCCGGACAGTTGTTCGTCCGCTCACTCATCCGATCCCAGCTCCGGCTGGGCCTCGTGGTGGGCCTGGGTTTCCTGCTGATCCTGCTCGCCTTCCCGCTCGTGCTCGGGCTGGTCCCGGGCCTGGCGGACTCCACGATTGCCGGCCTGCCTTTCGACTGGGTCCTGCTGGGTGCCGGTATCTATCCGGTGATCGGCCTCAGCGCCTGGCTGTACGTGCGGACTGCCGCCAGGAACGAGGCCCGCTACCGGGACCTCGCCGGCGACAAGTGAGGGAAATGACCGGACAGCTGACGTCCCGGGTGAGCGGAACGTGAACCCTGTCGTCGGGGTGGCGGCGTTCGCCGCCGTCTCCCTCGCCACGGCCGTCATCGGTTTCTACGGGCTGCGGGTCTCACGCACCACCGGGGACTTCTACGTGGCTTCCCGGACGGTCAAGCCGTGGTGGAATGCCTCGGCGATCGGCGGCGAGTACCTCTCCGCCGCGAGTTTCCTCGGTGTCGCCGGTCTGATCCTGCTCTCCGGCACTGATGCGCTGTGGTATCCGGTGGGTTACACGGCCGGCTACCTGATGCTGCTCCTGTTCGTCGCCGCTCCCTTGCGCCGCTCCGGGGCCTACACGATTCCGGATTTCACCGAGGCGCGCCTCGATTCGCGTTCCGTCCGCCGCGTCACAAGCCTGGTGGTGGTCCTGGTCGGCTGGCTCTACATCGTCCCGCAACTCCACGGCGCCGCCCTGGCAATCCGGATCACCACGGGCCTGCCGGCCTGGGTGGGCCCGGTGGCGGTGGTCGGGGTCGTCTGCATCACCGTGGTGGCGGGCGGGATGCGCTCCATTACGTTCGTCCAGGCGTTCCAGTACTGGCTCAAGCTGACCGCGCTGGCGGTGCCAATCGTGTTCCTGCTGTTTGTGCTGGGCGGCGGCGAATCCGCCGCGGCGGAGTCGCCGTCTTCCAGCACAGCCAATCCGACGGCGCTGGCCCCCGCGGGCCCGTACCAGATCATTTCGCTGCTCGTGGCCCTGCTCTTTGGAACGCTCGGGCTCCCGCACGTGCTGGTCCGTTTCTACACCAACCCGGACGGGCAGTCCGCCCGGCGGACCACCCTGATTGTCCTGGGCCTGCTGTCGGTCTTCTACTTGTTCCCGACGGCGTACGGCATGCTCGGCCGAGTGTTCGCCCCCGACCTTGCCCGGAGCGGCCAGGCTGATGCCCTGGTGCTGCTGCTGCCGGGCCGGATGATCGGCGGGATGGCCGGCGACCTCCTGACGGCGCTCGTGGTGGCCGGGGCGTTCGCGGCGTTCCTGTCGACGACGTCCGGCCTGGTGGTCTCCCTGGCGGGCGTGATCAGCCAGGACGTGTTCGGCGGCAGTGTCCGGGGCTTCCGGCTGGCGGCACTGATCTCGGCCATAGTCCCGCTGGGGATCGCGTCGATGACCGGATCGGTAGGGCTGGCCGGCAGCGTAGGGCTCGTGTTTGCCTTTACCGCGTCCACCATCTGCCCGGTGCTGTTGCTGGGCATCTGGTGGCGGGGACTGACGGACGCCGGGGCAATCATCGGCATGGTGACCGGCGGCGTGCTGTGCGGCAGCGCGATGGTGGCCGGCTCGGTGCTGGGCGCTGCCCAGACGCCGTCGTGGCTGGCGCAGCCCGCCGCCTGGACGGTCCCGGCGGCGTTCGCCGTCACGGTCTTGGTGTCCCGGGCCACGCGGGGCCGCGTGCCGCGGACCATGACCCGCCTCATGACCCGGCTGCACACTCCGGAACGGCCGCTCGCGACGGAACGGTGACCCGACGTCGGGCGTGGCTAGTCGATGGCCGCCATGAGCTCCACGGCGCGCTCCAGGAACGCATCGACCTGGCTTTCCTCGTAACCCTCCCGGCCGGCGGCGGGGCGGAACACGGCACGCCGGACGTTGTCCACGCTAAGCGGCTGGTCCTCCTCGAGGTAGCCGATCAGCTCGTGACACAAATCGTCGACGTCTTTGGTGTTGTAGCCGCGGGCTTTGGGCTTGGTCGGGCTCCGGAAGCGCTGGCCGTCCGGGCGGTGCAGGCGCCCGCGCAGGACGCCCGCGAGCCGCCCGATTTCGCGCAGCCAGGCTTCCTCGCCGCGTTCGGCAACCAATTCATCGCGCTCCCGCCGGGCCATGGCGTCTTCGAGCCGGTCCAGCGCGGCGTCCACGCCGGCTGCCACGTAGCCGCCCTTCACCGGATCGAAGGACACGGCGCGGACATCAGAGCTCTTGATGGCGCCGGCGGCCGAGGACGGGGCTTCAAATGACACCCGAGCGCGCTGCAGGAAATCGTCGACCTGCCTGGCGTTGTAGCCGTACTGGTTCCGCTGCACGCGGTCAAAAGACGCAGGAATCTGCCGTTGAATGTCCACTATTACTTTGTTCCTTTGATGCCGTTCGGCTGGTTTGCTCGGCACCATTGTAGGCGCCGGAAGTGCTGGTCCGGTGCTTCTAGGCGCCAACGAGGGCCGAGAAGAGGATGAACGCCACCGGCGAGGCGAAGACAATCGAGTCCAGGCGGTCCATGACGCCTCCATGACCGGGGAGAATGCTGCTCATGTCCTTGATGCCGAGCTCGCGCTTGACCATCGATTCGGCGAGGTCGCCGGCGGTGGCGGCTGCCACCATGCCCACAGCGAGTACGACGCCGAACCACCACGGCTCGCCCAGCACGAAGACCATGGCAAGGACGCCCACGACGACGGCCCCGGCGATCGAGCCGGCGAAGCCTTCCCAGGTCTTCTTGGGGCTGATCTTGGGGGCCATTGGATGCTTGCCCAGGGATGCGCCCACGAGGTAGCCGAAGGTGTCGTTGGCCACGACCAGGAGCAGCAGCGTCGCGATCTGCCATGCTCCCTGCGGGATCACCCCGTCAGGCCACAGGCCCACCGGCGTCTCGCCGTCGGCGGTGTGCAGCAGCAGCGTGGCAAAGCTGATCAGGAACGGCACCCAGGACAGGGTAAAGACCCCCGCGAAGATGCTCCGCGCCGAACCGGCGGCGCCTTCCAGGGTCCGCCACAACAGCACCGCCACACTGCTGACGAGCATGGCAAAGAGCAGGCTTTCGAGGCCGCCGAAGTAGGCGGCGATCGGCATGGCGACCGTGCCGACCATCACCGGGACGATCGGCAGCCGCGTGCCGGCGGCCTCGAGCGCACGGAAGATTTCCCAGACGCCGAAGATCGCGAAGGTGGCGGTCACCAGGACGAAGCCGAGCGGGAGGAACAGCAGGCCGCCAAGGACGCACACGAGCATGCCAACGCCCACCCCGGTGGCGGCGGGCAGGTTCCGGCCAGCTTTGGGCGTCGGGTTTTCGCGTTGCTTCCGCCGCCGGGCGCGCGGCCCGGAGGCCTCTCTTGCCTGATCCATCAGACCTCGAGCAGCTCAGCTTCCTTGCGCTTGAGCAGCTCGTCGATCCCGTCCACGTGCGCCTTGGTCATGGCGTCGAGTTCCTTCTCGCCGCGTGCGCCTTCGTCTTCGCCGGCGTCGCCGTCCTTGACGAGCTTGTCCAGCGTTTCCTTGGCCTTGCGGCGAATGTTGCGGATGGCCACCTTCGCGTCTTCACCCTTGGACTTGACGATCTTGACGTATTCCTTGCGCCGTTCGCTGGTCAGCTCGGGAATGGTGATCCGGATGACGTTGCCGTCGTTGGAGGGGTTGGCGCCAACCTCGGAGTCGCTCAGGGCGCGTTCGATGTCGCGCAGGGCTGTCTTGTCGTACGGGGTGATGAGGATGGTGCGGGCATCCGGGACCGCGAAGGAGGCAAGCTGCTGCAGCGGCGTCGGCGTGCCGTAGTACTCGACAATGACCTTGTTGTACAGGCCAGGGGTCGCGCGGCCGGTCCGGATCGAGGCGAAGTCTTCCTTGGCTACCTCAACTGCCTTGTCCATCTTGTCCCCGGCTTCGAGCAAGGTTTCTTCGATCACGGTCTCTCCTCAGAATTTGGTGCGTCCCGGGGGCCGGGGCGCGGCACGTCTTCTTGTGCGCCTGTGTCTTCCGCCTGGCGCCTGCGTCTTCCACCTGGCGGTGGAGGGTCCTGAAAACATCCTAGCCGTTGCTACGGGGTGACGACGGTGCCCAGGTCTTCGCCCAGGATGGCGCGGGTGACGTTGCCTTCGCCTTCCATGCCGAAGACCACCATCGTGAGGTTGTTGTCCTTGCACATGGTCATCGCGGTCTGGTCCATCACGCGGATGTCGCGGCGGAGGGCGTCGTCGTAGCTGAGGCGGTGCAGCTTCTCCGCCGTCGGGTCCTTCTTCGGGTCGGCGGTGTAGACGCCGTCGACGCCGCTCTTGGCCATCAGGACGACGTCGGCGTGGACCTCCATGGCGCGCTGGGCCGCAACGGTGTCCGTGGAGAAGTAAGGCAGGCCGGCGCCGGCGCCAAAGATGACAACCCGGCCCTTTTCCATGTGGCGGATGGCGCGGCGGGGAATGTACGCCTCGGCGACCTGGCCCATGGTGATGGCGCTCTGCACGCGCGTTTCCACCCCGGCCTGCTCCAGGAAATCCTGGAGCGCGAGGCAGTTCATGACGGTTCCGAGCATGCCCATGTAGTCGGCACGGGAACGGTCCATGCCGCTCTGGGACAGTTCGGCGCCGCGGAAGAAGTTGCCTCCGCCGACGACGATTGCGACCTCGACGTCGGGGACTGCGGCGGCGATCTGTTTGGCCACGCCGCGGACGGTATCCGGGTCAACGCCAAGTTTCCCGCCGCCGAAGACCTCGCCGGAGAGCTTCAAGAGGACGCGGCGCCTGTTCTTCTTTGGCTGGGCTGAAGTGGTGACGGTTTCCATGGTGCCTTCCCGTTGGTTAACTCTGAGTTAGGTTATCGTGCTGGGCGCCCAAGGCGGGATTCCGGCCCTGATCGGAACCGGTGCCTCGCGCGTGCATGCAAAAGGGGTGGCCACCGTGGTGACCACCCCCTTAGCGTGTCTGACTATTGCCTGACTGGTGTCTGACGTGTCTGACTAGGAACCGACGCGGAAGCGCGTGAACGCGGTGCCCTTGACGCCAGCCTCTTCGAGGATCTGGGCGACGGACTTCTTGGCATCCTTGGCGAATGCCTGGTCGAGGAGAACCTCGCCCTTGTAGAAGCCAGTGACACGGCCTTCCACAATCTTGGTCATTGCTGCTTCGGGCTTGCCTTCAGCCTTGGCAGTCTCCTCGGCGATGCGGCGCTCCGACTCGACGAGCTCGGCCGGAACATCCTCGCGGGAGAGGTAGTTCGGGGACATCGCGGCGATGTGAACGGCGACGTCGTGGGCTGCGGTGGCAGCTGCTTCGCCTTCGCCGTCAACAGCGAACAGGACGCCGACCTGGGCCGGCAGATCCTTGGAGGTCTTGTGCAGGTAAGCGTCGACCGTTGCGCCCTCGATGCGGGAGATGCGGCGGACAACAACCTTCTCGCCCAGAACGGCGCCCTCTTCGATGACAACCTCGGACAGCGGCTTGCCGTCGACCTCGGTGGCCAGCAGGGTCTCGAGGTCGGCAGCGCCGGACTCGACAGCCACGGCCAGGACCTTGTCGGCCAGCTGGATGAACTTGTCGGCCTTGGCCACAAAGTCGGTCTCGCAGTTGACTTCGATCATCACGCCGACGCCGTTGGCGACCTTGGCAGCAACCAGGCCTTCAGCGGTGGAGCGGCCTTCGCGCTTGGTGGCGCCCTTCAGGCCCTTGATGCGGATGATTTCGATGGCCTTCTCGGCGTCACCGTTGGCTTCGTCAAGAGCCTTCTTGACATCCATCATGCCGGCGCCAGTGCGCTCGCGCAGAGCCTTGATATCAGCGGCAGTGTAGTTCGCCATGTGAACCCCTCTGTCTAGAAATTTATGTGGTGTACGGACCGACAGGACGGCTGCTCACCGAGTGAGCGGCCATCCTGTCGGTACCCCCTATGCAGCTGAGCGCATGTGGGGAGATCCAGATTTACTTGTGTGACTACTTGGCTTCGTCGGCGGCCGGTGCTTCAACAGCCGCCGGAGCAGCCTCGGCGGCCGGTGCTTCCTCAGCAGCCGGAGCAGCTTCAGCGGCGGGTGCTTCCTCAGCAGCCGGAGCAGCCTCAGCGGCGGGCGCTGCAGCAGCTTCAGCCTTGTTGCCTTCGAGGAGCTCGCGCTCCCACTCGGCCAGCGGCTCTTCCGGAGCTTCCGTGGTGCCGGTGGCGCGCTGGTTGCGGGCGATGAGGCCCTCGGCAACGGCGTCGGCGACAACGCGGGTCAGCAGGTTGACGGAGCGGATGGCGTCGTCGTTACCCGGGATCGGGAAATCAACTTCGTCGGGATCGCAGTTGGTGTCCAGGATGGCCACAACCGGGATGTTCAGCTTCTTGGCTTCGTCGACAGCAAGGTGTTCCTTCTTGGTGTCAACGATCCACAGCGCGGACGGCGCCTTGGTCAGGTTACGGATACCACCGAGGTTGGTTTCCAGCTTGGTGAGTTCGCGGCGAAGGAGCAGCAGTTCCTTCTTGGTGTAAGCCGAACCGGCGACGTCGTCGAAGTCGATCTCTTCGAGTTCCTTCATGCGCTGGATGCGCTTGGAGACCGTCTGGAAGTTGGTCAGCATACCGCCGAGCCAACGCTGGTTGACGTACGGCTGGCCAACGCGGGTGGCCTGCTCGGCGATGGATTCCTGCGCCTGCTTCTTGGTGCCGACGAAGAGAACGGTGCCGCCGTGTGCAACGGTGGCCTTCACGAACTCGTAGGCACGGTCGATGTAGGACAGCGACTGCTGCAGGTCAATGATGTAGATACCGTTGCGCTCCGTGAAGATGAAGCGCTTCATCTTCGGGTTCCAACGGCGGGTCTGGTGTCCAAAGTGGACGCCGCTGTCAAGCAGCTGGCGCATAGTTACGACGGGCATGCCGACGCTCCTTCCGGCAGGTCATTCATGAGAGAGCCCATGGCCCTCTTACCCTGCCAATAGTTGACGGTTGTTTAGCATTCGCCCGGGGCGGGCGTTGCTCCTGGCATCCACTGCGCTTCCCATCCGTGCCATATGGACGTGCCATGTGGAACGGACCGCAGGAGGCGCAGTCCTCCGCATCGGAAGTTTCAGGCTTCTTTTGAGGAGGGCTGGATACGCGTAGTCAGCCACTGCTCCCCCGCACCCCTGAATGAGGCGTGCCGGCTACAGAAATCACGAAATATCGCGATTTACAAGCGTGAGGGCACAGCAAACTGCTCCACCAAGTGTACTACAGCGCCCCCGCCCCGAAGGACGGTTTTCGCGCGGCAGCGGGGCCGAGTTCCGGGGCTTTGGCGGGCGACGGCGAGCGCCTTCCGCGGCGCCTTCCGCAGCGTTTGAACCGCGGCCGGACCGGCATGCGACTGGGGCGGGTGTGCGGCTTCCGTGGTGGCATTGGAGGCTCGGGCGCCGGCGCCGGCCGACGGCACCGGAGGCTTTTCCACATAGGCATCGTGGGAGATTCCGCCCGTCTCGCCGCCGCGGCAGGCTGGGGTCATGAAGATCTCCCCCGGCCTTGCCGCATTGCTCCTGGCGCTGTCCCCCATCCCCGCAGATTCCGTCGGCGCGGCCACCCCGGCCTCGGCTGCCACTCAGGTTTCAACTTCCACTGAGGTTTCAATTTCCTCCGTCCGGGGCTCCCCGGGGGCAGGGCCAGTCCCGGCACCTGCCTGGAGCTGGCCGCTCAGCCCGCGGCCTGCGGTTCTGCGCACCTTCGATCCCCCGGCCAGGCCGTGGCTCAGCGGTCACCGCGGCGTCGATATTGAGGCCTCACATGATGGTGCCCAAGTCATTTCGCCGGCCGCCGGGACGGTGAGCTTTGTCGGGACAGTGGTGGACCGGCCGGTCATCACGATCGATCACGGCAACGGGCTGCGCAGCAGTTTCGAGCCGGTGGCGAGTTCACTCACGGCGGGGTCCGCCGTGAGTGCAGGGCGACGTCCTGGGGCAGGTACAGGCCGGCCACTGCGGCCCGGCGCCGCCCTGCCTCCATTGGGGCGTCCGCCGCGGCGAAGACTACGTCAACCCGCTTGCGTTCGTGATGGACCTGAGACCGTCTGTCCTGCTCCAGCCCCTTGAGGCCGGCCCCCGATGAACCGCTCCCCCGTGTACGGTCCCTGGAGCGTCGCGGCGGCCATTCGGCGCGCATTAGACGATCGCGGAAATTCCCGTGATCGCCCGGCCGGTGACCAGGGTGTTGATCTCATGCGTGCCCTCGTAAGAATAGATGGCTTCGGCGTCCGCGAAGACTTTGGCCATCTCGAAGTCCGTCACGATTCCGTTGCCGCCGAGGATGCTCCGGCCCAGGGCCACGCTTTCGCGCATGCGCGCGGTGGTGAACGCCTTGGCCAGGGCGGACTGCTCGTCCTTCGCCTCCCCCGCGTCCTCCAGCTGGGAAAGCCTCACCATCATGCCCATGGAGCTGACCGCGTTGCCGAGGATCTGCACGAGCTGGTGCTGGACCAGCTGGAAGGAGGCAATCGGGCGCCCGAACTGGCTGCGCTCCACGGCGTAGCGCCGCGCGACGTCGAAGGCCGCGAGCTGCTGGCCCACCGCTTGCCAGGCCACGGCGAGGCGGGTGACCTTGAGGACCTTGTTGGTGTCGCGGAAGCTGTTGGCATTGGCCAGCTTGAAGAAGTCCGGCACCACCACGTTATCGAGCGTGATGTCGGCGTTCTGGACCGTGCGCAGCGAGATCTTGTTTTCGATCTTCACGGCACTGTACCCCTCGGTCTTGGTGTCGACGAGGAATCCCTTGACCTGGTTGTCGTCGACGTCGCGGGCGTAAATGACCACCCAGTCGGAGAAGGTCGCGTTGCCGATCCAGCGCTTGGCCCCGTTGAGGACCCAGCTCCCGCCGTCGCGCCGCGCCGTGGTGCGCGTGCCGCCGGCGACGTCGGAGCCGCCAAGGGGCTCGGTGAGGCCGAAGGCGCCGATCTTCTTGAGCGAGTAAATCTCGGGAAGCCACGCGTCCTGCTGCTCCTTGGAGGCGAGGGCTTCAATGGAGCCGGTGAAGAGCCCGTCATGGACGCCCATGAACGTCGCGATCGACGTGTCCGCGCGGGTGGCTTCTGCGTGCAGGATTCCGGCGAAAAGGTTCGAGTAGCCCTGCCTCCTGACCGGGCTGACCAGGTCGATTTCGGCAAGCTTCGGGATCAGCTCCATGGGGAACTCCGCGCGATTCCAGCAATCGACGGCGATCGGCCTGACCTCGCGGGTGAGGAACTCGCGGACCTCGGCCAGCCTGTCCTGCTCCTTGGCGCTGAGCAGCTGCTCGAACGCGAAGAAGTCGCCGTCGGCGTAGGGCAGGTTGTTGATGTCGATTGCAGCTTTCGGCATGATGTTCCTTCACTCGTGATCGCCAGCGACCAAAAGGGCGCGGGCTTCGCCCCGGCGGTATGTTACTCACCAGTAACATATCGCAGTCTGCTGGCGCCTGCAAGCACCGGGCCCGACAAAAAGGAGCCGCGGCCGACGTCGAACGTCAGCCACGGCTCCCGTGGGCGGGCCCCTGATGAGGAGGGTTCCGCAGAAATGTAGGGCTACTCGGACTTGAACCGAGGACCTTAGGATTATGAGTCCCGCGCTCTAACCAGCTGAGCTATAGCCCCCTGCGCCCGGAGCCAGACCTGGCCCGCGGGGGCCGGACTGATTCCGGGCAAAAATACTCTAGCAATAGTAGACGCATCAGAAGTGTACGCGACCACCAGTCGGCACGGCCCACATCCAGCCGCCCGGCCGTTGCCGGCCCAGCCGTAGCTGGCCTAGACGACGAGGTCGTCGTAGCTGGCGCCCCGGTAGATGTCCTCAAACGTCTGAAGCGTGCGCGCGATGCCGTGGTTCTCCACCATTTCCCGGCTGGTCTTGCCCATCGCCGCGAGCTCGTGTGCGGGCAGGGAGAAGACACGCGCCAGTTTGGCGGCGAGGTCATCGCTGTCATTGGGCGTGAAGAGGTAGCCGTTCTCCCCGTCGCGCACCAAGTGCGGCAGCGCCATGGCGTTGGCGAGCAGGACCGGAGTCGACGCCGACATCGCCTCCAGGGTCACGAGGGACTGAAGTTCCGCCGTGCCGGGCATGCAGAACACGTCGGCCCTGATGTAAGCCCTGCGAAGGTCGGCGTCGCTGGCCATGCCGAGGAATCTGACCCTGTCCGTCAGCCCGAGCCGGGCGACCTGGGCTTCGAGGGCCGGGCGGACTTCTCCCCCGCCAACGATTTCCAGGTGGATGTCCAGGTCCTTGGGCGTCTTGGCGACGGCGTCGATCAGCACGTCCACGTGCTTCTCCTCCGCCAGCCGGCCAGCGAAGAGTGCGGTGGGGCTGGCATGGCGTTCCGCCGTTTCGTCGGGACCCAGCTCGTAGGCGGCGGCGTCGATGCCGTTGGACAGTGGCAGGACCTTGCGGAGGAAGGCATGCTGGTGCATGGCTTTGGCGGCAAGCGGCGTGGGTGTGGTCACGACGTCGGCCTGGCCCATGACCTTGCCCATGTCCCGCCAGGAGATCCGGCCCACGATGTCTTTGAACCATTGCGGGAACGGCAGGAAGGGGTTCAGGTTTTCCGGCATGAAGTGGTTCGTCGCCACCACCCGGATGCCGCGCTTCACAGCTTCGTAGAGGACGTGCTCGCCGATCATGTAGTGGCTCTGGATGTGCACCACGTCCGGCTGAATGCGGTCAAACAAGAGACCGATTTCCTTCTTGATCTCCCACGGGAACGTGACCCGGAAGTACTCGTGCGTGGGCACGGAATGGGAGCGGAGGCGGTGCACGGTGGCCTCCTCGCTGAACTCGCTGTAGCTCGCACCCTTGCCCGGGCGGCACGCCAGGACGTGCACGTTGTGTCCGCGGGCCGTCATGCCTTTGGCGAGGCGGTAGCCGAACTGGGCGGCGCCGTTGACGTGCGGCGGGTACGTGTCAGCGGCAATCAGGATGGTCAGCGGGGACTGGCTGTCGGACTTGGTCACGTGAAGAGCTCCTGGTGGTCGCTGTGCGGACAGCTGGATCAATGGCGGCCGGCTGGCGGTCGGCACAGGCGCGCCGGGCCTGCAGCCGAAGTCTGGACTGATGCCCTAGGACCGGCCCGCGGCCTTCCGCGCGTCCTTCTTGCGCTTGGTGACTTCCGGGTGGTGCCTGGAGAGGGCTATTACTCCCACGATAGCAAGTACTGCGGCCGTCCCCATGGCAATTGCCGTCACGGCTTGGACGTCCGGACGCAATTCTCCCAGAATTACGATGCCGATCGCGATGCCCACAATGGGGTCGATTACGGTCAATCCGGCGATCACGAGGTCGGGTGGTCCGCTGGAGTAGGCGTTTTGGACAAACCACGATCCCAGAACGCCGGCAGCAATAATCGCCACGGCGCTGTACCACGGCACGTTCAGCAGGAACTGTCCGTTGGAATCGAGCAGGTGCCTGCCGATGATGCGGGTCAGGACAGCCACGAAGCCGAACAGGACGCCGGCGCCGAGGATGTAGACGAAGGCGCTCATGCGGTGCCTGAACAGGACGGCGAGCGTGCCGAAGAGCCCCACAGCCAGGGCCAGGAGCAGCACGATTGTCAGCTCGTCCTCGCTGCTGACGTTGTGATTCTCCTGGGTCGCGTTGACGGCCAGCAGTACGAACAGCGCCGAGCCGGTCACGCAGGCCGAGATTGCCACGACGGTTGCCCGGTTCATGCTCAGGCCCTGGTCCTTGGTGTTGACCACGGTGGTGATGACCAGCGCAATCGCCCCGATCGGCTGCACCACCGTCAAGGGGGCCATGACGAGGGCGACGGCGTTCATCGCCATCCCGACGCAGAGCAGCGTGAGCCCGAAAACCCAGCGAGGATTGCGCGCGAGCCGAAGCAGGCCGTGCGTGCTCAGCGCCAGGCCGCCGGTATCGGCCTTCACCGCGCTGCCCTGGCGCTGGGCGCCAAAGGCCAGGCCGAAGGCGCCGAGGACCGCAAGCAAAACCGCAAACCAGACCATCAGCGGGAGCCGCCGTCGTGCGCCCGAAGCTGCCTGCCCTTGCCGATGATGGCCCGGACGTAGTTGTAGGCCGCGATCCAATGCCCCACGAGTCCCAGTCCCAGGAAGATCCACGCGACCGTGGCGTAGACGTTCGCGGCGGGCACCGGAAGTTTGGACAGCACCAGCAGCGGTGTGCCCACCAGCAACAGGCCGGTTCGGATCTTTCCGATGCGGCTCACCGGCAGATCCGGGTGGCCGTGGAAATAGAACAGGGACAGGGCCAGCAGGACCGCGTCCGGGACCAGCAGTGCGACGAGATACCACCACTCGACGACGCCGGCGATCACGAGGGTCACGGCCACGGCGATCAGCGACAGCCTGTCGGCAATGGGGTCCATGAGCCGTCCGAGGTTGGACATCTGGTTGAAGCGCCGGGCGATGTAGCCGTCGACCCAGTCGGTGCCGGCCATGATGGCGAGGACGAGGGCGCCGTAGCCGTACTCGTGTTCCGAGAGGACGAGCCAGATGAACAGGGGAACACCAAGGAAGCGCACCACGGTCAGGACATTTGGAACCGTGAAGACCGCGTCGCGGTGGACGAGGGGTTGCCCGGGGCGGGCACCAGCGCCGATGAACTTCATCGATTCCCCCTTTCCGTGGACGGCAACGGTTCGGTGTTTCGGTTCAGGGGTCTGCCTAGCCCTTCATCAGCCTGCGCACCAGGACCGCAAGGGCGGCCGCGGACGCGGCGAGCACCGCGAGGGGCTTCCAGCGCTGCTTGATCGTGCCGGCCAGATCCTGCCCGTCAGCGGATGTGGGCGATCCCGCCGAGGAGCGGGCTGAGGAGCGGAAGCCTGCGATCTTGTCGCTGAGCTGCTCTTTGCCGGCCTGCAGCCGGACCTGAGTGGCGGCCAGCAGCGTCCGGGCCTGGGCCTTGACATCGAGTTCCCGGCCGAGATCGTCCCGCACGCCGGTGAGATGCGTACGCCGCTGGGCCAGCCGGCTACGGAGTTCGGCCTCTGTGGGGGCGGGCCCGAGTTCGGGCTTTGCGGCAGCCTTGGCTTCCTTTTCCGCCCTTGCTTTCGCGGCGGCGGCTTCCTTGGCGGCCTTCGCCGCTTTGTACTGTTCGGAGTTCGGATCCAGGATCGCCGCGTCGAAGGCCGAGCCTTCCTTGGCGATGCCGAGATCGTACTTAAGCCCCCGGATCGTCTCCTCGGGGACCAGCGGCATGACCGCCTTGAACTTCCTCAGCCCGACGAGCGCCCCGATCGCGGCGATAATCAGGCAGACGGCGGAGACCAACAACGCGGCGAGCCACGCGGGCATGATCGTGGCCAGACCCATAATCGCGGCGACCATCAGACCGATCACCAGGAGCGCAACGAAGACCAGGGCGACGGCGAAGAAGGCGCCTGCAACGCCGAGCTGGGTCCCCTTGCGCTTGATTTCGGCCTTGGCCAGAGCAATCTCGTCATTGAGCTGCCGAGGCGCCAGCTTGAAGATCATCTTCAGGGTTTGCGGCAGCGCGGAAATGCGCAACCCGCTGCCTATCCCGCCGCTGTGACGTCCGCTCATCGGTCCCGCCTAACTGGTGCCATCCGTCGATCCGCTCGCGCGGGCTTGCCGGGTCTGGACAGCTTCGCACAGACCCCGGTGTCAAAACTATCATTTAGGCTCTTGGGAGGCCTTTTCGGGCAAGGCGTGGCGCGCCTGCCCAGCCACCGGCCGGCCGCCCCGGTGGGCCCTAGGATGGACCCCTGTGAGCACACCCCCCAACCCCGGTGATTCCCTGAGCCGGCGTCGTAAATTCCTCTACATCCTGACGCTCGGCGCATTGACCGCCCTCGGGCCGTTCACGGTGGACCTCTACCTGCCCGCATTCCCGGCCCTGGAAGACAGCCTTGGCGTCTCCGCGGCCGCGGTCCAGCTGACGCTCACGGGGACGACCATAGGTTTCGCGCTGGGACAGCTGGTGGTGGGCCCGCTGAGCGACAAGTTCGGCCGGCGGCTGCCCCTGATCCTGGCGACAGCGGTCCACATCACGGCATCCCTGGGTGCAGCCCAGTCCACGGATATCGCCACCCTGGGTTTCTTCCGTGTCCTCATGGGCGTCGGGGCTGCCGGCGGCGGCGTGGTGGCCATGGCCATGGTCCGTGACCTGTTCAGCGGCTACGCGATGGTGCGGATGTTCTCGAGGATGGCCCTTGTCAACGGGCTGGCCCCGATCCTCGCCCCGGTCATCGGCTCCCAGCTGCTGCTGCTGATGCCCTGGCCCGGCATCTTCTTGTTCCTAGCCGCCTACGGGACCTGTGTCATCATCGCGGCCCTGTTCGTGATCCGGGAGACCCTGCCGCCAGAGCAGCGCGGCAAATCCGGGATGACCGCGCGCCAGCGCTACAAAGTGCTGTTCTCCGACCGGATCTTCGTGGGCCTGCTGCTGGTGGGCGGCTTGAACTTCGCGGGCCTCTTCACCTATCTCTCCGCTTCGCCGTTCCTGTTCCAGGATGTCTACGGTTTCACGCCCCAGCAGTACGGCCTGCTGTTCGGCATCAACTCACTGGGCATCGTGGCAGGCGTGCAGACCAGCGCAAGGCTCATCCGGCGCGTCCCGCCGCAATGGATCCTGGCCTGTTCCACGGCCTGGATGTTCGTCATGGCCGTCCTGATTGTCATCTTCGACCAGCTGGGCTTCGGGCTGTGGGGCGTCCTGGTGCCGCTCTGGTTCTACATCCTCGGCGCCGGTTTCACCTTCCCCACCGTGCAGGTGCTGGCCCTGGCCAAACACGGCGCCCAGGCCGGAACCGCGGCTTCCCTCCTTGGCGCGGCGACCTTCATGATGGCGGGCCTGGTCTCCCCGGTGGTCGGCTGGCTCGGCGTCGGGTCCGCAACCCCCATGGGCGCCGTCCAGGCCGCCTGTATCTTCCTGGCAGCCGCTGCACTGTGGCTGGTTGTACGGCCCAGCACGGTACCCCCGATCCAGTAACCAGGCCCCGCCCAGCACCAGCTCCCCGAGGGACATGCCCATCCTTCGCGCCCATCCCGGCGGGACATGCCCATTCTTCGCGCCCATTCCGGAGGGACATGCCCAGTCTTCGAGCTCGGGACTGGGCATGTTGGCATTATGTCCACGCGCCAGGACCAGAACTGAGCATGTCCCCCCACGGGCACCTCACCAGCACTGGACATGTCCCGAGTGCACCTCACTGAACGGACCACGCGAGGGACATGCCCATTCTTCGTGCCTCCCCCGGCGGGACATGCCCATTCTTCGTGCCCGGGATTGGGCATATTGGCACCATGCCCACGCGCCAGCACCAGAACTGGACGTGTCCCCCCACGGGCACCTCACCAGCACTCGACATGTCCAGGCGCCAGGCCCAAGGCTGGGCATGTCCCGGCGGCAGCTCGAACACGGCGACCCCTCTGGCTGCCCGTGGCCCGTTCGCACCCTGTTCGACGTCCGCGGCGGGCGATAAAGTTATTTCATGCCCCACAGGCAGGACCCCCCGCCTCTTCCGGCCACTTGGCAGCGGTGCGACGCCGGAATCCTGCCCCTGTGGTGGGATCGTTTGTGCAGCCAGACCAGTCCGCAGTCGGCAGCCCTATATGCCTCCGGCCTGTTCACCGAAGACCGCCGCCGCCCGATTGCCCAGTGGTACAACCCTGCATATGACTCCGCCCTCCTCGTGGCCCCGGAATCATCCCCGGAGTGGCCGGTGCAACGGTTCGGCATCTTCTATGCTCCCCCCGGCGGCGGGTTCACCCAGGTGCATTCGGCGCCGCATGAGTGGCACCCGCGCGAGCCTCGGAAGTCCCCCACCGAGCTGGAGGCCTTCCAGGCCGCCGTGGCCGAGGCCCAGCGCTTCCTCCAGGTGGAAATGTACTTCGTCTGAGCCCGGCGGCAACCGCCCTGGCCAGTGAACGGATCAACAAAAACGAGGCAATAAAAAAGGTCCCGCGGCTGGTTTTCACCGGCCGCGGGACCTGTCCGCTCCTCCTGCTGGACTTGAACCAGCAACCCTTCGATTAACAGTCGAATGCTCTGCCAATTGAGCTAAGGAGGAATGAAGCAGGTACGACATTAGCAAACGTTTTGCCGGTAGGGAAATCGGCCAAGGGGCCAGCGCCGGCCCGCCGCGAAATACCCCCGCCGGGTATAAAAAAGTCCCCGTTCCGGAACCCGGAACGGGGACTGCGCGCTCCTCCTGCTGGACTTGAACCAGCAACCCTTCGATTAACAGTCGAATGCTCTGCCAATTGAGCTAAGGAGGAATGAAGCGGGTATAAGCCTAGCAAACACCAGCCCGGGAAACGAAATCGGCGGCTCAGGCGTCCGAGCGCAGGGACCGCCGCTGCATCTCAAGCTGCATGAGTTCGCGATTCAGGCGCTGGAATTCCTCGGGATCGGCCGATGCGTCCAGACGCTGCAACTGGCCCATCTTCTCGGCCTTCACCCGGGTGATCTGGAGCTCAAACAAGCGGGCGAGGATGTCCTTGCAGTAGCGCAGGACACCTTCGGGCGTGTTGGCCGGCAGGGGCACCACCGCGAGTTCGGACACGAGCGGACGCAGCGGCTCAGGCACCTCCTGCAGCAACTGCTCCACCCAGCGCACCGGGTCCCCGGCAAACCCGAGTCCGGTGGCACGGATGGCTTCGTGGATGGCGAGATAGGCGGGCGTGGAGAACCGCGCCTCCGAGAAGCGTTGCCACGTCTCGCCCTCAAGCATGCCGGGTTCTTGCAGCGCGACCTCGAGCGCCTGGCGCTCCATCGCTGCCACGGGGTCCCGGGGATCAGGCCGGTTGAAGGACGGGAGCACGGCCGACGGCGGCAGCGGGGCAACGCCCGGCGCAGTCCCGGCAAAGCCGCGGCCGGACCCGGCATGTCCCTGCCCGCCGCCCTGCCCGTGGCCCTGGCCACCGCCCGACGGGGCCGAGGCGCCCTGTGCGGCACGCTTGGTGGCAGCACCAACGGCCCTGCTGACCTCCTCGACCGGCATCCCCAGCCAACCGGCGAGCTCGCGGGCGTAGGCCGGCCGGATGCCGGCGTCGCGGATCTGCGCCACCACAGGCGCGGATTCACGCAGGGCCGCGATCCGGCCCTCGACGGTGTCCAAATTGTGTCGTTTCAGGCTGGCCCGGATGGCGAACTCGAACAGCGGCCGGCGGCTCCCGATCAAGTCCCGGACGGCTGAGTCGCCCTTGGACTGGCGGAGTTCGCAGGGGTCTGCGCCGCTGGCTTCCACCGCCACGAACGTTTGCGCGACAAACCGCTGGTCCTCTTCGAAGGCGCGCAGTGCCGCCTTCTGGCCGGCGGCGTCGCCGTCGAACGTGAAGATGACCTCTCCCCCGCTGCCGTCGTCAGAGAGCAGCCGGCGGGCGATCTTGATGTGCTCGGTGCCGAAGGCGGTGCCACACGTGGCCACGGCCGTCGGGATGCCGGCCAGGTGGCAGGCCATGACGTCGGTGTAGCCTTCCACCACCACGAGCTGGCGATCCTTGGCGATGCTGCGCTTGGCGAGGTCGATTCCGTAGAGGACCTGGGACTTCTTGTAGAGCGCGGTTTCGGGGGTGTTCAGGTACTTCGGGCCCTGATCATCCTCATAGAGCTTGCGGGCACCGAAGCCGATGGTGTCGCCGGCGATGTCCCGGATGGGCCAGATCAGCCGGCCGCGGAAACGGTCGTAGATTCCCCGGCCGCCTTCGGAGAACATGCCGGTCAGCTTGAGTTCAGGGTCGGTGTAACCGCGGCCGCGGAGGTGCTTGAGCAGCGAGTCCCAGCCCTGCGGCGCGTAGCCCACACCGAACTGTTCCGCCGCCGCACGGTCGAAGCCCCGTCCGTAGAGGAAGTTGCGGCCCTCGGCCGCGCCCGGGGTGATCAGCTGGGCACGGAAGAACTCATCGGCCACCTTGTGCGCGTCCAGCAGCCGCTGGCGCCGTCCGATGTCCTCCCGGTTGGGCCCGGAGCCGCCGTCCTCGTAACGGAGTTCGAAGCCGATCCGGTGGGCCAGCTTTTCCACGGCCTCGTGGAAGGTGGTGTGGTCCAGCTTTTGGACGAAGGAGATGACGTCGCCGTCCTCGCCGCAGCCAAAGCAGTGGTACCGGCCGACTTGGGGGCGGACCGTGAACGAGGGTGAGCGCTCGTCGTGGAAGGGGCACAGGCCCTTGTAGGACCCCAGCCCGGCTCCCTTGAGCGTCACGTAGCCATCGACGACTTCCTTGATGTCGGTGCGCTGGCGCACTTCATCGATGTCTTCACGTTTGATCAGGCCGGCCACAGTGCCATCCTAGTCCCCGGGTACGACGCCGACGGGCCGGCCACGGTGGCGGTCACCACAGCGACGGCAGGCTGCCCACGAGGCGCTCGTACATGGCCAGCGCCGAGCCGTCCGTCAGCGAGGCGACCTGATCGATGACGACGCGCAGCCGCGCGGCGTCGTCCGCAGCGTCGAGCCAGTCGGCGGCGAACATCGGCTCCAGGTGGCGGTCCCCCGTGGCGCTGAGCGCGGTGACGAGGGCATGCAGGACCTCGCGCTGGCGCTCGTAGATGGGCTGCCGGTGTTCGGTGGTCATCACGAAGGTGGTGGCCAGGCCCTTCATCACCGCGATTTCCATGACGGTCTCATCCGGGACGATCAGCTCCGCCTTGTAGCGGGTCAGGTTTTCCGGGCCGTAGACCGTGCGGGTGGCCTCCAGCGCACTCTGGCAGAAGCGCCCGATGAGCTGGCTGGTCATGTCCTTGAGCGCCGCCATGGCCTTGCGGCTGCCGTCGGCCTCGCGCACCCAGACGTCCGTGGCCTCCAGCCGGGCCAATGCGGCGTCGATCGCGGCGGGATCGTTGTGCGGCAGGTACCACTGCTTGGCGTAGCCGACGACGCGGGCGCGGTGGTCCGGGTTGTCCATCCAGCGCAGCTGGAAATGGCCTGCGACGATCGCGTCCTCGACGTCGTGCACCGAGTAGGAGATATCGTCCGCCAGGTCCATGACCTGCGCTTCGAGGCAGGACCGGCGTTCCGGGGCGCCGTCCCGGATCCAGTCAAAAATGGGAAGGTCGTCCTCGTAGGCTCCGAACTTGCTGGTCCGCTCTCCGTGGATGACCGGCGCGTTCACGGCGGACCAGGGGTACTTGGCGGCGGCATCGAGGCTCGCCCGGGTCAGGTTCAGGCCGGCCGGCCGGCCGTCGGCGGCCAGGACCTTGGGCTCCAGCCGGGTCAGCAGCCGCAGCGTCTGGGCGTTGCCTTCGAAGCCGCCGATCCCATGGGCCACCTCGTTGAGGGCAGCCTCGCCGTTGTGGCCGAAGGGCGGGTGGCCGAGGTCGTGGCTGAGGCACGCCGTATCCACGACGTCGGGGTCGCAGCCGAGCGCGCGGCCCAGCTCTCGGCCCACCTGGGCAACCTCGAGGCTGTGGGTGAGCCGGGTCCGGACGAAGTCGTCGGTATCCGGCGCCACCACCTGGGTCTTCGCGCCGAGCCGGCGCAGCGCCGAGGAGTGCAGGACCCGCGCACGGTCGCGCTCGAAGTCCGAACGGTAGGTGCTCTTGGGCGGCTCTTCGACCCACCGGGCCCAGTCGCGGGAGGTGTAGCCGTCCAGGACGGGGGCGGTGGTCCGGGTCTCAGCCACCGGAGACATCCAGTTCGGCGAAGGAGATGTCCCGGGTCTGCGCGTCATCCAGCGTCCGGTTCAGCAGCCAGTCCTTCGGCAGCGCAGGCTTTTTCGGAGAACCGGCGCGGCCGCGCGGGCCCTCGGCGTCGACCCCGGGATACGGCGAGTCGAGGTCCAACTGGTCCAGGGTCCCGCGCAGTACCTCGAGGCTGGTGACGAGTGCCAGCTTGGTCCGCAGTTCGCTGCCGACCACGTAGCCCTTGAAGTACCAGGCAATGTGCTTGCGGATTTCGCGCAGCGCCTTGCCCTCGTCCCCAAATGTCTCAACCATGAGCTCGGCATGCCGGTACACGCTTTCGGCCACCTGGCGCAGATCCGGCCGGTACCGCTGGTCGCTGCCTTCGAACGCGGCCATGAGATCGCCGAACAGCCAGGGCCTGCCCTGGCAGCCGCGGCCGACGACGACGCCGTCCACCCCTGTTTCGCGGACCATCCGGACCGCGTCTTCCGCGGACCAGATGTCTCCGTTGCCAAGGACGGGAATGTCCGGCAGGGCCTCGCGCAGCCGGGCAATGGCGGACCAGTCGGCCTGGCCGGAATAGAACTGCGCGGCCGTGCGACCGTGAAGTGCGACGGCGGCGACGCCGGAATCGCGGGCAATCCGGCCGGCATCGAGGTACGTCAGGTGGTCCTCGTCAATGCCCTTGCGCATCTTGATGGTCAGCGGGACGTTGCCCCGGGAGGCTTCCTTCACCGCGGTCTGGACGATCGAGGTGAAGAGGTCAATCTTCCACGGCAGGGCCGAGCCGCCGCCGCGACGGGTCACTTTGGGCACGGGGCAGCCGAAGTTGAGGTCGATGTGGTCTGCCCGGTCCTCCTCGACGAGCATCCGGACGGCCTGGCCGACGGTCACGGGGTCGACACCGTAGAGCTGGACGGAGCGGACTTTCTCGTCGTCGTCGTGCGAAATAATGCGCAGCGATTCCGGCGTGCGCTCCACGAGGGCACGCGAGGTGACCATCTCTGCCACATACAGGCCGCCGCCGTATTCACGGCACAGCCTGCGGAAGGCGGAGTTGGTGATGCCCGCCATGGGCGCCAGGATCACGGGGGTGTCCACCGTGATTGGGCCCAGCTTCAGGGGCGGGAGTTCCAGCTTGGGGGCGGGAGGCGTTGCTACAACAGTCACCCGACCATTGTCTCAAAGACGGGCAAATCGGCCCGGACCCGCTCCGGCTATGTGGAAATCAGGACCTCAGCTCCGGACGGGAGCCCGTCGATCCCAGCGTGTTTCCCGGGCCGGACGTCGCTGCTGCGCCGGCGGCCAGACTAGGAGGCAGGCCGTTTCTCTCCGAGTCGTTTTTCGGCCGGCAGGGTACCCAGGTCGTGTGCTGGGGGCGGAGGCTGGGTGGAAACCGCCGCGCCCTGGCCTGATCGCACCGGTCCTGAACGGGGAATACGCCAACTCTTAAACCGCTGAGCGGGGCGTTCGATAAAGTACCAGCTCAGCACAGCGAGGGGCGCGGTAGCGGCGACACTGGCCGAAATGAAGGCCACTGGACCAGCTTGTTGTAGCCCGGTCAGCACAAACAGTTGCTGAACGGGAAACGCGTACAGGTATGTTCCGTAGGAGAAGTCATTCTTTGACCCCAGTTTCCGCAGCTTGCGCGGGAGGATCGCCCCAAGCCAAAGCAACACGTACGCCAGCGGCAGGGGCGACAAGGCCCGTCCAAAACCGGCTATTGAGCACACGACGAAAATCGCAATTGCTGGTACGCCAATTTGCCAGCGGAGCGGAACGCGATCCGCCAGGCTATAGAGAGCGGCGCCAGCTAGGAAAAATGTACCCAGCAGAATCCATCGTTCAGCATTTCCCGTGTCGCCTCGCGCATGAATGACCAGGCTGCAGGCCGTGGCAACGATAAACAGCGTGGGTGTCAGCCATGTCAAACGCCGCACCAAAGGGATGATGAACACCAATCCCAGTAGCACGTAGCACGCCACTTCATAGAACAGGGTCCATAGCGAGCCATTCCACGCGCCCGGGAAGGGTGCCCCGAGGAGCGTGGCCCCAATAACGAGATCACCGTTTCGCATATCAGCATTGGTATAGACGAAGTGCCAGGCAGCGCCAGGCGTCCATCCCCCGCGGGCCAACGCCGCCACTGCAGCGGCGACAAATGCTGTGAAAATCAGGCAGACCCAATAGCCAGGAAGGATCCGAAGCGCCCGCCGCCATGAATAGCTCCAAAAAGATGAGCGATGTCGGCTTCGGGTAATTAGATAGCCACTTATTGTGAAGAAACCGCCGACGGCGACCGTACCGAGTTTTATATCTCCCAACTTCGGGTCGTCGCCATACCCGGCAATGGGCCACGTGTGGGAAACGATGACGAGGACCGCCAAGACCAGACGGATCAGATTGAGCGCGTTATCGTGGGGGTCGAGCTTTTGCTCCAACGAATCCGACATTGCGCTCCTCATTTGGAAACGAACCGCGAGAGCCGACGCCCGTGCTCAGAGCATAGGGGGCCAGATGGATTTCCGACAAGGGATCGGAGCACTTCATCGGAGACCCCGGCGCTGGGTGGGCATCGCCGAGGGGCCGTGCGCAGAGCATCACCAGATGTGGAAATGGCCGGTTATGTGGAGACTTTCGGGCGCCGCCAGAGCCCGCGTCAGCCCCGCAGGGCGGCACGCCGCCCGCGGCGCGTGGCAGGACCGGCGCCGGCCCCGTCCGGCTCGACCCAGTCCGGGTCGACCCAGTCCGGCTCGATCCCGTCGGACTCGCCGGCGTCGGACCCGACCCAGTCGGACTCGATCCCCTCGAACTCGCTGGCATTGACCGGGCTGGCCTTAATCCCACTGCCCTTGATCCCGGTGGCCTTGACCACCAGCACGGCAATGAGGGTGGTGACCGGCACGGCGAGGACGAGCCCCACGGAACCGACCAGGGTGCGGATGACTTCCTCGGAGAGTTCGGCGCTGGTGATGGCGTCCCCGAGCGGCCGCTCGTAGAGCATGACCAGGATCAGGACCGGCAGGGCCGCGCCGGCGTAGGCAAACGCAATGGTGTAGACCGTGGAGGCGATGTGGTCCCGGCCGATCCGCATGGCGGACGTAAAGAGCTGCCGGGCACTGGTTTCGGGGGCGAGTTCCCACAGTTCCCAGACGGCCGACGACTGCGTGATGGTGACGTCGTTCAGCACCCCCAGACCGGAAATGATCAGCCCGCACAGGATGATGCCGGAGATGGAGATGTGGTCCGACATGTTGGTGAGCGTGGCGGCGTCGTGGCTGCCCACACCGGCAAGATTTGCGGCGTCGGTGGCCCAGGCGGCCAGCAGCGCCGTAATGGCGAGGCCGAACATTGTCCCGAGCAGCGCCGTCGACGTGCGGGCGGAGAAGCCGTGGGCGAAGTAGAGCACCCCGATCATGATCACCGTGGAACCCACGAGGGCCAGGAGCAGCGGCGGCTTTCCCTCGACCAGCCCGGGCAGCATGAACGAGACCAGCACGACGTAGGCGCCGACCAGTCCGATCAGGGCCCGCAGGCCGCGCCAGCGCGCCACCGCGATCACGACGACGGCGTAGAGCACGGCCAGGAAGATGATGGGCAGTGTCCGGACAAAGTCGACGAAGACATAGGCCGGCGCGCCCTGGCCGTCGGCGCCCTGTGCCTTGGAGAGGTTCAGGTAGCGGATGTTGTCCCCGGGCTTCACGCCGTGGGATTTCGCGATGTCAGGGTTGATGACCACCTTCACCGGGTTGCCGCCCTTGTCCGGCTCGGTGTAGGCGAACGTGCATTGCGAGCCTTCGTTCGGTGGCTGCGCGGCGGCGCCGGAACCGGATGTGCCCTGCTGCGCCGCGGCGTCACCGCCCGCTTGGGCATCCGAACAGCTGCCGACGACGACCCGCTGGATCTTGCCGGTGTCAAACGTCACGCCCGGGGCCGCCGCATAGGGGCTGGCCAGGGTAATGCCGTCCTTGCTTCCCGACGGCCACATGAAGACCATGGCCGCCAGGGTCAGCAGCGTCAGCGGGATCAGGATGGCAGCCAGGATCCAGTTGGCCTTCTTCCGCGCCACGAGCGTCCGGGGCGAGGGCTCGACATCGTCAGTGTGGGAGTGCGAGTGTCCGGCGCCCATCAGCAGTTCAACCTCATGCCGAAAACTTTACGGCGTGGGCGGGGCCGCGCTGGACGGATGACGCCGCGCGCTCGCGGAGCGCCGAAAGCGCTCTCGTCGCGGCGGAAGTGGACCAGGTTACGCGGGCGCGATGTTCTGGTTGACGTGGAAGAGATTCTGCGGATCGTACTTGGCTTTGACCTCCCGCAAGCGGCTGTAGTTCGGTCCGTAGTTTTCCGCGACCCTGGGCTGGTCATCGCCGTCCATGAAGTTGATGTAGCCACCCGCCGCCGAATAGGGGCGCAGTGCCGCCGCATAGTCCTTGACCCAGGCGATGTTTGCCTCGTTCTCTGCCGGGTCCTGCCAGATGGCCGCAATCACAGGCGCGAACTTCACGCTCCTGTTGGGGAACGCAGTTTCGCTTGCGCCCACGCGATGGACTGCCCCGTCAATGGGGTACAGGTGGACGGCGGTTTGCACGCTCGGTACCCTGCTGCCGAAATCGAGGTGTGCGGCGATGGCGCCGTCGTTGAGCTCCGGGAGGAAATCGGCTTTCCAGTAGCCCTGCAGTCCTTTTGGAACCAGCGGGTCGAAGGCCTGGTTCAGGGCCGGGTAGGGCATCGGGCCCACCATGGATCCGGCCACGGGAGCGATGTCGAGGAAGGGTTTCCAGCGGCTGGGCCCTTCGGCCTGATCGCCCGTCCACATGCCGACAACCACGGCAACCGGTTTCCCGTGCCATTCCGCGGGCAGGAACGGTACAGGCGGCCCGAGGGCGAATGCCAGGAACGCTCCAAACTCCTCCGGCGCTGAATCCATATGATCCCGGTAGAACTTCGCCACTGTCTCCGCGTGCTCCATCGGATAGATGATGATGCCGGCATGGACCATATCCACCGGATGCAGCCGGTATTCCAGCGACGTCACCACGCCGAAGTTTCCTCCGCCGCCGCGCAGTGCCCAGAACAGGTCCTCGTTCTGGCTTTCACTGGCGGTCAGGAACTTTCCGTCCGCCGTTACGACGTCGGCGGAGAGCAGGTTGTCACAGCTGAGTCCGTACTTCCGCGCCAGATAGCCAATGCCGCCGCCCAGGGTGAGCCCTGCGACGCCCGTCGTCCCCACGATACCGCCGGTGGTCGCCAGCCCGAAGGCATGCGTGGCGTGGTTGAAGTCGGCCCACGTTGCACCGGCCTCCGCGCGCGCCGTCTTGGCTGCTGGATCCACCCGGACGCCGGAGGTGTTGACGAAGTCGATGACCAGGGCGTCGTCCCAGGTGCCAAACCCGGGAACGCTGTGGCCTCCACCGCGGATGGCAAGATCCAGGGAGTTGTCCCGGGCGAAGTTGACGCACGCGATGACGTCAGCCACCTGGGATACGCGGACCACGGCTGCCGGCCGTTTGTCGATCATGCCGTTGTGCACTGCCCTCGCGGCGTCGTAGTCCGGGTCACCGGGCGTGATGATCTGCCCGCGGACTTGTTCGCGGAGGCCATCGAACTTTGTTCCGTTCATTTTCTGTACCGTCGATTTCGTCGTGAGATTCGACCCGGACGGTTCTCTGCGCTCCCAGCCGGCGTGACGCCCGGAGGTTTACCTGCACATGCCTACTCTTTCGGCATTCCCTCGTCAAGGGTCCGCGTGCTCGCCGCACCCATCGCCGGGGGCGCCGGCTCCGAATCCACACTAGGCACCCCCTGCCTTGACGGGCGGAGGCTGCAACCTAGGGTTGGTTATTAACGGACAAAGGACGGAAGGACACACGCGTGGCCATGCGTAAACTAGACGACCGCGAACCGGGGGCGGGCCGTTCCGGGCCTGCCGCCAGGGCCGTGCTGAGAATCACCGAAGCCGCCGGGGAGACCCGCGGAGTCGCCTTGGTCCTGCACGGCGGGCGGGCCGACAGCTACGACGCGGTCCGCGGCCGGCACCTGAGCCCGGCCCGGATGCTGCCCTTCGCCCGGGCACTGCACAGGCAGGGCGGCCGGCACGGGCTGGCCGTGTGGACGCTGCGCAACCGGTACCGCGGCTGGAACGGGGAGGAGATGTCCCCCGTTCACGATGCCCGCTGGGCGCTCGCCCGGATCAGTCAGGAACATCCCGGCGTGCCGGTGTACCTGCTGGGCCACTCCATGGGCGGTCTCACGGCACTGTGCGTGGCCGACGACGCGCAGGTCGAGGCCGTCGTCGCGCTCGCCCCGTGGCTAAATCACAAAACCCCGGTCGAACCTGTCGCTGGCCGCCGGGTCCTGATCGTCCACGGCACCGACGACCGCTGGACCAGCCCGGCGAAATCACTGGACTATGCCCGGCGCGCCGACGGCGTCGCCGCTTCCGTGGACTACGTCTCGCTCAAAGGTGCCGGCCATTTCATGATCCGCCGGGTGGCACTGTGGAACGTGCTGGCGAATGGCTCCGTCCTGGATGCCTTCGGCGAGGCCACGGGAGCTGATGTCTCCGGCGCCACGGACGCACTACGCCGTGTCCTGCATCGCGCCCTGCCGGCGGCCGGAACACGCCTGCCGGTGGTGTTGTGATGCCGCCGTTCCCCCTTGATGCCTTCCTTGCCAGCCTGCCGTGGGTCATCGCGGGACTCGTGGTGCTGCTCGGCCTGACCTTCGCGGTTGCCGTGCGGCAGAACCGGCACTCCGTCATCGACACTGTCTGGGGTCTCGGCTTCGTGGTGGTGGCCGGCATCTCCTGGGTGCTGTCCGCAGGATACGGCGACACCGGCCGGCGGCTGCTGCTGCTTGTCCTGGTCGCGGTCTGGGGCATCCGCCTCGCCGTCCACATCGGCCTCCGTGCCCGCGGCGGCCACGAGGACCCGCGGTATGTGGACATGCTCTCCGCGGCACCCGGGTCACGGAACGTCTACGCCCTGCGGCGGGTCTACCTGCCCCAGGGGGTGGTGATGTTCTTCGTCTCGCTCACCATCCAGGTCGGCATGTTTGCCACCGGAAGCGTGGGCTGGCTGGCGTTCGCCGGCGTCCTGCTCTGGATCCTTGGCTTCGTGTTCGAGACGGTCGGCGACTGGCAGCTGACGCAGTTCAAGGCCGATGCCGCCAGGCGCGGCACCGTGCTCAACACTGGGCTGTGGCGCTACACCCGCCACCCCAACTACTTCGGCGACGCCGCCGTCTGGGCAGGGCTCTTCCTCGTGACCGCCGATTCCTGGCCGGGCGTGCTGACCATCCTCTCCCCCGCCCTGATGATCTGGACTCTCGCCGGCAAGACAGGCAAGCCGCTGACGGAAAAGGCAATGTCCGCACGGCCCGGTTACAAGGAATACATCGACTCCACCTCCGGCTTCCTGCCCTTGCCGCCCCGGCGGCGGGTGGCCGGGCACTGACATGCGAGGCACGGGACAGGCACGGCCTGCCCTGAGCTGGCGGCCCTTGAGATGGCGGCCGGAACCCAGCGACCGCTTCTACCGGTTCGTCGTCCGCACCGGGCTGGCGCTGCGCTGGCTGTTCCGGATCCGCGTCCTCATCACGGGCCGGGAGCACCTGCCGCAGCCCGGGCTGCACAATGATTCCCGCCGGACTGCCGTCTGCAACGATTCCCGAGGCGCTTTCTCCCCCGGTGCCGCCGCCCGCGGCCCGTCGCGGCCGGTGGTGCCCGGCCGGGGTGCCGTGGTCGCGATCACGCACTTCGGCTACCTCGACTTTGCCTTCGCCGAGATGCTGCTGTGGTGGCACAACCGGGCCCAGCTGCGTTTCCTCGTCACGCAGGGAGCCGCCGACCATTGGTTTGCCGGGCCCGCGGTCAGCGCAGCCGGGCTTGTCGTGGTCGGATACGGATCGGGAGCCAACGCCTACGACGCCGCCGTCGCCCGGCTGAGGCAGGGAGAGTACATCGCCATCCTGCCCGAGGCCGGCGTGAGCCGCAGCTTCACGGTGCGCGAATGTAAGACCGGTGCCGTGCGAATGGCCGCCGAAGCCGGCGTGCCGATCATCCCGGTCTCCATCTGGGGCGCCCATCGGCTGATGAGCCGCCACCATCGATTCTCGCCGCGGCGCGCCTGGCGTGCCCCAGTCCGAATCCACGTGGGCGAGCCGATCCTTCCGGACTCGCTCCCGAGCCCGGCCGACGACGCCCTGCCGGCCACGGCGCGCCTGGCCAGGACCCTCCAGGACGGGATCGAAACCGGCATCGCCGGCTTCCCCCTGCAACCCGCGCCCGGTGCCTGGTGGATGCCGGCCAGTCTCGGCGGCGGCGCCCCGACGGAAGAGGAACGGCGCCGGCTCGACGAGGCCGACGGTCCGCGGCGCGCAGGCAGGCGCCGATAAGCCCGGTTTCCGCCATCGTCTTGACTAAGCTCCATGGGGTACAAAATGCACTCAAAGGAGAGGGACACCTGTGGCAAGCACAGTCGTGACCAGGAGCGGAATCGAAGAACGCGGTCTCGCACGGATAGCCCAACGGATGGCGGCGTGGACGGAGAAGTGGTTCCCGGACGCCTACATCTTCGCCCTCGCCGGCGTCGTCATCATCGCTGTGGCCGCGCTGGCCATCGGCGCCTCGCCCCAGACCATCGCTGACTCGTTCGGCAACGGCTTCTGGGACCTGACAGCGTTCACCCTGCAGATGGCCATGGTGGTCTTGACGGGTTACGTCGTGGCCACCTCCCCGCCCGTGGCGAAGCTGATCAACCGGCTTGCGCTCATGCCGTCAACCGCGCGGACCGCCGTCAGCTTCGTGGCGCTGATGTCGATGTCCGTCTCCTTCCTCAACTGGGGGCTCAGCCTGATCTTCGGCGGGCTGCTGGCCCGCGCGATCGCCCGCCGCAAGGACCTGACCGTGGATTACCGGGCCCTCGGCGCGGCCGCTTTCATGGGCCTCGGCGCCGTGTGGGCGCTCGGGCTGTCCTCTTCCGCGGCGCAACTGCAGGCCACCGCCGCGTCGCTGCCGCCGGCGCTGCTGAAAATCACGGGCATCCTTGACTTCGGCACCACGATCTTTACCTGGCAGTCGCTGCTGACACTGGCCATCCTGATGGCCCTCACCACCGTGATTGCGCACTTCTCTGCGCCCCAGGGCGGCTCGATCCGCACCGCCGAGGACCTCGGCGTCGACCTCGACGATGAACCGAGCGAGCCCGCACCGCGTTCCCGGCCCGGCGAATGGCTCGAATACAGCAAGGTCCTGCCGATTCTGGCCGGCATCCTCACGCTCGGCTGGCTCATCTCGCAGTTCCTCACCAAGCCTTTCCTCAGCGTGGTCAGCAGCCTCAACGGCTACTTGCTGGTGTTCCTGATCCTGGGCCTGGTCCTGCACGGGACGCCGCGGAACTTCCTGCAGGCGGTCACCAAGGCCGTCCCGGCCACCGCCGGCATCCTGGTGCAGTTCCCGCTCTACGCCGCGATGGCCGCGATCCTGACCAAGGCCACCGGCGACGGCGGGATGACCATCTCCGGGCACTTGGCCGAGTTCTTCTCGGACATCGGTGGCAATGGGGCGTTCGCCGTCGTCATTGCGCTGTACACCGCCCTGCTGGGCCTCCTGGTGCCGTCCGGCGGCGGTAAATGGCTTGTCGAGGCGCCGTACGTGATGCAGTCCGCGACCGACGTCAACATGAACCTCGGCTGGACCGTGCAGATCTACAACATCGCCGAGGCCCTGCCGAACCTGGTCAACCCGTTCTTCATGCTGCCGCTGCTCGCGGTGCTGCGGCTGCGCGCCCGGGACCTGGTGGGCTTCACGTTCCTGCAGTTCGTGTTCCACCTGCCGGTGGTCCTGCTGCTCGTCTGGCTGCTGGGCATGACCTTCGAGTTCGTGCCGCCGGTGATCCCCAAATAGCTGTGCTCGACAGTAACTGTGCTTAACGCAAACTGACCCGCAGCTATGGCTGCGGGTCAGTTTGCGTTAAGGCCTAGGCCGGGTCGGAGACGACGAGCGTTTCCGAGCCCTGGACATGGGCTTTGCCGCTCTCGAGCAGCGGTTCGACGACGGCGCGCAGGGCGGTCATCGCGTCGTCCAGTTCCAGCATCACCGGGTGCTGGTAAGCGATCAGGGCCAGAATGTCCCGAACGGCGGCCCCGGCTTGATCCGCGCCGAGCTTGGGTTCGTGTCCGACGAAGACCTCAGTGGGCCCGTCCGAGCCGGCCGCACCGTCGGCGTCGGCCCCTGGAATTCCCTGGGCGTAGCTGATGGCGAACCCCTCCAGCCGACCCTTCCGGCTCGCAGCGATGCCCTGCCCGAAGGCACTGGCCTTGGGCGCCCGCAGCACGATCGCTCCGTGGGCGCCGCTGAGATCATCCAGGAACAGACGCTGCACCGCGGCAACGCCCAGCTCCCCCGGGCTGTCCCAGCCGTGCATGGCGGTGTAGTAGCGTCCCACGACGTCGCTGAGCTCCACCGAGCCCGTGGCCAGATCTTCGACCTGATCGGTGGCCGCGGACTCCGAACCGTCGCCGAACACCGGCAGCTTGAGCGGCGCCGGGTCAACGACGACGAGGCGGGAGCGCTGGATCGGGGCCAGGCCCGCGGCCTCGGCAAACGCCGCCCCGGGGGTGCCCGGCTCCACTTTGCAGCGCAGTTTGGACACGCCCGACGGCGACTGGGCGGCCTCGTGCCGCAGCATGGTCAGCAGCGTGGACCCGAGCCCGGTGCGGCGGTGGTCTCGGGCGACCTCGACATACGCCCAGAGCCGTTCCGGATGCAGCGAGGCCTCGTGGACCACGGCAGCCGCCACCGGAATGGCGACGCCGTCCACGACGTCCTCGGCCACGATGCAGCGGCGCCACGGGGCATTGCCCGAGGGCGCCAGCGTGCCGCGGAACTGTCCGGCCTGGACCGTCTCAGGACCGCCCCAGATTTCCAGCAGCGCGAGGTCGTCGCCCTCCCGCCATTCCCGGTATGCGATGGCCATGATCAGGCGCCGATCAGCCGTGCGGCCAGGTAACCCTCCACCTTGTCCAGGGAAACGCGTTCCTGGCTCATGGTGTCGCGTTCGCGGATGGTGACGGCCTGGTCGTCCAGGGTCTCGAAGTCCACGGTGATGCAGAACGGGGTGCCGATCTCGTCCTGGCGGCGGTAGCGGCGGCCGATGGCGCCGGCGTCGTCGAACTCGATGTTCCAGCTCTTACGCAGCTGGGCTGCGAGGTCCTTGGCCTTCGGGGACAGGTCCTCGTTGCGGCTCAGCGGCAGCACCGCGGCCTTCACCGGGGCCAGGCGCGGATCGAGCTTGAGCACGGTGCGGATGTCCACGCCGCCCTTGGCGTTGGGGGCCTCGTCCTCGGTGTAGGCATCGATCATGAAGGCCATGAACGAGCGGGTGAGGCCGGCGGCGGGCTCGATCACGTACGGGGTGTAGCGCTCGTTGGTGGCCTGGTTGAAGTAGCTCAGGTCCGCACCGGAGGCCTTGGCGTGGGTGGAGAGATCAAAGTCGGTGCGGTTGGCGATGCCCTCGAGCTCGCCCCACTCCGAGCCCTGGAAGCCGAACCGGTATTCGATGTCGGTGGTGCCCTTGGAGTAGTGGCTGAGCTTGTCCAGCGGGTGCTCGAAGTAGCGCAGGTTCTCTTCGCGGATGCCCAGGCCCGTGTACCAGGACATGCGTTCCTTCATCCAGTACTCGTGCCACAGCTCGTCAGTGCCGGGCTCGACGAAGAATTCCATCTCCATCTGCTCGAACTCGCGGGTGCGGAAGATGAAGTTGCCAGGCGTGATCTCGTTGCGGAACGACTTGCCGATCTGGCCGATGCCGAATGGCGGCTTCTTCCGCGAGGTGGTCAGAACGTTGCCGAAGTTCACGAAGATGCCCTGGGCCGTTTCGGGGCGCAGGTAGTGCAGGCCTTCCTCGCTGGCGACGGGGCCGAGGTAGGTCTTGAGCAGGCCCGAGAATTCGTGGGGCTCCGTCCACTGGCCGCGGGTGCCGCAGTTGGCGCAGGCGATGTCCTTGAGGCCGTTCTCGGCAGGACGGCCCTTCTTCTCCTCGTACTCTTCTTCGAGGTGGTCCGCGCGGTAGCGCTTGTGGCAGGAGAGGCACTCGACCAGCGGGTCGGAGAAGACATCGACATGGCCGGAAGCTTCCCAGACCTGGCGGGGAAGGATGACGGAGGAATCCAGGCCTACGACGTCTTCGCGGCCGCGGACCACGGACTGCCACCACTGGCGCTTGATGTTTTCCTTGAGCTCGGCGCCCAGCGGCCCGTAGTCCCAGGCAGAACGGGAGCCACCATAGATTTCACCGGCCTGGAAAACGAATCCCCGGCGCTTGGCGAGGGAAATGATCTGGTCAAGGACGGATTTTGCTGCCATGGGAACTCCAATTTTCTACAGGGCCGCTGGGTGCGGTCCGCGGTGTCAGCCCCGGGTCACCGGCTGGTTGCCGGAAGGGGAAACGAACAGTGCGATGCAAACTCCAAGCCTACCGGCCCGCTAGCGCTTCAACGCGCCGCGGGGCCAGGGCAGGGTGGCCAGGATGATGGCGCCGAGCGTCAGCACGGTGCCAAGGACTGTCGGGAGCGAGATCACGGTTCCGGGCACCGGCAATATCAGGTCCAGTCCGAGGGACCCCAGCAGCTGCCCGGCGATCATCCCGAGGCCGGTGACCAGCACCCCAAGGCTGCGGACCAGGAGGGCACCGATGCCGATGAAGATGCAGCCGAGCGGGCCGCCAAGGTAAAACCACCACTGCGCCGGGAGGGGGTTGCCGGCCCCGGCCACGGCGAGTTTGATCAGCCAGGCCGCCCACAGCAGGGCGCCTCCGGCGATGAAGTTCACGAGTGTCGCGGCGATGGGGGTGCCGTAGTGCACGGTGGCTGTGCCGTTCATGGCCTGCTGGAAACTCATCAGGAACCCGGCCAGGAGCGGAAGCATCACGGGCACAAGCAGCTGCAGCACGGATTCCCCGGCGCTGAACCTGGGCGACACCGCCCAGGCGACGGCGGCGACGGTGAGCACACTGCCCAGCACCCGGATGCCGGTGATGGGTCTCTTCCCCGCCGGCCCGATCCCCATCCGGTCCACCAACAGGCCACTGAGGGTCTGCCCCGTCACGGCGGCCACGGTGAAGAGGGCGACACCGAGCAGTCCCACGGTAAAGGACTGGGCGAAGACGAAGAAGGCCCCGATGCAGCCGGCCAGGACGTAGAAGGGCGGAAACTGCCGTTCGCGCACGGCCGGCAGGACCCGCGCCAGTCCGGCCCGGCCTTTGGGCAGTGCCAGCGAAATGGCCGTCATCACCACCAGTCCGGTGCTGAAGCTGACGACGGCGGCGCCGATTCCGTCCCCAAGCGCCACCCCGAGTGCGCCGTTGATCCGGCCCTGGACGGGGATTAATAGTCCGGTCGCGACGGCCATGGACAGGCCCGCGACCAGCGGGAGCCGGGGGGTGTGGGTCATTGGTGCCACCTTAGGTCAGGCATCATTGCTTATATGAGCAATCCGGAATTCGAAGACATCACCATTCGCGACAGCATGATCCGGCTGGGCCAGCTGCTGAAGCTTGCGAATCTGGTGGAGGACGGCGTGGAGGCCGCAGAACTGATCAAGAACGGGCTGGTCAAGGTGAACGGCGAAATCGACGAGCGCCGCGGCCGCCAGCTTCACGACGGCGACACGGTCACCGTGAACGCCCGGACCGTGCGGATCAGCGCGCCCGCCGCCTCCTAGCCGCCCGGCTACTTCTTGGAGTTGAGCACCACGTGCGTGAGGAACTCCGAGACGTGGCCGACTTCCTGCTGGTTGATGCCGTGCCACATGCCCGTGTACAGGACCTTGGTGAGCTTCACGTGCTTGCGGACCCAGCCGATGGTGTAGTCAATCTTGTCCTCGGTGATCACCGGATCCTGCTGGTCCCGGCCCCAGAACAGCGGCACGGTGCCGTCCAGGTCGCCGTCGAGGAAGCTGGGGTCATCGCCGGCGTCGATAACAAACCCCGACAGGCCGACGACGGCGGCGAAGTCCGCCGGACGCTGCCGCAGCAACGTGGTGGCCATGGCCATGCCCATCGAGAACCCCAGCAGCGTCACCGACGGATGGTTGGCCTTGACCGAGTCGATCCAATCCAGCACATACCCCGAGGCCGCCTTGACGGCGTCGAGCGAATAGTCAATGGAGGCGGTCAGCGGGAACCAGGTGAAGCCGGGGCCGGTGACAAGGGGGGCCCGCACCGAGGCCACCGCGAAGTCCTCGGGAAGCATGTCCGCCAGGCTGAGCAGGTCCTGCTCGTTGGCGCCGTAGCCGTGCAGCAGGACCAGGAGCGGCTTGCCGGCGCGCTCCTGCTCGGGCTTGGACCACAGGACAACGGGGGTGGGAAAGGCATCGGCTTGAGTCATGGGTCCATTCTTGCAGTTACCCTGCGGTAACAACGCTACGGTGGCGTAGCTTTGCAGGAACAGTGCAGGATATGAAGGTGAGCGAGACCGAAGCCATGGAGAATTCACCAGACACCGTCGTAACCCACCCGTGGACCCGCTATGTGGCCATGGGCGACTCTTTCACGGAAGGCATCGGCGACCCCGAACCGGCCAGCCCGGGCGGCCACCGGGGCTGGGCAGACCGCGTCGCCGAGGAACTCAGCCGCGGGCACAACGACTTCGCGTACGCCAACCTGGCCGTCCGCGGCCGGCTCCTGCAGCAGATCGTGGACCAGCAAATGGCGCACTGCCTGTCCCTCAAGCCGGACCTCATCACGCTCTCCGCGGGCGGCAACGATCTCATCCGTCCGGGCGGTGATCCGGACGTGCTGGCCGAAAGGCTGGACTCGGTGGTGCAGATCCTGAGCCTGGGCGGCGCCACCGTGGTCCTGTTCAATGGCCCGGACACCGGTTCCACGGTACTGGGCCGGATCCGCAGCAAGGTGGCCATCTACAACGAGAACCTGCGCACCATCGCCGCGCGCCACGACGCCGTGATCGCGGACATGTGGTCCCTGCGCCAGCTCAACGACCCGCAGATGTGGAATGTTGACCGGCTGCATTTTTCACCGCTGGGCCACCACACCATCGCGGCCATGGTGCTGGACGCGCTGAACGTCGAGCACACCCTCCAGCCGCTCGCCCCCAAACCCCTGCCGCAGCGCGGTTGGCGCGAGGCGCGCAGCGGGGACCTGGTGTGGGCCAAGGAGTATTTTGTCCCCTGGGTGGTGCGGCGCCTGCGGCACCGTTCCTCGGGCGACGGCGTGACGGCCAAGCGGCCCCTGGCCGGCCCGGTGTTCGGTCCCGGCGTTCCGCTCGGCTCCGGCGAAGGCCCACCCGGCGCCGAGGACCCCGTACGATCCTGAGGCTGCGGTCCTGAGCCTGCGGTCCTGAGGCTGCGGTCCTGAGCCTGCGGTCCTGAGGCTGCGGTCCTGAGCCTGCGGGGCATAAGCTGGAGGGACACTTCTCCGGCCCTACAGATGAGCCCGCAGACGAGAAGGCCCAGCAGCTGAAAGGCCGAGTACCGTGAGTATGTTCTTCTGGATCATCGTGTTGTCGTTCCTGATTCCCGTGGCAATGCGCCTCTACCGCCGGTCCGTCCGCGGCCGGAACCAGGGCACGCCGGGACAGTTCGGCCCGTTCCCCGGTAGCCAGAACAACCCCGGTAACCAGAACAACCAGCCGCGGGATGGCTACACGCAGCAGGACTACTTTGGCGGCTTCGGCCAGCTGGGCGCCCCGAAGCAGCCGGGACCGGCCAACCAGCCGTACCCCAACCAGCCGTACCCCGACCAGCAGTACCCCAATGCGCAGTACCCCAGTCCCCGGTTCCCCAACCAACCGTTCCCGAGCGAGCCGTACCCCGGTCAGCAGTACCCCGGGCCGGCGGGCTACCAGTCCCCCGTTCCCTACGAGGACAGCCCCGAGTACCTGAACAACCCGCCGCAACCGCAGCGGCAGGCGCCCCCAACTGCCCCGGCGCCGGCAGCGGGACAGCCGCAGGCACCCCAGACTCCCCAGCCGCCGGCGGCCGCTCAGGGCTACCGGGCCCGCAAGCTGGCTGAACTCGACCAGCAGTACAGCGACGGCAAGCTGTCCATGGAGGACTACATGGCCCAGCGCGCTGAAATCATGAAGGGCTAGGCTCTGAAGGGCTAGGATCTGAAGGGCCGGCGAAGTCGACGTCGACCGCGTTGACCGTTCCCGCCGTCCGCCCCGGGGCCTTGTGGTACTGCCAGTACAAGTTGGTGTGGGCCACCACCAGTTCCGGCGGCGGCGCGCCATAATCGCTCAGGTCCTCGGTGGTGTGCGCGTCGGCGACCAGCGTGACATCGTAGCCGCGCGTGATCGCGCCGTGCAGGGTCGAGCGGATGCACTCGTCGGTCTGCGCACCGGCCAGGAAGAAACGGCCGATGCCGCGACCGGCCAGCACGGACTCCAGATCGGTGGCCTCGAACGCGTCGCTGTATTCCTTGGCCACGAGCGGCTCCGAACCGCGGCGCGCGAGCTCCGGCACGTACTGCCATCCGTCGCTGCCGCGCGGGAGTTCCTCGCCGCTGTGCTGCACCCAGATGACGTCCACCCCGGCACCGCGCGCCTTATCCACGAGGGCGGCGATGGTCGCGACGACGTCGTCGCGGCGGTAGGCCTCCGCGACGACGCCGACCTGCATATCGACGACGAGCAGCGCCGTGTTGGGGCGGTTGATGAGCGTGGTCATGGTGCCTCCCGGATCGTGGCTTTCCCTGCCTGCCTACTCTATTCCCGGAGCCCGAAAGCAACGAGGGGTCACCCGCACCCTGATCCGTTGCCGGATGGGCGCGAAGTGACCCCGCGTTGCTTGGAAGTTGCTTGGAAACGGAGAAGAAGTGTCAGTCGACCTGGGGGAAGCCGAGGTCGATCACCGAGGTGGACGGGTCCGGCCAGCGGGTGGTGACCACCTTGCCGCGGGTGTAGAAGCGGATGCTTTCGGGGCCGTACATGTGGGTGTCGCCGAAGAGCGAATTCTTCCAGCCGCCGAACGAGAAGGTGCCCACCGGCACCGGGATGGGCACGTTGACGCCCACCATGCCGGCCTCGACGTCGAACTCGAACTGCCGGGCGGCGCCGCCGTCGCGGGTGAAGATGGCCACGCCGTTGCCGAACTCGTTGTCGTTGACCAGCTTCACGGCGTCGGCGTAGGTCTCGACGCGGACCACCGAGAGGACGGGGCCGAAGATCTCGTCGTCGTAGACCTTCATGCCGGGCTTGACGTGGTCGATCAGGCTGACGCCGATGAAGAAGCCGTTGGAGTCGAATTCGTGATCGCGGCCGTCCACCACCACGGTGGCGCCTTCGTTGGCCGCGCCGGCAACGTAAGAGGCCACCTTGTCGCGGTGCTCGGCCGTGATGAGCGGGCCCATCTGGGAGGCCGGGTCCGTGCCCGGGCCAATCGTGAGCGTGGCCATGCGGGTGCTGATCGCGTCCACAAGCTCATCGGCGATGCTGCCCACGGCGACCAGGACGCTGACTGCCATGCAGCGCTCCCCGGCGGAACCGTAGGCGGCCGAGACGGCGGCGTCCGCGGCCATGTTGAGGTCCGCATCCGGCAGGACCACCATGTGGTTCTTCGCGCCTCCCAGGGCCTGGACGCGCTTGCCGTGATCGGCGGCGCGCTTGTAGATGGACTGCGCGATCGGCGTCGAGCCGACAAAGCTGACGGCCTTGACCTCGGGGTGTTCCAGCAGGACGTCCACGGCCTCCTTGTCGCCGTGGACCACGTTGAGCACGCCAGCCGGCAGCCCGGCCTCGGCGAAGACCTGGGCGATGAAGATGGCGGAAGACGGGTCCTTTTCGCTGGGCTTGAGCAGCACGGTGTTGCCGCAGGCCAGGGCGCTGCCGATCATCCACAACGGCACCATGGCCGGGAAGTTGAAGGGCGTGATGCAGGCGACGACGCCGACCGGCTGGCGGACCGAGTGCACGTCGACGCCGCCGGAGACCTGCTCGGAGCGCTCGCCTTTGAGCATGTGGGACAGCCCGGTGGCGAATTCGATGTTCTCCAGTCCGCGGGTGATTTCACCTTCCGCATCCGAGAGGACCTTGCCGTGCTCGCTGGTCAGCAGGGCGGCCAGTTCGGGCCGGCGCTGCATGAGCAGTTCACGCACCTTGAAGAAAATGCCGGTGCGCTTGGCCAGGCTCGTGGCGCGCCAGCCGGGCAGGGCGGCGCGGGCGGCCTCGATGGCTTCCTCGACGCGGGCGGCAGAGGCCAGGGCCACCTCTTTCTCCTGCTCGCCCGTGGCGGGGTTGAAGACGGGGCCGAAGCGCTCGGCGTAGGAAATCAGGGCGCCGTTGATGAAGTGCGGAATGCGTTCCATGGGTGGGTCTCTTTCGTGAAGGGCAGGCCGTGAAGTGGTGGGCCAGTGAAGTTGTGGGCCCTAAAGGGTTGGGCCCTGTTGGGGGGACGCCTAGTTGGCGGGGTCGAGGGTACCGTCGACGAGCTTGACGATCATCGAGCAGTCCTGGCCGGACTGGCCGGAGTCGATGAGCCGCTGGAAGAGCTGCTGGACGTGCTCGCCGATTTCCAGCGGGGTGCCGGTGTCGCGCGCGGCGCTGATGGCCAAGCCAATGTCCTTGTTGGCCAGCTCCGTGGTGAAGGTCGGGGCGAAGTCGTTGTTGGATGCCGCGGTGGGCACGACGCCGGCCACGGGGTACCAGGTGCGCAGCGCCCAGCTGTCGCCTGAGGAGACCGAGGCGATGTCCCAGAAAACCTGCTTGTCCAGGCCGAGGCGGTCGGCGAGGACGGCGCCCTCGGCGGTGGAGGCGAGGTTGATGAAGAGCATGAGGTTGTTGCAGATCTTCGCGGCCTGGCCGGTGGTGGGGCCGCCGGTGGGGATGATGTTGGCCGCCATGGGGCGGATGTATTCGGTGGCCTCGGCAACGGCGCCGGCCTCGCCTCCGATCATGAACGTCAGGGTGGCGGCCTTCGCGCCGCTCATGCCGCCCGAGACGGGAGCGTCGACAAAGCGGAAGCCGGCGGCAGCGGCGGCGTCGTGCAGGGCCTGCGCGGAGGCAATATCGATGGTGGAGGAATCCACCAGCAGGGTCCGGGTATCGGCGTGGGCCAGGACGCCGTCCTCGCCGAGGTACACGGCGCGGGCGTGCTCGCCCTTGGGGAGCATGGTGAAGACGACGTCGGCGCCGGCGACGGCCTCGGCGATGCTGCCGGCGGCTTTGACTCCCCCGGCCTCGGCGGCGGCAACGGCTGCGGTGTTGAGGTCGAACCCGCGGACCTCATGTCCGGCGTTTGAGAGGTTGACGGACATGGACCCGCCCATGTTTCCGAGTCCGATCCAGGCGATGACTGCCATGGCTTAAGCTCCTTTGCTTTGATGTGCTGCCGGGTGCTTCGGCCTGAAAGCCGACACCCTCGCTGTCAACCATCACACCCCTGATAGAGTGCAATCAAGGGAAAAAATCACAGATGCCATGTGCACAGA
Source organism: Arthrobacter sp. ov407 (assembly GCF_900102895.1). Classification (GTDB taxonomy): domain Bacteria; phylum Actinomycetota; class Actinomycetes; order Actinomycetales; family Micrococcaceae; genus Arthrobacter. The sequence goes on from NZ_FNGD01000002.1 coordinate 190,401, forward strand.
TGCACACAGGCGGCGCCGGCTCCCGTATCCGTTGACGACACACTCGCTGAAGAGGGGACAAAAGTGGACTTGCGACGGCTTCCCAGCCCTGATGACCTGCTGATCCTCTTGACAGTGGCGCGACTGGGCCGGTTCAACGCGGTGGCGGAGACGCTGGGCACGACCCACACCACCATCTCCCGCCGCGTCCTCGCCCTGGACAAGCAGCTCGGCGGCCGGACGCTGGAACGCAGCCCACACGGCTGGGAGCTGACCGAACTCGGCAGCCAGGCCGTCGCGGCCGCGGAGGCCATCGAGGGCACTCTCGGCGCCCTGTCCAGCAGCATTGCCCGGTCCGGCGACGTGGTCTCCGGCCTTGTCCGGATCAGCACCCCGGATGCCTTCGGCGCCGAATTCCTGGCCCCGGCGCTCGTACGGCTGCAGAAGGCGAATCCGCTGCTCAACGTCGAGCTGCTCAGCGCCACACGCAAGGTCAGCCAAAACCGCTCCGGCGTGGACCTGGAAGTGGTGGTGGGCAACATGGACACCGCAAACGCCCAGGCCATCTTCCTGAGCAACTATTTCCTCAGGCTCTACGCCAGTCCCGGATATGCGCAGGAGCACGGGCTTCCGGCAACGCTCGACGACGTCCGGCAGCACGGCTTTGTCTCCTACGTGGAGTCGGCGCTCCAGGTGGCCGAGCTGGGGCACCGGTCCACGCAACTGCCGGTGCCGCGGTCCAGCTTCCAGGCCACAAGCGTCTTCGCCCAGCTGGAGGCCGTCCGGCGGGGCGCCGGGATAGGCCTGCTCCCCAACTTCCTCGTGGCCGGCCGGTCCGGCTTCCTGCCCGTGTTGCCGGACGATTTTCAGCGTCAGCTGCCCATCTGGGCAGTGGCCCGGCCGGAGTCGCTGCGTTCAGCCCCCGTCCGTGCCGTGCTGGAGGCGATCCGGACCGAGATTGCCGACCGCCAGGCAGTCCTGGCAGGCTGAGAAATCCTGGCGGGCTGAGCCGGCACAAACGGCAACAGCCCGGACCCCGCAGTGCGGGATCCGGGCTGTTGCCGTTTTAATTCGATGTTGCTTCTTGCCTACTTCTTGGAGGCGGCGAGGAGGTCCGCGGTGCCCCGGGCGTCGGCTGCGTCGACGTCGCGGAGCGCGATGCCGCGGGTTTCCTTCAGGAAGTACACCGCAACCATCGTGACCACACAGGCGCCGAGGAGATAGATGGCCACCGGGACGGAGGACTTGTACTGGCTCAGCAGGGCGACGGCGATGATCGGAGCCAGCGAACCGGCCACAATCGAGGTGACCTGGTAGCCCAGCGAGACACCGGAGTACCGCATCCGGGTCGGGAACATTTCGGCCATGAGGGCCGGCTGACCGGCGTACATGAGGGAGTGGAACAGCAGACCGATGGTGATCGCAGCGAGGATGACGAGGTCGTTCTTGGTGTCCATCATCGGGAAGGCGAAGAAGCCCCATGTGCCGCCGAGGACGGCGCCGGCCATGTAGACCGGTTTGCGGCCGACGTTGTCCGAGAGCTTGCCGACCATGGGGATCACGGCGAAGTGGACGACGTGCGCGACCAGCAGCAGGAGCAGGATCCGCGAGGTGTCCGTCTGGACGACGACCTTCAGGTAGGTAATGGAGAAGGTGACCACAAGGTAGTAGAGGATGTTCTCGGCGAAGCGCAGGCCCATCGCGGTGAAGACGCCGCGCGGGTAGCGGCGGAAGACCTCGGCCACGCCGTAGCCCTTGTTCTCAACGGCGACTTCCTTTTGGGCCTCAAGGAAGATGGGAGCGTCCTTGACCTTGGTGCGGATGTAGTAGCCGACCAGCACGATCACCGCGGAGAGCCAGAAGGCGACGCGCCAGCCCCAGCTGAGGAAGTCGGCGGAGGACAGCAGGGAGGACAGCGTAAACAGCACGGCGGTGGCGAGCAGGTTGCCGAGCGGAACGGCAGACTGCGGCCAGCTGGCCCAGAAACCGCGGGACTTGCTGGGGCTGTGCTCTGCGACGAGGAGGACGGCGCCGCCCCATTCACCGCCGACGGCGAAGCCCTGGGCGAAGCGCAGGAAGACCAGCAGCGCCGGGGCCCAGTAGCCGATCTGCGCGAAGGTGGGGAGGCAACCCATCGCGAAGGTGGCAACGCCCACCAGGATAATGCTGACCTGGAGCAGCTGCTTGCGGCCGAACTTGTCGCCGAAGTGGCCGAAGACGATGCCGCCGATCGGGCGGGCGACGAATCCGACAGCGTAGGTAAGGAACGCGGCGATGATGCCGTCCAGTTCCGTGCCCGAATTGGGGAAGAAGATCTTGCCGAAGACCAGGGTGGCGGCGGAGGCATAGAGGAAGAATTCATACCACTCAACCACCGTGCCGGCCATGGAGGCCGTTACTACTTTCTTCAGGCCGGACGATTTGACGTCCGTTTCTTCAGCGCGCCTCGCGGCGTTTTCCGTACTCATGAGAACTCCTTCGGCGTCGTCTTCGACACCCTGTGGACCATTGGACTGAGGACGCCCGTGATGTAGGGCACATGGCGTCATTCTCCATGAGTATGGACGCTCCCGCCCTGAGCATCAACGGCCATTAGTGCAGAGCGCATCTGCAAAAATGCACAACCGATGCTGCCTAGTGGCCGAAGAAGGTCTCCCGCAACTGGCCGCTGAGCTGGGCGATCTCGGTCAGGAAGCCGTCGTGGCCGATCGGCGCTTCAATGATGTGCAGTTCCGGGCTGCCCGGCAGGGCCTCCGCCAGCTGACGGGACTGGGCCGGGAAATAGAGGCGGTCCGAGTCCACGGCCGCCACCAGGAACTCGGCGGTGGCCGGGGCCAGGGCCTCCGCGAGGCTTCCGCGCCCCCGGCAGACATCGTGGCTCATGAGGGCTTCGGTAATGGCGATGTAGCTGTTCGCGTCGAAGCGCCGGACCAGCTTGCTGCCCTGGTGGTCCAGGTAGCTTTCCACCTGGTAGCGCCCGCGTCCGGCCAGTGATCCGGCTTCCAGGGGCGCCTCGGACGCCTGGGCGTTCCGGCCAAACCGGCCGTCCAGTTCGGCTGCGGAGCGGTAGGTGATGTGCGCGATGCGGCGGGCGAGGGCGAGCCCTGCTTCGGGTTCCGGGCCGCCGTAGTAGTTTCCGCCGTTGAAGTGGGGGTCCTGGCGGATAGCCAGGGTCTGGGCCTGCGCGAAGGCAATCTGTTCGGCGGTGCTGCTGGCGCCGACGGAAATCACGGCGCAGCGCCGGACGCGGGCGGGGTAGGTGACGGCCCATTCGAGGGCGCGCGCTCCGCCGAGCGAGCCGCCCAGCACGGCGTACCAGCTGCCGATGCCCAGGGCGTCGGCCAGCCGCGCCTCGGCGGCGGCCGTGTCACGCAGGGTGACGAGCGGGAACCGCGATCCCCAGGGGCGCCCGTCGGGGCCCGCGGTGGAGGGTCCCGTGGAACCGTGGCAGCCGCCCAGGATGTTGATCGACACGACGAAGTACTTGTCCGTGTCCACGGGAGCACCGGGGCCGGCGAGCTGTTCCCACCAGCCGGGCTCGTCGCTGACGCCGCGGGCCACGTGCGTGTCGCCGGTCAGGGCGTGTTCAATGAGGACGGCGTTGGAGGCGTCCGCGTTCAGGGTCCCCCACGTCTCGTAGGCCAGGACCACATCCGGCAGCGGAATCCCTGATTCGAGCTGCAGGTCACCGATTCTGACGTACTGGACGGTGCCGTCCGGGTGGCGGGACGGCTTGGTTTCGGGAACACCTGTGCGGGTGACGGCAATCGTCATGTGAGGACCTATCTTTGCGCTTGCCTGCCGTCAGCTGACCGGCAGGCCAGGTCTTCACCCGGGGCACCCCGCCGCAAAAGGAGGGTTGCCGGCCAGCAAGCCGGGGCTGTCACTGGCACTCATGACCTAGTACGAGTTTACGAAACAGGGTGCGGAAATCACGAAGATTGTGACTTCCATGTGACAGCCGGGCCATCTGACAGTCCTGCCATCTGACAGTCCTGCGGCCGGCCATCCCGTTCAAGGGAGACCGGCCGCCGGCAGTCCTGATTACCTAGGCGCTTTGCTTACCTAGGCGGACTTGGCCGCGCGGAATCCGGCGTCGAGGTCCGCGAGGATGTCGTCGATGTGCTCCAGGCCCACCGAAAGCCTCACCAGCCCGGGATTCACTCCGGCGATCGTCTGCTGTTCGGGCGAGAGCTGGCTGTGGGTGGTCGACGCCGGGTGGATCACCAAGGAACGGACATCGCCGATGTTCGCGACGTGCGAGTGCAGTTCGAGGGCATCGACGAACCGCTTGCCGGCCTCGGCTCCCCCGGCGATATTGAACGCCACGACGGCGCCGGTCCCCTTGGGCCCGTACTTGCGGCCGCGCTCGTACCAGGGGCTGGAGGGCAGCCCGGCATAGGCGACCGATTCGACGTCGCCCCTTGCCTCGAGCCAGTGCGCCACCTGGGTGGCGTTGGCCACGTGGCGTTCGACGCGCAGGCTGAGCGTTTCGATGCCCTGGGCGATGAGGAAGGCGTTGAACGGGGACACGGCGGAGCCGAGGTCGCGCAGGAGCTGGACGCGGGCCTTGAGGATGTAGGAAAGGTTCGCGCCCAGTGCGCCGTCCGCGCCGAGATCGCGAGCGTAGACCAGGCCGTTGTACGTGGGGTCCGGAGTGTTGAAGCCGGGGAAGCGCTCCGGGTCCTTGCCAAAGTCAAAGTTGCCGGAGTCCACGATCACGCCGGCGATCGCGGCGCCGTGCCCGCCGAGGTACTTGGTGGCGGAGTGGACCACGATGTCCGCGCCCCACTCGATCGGCCGGATCAGGTACGGGGTGGAAAGCGTGTTGTCCACGATCAGCGGGACCCCGGCCTCGTGCGCCACACGGGAGATGCCCTCGATGTCCAGAACGTCCTGGCGGGGGTTGGAGACCACTTCGCCGAAGAAGAGCTTGGTGTTGGGCCGGACGGCGTCCCGCCACTGGTCCAGGTTGTCCGGATCCTCCACGAAGGTCGCGGAGATGCCGAACTTCTTCAGCGTGTGGGCGAGCAGGTTATAGGTTCCGCCGTAGAGGCTGGGGCTGGCCACCACGTGGTCCCCGGCCTCGGCGATGTTGAGGATCGCGAAGGTCTCGGCGGCCTGGCCGGAGCTGAGCAGCAGGGCCGCGAGGCCGCCTTCGAGGCTGGCCACGCGCTGCTCGACGGCGTCCTGGGTGGGGTTGCCGATACGGGTGTAGATGGGGGCGAGTTCGGCGAGCGCGAAGCGGTTCGCGGCGCTTTCGGCGCTTGGGAACACGAACGACGTCGTCTGGTAGATGGGCAGGGAACGCGCGCCGGTGGCACTGTCCGGCTCCTGGCCGGCGTGGATCTGGCGGGTTTCGAAGGACCAGGCGTTGGACATTGATGCTCCTCAAGAACTGGGCACAGCACCGGCCCGGGCTTTCGCCCCCGGTCCGGCACAGGCGCCGCGCTTGCCTTCCGGCGGGCGCCGGAGGGCCAGGTCTTCACCCGGGGCACCCCACCGCGATACGAGGGTTGCCGGCCAGCGAGCCGGGGCTGTGCGCTGGCACTCATGACCTTGCTTCAGTGTAGGAATGCCGGCGGAGCCCTGGATAGCTTTGTGACGAAGATGAAGACGGTTGCCGTGGCGGCGCCTCCCGGGACGCCGCGCCTGCCGCGCCGGGACATCCCATGACGGTTAGGGGTGCCTAAGCTGAGAGGTCCATCACAAAGTGCCAAGATGATGGCATGCGCATGGATCACGTCTCTTACGCCTGTGAACACGATGGCTTGGCAGCCACCACTGAACGTATTGCGTCTGCCCTCGGCGTCGAAGCCGTGAAGGGTGGAGTGCACCCCCGTTTCGGGACACGCAACATGATTATCCCGCTCGCGGGACACAAGTACTTGGAGGTAGTGGAGGTCCTGAACCACCCGGCCTCGGACAAGGCACCGTTCGGCCAAGCAGTCCGGGCACGCTCCGAAGCGGGCGGCGGCTGGATGGGCTGGTGCGTCGAGGTTGACGACCTCGTCCCGTTCGAGGAGCGGCTCGGCCGCGCGGCCGTGAACGGCAACCGCAAGTTTCCCGACGGCCGCGAACTGGTCTGGAAGCAGATCGGAATCCTGGGGCTCATCGCCGACCCCCAGGTCCCCTACATGCTCAAGTGGGAGGGCGACCCGGAGCTGCACCCGTCCAACGCCTACGCGAGCGATGTCAAGATGTCCGCGCTGACCATTGCCGGTTCGGCAGCGCGCGTGACGGAGTGGCTGGGCGAGCCGGTGGAAAAGCCGCTGGAAGACGTCGCCGTGAACTGGATCGCGCCGCACGGTACTCCCGGCATCCTCTCTGTCACCTTCGAGACCGCCTCCGGAGCGGTCACGATCTAACGCTCCACCTGTCCCACACTTCGGCCGCCATCTCTTAGGTGCCAACGATGTCACCCAGGAGATGGCGGCCGAGATCATTTAAACGCCGGCCGCGGTGTGCCGCGTTCGGTACTCAGCCCAGGCCTACGGCCTTGCCGAACAGGCTGAACCCCACAAACGCCACGGTGTCCAGGATGGCGTGCGCGATCACGAGCGGCATCACCCGTTTGGTCCGCGTGTAGAACAGGGCGAAGATGACGCCCATTACCGCGTTGCCGATGAACGGGCCGAACCCCTGGTACAGGTGGTAGCTGCCGCGGAGCAGGGCGCTGGCGATGATTGCCGCCGGCACGCTCCAGCCCAGTTTTCCGAGCCTGTCCAGCAGGTACGCCACCACAATTACTTCCTCGACCACCGCGTGCCGGATCGCGGACAGGACCAGTACCGGCACGGTCCACCAGTACGCGTCCAGGGCGCTGGGGATGATCGACGTCGTGATCCCCAGCGCCCGGCCAGCGGCGTAGAGCCCGAGGGATGGAATGCCGATGAGTGCGGCAAGCCCCAGCCCCTGCAGGAGGTCCTTGCCGGGCCGGGCGAAGTCGAAGCCGATCTTATGGAACGCCGAGGTTCCGCGCCCTCCGGCCGGCCAGTGTTCGGTGAGGAAGTAGATCACCAGGGCCACCGGGACCAGCGCGAAGAAGATGTCCAGCATCTGGTAGGTGAGGTCGAAGTATTCGCGCGGGCTCTGCGAACGGTTCAGCGTGGAGGTCCCCTGGGCCAGCGGCGCCGTGGTCATCTTGTCCAGCAGCTGCACCAGGGAGTAGACCGCGGATTGCCCCAGCGACAACCCCAGGACAATCAACATTTCGAACCGCAGCCGACGGCGGGAGGGAACCAACATGTTTCTATCTTGCCCGCAATTGCCGATAGTTTGCTGGTGCCCACGTGGTACCGGCCGTGCCGGCACGACGTGCTTTTTGGGAGCCCTATGCTTGGGGACTATGAGTGCGCCCCGGAAAATCATCATGATCCGGCACGGCCAGTCTGCCGCCAATGCCGATACCTCGATCTACAACCGTGTTCCGGACTACCGGATCCCGTTGACACCCCTGGGCCTGGAGCAGGCCATCGCGGCCGGGGACGAGGTCCGGCGCCAGCTGGACGGCCGCCCGGTGTGCGTCTACGTCTCCCCGTACCTGCGCGCCTACCAGACCCTCGAGGCGCTCAACCTCGGCCCGCTCGTGGAGCGGGTGATCGAGGAACCGCGCCTGCGCGAACAGGACTGGGCGAACTTTCAGATCGCCGGCGACATCGAGGACCAGAAGGAGCTCCGCAACGCCTACGGGCACTTCTTCTACCGCTTCCGCGAGGGCGAGTCCGGTTCCGATGTGTACGACAGGATTTCTTCCTTCATGGAAACCCTGCACCGCCACTGGTCAAGACCCAGCTATGCCCCGAACGCGTTGTTCGTGACGCACGGACTGACCATGCGGCTGTTCTGCATGCGCTGGTTCCACTGGTCGGTGGAATATTTCGAGTCCTTGAACAACCCCGAAAACGCCGAGGTCCGCACCCTGCTGCGCACAGCGCACGGCAAGTACGAGCTCGACAAGCCCTTCACGCAGTGGGAGAAGAGGCGGGTGGACGAGACCGTCCTGGACGCTCCGCCCATGATGTTCTAACCGGCTGCAGCCGGATCAGCGAGCCGCTTGGCTAAAGGACGGGCTGACTAACGGACCGCTTGCGCTACGCCGGCCCGCCACACCGCGTGCGTCAAGGGGATGCCGGGCCGGTAGGCCAGGTGCGTGGCGGAAGGCGCGTTGAGCAGGTGCAGGTCGGCGCGGTGTCCGACGGCGATCGAGCCCACCGCGCGTTCGCCGTCGAAGTCGTTCCCCGACTCCCGCCCCAGGGCCAGCGCGCCGCCGTAGGTCGCGGCGCGCACCGCCTCATGGACGCTGAGCCGCATCTGCAGCACGGCGGTGGTGACGCAGAACGCCATGGAGCTCGTGTAGGACGTGCCGGGGTTGCAGTTGGACGCCAGCGCCAGCTGCACGCCGGCGTCGAGCAGTTCCCGTCCGGGGGCCAGCGGCTGCCGGGTGGAGAGATCGCAGGCCGGCAGGCAGGTGGCGACCGTGCCCCGCGTGCCGCTACCGCTGGCGGCGTCCCAGCCGGACCAGCTGGTGGCGAGGGCGTCGACGTCCGAGGCCGAAAGGTAGTTCACGTGGTCCACGCTCGCGGCGCCGAATTCCACGGCCAGCCGGACACCGGGACCCTCGCCGAGCTGGTTGCCGTGGACGCGCAGGCCCAGCCCGGCGTCCTTGCAGGCCTGCAGCACCCGGCGGGACTGGTCCTCATTGAAGGCGCCCTGCTCGCAAAAGACGTCGGCCCAGCGGACATAGGGCCGGACTGCGGTGAGCATCGGCCCGCAGACCAGCTCCGTGTATTCCTCCGCGTCCGTCCCGGCGGGCACGAGGTGCGCGCCCAGGTAGGTGACCTCGTCCGCCACGGTGGAGGCGATGCGGGCGCTGCGGGCCTCGTTCTCGAGGTCCAGGCCGTAGCCCGTCTTGGTCTCCAGGTAGGTGGTGCCCTGCGCGACAGCTTCCGCGACCCGGCCCATCGCCAGCCGGGTGAGGTCGAAGTCGCTCGTGCTCCGGGTGGCGCCGGTGGTCACGGCGATGCCGCCGGCGCTGTAGCTCTGGCCTGCCATCCGGGCCTCGAACTCGGCCGTGCGGTCCCCCGCGAAGATCAGGTGGGTGTGCGAATCGACCCAGCCCGGCAGGAGCGCCCGGCCGCCGGCGTCCACTCTTTCATCAGCGGCCGGGGCGTCAGCAGCGGGGCCGAGCCAGGAAATCCGCTCCCCCTCGATCACCACGGCCGCGTCGCGGAGGACGCGGTGTTCCGCGTCTTGGGTCATCAGTTCGGCGATATTGGTGATCAGGGTGCTCATGGAACCATTCTTCAGCGCCGGATGGACCAGCGGGTCGCGGCCAGCGCCTCCGCTGTCCGGGATGCCGGACTAGCGTCCCGCGTCGGGGGCACAGCCGAGGCGGCGGCGGACCCCTGACCGGCCAGGATCAGCCCGGCGGCCAGTTCCGCGATGCCGGATGAGGTCTGGAATCCGTAGCCGCCCTGGCCGGCGAGCCAGAAGAATCCCGTGGCCTCGGCGTCGAACCCCATCACGGGGACGCCGTCGGCCGCCTCCGTCCGCAGCCCCGTCCAGGCCGTGCGGACGCCCCGGATCCCGAGCGTCGTGATTGCGTTGAGCCGGGCGATGAGCCGTTCGATGTCGCCGGGATAGGGTCGGGCGTCCTCGGGGCCGCTGGGCACGTGCTCCGCGGGCGAGATCAGGACCTGGCCGTTGTCGGGCCGGAAGTAGAAGCTGTCATCGGCCGCCGCCACCATCGGGCAGGCTTCCGGGAGGGGATTCTCGACGTCGACGATCGCCGCGGTGCGCCGGTACGGCTGCAGGCCCAGCTTCTCGACGCCGCTGAGGACGGCGAGCTCGTCCGCCCAGGCGCCGGCGGCATTGACCACGACGGCGGACTGGAAGCCTTCCTGCCCGGCGCCCAGTTCCCAGCCGGTGCCGAGGCGCTGGGCCGAATGGACCCTGGCGCCGGTGATGATGTCCACGCCGCCGGCCTCGGCACGGCGCCGGTGGTCCTCGAGCAGCACGGGGGCGTTGCAGGCGAAGGATCCGGTGTCCAGGCCGGCGGCGCTGAACGAGTCCGGGACAAGGGCCGGGCACAGCTCCAGTGCCTCGGCGTGGCTGATCCGGTGCATGTGGCCGCTGGCCTCCGCCCGGACGGTGGCGTCGTCCCCGATCAGCATGAAGCTGCGCGGCGTGAGCACAGGTTCCGGGCGTTCGGCGTCCTGGGCGGCGATGAGGTCCAGCGTCCGCACGGTGAGTTCCTGGACCACGGGCGGCCCGTAGCTGGGAATCAGTTGCCGGGCCGAGCGGGCCGAGGTGTGGTAGGCCAGGGTCTGCTCGGCTTCGATCAGGGCCACGCTGCATCGTCCGGCCAGGGTGGAGGCAATGGACAGGCCGGCGATACCGCCGCCGACAATTACGACATCGTAATGAGCTGACATGGTCCCATCCTTGCAGATTGCCGCATCAGGCCGCGCCGAGACCTGCGCCCGGGCGAGCGGCGCCGCGGAAAGCGGCGCTTCTGGAGCGGATCATGCCAGACTCGGCGCAGGATCGTTCCAGGATCGCTAGCGTGCCATATTCATGTTGTGCACCACTGGACATGCCCCTTTCTAGTCCGCACCGCTGGACATGTCCCCTCGTGGCCGCGTGCCGGCCCGCGACATGCCCTTCCCTGGTCCGCACTACTGGACATGTCCCTCGTTGCGGTGGGCCGGCCCGGGACATGCCCTTCGTTGGTCGTGGCCGTTGGACATAGTGGCATTATGTCCAGTCCTAGCTGCCGGAGCTGGGCATGTCCCGCGGACAAGCCCAGCCGGGATGAACGAGCAAGGCCGGGGCAGGCCGGATCCCTGGGCTAAGGCCGGGCCTGTGGGGCCCGGCCTCAGCGATCAGACCGCCTAGGCCGCTGCCACCGCCGCGCGGCTTCGCACGAACGCCTGGACGCAGGCCTCGACGTCGTCGGCGCTGTGCGCGGCGGAGAGCTGGACGCGGATCCGTGCGGCGCCCTTGGGCACCACCGGGTAGCTGAACGCCGTGACAAAGACGCCGTTGTGGAGCATGGCGTCGGCCACCTTGGCCGCCATGACGGCGTCGCCGAACATCACCGGGACAATGGCGTGCTCGCCGGGGAGCAGGTCGAAGCCTTCCTCGCTCATGCGGTTCCGGAAGAGTTCCGCGTTCGCGAAGAGTTTGCCGCGCAGTTCGCCGGAGTTCTCCACGAGGTCCAGGGCCTTGAGCGTGGCCGCGACGATCGCAGGGGCCAGCGAGTTGGAGAACAGGTACGGGCGGGCCTTCTGGCGGAGCATCGCCACGACCTCGCCGCGGCCCGAGACGTAGCCGCCGGACGCGCCGCCGAGGGCCTTGCCGAACGTGCCGGTGTAGATGTCCACGCGGTCCGAGACGCCGGCGTGTTCCGGCGTGCCGGCACCGGTGGCGCCCATGAAGCCCACCGCGTGGGAATCGTCCACCATGACCAGGGCGTCGTACTTGTCGGCGAGGTCGCAGATCGCTTCGAGCGGGGCCAGGAAGCCGTCCATCGAGAAGACGCCGTCCGTGACGATGATCTTGCGGCGCGCCGGGTTTTCCTGGGTGGTGGCCGCGATCAGCTTCGCCTCGAGGTCTGCCATGTCCTGGTTGGCGTAGCGGAAGCGCTGGGCCTTGCAGAGCCGGATGCCGTCAATGATGGAGGCGTGGTTCAGGGCGTCGGAGATGACGGCGTCTTCCGGGCCGAAGAGGGATTCGAACACGCCGCCGTTGGCGTCGAAGCAGCTGGAGAACAGGATGGTGTCCTCGGTGCCGAGGAACGCCGAGACGCGCTGTTCCAGTGCCAGATGCAGGTCCTGGGTGCCGCAGATGAAGCGCACGCTAGCCATGCCGAAGCCGCGCTCGTCCATCGCGGTCTTCGCCGCGGCGATGATGTCCGGGTGGTCGGCGAGGCCGAGGTAGTTGTTGGCGCAGAAGTTCAGCACGTCGGCACCGGACTCGCCGATCTGCCCGGCCTTGATGCGGTTGGCCTGCGGCGAGTCGATGTGCCGCTCGGTCTTGAACAGACCGGCGCTGCGGATCTCATCGAGTTCGTGCTGCAGCTGGTCCTTGATGGCTGAATACATGGGTTGGCTCCTCAGCTGGTTGGATGCGGGGGCAAAATGCGGTGTCTGGCAGGGCGGTGTGAAACGGGTCCTCGAAAGAGGCTGGTCTAGAAGACGGTCCAGTCGAGGACCACCTTGCCGCCGACGCCGGCGCGGGCCACCTCGAAGCCCTTTTCCCAGTCGGTGGCCGGCAACGTGTCCGTGACCACGGCCGAGATGTTCGCGTGCAGGACCGGGTTGGAGGAGAGCATGGCGCTCATCGCGTACCAGGTCTCGAACATTTCGCGACCGTAGATGCCCTTCATGGTCAGCATGTGCGTGACCACCTTGCCCCAGTTGATGTCGATGGACTGGCTGGGCAGTCCCAGCATCGCGATCCGGCCGCCGTGGTTCATGTTGTCGATCATCTCAGGCAGCGCGGTGGGGTGTCCCGACATTTCCATGCCGATGTCGAAGCCTTCGCGCATGCCGAGTTCGCGCTGGGCGTCTTTGACGCGCATCTTCGAGACGTCGATTGCAAGATCGACGCCGAGCTGGCGGGCCAGTGCCAGCCGGGGCGCGGAGACGTCGGTGATCGCGATCTTGCGGGCGCCCGCGTGCCGGGCGACGGCGATCGCCATCAGGCCGATGGGTCCGGCCCCGGTGATCAGGACGTCCTCACCGACCAGCGGGAAGCTCAGGGCGGTGTGGACTGCGTTGCCGAAGGGGTCGAAGATGGCGCCGAGTTCCGGGGTGACGGAGGGGTCCTGGTGGACCCAGACGTTGGTCTCGGGGATCACCACGTACTCGGCGAAGGCGCCGTCACGCTGGACGCCGACGCTGACGGTGTTGATGCACATCTGCCGGCGGCCGGCGCGGCAGTTGCGGCAGATGCCGCAGACGATGTGGCCTTCGCCGGAGACTCGGTCCCCCACCTTGACGTCCAGGACGTCCTCGCCGGTCTCCACGACCTCGCCGTAGAACTCGTGGCCGGCGATCAGGGGGGCGTTGATGATGCCCTGCGCCCAGGCGTCCCAGGCCTGGATGTGCAGGTCGGTGCCGCAGATGCCGGTGGTCATGACGCGGATCTTGACGTCGCCGGGGCCGGTTTCCGGCTCGGGACGGTCAACGAGCTCGAACCCTGCGTGGGCGCCGGCCTTGTAGAGAGCCTTCATGGGCCTTCCTAACTGTGCTTTTTGGTTTCTCGCTCCGCGCGTTCTATTCCGCCGTGCGGCACGGGCGTGTGGGACAACTCACCCCATTAGACCCATCAAGAAGCATTAGCACAACCGAATTTTTCTCAATCGACGAATTAGGAAATGCTGTTGCATAGAATGGCTGGCATGGAAATCCACCAACTGGAGATGCTGCGCGAACTCGGGGCCTTGGGCAGCGTCAAGGCCGTCGCCGAAACCCTCCTCGTGACGCCGTCGGCCGTGTCCCAGCAACTGGCCGCGCTGCAGAGGACCGTTGAGGTGCCGCTGACCCGCAAGGAGGGCCGGAACCTGGTGCTCACGGAGGCCGGCCAGGTCCTGGCGGACGCCGGAGCCGCGGTGGTCAGCGCGATGGCGGATGCGAAGATGGCGATCGGCGCCTACCACGGCTCGCCGGTGGCGCCGGTGACCCTCAGCGGTTTCCACAGTGCCGGGCAGGCGCTGTTCGCGCCGCTGGCCCGGCTCCTGGACGGCCCCGGCCAACCCCGGATCCTGCTCTCCGACGAGGACGTCGCCCAGCAGGATTTCCCGGCCCTGACGGCCCGCTATGACCTGGTCCTGGCGCACCGGATGGATCACAGCCCGCGCTGGCCCGAGGAACGCGTCGCGGTGATTCCGCTCGCGCACGAGCCGCTGGACGTGGCGCTGCCGGCCGGGCACCGGCTGGCCGGCCAGCGGGCGGTGACGGCCGACGACGTCGTGGGCGAACCGTGGGTGACGAGCCGCGCGGGCTACTCCCCCGCGGACGTGCTTTCCGCCGTCGCGGCGGTCTCCAGCCGTGAGCTGAACATTGTGCACCGCATCAACGACTACTCGACCGTGGCGGCGCTCGTGGCGGCCGGCGGCGTGATCGGCCTGCTGCCGCGGCACACCGCGCGGCCGGTGTTGAACCCGGACATTGTCCTGCGGCCGCTGGAGGGCATCAGCACCCGGCGCCGGATTGACCTCCTGGCCAGGCCGGAGAACCTTAAACGCACATCGGTCATGATGGTCTGCGAAGCGCTGCAGACCATCATGACCGATTTAGTGGGCGGCTAGGGGCTAGCCTTCGACGCCGAGGCGCTGGAGGATCAGCTCCTTGACGCGGCCGGCGTCGGCCTGCCCGCGGGTGGCCTTCATGACGCCGCCGACGATCGCGCCGATCGCCTGGAGCTTGCCGGCGCGGATCTTGTCCGCGACGTCGGGCTGCGCGGCGAGGGCCGCGTCGATCGCTTCCAAGAGGGGTGCGTCGTCGGAGACCACGGCGAGGCCGCGCTTCTCGACGATTTCCGCCGGGGTGCCCTCGCCGGCGAGCACGCCGTCCAGGACCTCGGAGGCCATCTTGTTGTTGATCTTGCCGTCCTCCACCATCTGGTTCAGTTCCACGATGGTGGCCGGTGCGACGCCGAGCTGGCCGGGATCGACGTCGGCGGTCTTGGCGCGTCCGACGATCTCGCCCATCCACCACTTGCGAGCCACGGTGGCCGTGGCGCCGGCGGCGATGGTTTCCTCAATCTCGTCCATGACGCCGGCGTTGACGACGTCGCGGAACTCCAGGTCCGAGTAGCCCCAGTCGGCCTGCAGCCGCTTGCGGCGGGCGGCCGGCGGCTCGGGCAGGGTGGCCCGGAGTTCCTCGACCCATTCGCGGGACGCGGTGATCGGGACCAGGTCAGGTTCCGGGAAGTAGCGGTAGTCGTCGGCGTCGGACTTGGCCCGGCCCGACGTCGTGGTCCGCGTGTCCTCGTGCCAGTGGCGGGTTTCCTGGGTGACCGGCTCGCCGGAGTCCAGGACGGCGGCGTGCCGCTGGATCTCGTAGCGGACGGCGTGTTCGACGGCGCGCAGCGAGTTGACGTTCTTGGTTTCCGAGCGGATGCCGAAGCGTTCGCGGCCGTGCGGGCGCAGCGAGACGTTGGCGTCGCAGCGGACGTTGCCGCGTTCCATCTTGGCGTCCGAGACCCCGAGGTTCTTGACGATTTCGCGGACGGCGGCCACGTAGGCCTTGGCGAGCTCGGGTGCGCGGCTGCCGGCGCCTTCGATCGGCTTGGTGACGATCTCGACCAGCGGCACACCGGAGCGGTTGTAGTCCACCAGGGAGTAGTCCGCGCCCTGGATGCGGCCTGTGGCGCCGCCCATGTGGGTCAGCTTGCCGGCGTCCTCTTCCATGTGCGCGCGTTCGATCTCAACGCGGAACACGGTGCCGTCGGAGAGCTCGACGTCCAGGTAGCCGTCGTACGCGATGGGCTCGTCGTACTGGGAGGTCTGGAAGTTCTTCGGGGTGTCCGGGTAGAAGTAGTTCTTCCGGGCGAAGCGGCACCTCTCGGCGATCTTGCAGTTCAGCGCCAGGCCGATCTTGATCGAGGACTCGATCGCGGTTTTGTTCACCACCGGCAGCACGCCGGGCATGCCGAGGTCCACCTCGTTGACGTTGGTGTTCGGCTCGTCGCCGAAGACGTTCGGCGCGGAGGAGAACATCTTGGTCTTGGTGTTGAGCTCCACGTGGACCTCGAAGCCCAGGACGGGATCGTATTTCTCCATCGCCTCTTCGAAGCTGAGGGTTGCGTCAGTCATTAGTGTGAACCTCCGTGGCTCGCGGGGGCGCCAGCAACCGCCGGTGCGGAATCGGTCAGTGACGGAGCCGTCAGTGAAGGGGCACGGTCCAGCAGCGGTCCGCCCCACTGCGCCTCGAGCAGGGATTCCAGGACCGCGCCGACGCGGTAGAGCCGGGCGTCCTGGCGGGCCGGGGCCAGCAGCTGGATGCCCACCGGCAGCCCGTCCTCGTCGGCGAGGCCGCCGGGCAGGGAGAGCCCGGGAACACCTGCCATGTTGGCGGGGATCGTTGCGACGTCGTTGAGGTACATCGCCAGCGGGTCGTTGAGCTTCTCGCCGAGCTTGAAGGCCGTGGTGGGGGCCGTCGGGGAGATGAGGACGTCGGCCTTGGCGAAGGCTGCGTCGAAGTCGCGCTGGATCAGGGTGCGCACCTTCTGGGCCGAGCCGTAGTAGGCGTCGTAGTAGCCGGCGCTCAGGGCGTAGGTGCCCAGGATGATGCGGCGTTTGACTTCATCGCCGAAGCCCGCGGCGCGGGTGGCGCCCATGACCCGTTCGATCGTCATCGGTCCCTGTTCGGGCAGGACCCGCAGGCCGTACCGGACGCCGTCGAACTTGGCCAGGTTGGAGGACGCCTCGGAGGGCATGATCAGGTAGTAGGCGCCCAGTGCGTACTTGAAGTTGGGGCAGGACACCTCGACGATTTCGGCACCGGCGCCCTTGAGAAGCTCAAGGGACTCGTTGAAGCGGTTCTCGACGCCGGCTTGGTAGCCCTCGCCGTGGAGCTCCTTGATGATGCCGATCTTCATGCCCTCGACGTTGCCGGTCCGGGCGGCAGCGACGAGGTCCTCCATCGGGTCCGGGAGCGAGGTGGAATCGCGCGGGTCGTGGCCGCCGATCACCTGGTGCAGCAGGGCCGAGTCCAGCACGGTGCGGGAGACCGGGCCGATCTGGTCCAGCGAGGACGCCATGGCGATGGCGCCGTAGCGGGAGACGCCGCCGTAGGTGGGCTTGACGCCGACCGTGCCGGTGACGGCGCCGGGCTGACGGATGGAGCCGCCGGTGTCCGTGCCGAGGGCCAGCGGGGCTTCGAAGGCCGCGACGGCAGCAGCGGAGCCACCGCCGGAGCCACCGGGGATGCGGTCCAGATCCCAGGGGTTGTGGGTGGGGCCGAACGCGGAGTGCTCGGTGGAGGAGCCCATCGCAAATTCGTCCAGGTTGGTCTTGCCCAGGATCGGCATCTTCGCGGCGCGCAGGCGCTCGACGACGGTGGCGTCGTAGGGGCTGTGCCAGCCTTCGAGGATCTTCGAGCCGGCCGTCGTGGGCTGGCCGATCGTGACGATGAGGTCCTTGACCGCGATCGGCACGCCCGCGAGGACGTGGAGCTCTTCGGCGGCAGCACCGCCGGCAGCGCGGATCGCGTCCACTTCGGCGGCGACGGCGAGCGCTTCGTCGGCGTTGACGTGAAGGAAGGCGTGGACCTTGCCGTCGACGGCGGCGATGCGGTCCAGGTACGCCTGGGTGACCTCGACGGCGGTGATCTCACGGGCTGCCAGCTTCTCGGCGAGCGCTGCGGCGGTGAGGCGGATCAGTTCGTTGTTCTCAGTCATGGTCTTAGTCCTCATCCAGGATTGCCGGGACCTTGAAGCGGCCTTCGTACGCGTCGGGGGCGCCGTTGAGGGACTGCTCGGCCGTGAACGTGTGGCCCACGACGTCCTCGCGGAATACGTTGGTCAGCGGAATCGGGTGGGACGTGGCCGGGACGTCGTCACCGGCGGCTTCACTGACGGACTTCACTGATTCCACGATGACGGCGAGTTCGCCGGCCATCCTGTCCAGCTCTTCAGCACTCATCTCGATGTGCGCGAGTTGCGCGAGATGCGCGACGTCGTCGCGGTTGATCGCAGCCATGGATCTCCCCTGCAAGTTCGGATTATTTTCCGTCCCAGTCTACGTGGGTTGAACTGCTGTTACCGTCCGACGCCGAGAAGGACGGCGACAAACAACGCGGGGTCACTTGCGGCCCATCCGGAGGTCCGGAACGGGCCGTAAGTGACCCCGCGTTGCTTGGTGCTGGTGGGGGTTGTTAGCCGATGCCGATGGCTCCTGTGAGGACTCCTACTCCGAGCATGACCAGGGAGATCACGGCCGTGCGCCAGAGGACCTTTTTGTGGTGGTCACCGAGGTCCACCTTGGCGAGGGAGACCAGTAGCAGGATGGCCGGGACCAGGGGGCTCTGCAGGTGGAAGGGCTGGCCGGTGATGGAGGCGCGGGCCATATCGGCGGCGCTGACGCCGTAGTGGGCTGCCGTCTCGCTGAGGACCGGTAGGACACCGAAGTAGAAGGCGTCGTTGCTCATGAAGAACGTCATCGGGATGCTCAGGACGCCGGTGATGATGGCCATGAACGGCCCCATGTCCGTCGGGATGATCTGGACGAGCCATTCCGACATTGCCTTGACCATGCCCGTGCCGTTGAGGACACCGGTGAGGACTGAGGCCGCCATGACCATGCTGACGACGGCGACGATCGAGGGTGCGTGGGCGATCAGCTGGGCGCCCTGGTCCTTCACGTTGGGGAAGTTGACCAGCAGGGCGACGGCGGAACCCACCATGAACACGAACGGAAGCGGAATGACGTTGGCAACGAGCGTCACCATGACTGCAACCGTCAGGCCGAGGTTGAACCAGAACAGCTTGGGACGCAGGGTCTTGCGGTTGGGGTCCAGCGCGGTGTCCGCCATGGCGGTGTCGCGGTCGTCAACGAGGACTTCGGTGCGATCCAGGACGGCGACGGAGGATCCGCCGGTTGACGGGCTTCCGACTGCGCCGGCAGTGCCGGAGACCCGGGGGCCGGTACCTTTGCGGCCGAAGCCGAAGCGGCCGGTTCCGGTGCCGCCGTCGGGCATCCCGGCGTCACCGGTGCCCCAGATTTCCGGGGCGACGGCGTGGAGGCGGTTGCGTTCCTGCAGGCCGAGCAGCCAGGAGAAGACCAGGACCACAATGAGGCCTGCGATGAGGGACGGGACCATGGGCACGAAGACGTCGTTGACGTCGAGCTTCAGCGCGGTTGCGGCGCGGGCGGTGGGGCCGCCCCAGGGCAGGATGTTCATGGTGCCGTTGGCGAGGCCGGCCACGCAGGTCAGCACGACGGGGCTCATTTTGAGCCGCAGGTAGACCGGCAGCATCGCCGCGGTGGTGAGGATGAAGGTGGTGGAGCCGTCGCCGTCGAGCGAAACAGCTGCTGCGAGGATGGCCGTGCCGAGGACCACTTTGGCGGGATCGTTGCCGAGCTTGCGCAGAATGAACCGGACCAGGGGGTCAAAGAGCCCGACGTCGATCATCAGGCCGAAGTAGATGATTGCGAACATCAGCAGCGCGGCCGTGGAGGTCATGGACTTCATGGAGTCCAGCACCATCGGGCCGATGCCCAGGCCCGCGCCGGCGAAAAGCCCGAAGACTGTGGGGACGATGATGAGCGCCAATACGGGCGTCAACTTCTTCGTCATGATCAGCACCATGAATACCGCGATCATGGCGAATCCTAGTAATACCAGCACGGCCGGCTCCTTCTTCGTTGAATGACACCACTCCGATGTGATGCGCACTACAGACGTTAGAGTGGCGCCCGTCACGACTGGGCCTTTGGCTCAATTGATTGGCATACTGCTTATTGGATGCATTTTGCGCATTTTGCTCACGTCCGCACAAACCCCTGGCAGGAGCCCGATGAAGCGCCGCACAGCAATGCCGGCCCTGCGCTTTTCGACCCAGACACTGTTGCTACAGCTCGGCGTCGTGGCGTTGGTGGTGCTGCTGAGCAGCGCCGTCCACGCCTGGCTGACCTACGACCGGCTGGGCCGGGAGGCCGAGAATCAGGCGCTAACCCTGGCCCGGACTGTTGCCTCGGACCCGTCCGTGCAGGCAGACGTCCAGTCCATCAGCGCCCTTCCCGCCGCTCCCCCGGCGGCCGAGCTGTTGGCCGGTCCGTTGATGGCTGCCGCGGAGAGTGCCCGGACCCGCACCGGGGCGCTGTTCGTGGTCATTACGGACGAGACCGGTATCCGGCTGGCACACCCGGACGCGGAACGGCTGGGCGAAAAAGTCAGCACGGACCCCTCGGAGGCACTCGCCGGCAGGGAGGTCACCACGCGCAACACGGGCACGCTGGGCCCGTCCGCCGGCGCCAAGGTCCCGGTGTACGCCCCGGGCTCGGGAGCGGTGGTGGGTGAGGTGAGCGTGGGGTACTCCACCGAAACGATCAGCCAGAGCCTGGCACGGGACATCATCCCCATCGCCGCCACGGCCGCCGGCGCGCTGCTGGCAGGCGTGCTGGCTTCCTTCCTGCTGCGGCGGCGGCTCCAGCGGCTGACACTCGGGCTGGAGCCCGAAGAGATCAGTACCCTGGTGCACGACCAGGTGGCCGTGTTGCAGGGCGTCGACGACGGCGTGATCGGCGTTGCGGCCGACGGCAGGGTCAGTGTTTTCAACGCCGCCGCCCAACGGCTGCTCGGCGTTCCCGACCTCGCGGGCAGCGCCTGGGCAAACGCGCCGGTGCCGGAGCAGCTGAAGGCCTTGACCCGGGCCGACGCGCCGGAGGGCGACGCGGTGGAACTCGTGGCCGGCGGCCGGGTCCTGGTGGCGAGCGCCCGCAAGGCCCTGCATGGCCGCGAGGACCTGGGCTGGGTGGTGACGCTGCGGGACCGGACCGAACTGCAGCAGCTGACCCGCCAGCTCGACGCCGTCGGCACCATGTCCGCGGCCTTGCGGGCGCAGCGCCACGAATTCGCCAACCAGCTGCACACGATCGCCGGCTTCATGAGCATCGGCCAGCCCCAGCAGGCCCAGGACTATCTCGCCAAACTGGCGGGAACCGGGCCGCTGGCGTTCCCAGTGGACCAGGCCGAGCTGCTCCAGGACCCTTACCTGCAGGCCTTCCTGGGCGCAAAGGGCGTCGAGGCGGACGAGCGCGGCGTAAGCCTGCGCCTCGGCCCGGAGTCCGTGGTCCGCGGCCACGTCACCGAACCCCAGGACGTCACCACCGTGCTAGGGAACCTGATCGACAACGCAGTCAACGCCGCCGTCGCCGGTTCTGCGGCTGAGCGCTGGGTGGAAGTGGAAGTGCTGGACGAACCGGGTATCAAGGGAGGAGCCGGCACACTTCACATTGTGGTCGCGGATTCCGGCGACGGCCTGGGCGCAGGAATGACAGCCGCGGAGGCCGAGTCGGTTTTCGCGGAAGGCTATACAACCTCGGATCGGCCGGCCCGGGCGGGCGCCGGGCAGGGCCTGGGGCTGGCATTGTCCCGCCAGCTCGCGCGCCGCCGCGGCGGAGACGTGCGGTTGCTCGAAGCAGGCTCCCCGGGCGGGCCGGGCGCCGTGTTCGTCGCCACCCTGCCGGGAACCACCGAATCCGGGCCAACGCTGCCGGGAACTGAACCGGGAACTACTGAACCAGCCACTGAACCGGGGCCCACTAAAGCGGACGGAGAGGACAACGATGTCTGAGGATTTCAGGGTGCTGATTGTCGACGATGATTTTCACGTCGCCAAGCTGCATGCCGCCTACGTGGATTCGGTGGCCGGGTTCCTGGCGCTGCCGCCCGCCGGCTCGGCGTCCCAGGCGCTGCAGGCCATCCACAGCCTGCGCCCGGACCTGGTGCTGCTTGACGTCTACCTCCCGGACGCTTCGGGCCTGGACCTGCTGCACCAGCTGGACGTCGACACGGTGGTCCTCAGCGCGGCCTCGGACACGGCCTCGCTGCGCCTCGCGTTCCGTCGCGGGGCGCTGGGATACCTGCTCAAGCCCTTCACGGCCGAATCCCTCTCGCAGCAGCTGCGCTCCTATGCGCGCTACCGCCGGATCCTGGCGCAGCCGGGCTCTGTCAGCCAGGAGACGGTGGAACGCGCCAAGCGCGCCCTGATCCCGGGCGACGTCGTCGCCTCGGCGCGTCCACGCTCTGCCACCGAGGCCGCGGTGCTGGAATCCCTGGTTCCCGGCGAGCAGTATTCGGCCGCCGACGTCGCCGCCCGTGTAGGCGTGTCCCGGGCCACCGCCCAACGGTACCTGTCCGCGCTGGCGGACGACGGCGCCGTCGACATCCAGCTGCGCTACGGCACCACCGGGCGGCCCGAGCACCGCTACGGGATCCCCGCCGGAACCGGCCACTAGAAACGCAGGGCGCTTGGGGGTTGCGGGGTCACTGCGGCGCGCCGGCGGCGCCGTCGGGACGCTTCTGTGCCGCCGCCTGTTCCGCTTCCACGGCCCGGTGGATGTTGCCGTGGATCATGTCCGCCCCGATGCGCTCGATCACGCCGTCGCGCTCCAGGACCGCCCGAACCGCGGGCTTGAGCCGGGTCAGGCGCAGGTTGACGTCCGACTCGCGGGCGAGGATCACGATGTCCGCCATCTTTGCGGCCCCCTGGGAGTCGACGAAGTTGATCCCGCCGCAGTCGAGCACAATCCCTGTGAGCCCCGGCGTTGACTGGATGACTTCGCGCAGGCGGTCCTCCAGTGCGTCGGCGGTGGCGAAGAAGAGGCCGCCGTCGAACCGGATCACGGCAATGCCGGGAACGACCTCGTCGCCGGGGTGCTCGTCGGCATCACGGAAGACCTGGGTGCCCGGTTCGCGGCCGAGGGACGGCATCTGCGGGTGGGTAGCCACCCGGACGAGCCAGAGGATCGAGAACCCGATCCCGATCACGACGCCCGCGAGCACGCCGAACATGAGGGTGCCGATGATCGCTGCGATCGCAATCCAAAAGTCGAACCTCTGCACCCGGGCAAGCCGCCGCAGCTCAGGTACGTTCATCATGCCCATGACGACGGCCTCGATGATCAGCGCCGCCAGCACGGGCTTGGGCAGGATCGAGAACAGCGGCGCCAGGAACAGCAGCGTGAGCAAAACTGTGACCCCCGAAGTGAGGGAGGCAAGGCCGGTCTTCGCCCCGGAGTGGTCGTTCAGCGAGCTCGCTGACAGACTCGTCGAGACGGGCATCCCCTTGAAGAGTCCCGCGGCGATGTTGGCCATCGACTGGGCTATCGATTCCTGGTTGATGTCGATCTGGTAGCGGTGCTTGGCAGCGAAGGCCCTCGCATCCCCGGCGGTCTGGGAGAAGCCGATCAGGACCAGCGCCACCGCCGCGAGGGCCACGGTGCCCACGTGGTCCCACATCAGCTGGCCGTCCGGGACCTGAAGCGAGGGCAGGCCGCTGGGTACGTCGCCCACCAGGGCCACCCCTTTGGCCCCGAGACCGAACAGCGCCTCAGCCAGCAATCCGCCCACCACCAGGACCAGGGCACCGGGGACTTGAGGAGCGATGGCTTTCAGCCCGAAGACGACGGCCAGCGCGATGGCCCCCACCACCACAGTGGTCGGCTGCGCCTCGCTCAGGGTGCCCAGCCAGGACCACAGTTCCTGGATTGGGTTGGAACCGGTGACCTCGGTCCCGGTGAGTTTGGGGAGCTCCCCGATGACGACGTCGATCGCCGCGCCGAAAAGGAAGCCGGTGACCACGGCCTTCGAGAGGAATTGCGCAATCCAGCCCATCTTGAAGACGGCAAGTATCAGGAACAGGATCCCGGAGGCAAGGGTGATTCCGGCAACGAACGAGGCGACATCCTGCTCGCCGGTGATGCCTGCCGCGCTCACGGCACTCGCGGCCACCGCCGCCAGACCCGAGCTCGGCCCCATCGAGATCTGCCGGCAAGTGCCGAAGATCGCGTAGACGATGGCGCCGGCAGCGGCGGCATACAGGCCGTTCTGCAGTGGTATCCCGGCGATTCCTGCGTAGCCCAGGTTCTTCGGAACGATCAGGGCCGCGACGGTGACGCCGGCGATCAAATCGCCCCGCAGCCACCCACGGTCGTAGGAGCGGAACTGGCCGATGAGGGGGACCCTGGTAGGCCCCTGCCCGTGCGCCTTGGTCATGCGCTCTTCATACTCCAAGTCCGGCGGTTCCGCCAGAGACCTGGCGCCCCCACACCGGCCAGAGCAGGGGTTGCCTTGTGTCGGCCGCCCGGCGCGGGGCCACTGCCCCGGCTAGAGCTCCTGGCGGTAAACCAGCAGTTTGATATCGGTGCCCGGCACCAGCCAGTCGCGCTCCGGCGCCCGCAGGAAGCCGGTCTTCTGATACAGGCCGTGGGCACTTTCCCAGCTCTCACCCGTGGTGAGGGCCACGGCGTGGATTCCGGGCAGGGACTTGGCGTGGTCGATGATGGCCTGGACCATGGCCTTGCCGGCGCCGCTGCGCTGCACGGAAGGGTCCACCACGAGCATGCGGAACTCGAGCTCGTCGCTTTGGGCGATGTCCGCGTAGGGCTCGCCCTCGACCGCCAGCGTCACCGAGCCGAGGACCCGGCCGTCCCGTTCCGCAACCCAAACCGTCGCGTCCGCAGCACGCTGCCCGACGTTCTGGATCTGCCGCATGTACGGGTGGTCGGCGCTCTCAAAGTAGCCAGCCGCCAGGTAGGCGTCCCGGGTGATGCGCGCTATGGCGTCGTAGTCGGCCGGGACGGCGGGGCGAATGAGGATCTGCGAAGGCACCTGTCAATGGTACGGGCGGTTGGCCCGGGCCTGGGCCGGAAGGGCCGTTTCCGTGACTGAACTATCACTCTGAACTCTCCCCATGGCCTATCACCCAGGCCGGCGGCCGGCCTGGGAACGACTATTAGAGGGGGAACTTGCCGGAGAGTTCCAGTGGCCCGGCGCACGTCCAGGCGGCCAGGCGCTCGTCGTCGGAGGGGCCTCCGGCCAGGGGGCTGGTGAGCCGCGGTCGCCGCACCCAGCAGCCTGCCTCCTCGGCGATCAGGGCCCCGGCGGCGAAGTCGTGTTCGTTGAGCCCGCGCTCGCCGTAGGCGTCGTGGGTGCCGTCCGCCACCAGGCACAAATCCAGCGCCGCCGAGCCGAGCCGACGCATGTCGGCGAAGCCGTCCATCAGGCCGCCGAGGCCTGTGGCCTGTTCCGCCCGGACGTCGGAATCGTAGCTGAAGCCGGTGGCCAGGATCTGCCCGGTCCGTCCGGGGACCGGGCCGAAGAGGGCGGTCAGCCGGCCCTCTTCCTGGAGCCAGGCCCCCTCGCCGCGGGACGCATAGTAGGTGCGCCCCAGCGCCGGGGCGCTGACGACGCCGGCCAGCCAGACGCCGTCGGCGTCCGCCACCGCCACGGAAGTGGCGTAGTAAAAGATGTTGCGGATGAAATTGGTGGTGCCATCGAGCGGGTCGATGGACCAGCGGTAGCCGCTGGGCTCCGCCGGCAGGACGGTGCCGCCCTCCTCCCCCGTGATGATGTCCCGGGGCCGGGCGGCGGTGATGACTTCCCGGACGGCGGCTTCGGCGGCGAGGTCGAAGGCCGTCACCCAGTCTCCTGAGTCGCCCTTGTTGCTGACATCCAGGTCGGCGATGTTACGGCTGGCCAGGACGGCGGCCCCCGCCGCCGCGGCGGACTTGGCCAGTTCCAGCAACGCGGGAATGCCGGCCGCGGGCTCGGGAGGGACGCCGGGGTGGGCGCTCATTCGGCCGGCCCGTTCGCCAGCAGCGCCCGGAAACCGTCCTCATCCAGGACCGGGAGGCCAAGCTGTTCGGCTTTGTCCAGTTTGGTACCGGCGTTCTCGCCCGCCACCACGTAGCTGGTGTTTTTCGAGACCGAACCGGCCGCCTTGCCGCCGCGGATCAGGATGGCTTCCTTGGCCTCATCGCGGCTGAAGCCCTCGAGGCTTCCGGTCACCACGATGGTCAGCCCTTCCAGGGTCCTGGGCGTGGATTCGTCGCGTTCGTCCGCCATCCGGACGCCGGCGGCCGCCCAGCGGTCCACGATGTCGCGGTGCCAGTCCTCGGTGAACCATTCCGTCAGCGCCTGGGCGATGACCGGGCCCACGCCGTCGACGTTGGCGAGCTCCTCCTCGGAGGCCCCCCGGATCGCGTCCATGCTGCCGAACGCGGTAGCGAGGGCGCGCGAGGCCCGCGGACCGACGTGCCGGATGGACAAGGCCACGAGGACCCGCCACAGCGGCTGGGACTTCGCCTTCTCCAGTTCCCGGAAGAGCTTGTCCGTGGTGGCCGTGGGCTTGGACGGGGTCTTGGTGGTGGCCTTGGTGTAGAAGTAGGGCACCAGCTCGACTTCCCCCGTCCCCACGCCCTTGGAGCGCTTCTCCCGGCGGACGCGGACGTCAGCGAGCTGCTCCGGAGTGAGGTCGAACAGTGTCGCCTCGGTGGTCAGCGGCGGCGTGGCGGGCTCGGCGGGCTGGGTCAGTGCGATAGCGGCTTCCCAGCCGAGGGCCTCGATGTCGAAGGCGCCGCGGCCGGCGAGGTGGAAGACACGTTCGCGCAGCTGAGCCGGGCAGGACCGGGAGTTGGGGCAGCGGATGTCCACGTCCCCTTCCTTCCCGGGGGCCAACGGCGTGCCGCAGGCGGGGCATTCGGTAGGCATGATGAAGTCGCGAACGGGCGGGTCCTGCTGGTCCCGCAGCGCCAGCACGGGGCCCACAATTTCCGGAATGACGTCCCCGGCCTTGCGCAACACCACGATGTCGCCGATCTTCACACCCTTGGCGATCACCACTTCCTGGTTGTGCAGGGTGGCCATTTCCACGGTGGAGCCGGCAACCTTGACCGGTTCCATCACGCCGTACGGCGTGACCCGGCCGGTGCGGCCGACGTTGACGGCGATGTCGAGCAGCTTGGTGTGGACCTCTTCGGGCGGGTACTTGTAGGCCACTGCCCAGCGCGGCACCCGGGTGGTGTAGCCCAGGGCCCGCTGTGTTGCGAAGTCGTCCACCTTGATCACAATGCCGTCGATCTCGTGGGTGAGGCTATGCCGCTTGTCGCCGTAGCGTTTGATGAACGCCAGCACGTCCGCCAGCCCGGACAGGACCTCGAAGTACGGGCTCGTGGGCAGTCCCCATTCGGCGAGCTTGCGGTAGGTGTCCGACTGGCTGGCAGGCTCGAGTCCCTCGCGGGCGCCGATGCCGTGGACGTACATCCGCAGCGGACGCTTGGCGGTTTCGGCCGGGTCCTTCTGCCGCAGCGAGCCTGCGGCAGCGTTGCGCGGGTTGGCCAGCGGCGCCTTGCCGGCCTCGATCAGGGCTTCGTTGAATTCAGCGAAGGCCTGGGACGGGATGAAGACTTCGCCGCGGACTTCCATCTCGGCCGGGAAACCGGTGCCGCTGAGCTGCTGCGGGATTTCCTTGATGGTCAGGACGTTGTGCGTGATGTCTTCGCCGGTCGTGCCGTCGCCGCGGGTGGCGGCCCGGACCAGCGCCCCGTCGCGGTAGAGCAGGTTGACGGCCAGGCCGTCGATCTTCAGTTCGGTGAGCCACGACGGCGGGTTGCCACCATTGCCGAGCTTGGCGACGCCTGCCTCGGCCTTCACCATCCAGGCCTCAAGCTCCTCGAGCGAGAAGACATCCTCCAGGCTGTACATGCGCTGCAGGTGTTGGACGGCGGTAAACGCCGCCGACACCTCGCCGCCGACTTCCTGCGTGGGCGAATCGTTGGCCACCAGTTCCGGATGCATGGCTTCTAGCGTTTCCAGCCGCCGGTAGAGCTCGTCGAACTCGGCGTCGGAGATGGTCGGCGCGTCCTCCTGGTAGTACGCAAAGCGGTGTTTGCGGACCTCTTCGACAAGGTTCTCGTACTCGGCGCGGATGTCTCCCGACGGGACCTGCTCCCCCTCGGGAGGTTGAGGATCCGTGGCGTGCCCGGGGGCTTCTTCGGCTGATATTTCAGTCCCTGCTGCGGTCTCTGCTGCGGTCTTCCCTGTGCTCACAGACCTATCCTGCCCTAGATCCACGACATTGTCCGGTCCAGGGTCCGGTCGCGGGGCCGCTCAGGCGGGCGCATCCTCGCTTGCAGTCCGGGCGTCGACCACGATCGCCGTGATGTTGTCCCGGCCGCCACTGCGCAACGCCGCCTGGATCAGTTCGTCAACGGCCGCCTGGGGGTCTGCCTCGGCCGCAAGGATGCCGGCAATCTGCTCATCGCCCAGTTCCCCGTTGAGACCGTCGGAGCAGACCAGGATCCTGTCGCCGTCCTCAAGGGGAAGCAGCCAGTAATCGGCATCGGAGTCGTCTCCCGTTCCCAGGGCCCTCGTCACAACGTGCCTGCGCGGATACACGGCGGCCTCGGCTTCGGTGATCTGGCCGGTATCGAGGAGCTCCTGCACCTCGGAATGGTCCACGCTGATCTGGGCGAGCTGGCCGTGGCTGTAGCGGTAAGTGCGTGAATCACCGATGTTGAGGACAAGCCAGTACGGAACGTCCAGCTGTTCCACCACCACGACGCCGGACAGTGTGGTTCCGGCGCGGGATCCGGTGGCGTGACGGATGCCGGCGTCAGCCATCAGCAGGTACTCCTGGAGGATGTCCGCCGTCGCGTCCCGGCTGCCGGTCTTGAACTGTGGCAGCTCGGCCAGGGTGCGCACGCAGATGCCGCTGGCAACTTCGCCCGCCTCATGCCCGCCCATGCCGTCCGCCACGGCGAAGACGGGGTCGGCAGCAATGAAGGAATCCTCGTTCGCCTCGCGGCGCAGTCCCCGGTCCGTGCCGTACCCGCAGCGCAGGCGCGGTCCCCGTTTCCCGTCCGACGGCGGGAGGGGGGCGTCTGGCGATTGGTTCATGGCGGTCCTCAATAAAGTGGTGCGCGGCTGCAGTGGTGCGCGAGGGTTCACGGCGGTCACAAACCCAGCCGGATCGCAACTGCCGGTCCGACTATTGCATATGCGCCGCGCACTGAGAAGCCCGCCACGGGCTACCGCCGGGCTTATCCTGATCTGCCGCTTAGTCCAGGATCAGACCCCGGCCGCTGCCGGGCTGTAGCTGTACCGGGTGGATTTCACCGAACCCGCGGACGTCCTCGGCCGGGCGGGGCATCAGGACGAAGCGTTCGTCCTGCTCCAGCGCGGCCGCGGTCATCGAATCCACCAGCACGGTTCCGGGGTCGGCGAGGGCTGTCAGGCGGGCGGCGAGGTTGACGGTGGGTCCGTAGATGTCGCCGAGGCGGGAGAGGATGCGGCCCCAGACCATGGCCACGCGGGCCTGTGGCAGGATCTCGTCCTCGGTGAAGGCGCGGGACAGGGCCAGGGAGATTTCGGCGCCGGCCGCGGGGGTCTCGGCAATGTAGAGGACTTCGTCGCCGACGGTCTTGACCAGCCGGCCGCCGCCGACGGAGATGATTTCGGCGCATTTGTTCTCGAAGCGCTGCACCAGCTGGGCGAGGGTTTTTTCGTTCATCCGGCGGGACAGGCTGGTGTAGGACACGAGGTCGGCGAAGCCGACGGCCCGGGCCAACGGCAGTGGCGAATCGTCCTCGTCGCCTTCGCGGCCCTCTTCGCTGGACTGCAGTCCGGCCTCGGCCCGGACGGCCAGGCGCTGGACGCCGGCGTTGAGCTGCCGGCGCCAGGAATAGACGAGCATTTCCTCGAGGGCGTCAATGAGGTTCGGCAGTTCGCTGACGAGCCGCTTCCGCGCGACGGAGTCCGGCACCCCCTGTTCCTGGACCATGTCCTCCACCAGGGCCTCGATCTGCCACACCACCATCCGGTCGGTCATCTGGCCGATGGCCCGGGTGATGGAGATGGCGGCTTCCTCGGTGAGCTTGCCGTCACGCACCAGGTCCACGATGGTGGACAGGGCGGACTGGTCGCGCTCGGTGAAGGCGACATCCTCGTCCCCGAGGTTGGGAAAGCCGAGGGCGCGCCAGAGTTTCCGGGCAGAGAGCAGCGAGAGTCCGGCGCCGGCGGCGACTTCACGGCGCCTGAGCTTGCGTTCACCGCCCAGCAGCCGGGCTTCGAGGGCCTTGGCGGCGAGCCGTTCGGCGGACATCGTTCCAGTTGGCGGGGCGGCAGGTTCGGGTTCGGATTGGGGTTCGGCGGGTTCGAAACCGGGTTCGAATCCTGGTTCGAATTCGGCGGCCGCCTCGATGGGCGCACCGGCTTCCGTGTCGAAGGCGGTCCCGGTGTCGCTGTCGGCAGCAGCCGGGCCGGCGACGTCCTCGGGTTCCCGGGGCAAATCCGGGGCAGCGAGGTCGATGTCCTGGTGGACGTTCTCAGCGTTCATCTCTTCCACCTTCTCTCGTCTCCCACGGCCGGGCCTCGCCTGGGTTGTCGGTCATGCCATCGGCCCCGAACACCTCGCCCTGGGGCAGTTCGCCGATGGCATCCAGCATGAAGTTACGGAATGTCGCGACCTCCGGGACATCGGGAACCACCATTCCAGCGGGGTACCCGGTCTCCAAGGATATATTCCCGGAGCGCAATAGGCGCTGCAACAACGATTGCTCAATGGCCACATGGCGGACCGCGGCGAGAGTAACCTGTTCATCGCGCCGCCGTAACATGCCGTATCGGGTAACTAAGCGCTGGCTGGTCAGGATGTAGCGGGTGGCGTGCCATGCAATGACCCGCGGGAGGCAATAGGCCAGCAGCACCCAGGCCGCCAACGCCAGGCAGACCGCGACCAGCCAGGGCGTCCATTCCTTCGGGATGAGGGGCATGAGCCGCGCCGGGCCGCCCTTGAGAACCCAGGCGCAGGCGTAGGCTGCCAACGCCGGAACAACAATGAAGATCAGCGCCGGGACAATGAGCATCCTGGGCTGGGGCCGGGTCACCACAATCACTTGCTCTCCCGGCTGGAGCACTCTACGCATAACCGCTTTCTGCTCGGCCGTCGCCCTGGGCGCCGGTCCCGGCCGGGTTCCACGGCCTCAAGTGCACGACGTCGCCGGCGGTCACCACATGTTCATGCCCCGCGGCGTCGACCACCAGGAGCGAACCATATTCGTCCAGACGCGTGGCGTGGCCGATGATCTCGTGGTCGCCGGGGAGCTGGGCACGGACCTGCTTGCCGAGGGTCGACAGCAGGTGTTCGACCCTCTTGTGCAGCGACGGGCCGCCGGCCATGCCGGCGGTGGGGTCGCCGTCGGCGTTGCAGAAACTCCGGTAGAGGGTGGCGAAGCGGGACAGATAGCTCTTCAGGAGTTCCGTCCGGTCCACGGTATCCGCGTTCTCCAGCAAGACGGACGTGGCGGTGGGGACCGGGAGTTCGGGCTCGGTCAGCGTGACGTTCAGGCCGGTGCCGAGAATGACGGGCGGCGTGCCGGCGCCGCCGAGCGGACCAAGCTGGGCCAGGATGCCTGCGATCTTCCGGCCCCGCACCAGGACGTCGTTGGGCCATTTGAGTTCCGCCGGAAGGCCAGCCGTTTCCGTCAGGGTCTCACGCAGGGCGAGGGCGGCCAGGAGGGAGAGCCAAGAGAAGCTGTGGGTCGGCAGCGGCCGGCCGGCCGCGTTGACCGGCCGGAGCACGAGCGAGACGGAGACGGAGCTGCGGGCCGGCGCCTCCCACCGGCGGTCCAGCCGGCCGCGTGCGGCGCTTTGATACTCGGCGGTCAGCACCGACAGATCCGGCCAGGCGCCGGGATCCTCGGTCACACCGCGGAGGAGGTCGGCATTCGTGGAGCCGGTGGACTCGACCACCGTCAGGCGCGGAATTCCGTTGGCGGACAGAAACGCCTCATCGCTGAGGGCACTCAGGTCCAGCGGCGGACGGTCCGGGGTTTCCTGCACGGCTTCCATGCTTGAATCCTACCGAGGAAAGCACACCGAGGCTCCCGCCCTGTTGACTCAGATACCTCCGCGGAAACTCCCCACCTTCGGCCGGCATATGCGGCGGGTCGGCCGGACACGCCGGGTATTTTCGGCACCCGCTCCTCAAACGAGGGGAATTTCCGCAGGGCGGGCGGCCGAAAACACTCAGCAAGTTCAGAGGAAGATGTCCGGGACCAGCTGGTCCTCGGGCGCGCCGAGGCTGTACGGGCTGAAGTCCGTCACCCCTGCCGCCGCGAGAACTTCTTCATCCGTGTAGAAGTTTCCGCTCCGGTTGCCGTGCGCGCGGACCGCAGTGCTGCCGGTCAGCACGGCGTGGGCGGCGTCGGCCATAATTTCAGGGCTGCGGGCGCCCTTGACGATCATGTCGCCGCCGGGCATGTTGCGGATCGCCGCGGTGTCGATCAAGGTACATGGCCAGAGCGAGTTCACACTGACGCCGTCTGCCTTGAGCTCCTCGGCCAGTCCCAGCGTGGTCAGGCTCATTCCGTACTTGGCCATGGTGTAGGCCAGGTGCAGGCCGGCCCACTTGGGGTCAAGGTTCAGGGGCGGGGAGAGCGTGAGGATGTGCCCGGCCTCGGACGCCCGCAGCGCCGGCAGCGCCATCTTCGAGAGCAGGAAGGTGCCACGGACGTTGATGTCCTGCATGAGGTCGTAGCGCTTCATGTCCACGTCGTCGGTCGTGGAGAGGTCGATCGCCGAGGCATTGTTAATCACGACGTCGATCCCGCCAAAGCGGTCCACGGCGGCGCCGACAGCGCCGGCGACGTCGGCGTCGTTGCGCACGTCGCCGACCAGCGGCAACGCCTGGCCGCCGGCGGCCTCGATCTGTTCGGCGGCGGTATACACGGTGCCCTCGAGCCTGGCGTGCGGCTGGCCGGTCTTGGCCATCAGGACGATGTTGGCGCCGTCCCGGGCTGCGCGGAGCGCGATCGCCAGGCCAATGCCGCGGCTGCCCCCGGAGATGAGGACAGTGCGGCCCTGAAGGGAACCGGCGGCCTGGTACGGCCCTGCAGCGGTGCCCGAAGCGTCATTGCTTGAAGTCATGCCCACACTCTAGCGGACCTATGTTACTGGCGGGTAACAAGGTGGTGCGGGAGCTTCGCGGCGGGAAAATTGTAGGTTCCCTACAGCGGCGCCTGCCAATACCGTCACTAGACTTGCCAGCAGAGCCCTGCTTTTGTGGATTCCAGCCAAAGGACCCCGCGGGACGGGCGCCGTATAACTTAGCGACAGAGCCGGAGACACTTGATGAGCCACGATCTGACCACGACTGCGGGAAAGATTGCAGATTTCCGCGACCGCCAGGCCAGTGCCGAGCAGCCCTCCGGTCCGGAAGCGATTGCCAAGCAGCACGCGCGCGGCAAGAACACCGCCCGCGAGCGCATCGACCTGCTGCTGGACGCCGGCTCCTTCGTCGAATTCGACGCTCTGGCCGTGCACCGCTCCACCGCGTTCGGCATGGAGAAGAAGAAGCCGCTGGGCGACGGGCTCGTCTCCGGCTACGGCACGGTGGACGGCCGCCCGGTCGCGGTCTACAGCCAGGACTTCTCCGTCTACGGCGGCTCGCTGAGCCAGGTCAACGGCGAAAAGATCGTCAAGGTCCAGGAATTCGCGCTGCGCAACGGCTGCCCCGTGGTCGGCATCCTGGACGGCGGTGGTGCCCGCATCCAGGAGGGCGTCGCCTCCCTGGCGATGTTTGCGGACATCTTCCGCAACAACGTCCACGCCTCCGGCGTCGTCCCGCAGATCTCCCTCATCATGGGCCCCTCCGCCGGCGGCGCGGCGTACTCCCCCGCCCTGACCGACTATGTGGTCATGGTGGACAAGACCTCCCACATGTTCATCACTGGCCCGGATGTCATCAAGACCGTCACCGGCGAAGACGTGGACATGGAAACCCTCGGGGGTGCCCGCCAGCACAACGCCAACACGGGCACCTCGACGTACCTGGCCTCCGACGAGGCCGACGCTGTCGAGTTCGTCCGCGAACTGCTCGATTTCCTGCCCTCCAACAACCTCGCCGAGGCTCCGGTGCTGGAGCACCAGCAGGAGCTGGAGGTCGACGACGACGACCTCGCCCTGGACGCGCTGATCCCGGACTCGGCCAACCAGCCGTACGACATGCGCAAGGTCATCGAGCAGATTGTCGATGACGCGCACTTCCTGGAGATGCAGTCCCTCTACGCCCCGAACGTGATCATCGGCTATGGCCGGGTAGAGGGCCACACGGTGGGCATCGTGGCCAACCAGCCCATGCAGTTCGCCGGCACCCTGGACATCGCGGCATCGGAGAAGGCCGCCCGCTTCGTCCGGCACTGCGACGCCTTCAACATCCCCATCATCACGCTCGTGGATGTCCCGGGCTTCCTGCCCGGCAAGGACCAGGAGTTCCAGGGCATCATCCGCCGCGGCGCGAAGCTGCTCTACGCCTACGCCGAGGCCACCGTGCCCAAGCTGACCGTGATCACCCGCAAGGCCTACGGCGGGGCCTACATAGTGATGGGCTCCAAGAAGCTCGGCGCGGACCTCAACCTGGCCTGGCCCACCGCCCAGATCGGCGTCATGGGCGCCCAGGGCGCAGTGAACATCCTGTACCGCCGCGAACTCGCCGCGGTGGCAGAGAACGGCGGCGACGTTGAGGCCAAGCGCGCCGAGGTGATCCGCCAGTACGAGGAAGAGCTGCTCAACCCCTACCAGGCCGCCCAGCTGGGCTACGTGGACGCCGTCGTCGCACCGTCCGAAACCCGGGTGCAGATCATCAAGGGCCTGCGCGCCCTCCGGGACAAGCGGGCCGCCCTGCCCGCCAAGAAGCACGGGAACATCCCGCTGTGACCCCGGCCGATCCGCTAACCTCGCAAGCTCGGCCAGGGATCCCTGCGGGCGTGGGCCCAAGCGATCCGCTAGTTGGCCCTGTCGAGACTCCGGACGCACCTCTGCTGGCTGTCGTGAAGGGCGAGCCGACGCCGGAAGAGTTGGCGGCGCTGACCGCCGTCGTGCTGTCCCTGGGGCAGGCCCAGCAGGCTGCACCGGAAACCCCCGGCGTCCGGCACTGGGTCCGCCGGCAGCAGCTTCGGCTGGCACCCAGGCCCGGTCCGGAAGCCTGGCGCCGCAGCCTCGGCTGAGAGTCCTCGGCTGGGCGGCCTGACTCTGAACCCGCCCCCGGAAAAAGTTCAGTAACTCTTTCATAACCACCGCGCCCGGGCTAGTCTCGTCGGGTGACTACCGAAATCATCGCCTCAGACAACACTGCCCCCGCGCGCCAGCAGACGGCCATTGACGCCGTTGCCGACGCCTATACGGACACCCTTATCCGGCTCAACCCGAGCTTTGCCACCGAGCTCGGCCTGCCCGGGCACGAGACCGAGTACGCGGACTTCTCCCCCTCCGGCCACGAGGAACTCGCGGCCGCCGCGCGCGAGGCACTCGCAGCGCTGGACGGGTTGGAGCCCGTTGACGACGTCGACGCCGTCACGCTCGACGCCATGCGTGAGCGGCTGGGCTTGCACCTGGAAATCCATGAATCGGGCTGGGACACCGCCGATCTGAACAACATCGCGTCCCCATCCCAGAACATCCGCGCGATCTTTGACCTCATGCCGACGGACACCGCCGGGCAGTGGGAGCACATCGCGGGCCGGGCCCACAACGTCCCCGCCGCAATCGACGGCTATATCGAGTCGCTGCGTTCGGCGATGCAGGACGGCAAGGTGGCCGCGGCCCGCCAGGTGTCGATCGTGATCGAGCAGGCCACCAAGCACGCCGCGGAAGACGGATTCTTCGCGAAGCTTGCCGCCGGCGCCAAGACCGCGGACGGCCCGCTCCCGGCGGAACTGCAGTCGAAGCTCGACGCCGGCACGGCAGCCGCCCGGGTGGCGTACTCCCGGCTCGCGGGTTTCCTCGAGTCTGAACTGCTGCCCGTCGCCCCGGCCAAGGACGCCGTGGGCCGCAGCCGCTACGCCCTGGCCTCCCGCGACTTCCTCGGCGCCACCGTGGACCTGGGGGAGACCTACGCGTGGGGCGTCCAGGAGCTCGACCGCCTCATCGCCGAGCAGGAACGCGTGGCCGGCGAAATCCGGCCCGGCGCCACGGTCGAGGAAGCCAAGGAGATCCTGAACAACGATCCCGCACGCCAGCTCAAAGGCACCGACGCGCTCCAGGCCTGGATGCAGGAACTCTCCGACAAAGCCGTCGCGGAGCTCGCCGGCGTCCACTTCGAGATCCCGGACGTCATGAAAACGCTGGAGTGCCGGATCGCGCCCACCGATGAAGGCGGCATCTACTACACGGGCCCCTCGGAGGACTTCAGCCGCCCCGGCCGGATGTGGTGGTCCGTGCCGGCCGGCGAGGACACCTTCACCACCTGGGCCGAAACCACCACCGTGTATCACGAGGGAGTACCCGGCCACCACCTCCAGGTCGCCACCGCCACCTACCGCCGCGAGCTGCTGAACAAGTGGCGCCGCAGCGTGTGCTGGACCTCGGGCCACGGCGAAGGCTGGGCGCTCTATGCGGAGCGGCTCATGCAGGAGCTCGGCTACCTCAACGATCCGGGCGACCACATGGGCATGCTGGACATGCAGCGCATGCGTGCGGCCCGCGTGGTGTTCGACATCGGTGTGCACCTGGAGCTTGAGGTCCCGGAGCGCTGGGGCAGCGGCATCTGGACATCGGAGAAGGGCTTTGACTTCCTCCGCGCCAACCTGCCGATCAGCGAGGGGCAGCTGAAGTTCGAGTTCACCCGCTACCTGGGCTGGCCGGGCCAGGCCCCGTCCTACAAAGTGGGCCAGCGGCTCTGGGAGCAGATCCGCGAAGAGCTGGAATCCCGCCCCGGCTTCGACCTCAAGGCGTTCCACACCAAGGCCCTGAACATCGGATCGGTTGGCCTGGACACCCTCAAGCGCGCGCTGCTCGGGTAGTTGCGTTCCCGGGAGCAGACATCCCTTCAGCACACTGCCGGATGTCTGCTCCCGGGTCTCGCCGAGAGACAATCGCCACATGCCGCCTGGGAATAACTTCACAATCGGGCAGTCTTCCGGCGGAATTCCCGGGATCGGGCTGTAGCGGCAAAATTACCGCGGCGTAACATTTCTCAACATCCGTTGGTCATGCTATTTGTAACGGTCCTAGCGTGTTCCGGTGACCACTCAGACAAGCACCCCCGCACCTGCTGGAAAGACCGGGTTCCAGCTGCCCAAATGGGCTGGCTCGTTCGGCTTCCAGATCATCGCCGCCCTGATCGTCGGCCTGGGCCTTGGCCTGCTGGCCAAGTACACCGGCAGCACCAAGGCAAACCCCAACGCCCTCGGCACCACGCTGCAGACCATCGGCTCGAGCTACGTCTCGCTGCTGCAGACCGCCGTGGTCCCCCTGATCTTCACCGCCGTCGTCAGCTCAATCTCCAACCTGCGCGCCGTTTCCAACGCCGCCCGGCTGGCCTGGAACACGCTGCTCTGGTTCGCGATCACCTCGCTGATCGCCGTGCTGATCGGCATCGGCCTGGGCGTGCTGCTGCAGCCCGGCGCAGGCACCGGCATCAACCAGGAGGCCAAGTACGCCGGCAAGTCCGGTGACTGGTGGGCCTTCCTGACCGGGCTGTTCCCGAAGAACTTCCTGGGCCTCGGCGCGACCACCACCGTCACCGACGGCGTCGCCACCACAGCCGTGAGCTTCAACGTCCTCCAGATCCTGGTGATCGCGATCGCCGTCGGCATCGCCGCACTCAAAGTGGGCAAGGCCGCCGAGCCGTTCCTGGCCCTGAACGCGTCCGCCCTCGCCGTCATCCAGAAGGTCCTCTGGTGGATCATCCGGATCGCACCGCTTGGCACGGTCGGCCTGATCGGCAACGCCGTGGCCGTCTACGGCTGGGACACCATTGGCTCGCTCGGCAAGTTCACCGTGGCGATCTACATTGGCCTGGCGCTCGTGCTGTTCGTGGTCTACCCCGTCCTGATCCGCAGCCACGGACTGTCTATCAAGCAGTACTTCTCCGGCGTGTGGCCGGCCGTGCAGCTGGCCTTCGTCTCCCGCTCCTCGATCGGCACGCTGCCGCTGACCCAGCGCGTGACCGAACGCAGCCTCGGTGTCCCCCGCGCCTATGCCTCCTTCGCGGTGCCGCTCGGCGCGACCACCAAGATGGACGGCTGCGCGGCGATCTACCCGGCCGTGGCGGCGATCTTCGTGGCCCAGTTCTTCGGCATCCAGCTCGACTTCACCCAGTACCTGCTGATCGCGCTGGTGTCCGTGCTCGGCTCGGCCGCGACCGCCGGCACCACGGGCGCCGTCGTCATGCTGACGCTGACGCTCTCCACGCTGGGGCTGCCGCTGGCCGGCGTCGGACTCCTGCTGGCCATCGACCCGATCCTGGACATGGGCCGCACCGCCGTCAACGTGGCCGGGCAGGCCCTGATCCCGGCCATCGTGGCCAAGCGCCAGGGCATCCTGGACGAAACGCTGTACAACGCGCCGCGGACCGGTGATCCGTTCAACGACGACGTCGATACGTCGGCCGTTGACCCCTCCGCCGCCGCAGCTCCCGCGGCCGGACGGGAACAGCGCGAACTGGCTGACGCCAGGGCGTAGCGACTGAACGAGTGTTCACCAGAGAAGTCCCCGGGAATCCCCGGGGACTTCTCTGGTTTAACCGGCGTTGGCCCGAATCCGCAGGGGCCTAACGCCCACCGATCACACCCTTTTCCGCGGCCTTGGTCACGGCGTCCGCTTCTGCTTGGGTGAGGGTGCCGTCCTTGACGGCCTGGTCCAGCCGCGGCTTCAGTGCTGCGGCGTGCTTGGCCTGCTCGGCGGTGCGCAGTTCCTCCAGGGCAGCGGTGACCTTGGCTTCATCGATGCCGAGCGATTTCGCCAGGGAAGCGGCCAGAGCCTTCTCCATCGCGGCACGGTCCGGTTTCTGTCCCGGGGCCGGCGGGGTGGCCGGCGGGGTGATCGGCTTGTTGGCTTCGCGGAAGGCCTTGAGGGCGTCGGTGACCTTGGCCTCGTCGACGCCCAGCTTGGCTGCGAGTTCCTTGGCGCGGGCGCCGAACGCCGCGCCGCCGTGGCCGTGGCCGTGGTGTCCACCGCGCATGCCGTAGCCGTCGGCGGGGGTGTTCCCGGGGGCACTCGAACTGGGGGTCGGGGTGGGGCTCGGCGTCGTGGTGGCGGAGGCCATCCCGGCGACTCCGAGCCCGGCGCCCAGTGCCACGGCCGCCGCCCCGAGGCCGAGCGCGATTTTAGTGGTGCGTGACATGTGCTGTCTCCTGGATCTGCCGAGTGCTGACGGCGCTTGAAGCTAATGGTTCTTCCGGGAAAGTCTGCTCCACGAGCACCTCCAGTCTGTACCCGCCCCACCAGAGATAGCTGTTTCCCAGCTTTCACTTTCCTGTGAATCCGGCAGGGATACTTTGCTGCATGGCACCCGCCGCGCGGGCGGCAAAAGTGGATAGGCTCTGGGCATGCTGATCGTGACATCGAACGACATTCCGGGCCACCGGATCGACGCCGTCTTCGGCGAAGTCATGGGCCTGACCGTCCGCTCCCGGGACATCACTGCCCAGGTCATGGCCGGCTTCCGTTCCCTGGGTGGCGGTGAGGTGCTGGAAATGACGCGGGCCCTCTACGACAGCCGGCAGGATGTCATGGCCCGGATGGTGGCCGAGGCCGAGCAGCGCGGCGCCAACGCCATCATCGCCATGCGCTTCGACACGTCAGCGATCGGACAAAACTGGACGGAGATCTGCGCTTACGGCACGGCCGTTTTTGCCATTCCCCTCTCTCACGATGAGCCCGGAGCCACGGGCCAGTCGGTCTACCTGACCAATTCGGGCGGCCCGGCCAATTCCGGCGGACTGACCAATTCCGGCGGGACGGTGGCCCAGCTCAAGCCCTGATTCCAGGCTTGCCGGACACTCTGAAAATACTTGCGCAGAGTGCAAACATGCACGTAGTGTAAGCGCGTGCCCTCATCTTCATCTCCTTCCGCCGCCCAGGCTGCGCCGTCCGGCGGATCCGGCGCCGCACCGACCTCGCGCCGCGAACTGAGCCGTCGCGAATTAAATAAGGCGGCCACCCGGCAGGCCATCACCGACGCCGCCATGGACTTGCTCCGCACGCGGGGTCCCGGGAACTTCACGGTGGAGGACATTGCCGAGGCCGCCGGCATATCCCGCCGCACATTTTTCAACTACTTCGCCAGCACCGAAGTGGTCATTGCCTCGGTGACCCACGGGTTCCTGGACAAGGCGCTCCAGCAGTTCCGGCTCCGCGCGGCTGGCGAGCCCATCCTGGAATCTGCGCGGGCGGCCCTGGTTGAACTCGCCGACCCGATGACAGTGGCTCCCATGGCCGAGCTGTACAGCATGGGCCAGGCGAACCCCATGCTCAGCCGTTCCGAACTGGAAGCCTGGGACCACTGCACCGTTGAGATCATCGACGCCGCCCGTGAGCGCTTCGCCCAGGGCCCCGGCGCCGAGGTCGACGAACTGTACCTCCGCGCCCTCGCGGGCTCGATCATCTCCTGCGGAAAGGCCGCCATGGATGTTTGGTTCGCCCGGTGCGGCGGCGACCTCAGCCCGGCTTCCCTGTCCATCCTGCGCCAGCTCCTCATCGATTCCATGAGCCTGCTCGGCTCCGGATTCGCTTCCCACTCCCCCGCCACTCCTTCCCCAGATCGGCACTGACATGGCCCTATTGCTCTATCGTCTCGGCAAGTTCTGCTACCGCCACCGCTGGCTCGTCATCTCCCTCTGGCTCGCCGTCCTGGTGGCCGTCGGCGGCGCCGCAGCGGCCTTCCACGGCACGATGTCCAATAACTTCCAGATCCCCGGCACTGAAACCCAGCAGATGGCGGACAAGCTTAAGCGTGAGCTGCCCAAGGCCTCCGGCGGCTCGGCCGGTATCGTGTTCGAGTCGAAGGACGGCCAGTTCACGCAGGCCGGCAAGGACGCGGTCTCGGCTGCCCTGGCCAAGCTGAAAGCCCTTCCCGACGTTCAGGGCACCGTGGACCCGTTCGCCACCCAGGCCCAGCTGGACAAGGCCGTCGCGGACCTTGCCGCCGGGGAGCAGAAGGCGTCCGCAGGCAAGGCCCAGCTGGACGCGTCGGCCGCCCAGCTGGCGGCGGGCAAGTCCCAGCTGGCTGCGGCAGAGCAGCAGATGACCGCGGCAGGCATGTCCGCCGAGGCCATCGACGGCCAGCTCGGCCAGCAGAAGGCTGCCCTCGCCGCGGGCCAGGAAAAGCTCGACGCCGGGACCAAGGAACTCGAGGCCGGCGCGGCCAAGCTTGCCCTCGGCAAGCGCCAACTTGATGCCTCGCAGGGCATGCGGTTCGTTTCCGAGGACGGCACGGCAGCGATCGCGCAGGTCCAGTTCAAGACCTCGATCAACGGGCTGGCCCCCGCTGTGCGCCAGCAGGTCCAGGACATCGCCCACGAAGTCTCGTCTGCCGGCGTGACCGCCCTGGCCAGCAAGGAAATCACCGAGGACGTCTCGCAGCTGTTCGGCATCTCCGAGATCCTCGGCATCGCCATCGCGGCCCTCGTGCTCATCATCATGCTGGGAACCCTCATCGCCGCCGGGCTCCCCCTGCTGATGGCCCTGGTCGGTGTGGCAGTGGGCGTCGGCGGCACCTTCGCCCTCAGCGGCGCCATCGACATGAGTTCCATCTCCCCGATGCTGGCCCTCATGCTGGGCCTCGCCGTCGGCATCGATTACTCGCTCTTCATCGTCAACCGGCACCGTGGCCAACTCCTGGCCGGCATGGATGGGGAGGAATCCGTGGCCCTCGCCACCGGCACCTCCGGCAACGCGGTGCTGTTCGCGGGCCTGACGGTCATCATCGCCCTCGCGGCCCTCGTCATTCCGGGTCTTCCCTTCCTGGCCGTCATGGGCCTG
Organism: Arthrobacter sp. ov407; assembly: GCF_900102895.1. Lineage (GTDB taxonomy): Bacteria > Actinomycetota > Actinomycetes > Actinomycetales > Micrococcaceae > Arthrobacter. Next base: position 231,659 of record NZ_FNGD01000002.1, read on the forward strand.
TCCGCCGCCGCAACGGTGGCAGTCGCCGTCGTCGTCGCCCTGACCCTCACCCCGGCCATGCTGTCCCTGATCGGACCGAGGCTCATCTCCCGCCGGGTTTGGGCCAAGGCGGAGAAGCACAATGCCGCGCCCGGGCACGAGAGCGCGGACCGTGCCCGCGACGAACGCCGCAGCACCCGCGGCTGGGGCGGCCTTGTCACCCGGCACCCTATCCTGGCGCTGCTGTCCGGCGTCCTGCTGCTGGGCATCGTGGCGCTGCCCGCCAGCCAGTTGCGGCTCGCGCTGCCCGACGGCGGGTCCGAGCCCGTTGAGTCGCAGGCGTTCAAGGCCTACGACGTCACCGGCCGCAGCTTCGGCGAAGGCATGACGGGCCCGATCGTGGTGGTGGGCGACTTCCCCGCAGGCCTGAGCGAGGACGAAGCCACGGCAAAGCAGCTCGACGTCGCCGACATCCTCCGCGGCACGGCCAACGTCACCGCCGCCGTTCCCGTGGCATTGAGCGAGGACCGGCGCACCGCGGTGTTCCAGGTCATTCCCAAGGAGGGCCCCGCCAGCGCCAGCACGGTCAAGGTGGTCTCCGAGCTCCGCGCCGAAAAGGACCGCATCAAGGACTCCACCGGTGTCAGCATCGGCCTCACGGGCCAGACTGCCGGCAACGTCGACGTCTCCACGAAGCTCGGCGACGCCCTGCCCCCGTACCTGGGCATCGTCGTCGGTCTGTCACTGATCCTGCTGCTGCTCGTGTTCCGCTCGATCGTGGTGCCGCTGCTGGCCACGGGCGGCTTCCTGCTCTCGCTGGCGGCCGCGTTCGGGGCCGTCGTCGCGGTCTACCAGTGGGGCTGGCTGGGTCCCGTGTTCGGCGTCGAAAACCCGGGCGCAGTGCTGAGCTTCCTGCCGATCATCCTGATCGGCGTGCTGTTCGGCCTGGCCATGGACTATCAGGTGTTCATTACCTCCGGCATGCGCGAGTCATTCATGCACGGGGAATCGGCCAAGCATGCAGTCCGCACCGGTTTCAGCCATGCCGCGTCCGTGGTCACCGCCGCCGCCATCATCATGGTCAGCGTGTTCTCCGGCTTCATCTTCTCGCACCTGAACATGGTCCGGCCGCTGGGCTTCGCAATGGCCTTCGGTGTCCTGGTGGACGCATTTGTGGTCCGCATGACGATCGTCCCGGCCGTGATGTACCTGCTTGGCAACAAGGCGTGGTGGCTGCCCCGCTGGCTGAACCGGATCCTGCCGGACGTGGATGTTGAAGGCGCGAAGCTCCGGCCCGCGGCTTCAGCAACCTCAGCCGAGCCCGAAGCCGAGCCGGAGCCGGAGGAGGTCGGCGCGCGCTGACAGTCACAGCCTGCCGATGAGTTGCCCGAAAGCCGCCCGCTGATCATTCTGATCGGCGGGCGGCTTTATCGTGCGTGCAACTCGGGCAGGCTTGTCGGTCCGAACGCCGCTCAGGCCGTCAATGAGCCTGCGGGCAGTACTTGCTTGAGCCTTTTCGCGTGGTGGCGCTCGTCGCGGCGCTGGCGGCGGGACTCCGCGCTCGCTTCGCCGGTAGTCGATCCGGGCAGGGGTGGTGCTGTGGAGTGGTAGGTGTGGCCGGTGGGGGTGATGAGTTCGATGGTGTGCCGGCTGGCCCCAGGTCCTGCGGATACCGGGCGGGCTGCCCAGCCGGGGGTTTCCTTGGTCTGGTTGCAGGCTTCGCAGAGGCCGGCGCCGTTGTCGGTGGTGGTCGGGCCGCCGGCGTGGTGGGCGATGATGTGGTCCAGATGGCGGATCGGAGCGTCGCAGTAGGGGGTGCGGCAGGTATCGTCCCGGGTCTGGATGAAGCGGCGGTGCCCGGGCGGGAAGAGCCGGGCGCGGGAGTCCATGCCGATGAGCTCACCGGCGCCCGGGTGGGTGTAGAGCCGGCGGAGAAAGACGCCGAATGCAGAGTGGTCGGCGCTTCCTGCAGCGCCGCCGGGTGTTGGCGGACTGCCGGGTTTCGGGGGACCGGCGGTTGACTTGCCGGGTTCCTGTGAACCACTTTGTCCGGGCGAACCGACGCCGAAAGTGCTGTCTTTAGCCTTGGTGCCGTTGATGAGGGTGCGGGCCCAGCCGGCGGGGACCGTGCCGTAGCCGGGGAGCCGGGCCGGTTCGGAGTCGGCCTGGAAGAGCGTGCGGTCGGTCATGATGAGCTGGATTTCGACCCCGGTGATCCCGGCCGGGGTGCCGGTGCTGCGTTCGACCAGGGTATCCGCCATGGCCTGGCCCCGGGAGCGGGGGTCCCCGGCGGCACGGAGGGTGCCGGCTCAGGGCGGTGTACATGCCCACGCCGGCGGCTACCGGGAGAAATGCGGTGAGGTAGCACATGGTGTCCGGGGCCGGGCGGAGGCTGACGTGCCGCTCGCTGGCGGCGTGCGCGGCACGTTCCGTGACGGTGCGCGGGTCCCGCCGGTACGCAGCGGCCCGGGCCGCGGCCACCAGCCGCCGGTCGCCCACCCCGGCGAACTTCCCGGTGTCGGCGGCGAGGTGCTCGTCGACGGCGGCCCGGTCCGCCGCGCTCAGGCAGGCGGTTTCGCGCACGAGCAGGGTGGCGCGCCATTCGTTCAGCTGCCCGGTCTGCAGGGCGGCGAGGGTGTGCGGCATTTCGGTCACGAGCGCCTTGGCCAGGCCCAGCAGCCGGCCGCCCTTGGCCGGGGATTCGCGCCGGGCCAAGGCGATCTGCGCGCCGACCCCGGCACCGAGCCGCTCCGCCGGGACCCCTGCGGCGGCCTGCTCGCGGCGCTGGAGCAGGTCGAACGTAACGGCGATCCGGGCCTGCAGGGCGGATTCGGCGGATTTCAGGTTCTCGAGCTCGCGGAGCTGGTCAATCATCCCGGCGCAGTCCGTGGCCAGCGGGACAGCGGCCAACATTCGCGCCACGTCCGCGATTACCGTCCTTGGATTGCCCGGGCCCGCGGCCGTACCGCGCCCGGCGCGACTGAGGCCAGCGTCGCCGTGTCCTGCCGGAACCACTTCGGGCCCCTGATTGCCGTCCATAGTTCAAGTCTCCCTTGGGGGTCTGACAATTAGCGGAGAACCAGGGCGGACGGACGGGCAGCCGGCGGGCGTGGGCGCGGCCGTCGCATCCGTGGCCGCACCTGCGTCGCCGGCAGCGAAGTCTTCAGCGCCAAAGTCCCCGGGAGCGGCCTGCCCGCGGCGCTGCCGCGCATCAACGGCGATCCGGGTCTGCAGGTCGGCCAGGGCGGATTTCACGTCCTCCAACTCCCGAATCTGATCAAGCATCCCGGCACAGTCCGCGACCGGGCGGAAGGTGGCGAATATTCGCGTCACGTCCGCGATCACCGCCCCTAGGTTGCTCAGGTCCGCAGCCCTAACGCGCCCAGCAAGACGGATTAAACTGTCGCCGTGTCCTGTCGGAACCACTTCGGGCCCCTCGTTGCCGTCCATGAATCAAGTCTCCTGAGGGGGAGCCTTCAACCCGCTGCGGACACCTCGGGATTCGCGGACGCCACGCGGACAAACCCGGGACTGCGCCAGGACAACGCCCGCCGCCACCGGTGAACCCAACGCGACGGTTCCACTCCGGACCCCGTCAACTAGGCTGGAACGGTGACCCGCCTCATTCTTGCCTCCCAGTCCCCCGCCCGCACCAAGCTGCTCAGCCACGCCGGCATCCGGCACGAGGTCCTCGTCTCGGATGTGGACGAGGACGCCGTCCAGGCCCGGTACGGCGTGACGGATCCGCATGACACGGCCCTGCTGCTCGCCCGGGCCAAGGCAGAGGCTGTCGCTTCGCTGCCCGAGGCGGACGGCGCAATCGTGATCGGCTGCGACTCGGTCTTCGAGTTCGACGGCGAGGCCCACGGCAAGCCCTACACGGCCGACGTCGCCCGGGAGCGCATGCTCCGCATGAGCGGCAGCATGGGCGTCCTGCACACCGGCCACTGGCTGGTGGACTGCCGGGACACGGACGGCGCAGACACCAACATAGTCACCGACGGCGAAGGTGCGGACGACGACGGCGCCGTCACCGCACGCGGCACCGGTGCCACCCTGGGCTCGGTATCCTCCGCCGAGGTTCATTTCATGGAGATGAGCGCCGACGAAATCGAGACCTATATCGCCACCGGCGAGCCGCTCCAGTGCGCCGGCTCCTTCACGATCGACGGCTACGGCGGGGCGTTCATCCGCAAGGTCGACGGTGATCCCCACACCGTCGTCGGGCTCTCCATCTCTACCCTGCGCGCGCTGCTCGGCCAGGCAAATGTGGGCATCACCGAGCTCTGGACCGGCGGGGCCGTGGACCCGGCGGACGTCCGTGCCGAGTGAGGGCGGAACATGTGCGGAGTAAAGACAGAGTGAGCGCGGAGTAAGCCAATTCCCCGCCCTTTGTGGCAACCCTACAAAGGAAGGGCCGTATACGCGCGGAATCCGCAAGTAATATCGGCGGAACCCTCAAAACCGCGCTAGGCTCCCTGAAGGAAAGAAGGAGACGCCTTGTCAGCAAATTCGGAGCAGTCCGCACCCACCGTGCCGGGATCAACACAGTCATCTACAGCCGCGGGCACCCGCCGGCTGACCAAGGTGCTGATCGCCAACCGCGGAGAAATTGCGGTACGCATCATCCGCGCCGCCCGCGATGAAGGCATCGCCTCGGTGGCTGTCTACGCGGACCCCGACCGCGACGCGCTGCACGCCCGGCTCGCCGACGAGGCCTACGCGCTCGGTGGCAACACCGCCGCGGAGTCCTACCTCGTGATGGACAAGATCATCGATGTCGCCCGCCAGTCCGGCGCGGACGCCATCCACCCCGGGTACGGCTTCCTGGCCGAGAACGCCGAGTTCGCCGCCAAGGTGATCGATGCCGGCATCACGTGGATCGGGCCCTCCCCCGAGGCGATCTCCGCCCTCGGCGACAAGGTCCAGGCCCGCCACATCGCCGAGAAGGTCGGTGCCCCGCAGGTCCCCGGCACCGCCGACCCTGTTGAATCCGCCGAGGAAATCCTCGAGTTCGTGGACAAGTTCGGCCTGCCGGTCGCCATCAAGGCGGCCTTCGGCGGCGGCGGACGTGGCATCAAGGTGGCCCGCACCCGCGAAGAAATCCCCGAACTTTTCGAGTCCGCCGTTCGCGAGGCCACCGCCGCCTTCGGCCGCGGCGAGTGCTTCATTGAGCGCTTCCTGGACGCCCCGCGGCACGTCGAGACCCAGTGCCTCGCCGACGCCCACGGCAACGTCGTGGTGGTCTCCACCCGCGACTGCTCGCTCCAGCGCCGCAACCAGAAGCTCGTCGAGGAAGCCCCGGCCCCCTTCCTCACCGAGGAGCAGAACCGCCGGCTCTACGAGTCCTCCAAGGCCATCCTCAAGGAAGCCGGCTACCTCGGCGCCGGCACCTGCGAATTCCTCGTCGGCCAGGATGGCACCATCTCCTTCCTCGAGGTCAACACCCGCCTCCAGGTGGAGCACTGCGTCTCCGAGGAAGTCACCGGAATCGACCTCGTCCGCGAACAGTTCCGGCTGGCCTGCGGCGAGGAACTCGGCTACGGCGACCCGGAAGTCCGTGGCCACTCGATCGAATTCCGCATCACCGGTGAGGACCCGGGCCGCAACTTCATGCCGGCCCCGGGCACCATCACGCTCCTCAAGAACCCCACCGGCCCCGGCGTCCGCATCGATTCCGGCGTGGAGCAGGGCGATGTCATCAGCGGCAACTTCGACTCCATGCTCTCCAAGCTGATCGTCACCGGCGCCACCCGCACCCAGGCCCTGCAGCGGTCCCGGCGGGCGCTCGAGGAAATGGTGGTGGAAGGCATCCCCACCGTCATCCCCTTCGACCTCGCTGTTGTTTCCAACCCCGATTTCGCACCGGCCGACGGCGCCTTCAAGGTGCACACCCGCTGGATCGAGACCGCCTTCGTCAACGACATTCCGGCCTGGACCCCCACCGGCACCGAGGCTGAAGCGGCCGACGCCGACGACCGCCAGCGCGTCGTCGTCGAGGTCGGCGGCAAGCGCCTGGAAGTCGTGCTGCCCGCGTCGCTGGGCTCGGTCAGCAACACAGCCGGCGCCAAGCCGGCCAAGGCCAAGAAGCGCTCCCGCGGTGGCGGCGCAGCCGTGGCCGCGAGCGGCAATGCTCTGACCTCCCCCATGCAGGGGACCATCGTGAAGGTGGCCGTGGCCGAAGGCGACACCGTCGCCGAGGGCGATCTCGTCGTCGTGCTCGAAGCGATGAAGATGGAACAGCCGCTCACCGCCCACCGCGCGGGGATCGTGATTGGCCTCTCCGCGGCGGCCGGCGAGACTGTCTCCGCCGGCGCGGTGATCGCCATGATCGAGGACGGCGACGCGCAGTAAGCGACGGCGAAAACAGTAGGACGGTAGGTCAGTAAGACGCTGCCGGTCGCGGGCGCGCCTCTGGCGCCCCCGTGACCGGCCAGTAGAGACTTGGTGTGTGAAGCCATTCCTGCTCCTCGCCTCGCGCGCGGAAGACACCGCCGCCGAAGACGAATACCGCGCCTATCTTCGCTACTGCGGGCTCGAGCCGGAGCAGCTGCACCGCATCCGGATGGAAGCCGCCCCGCTGCCCGAGCTGGAACTGTCCGACTATTCGGGCGTCATTGTGGGCGGCAGTCCCTTCACCTCCAGTGACCCGGCCGAGCACAAGAGCGCCGCCCAGCATCGGGTGGAACGCGAACTCGCGGGGCTGCTGGACAGGATCGTGGCCGAGGACTTCCCGTTCCTCGGCGCCTGCTACGGCGTCGGTACGCTCGGACTGCATCAGGGCGCCGTGATTGACCGGACGTACGGTGAAGGGCTTGGCGGCGTAACCATCAAGCTGACGGCGGAAGGGCTGCAGGATCCCCTCCTGCGCGGACTGCCGGAGAGCTTCACGGCGTTCACCGGCCACAAGGAAGCCTGCACCGTCCTGCCCTCCCACGCGGTGCTCCTGGCGAGTTCGGCCGCCTGCCCGGTGCACATGTTCCGGATCAAGACCAACCTGTACGCCACCCAGTTCCACCCCGAGCTCGATGCCGAAGGGCTCGTGACGAGGATCGACATCTACCGCCATGCCGGGTACTTCCCGCCGGAATCGGCCGAAATGCTCATGGAAGACGCCCGGCGGTTCACCGCGACGGAGCCCATGAAAATCCTGCGGAACTTCGTGGAGCGCTACGCCAGCTAAACCCCTGCCCGCCTGCCGGCACGCCCTGCCGCGCCCCGCGTTGCCGCCCGGTTGCTTTCCGGCCGACACGCAAATGCCCGGCGTGTCCAAGGAACACGCCGGGCATTTCTGTCAGTAACTGGGCTGGAGTGTCAGGCCACGTTATTGGTGTAGTCGATGTCGCGCGTTTCCTTGCTCACGAACAGGGCGATCAACGTCAGCACAGCCATGGACGCGAGATAGACGCCCACCAGCGCCGGGCTGCCCTTGCCGACTTCCCAGAGCCAGACGGCGATGAACGGAGCCACCGCCGCACCCAGGATGCTGGAGAAGTTGTAGCTGATGGCCGAGCCGGTGTACCGGACGTTCGTCGGGAACAGTTCCGGCAGCAGCGCACCCATGGGCCCGAACGTCAGGCCCATGAGGGAGAATCCGATGATCAGCAGCGCCATGGTGCCCACGAACCCTGCGCTGAACAGCGGAACGAAGAGCAAGCCGAACGCGATGATACCGACCGTCACGGCGATGAGCATCTTGCGGCGGCCGAACTTCTCGGCCAGCGGGCCGGAGACCAGGGTGAAGATGCCGAAAAACACGACGCCGACAATCAGCATCCAGAGGAAGTCGTTCCGGGTGTAGCCCAGACCGGGGACGAACGCGGCGGCCGCGGCCTCAGTCATCGGCTTGCCCGCCTTCTCGGCTGCGGCCTTGGCGGCATCCAGGCTGGAGGCGCGGGTTCCATAGGTGAGCGTGAACGTGGTCATCAGGTAGAAGAGCACGTAGGTGGCGAGCATGATGAACGTGCCCAGGATCAGGTGGCGCCAGCTGGTCTTGAAGACCCGGGCGAGAGGCAGCTTGGCGACCTCGTTGGATTCGATGACCTTGGTGAACGCGGGGGTTTCGATGAGTTTGAGCCGGACGTAGAGGCCGATGATCACCATGACAGCGCTGAGCAGGAACGGCACGCGCCAGCCCCAGTCCATGAAGGCCTGCGGCGACAGGGTGTAGCTGAAGACCAGGAAGATCACGTTGGCGATGATGAAGCCGATCGGGGCACCCAACTGCGGGAAGGTGCCGTAGATGGCGCGCTTGTTCGCGGGGGCATTCTCGGTGGCCAGCAGTGCCGCACCGCTCCATTCGCCGCCGAGGGCAAGGCCCTGGAAGAAGCGCATGACGACCAGAAGGGCAGGAGCCCAGAATTCCCAGCCTTCCACCTTCGCCGTCGGCAAGCAGCCGATCAGGAAGGTGGCGATGCCCATAGTGAGCAGCGATGCGACAAGTGTGCCCTTGCGGCCGAACTTGTCGCCGAAGTGACCGAAGACCACCGAGCCGAGCGGACGGGCAATGAAGGCCACGCCGAACACGGCGAACGAGCTGAGCAGCTGGGCTGTTTCGTTCTGCGCCGGGAAGAACAAAGCGGGGAAGACCAGTACGGCTGCGGTGGCGTACACGTAGAAGTCGTAGAACTCGACGGTGGTGCCGATCAGGCTGGCGACAATCACGCGGCCGCGCGAATTCACCTGCTTGGTGGACCCATGCTCCGCGGAGGTTGCAGTGGATGACATGTAGTAACGCTTTCATGAAGACCGGTCGGATGTTCCCCAAGAGCCCGATGCCCGGGGCCGCCGGCTAGGGATTCGTATATGTCTGATATTAGTTCCCACCGTCCAGTCAATGGACAAATAGTCCGTTATTCGGACACCGTGTCGTGGCTCACGTGGTGGTCGTCCCACCTGTTCTCACACCGTCATAAAAGCCCCGATAGGCAAAAGTCACAGCGCGTTAATAAACCGCGACCGTCCCGGAAACGCGGCATCCCTACCGTTGAAGGGACAACACCCCCCAAGGAGGTCTCCCAAGTGACTGCTGAACGCACCGCCGAAATCGGCACCGCAGATGCCGGTGCACCCCGCACTGACACCCTTACCCTCGACCACCGGCCCGGCCGCTGGATCGCCAACTGGGATGCAGAAAACAAGGAACAGTGGGAGTCGGCAGGCCGCTCCATCGCCCGGCGCAACCTGAACTGGTCCATCTTCGCCGAGTTCCTCGGTTTCGTGGTCTGGCAGCTCTGGTCGATTGTGGTGGTCCAGCTTCCCGCCGCCGGCTTCAAGTTCTCCACTAACGAGATCTTCTGGCTGATCTCCATGCCGAGCCTCGTCGGCGCCACGCTGCGGATCCCATACACGTTCATGGTGCCGCGCTTCGGCGGCCGTAACTGGACGATCGTCTCCGCACTGTTACTGCTGATCCCCACGATCGGTCTGGGGCTGTGCGTGGCCAACCCGGCCACCCCGTTCGGCGTCATGCTGTTCGTGGCCGCCCTCGCCGGATTCGGCGGCGGCAACTTCGCCAGCTCGATGGCGAACATCACCTTCTTCTATCCCGCCAGGGAAAAGGGCTGGGCCCTGGGCCTGAACGCCGCCGGCGGCAACCTCGGTGCCGCCGTCGCACAGCTGGCGGTTCCGATCGCCATCACCCTGCTCGCAGCCGGCAGCGTGAACCTGCCCGTCGCCGGCTTCATGTGGGTCCCGCTGATTCTGCTCGCCGCGTTCGGCGCCTGGAAGTACATGGACAACCTCACCAGCGCCAAGGGCGACGTCGCGGGCTCGCTGGCCGCGCTGAGGGAACCGCACCTGTGGATCATGGCACTGCTGTACATCGGCACCTTCGGCTCATTCATCGGCTTCGCCGGTGTGTTCCCCAAGCTCATCAAGGACTACTTCCCGGCCTTCTCCTCCATCTCCGTCGGCACCGTGGCCCTGTCCCTGGCCTTCCTCGGCCCGCTGGTCGGATCCCTGGCCCGCCCCTACGGCGGACGGATGGCGGACCGGATGGGCGGGGCCCGGATGACCGTCGCGGCCTTCGCGGCCATGGCCGTGATCACCCTGACCATGCTCTGGACCCTGCCGCTGAAGAACTTCTGGCTATTCCTAGGCCTGTTCCTGCTCCTCTTCACCGCCAGCGGCTTCGGGAACGGTGCCACGTACCGCATGATCCCGATCATCTTCGCCACTTCCAGTCGGGCCGCCCGGTCCGGTGCCAGCTCAGTGACCACCCAGCGGCTCGCGTCCTCGGCCCTGGGCCTGATCTCGGCCATTGGCGCCTACGGCGGATTTATCATCCCCCAGGTCCTGAACGCCTCGAACTCCGCCAGCGGCTCCTACGCGTCGGCTTTCTACGGATTCGTCGGGGCCTACGTCCTGATGCTCGCGGTCTGCTGGTTCTGCTACATCCGCAACGCCAACCGAAACGCGATGGGACACGTCTAACATGACCACCGGCGCCGACACGCACTGCCCCTACTGCGCCCTGCAGTGCGCCATGACGCTCACATCTCCAGCGGCTCTGACCCCGGCTGTCCAGCCGGGGTCAGACCCCGTGTCGGAACAAGCTGCGGCCGACACCCCACTTCTTAACGTCACCGGTCGGGATTTCCCCACCAACCGCGGCGGACTGTGCCGCAAGGGCTGGACATCCGCCTCGCTGCTGGACCACCCGGGCCGCGTCACGGAGCCCTTGCTGAGGGGCGCCGACGGCGTCCACCGCCCGGTCAGCTGGGACGAGGCCCTAGGGCGGATCGTCTCGGCCGTAAGGCAGGCCCGCGCCGGGCGTGGGGCGGACGCCGTCGGCGTGTTCGGCGGCGGCGGCCTCACCAATGAGAAGGCGTACCAGCTGGGCAAGTTCGCCAGGCTGGCTCTGGGCACCTCGCGGATCGACTACAACGGACGTTTCTGCATGTCCTCCGCCGCCGCGGCCGGCATGCGCGCGTTCGGCCTGGACCGCGGACTGCCGTTCCCGCTGGCGGACCTCGACGCCGCCAGCACCATCCTGATGCTCGGCTCCAACGTCGCCGAGACCATGCCGCCCTTCGTCCAGCACCTCCAGGGAGCGCGCGACGCCGGCGGGCTGATCGTCGTCGACCCCCGCCGCTCCGCCACCGCCGCGAACACGACCGACGGCGGCGGCCTGCACCTGCAGCCGCTGCCCGGCACCGACCTCGCCCTGCTCCTGGGCATCTCCCACGCGGTGATCCACGAGGGCCTCGCCGACGCCGGATACATCGCGGACCGGACCACCGGTTACGACGCCGTGGCCCGCAGCGTCGGCAGCTTCTGGCCGGAACGGGTCCAGTCGATCACCGGTGTCCCCGCCGGGCTAATCCGTGAAACCGCCCGGCGGCTGGCCGATGGCGCCCGCAAGGGCGGCAGCTACATCCTCACCGGCCGCGGCGTCGAACAGCACGTCGACGGCACTGACACCGCCACGGCCGCCATCAATCTCGCCCTCCTGCTGGGCCTGCCGGGCTCCGCGCGCAGCGGCTACGGCACGCTCACCGGCCAGGGCAACGGCCAGGGCGGCCGCGAACACGGCCAGAAGGCGGACCAGCTGCCCGGCTACCGGAAGATCACCGATCCCGCCGCCCGCGCCCACATGGCAAAGGTCTGGGGCGTGCCCGAAACCCTGATCCCGGGCCCCGGACTCCCCGCCGTCGAACTCCTCAAGTCCCTCGGACAGCCCGACGGCGTCCGGTGCCTCTTCGTGCACGGCGCCAACGTGGCGGTGTCCGCCCCGGATGCCAACGCCGTGATCGCGGGCCTGCGCAGCCTGGACTTCCTCGTGGTGTGCGACTTCTTCCTTTCCGAGACGGCCGCCGAGGCGGACCTGGTCCTGCCGGTCACCCAGTGGGCCGAGGAAGAAGGAACCCTCACCAACCTCGAGGGCCGCGTGCTCCGCCGCCGCCAGGCGCTCACTCCCCCGCCCGGTGTCCGCAGCGAGCTGTGGATCATGACCCGGCTGGCCGAAATGCTGGATGCACCTTCCACGTTCAGCGAGGACCCGGAAACCGTGTTCGAGGAGCTCCGGCTCGCGTCCTCCGGCGGCCTGGCCGACTACTCCGGGATCGACTACGCCATGCTGGACCGCGGCGAGGCCGCGTACTGGCCCTACCCCGCCGGAAGCGAAGGAACGCCGCGACTCTTCCTGGACGCCTTTGCCCACGCGGGCGGCCGGGCCGCGTTTACGCCGGTGACGCCCCGGCGTCGTTCTGCTGCCGCGGCCGCGTCCGCTGCGGACCGCGGGCAGGACCGCCGGGCGGACCGCGCCGGCGCTGGACGTGTCGGAGCGGACGGCGCCGGAACGCCGATGACCCTCATCACCGGCCGTCTCATGGAGCACTACCAGTCCGGGGCGCAAACCCGCCGGGTGGCCGCGCTGGCCGAAGCCCAACCGGAGGCGCGGCTGCAGCTCCACCCCGCCGCGGCCGCCGCCCAGGGCATCGCCGACGGCGACTACGTCTCGATTTGCAATGAACGCGGCGAGGTCAGCTGCCGTGCCGAACTGAGCACGGACATCCGTCCGGAGACGGTGTTCCTGCCGTTCCACTTCCCGGAGCTCGAGAGCGCCAACCGGCTCACCGAAGCGGCCACGGACCCCATTTCCGGGATGCCCGAGTTCAAGACCAGCAAGGTGTGGATCCGCCCGGGGATTTCCGGGGACATCTCGGTCGCCAATCACAGCGGCGTTCCAGCCCGTGTTCTTCAAGCAGAGGAGACCTCATGACTGAGCGGATTGTGGTGGTGGGCTTCGGACCCGTCGCTGCGAGGCTGATCGACGAGCTGCTGCCGGCCGTGCACAGCGGAATCGCGCATCTGACGGTGGTCGGTGAAGAGTCCGAGGCAGCGTACAACCGCGTGCTGGTGGCGGATCTTAGCGTCGGCCGGACCACGGCGGCCGCACTGGCCCTCGCAGATGCGGCCGCGCTGGTGGCCGACGGCGTCGATGTCCGGCTGGGCGTCCGCGTCCGCCGCGTGGACCGCGCCCGCCAGCGGGTTGTCCTCACCGACGGAACGTCCCCCGGCTACGACCGTCTGGTCTTCGCCACCGGTTCGCGGCCTGTCATCCCCAACCTCACCGGGCTCAACCCGGACCCGGCCGCACCTGTGCTGCCGCCGGGCGTGACCGCCCTGCGGGATCTCCGCGACGCGTCCGTGCTCCACTCGGCGGTGGCGGGCGGAAAGCGCGTCGTGGTCTTGGGCGGCGGCGTGCTGGGTCTGGAAACGGCCCTCGCCGCGGCCGAGGAAGGCGCCACCGTGACCGTGGTGCACAACGGTCCGCACCCCCTGGGCCGGAACATCGACCGAGGCGGCGGCGCCGTACTCGCGGCTTCCCTGCGGAACTGCGGTGTCCGGGTGGCCGGCAACGCCCGCTCTGTCGGTGTGGAGCACAGCGCGCCCGACGGCGGCTTCTCGGCCCTGCTGCTCGATGACGGCTCCGCGATCGACGGCGACCTCCTGGTGCTCTCCTGCGGTGTCCGGCCCCGCATCGAACTGGCGGAAGGCTGCGGGCTCTCCACCGCGACGGGGATCCTGGTGGACCACAAGCTCCGCGCCCACCACGAGCCCCACATTTTTGCGATCGGCGACTGCGCCGAGGTCCGCTGCCCGGACCCCGAGTGCGTTCAGTGCCGGACCGCCCGGGGTCCGTCCGGCCTGGTGGGCCCCGGGTGGCGGCAGGCCGAATGGCTCGCCGATTACCTGACCCTGTTGGCGTCCGGCGCAGAGGCGGAGGCCGAGGCCTTGCCGTCCCTTCCGGCGGAACTGCCGGGCGTGATCGTGCTCAAGGCCCGCGGCATGAACATGGCAGTGGCCGGGGATGTATCCGCCGACCCGTGGGACGAGGAAGCCCTGAGCGCCTCCGCCGTGAACGGCCGGGCCCGGCTGCAGATTGCCCAGTGGGCCGATCCCGAGCACGGCCGCTACGTCAAAATGACCACCCGCGCCGGCGTGCTCGAGGGCCTCGTGTCCGTGGGCATGCCCCGCACCTCGGCCGAGCTCGTGCAGCTGTTCGAACGCGGCGCCGAACTCCCCGCTGACAGGTCCTTGTTGCTGCGTCTGGACGGGCCGGACCAGGCCGCTGCAGCGGGGGCAGCGGACCCTTCCCGGACCGTCTGCCGGTGCGCGGGCGTCAGCGGGACGACCATTGCTTCTTCTGTTGCGGAGGGCTGCGGGACGGTGCCCGAGGTATCCGCGGTCACCCGCGCCGGCACGGGCTGCGGCGGCTGCCACGACGACATCAAGGGGATCATCGAGGCCCACTTTCAGGGGGCGGTTGCGTGAGCCTCCGGCTGCAGCTGCGAAGAATGGTTGATGAGGGCGGCCAGCTAAAGATAGTCGACGCCACGGACGCGGACTTCACTCCACGAACGAAGCGACGGCCTTATCCGACCCCGGGGTGGATTCGGATCGCGTGATTGCCGGGCGTCATTTTCGCAAGACGGCGTCCGGGGCCTGCTGTGTGGCGATCGGGTCTGCGTGGCGATGCACGAGTGCCCAGGTGTCGCCTTCAAGGCGATAAATGCTCGTTACCCGCAGATCAAATAGCGATATTTTGTCGCCTCCTCCGACCTTGGCCTGCCAGTGTTCTATGTCCAGGAAGCAGGCGAGATGGGTAGTGACGTGCTTGGTGAGGGCATCAAAAGCCGTGACGCGTCCATCTTTGAACCGTGCCGCCGCTGAATCGAGGGCCTCTGATACGCGCTCCCAGCCCACCACCGGAGGGCCCCAGGGATTCGCAAGGGAGACATCTCCGCCGTGGGAGAAAATGGCCTTGGCGGGTTCCGGGTCGCCTTTAGCAAAGTCACTTACCGCTTGATGGAACTGGTCGATGACCTCGTCAAGCTGCATTGGTCCCACCTTCTGACTCATCGGGGCGTCTGGGGTAAGCGAATCTTAGCGGCTGCGTGCCCAGCCCGTCACCGGCCTCCTGATTCTTCCGAACGGGCGGTGGCTGTACCGAGACCTTGGGGCTGTATCTCTGGCATCGGTTTTCGCCTCACCCGGGTGCAGGTCCGCGATCCCGCGCATCGACAGGCCCGTAGATAGCCCACTGCGACGCCTGCTGGGAGGCCGAAGTTAGTATAAACGCAAGAATTCCACACGGCCGACACCCCCAAGTGCAATGTGCCTCGACGCGGCCGGGCTACCCCTTTGCGGCCCCCCGGCCCGGCGGGGTTTTACTGCGCTGCGTTGTCGAACTTCTTCTGCCACTGGGCATGCTCGCGGCCGGCATCCAGCCGGCGGTTCGCAGTCCATCTGGGCAGATAGTCGGGCGCGGGCAGCTCGCGGGCAGGCTTGGACTTGGGCTCAGGACGGGTCGTGACAGGCTTGGCCACAGGCCGGGTCTGGACGGGCTTCCGGGGATAGTTCGGCTTCGGGTCGGCCAGCGTCCAGTTGATCACGGCGCGCATAATGAGCACGAGCACCCACAGGCCGAGCCCGGCCAAGATGTATTGCCAAAACACGACCAGTAACAAGATGGCCAATAGCACGAAAATAAACATGGCGACATTATGCATATCCGACACGCCTGGAGGTAGAGGACTTACTCCCTGATCGCCCGCATGGGAGTTGTCATCCCCGAGGAAGACTCCGGGCTGCGCTGGGCATCATCCAGGAGACCCCGACCAACCGAGGGCTCTGGCCAGGACCGCTTTGCTAGGGCTGCGCGGCCTACCAAACCACACCGGTGAACACATACAGCGGAAGCCCGGACTTCGCTGAATCAGTCCACAGCGAGGTCTCCCAATTGCCCTTTAGTCAACTGGGCGATTGGGCAAGCGTTCTCGATGTTTGGGGTCCTTGCCGCGCTCCCGCCAGTACTCGTCCCGTTGCCACAATGTGAACCGAGTTAGCCAGACACAAAGAACGATGGTGCCCGCGGCAAGGGCTGCAACCTTGACCCAAACCCACGGCTCGGAGTCGATTGGCAGGAAGTTTACGGTGGCCATGGCCAAGGCCAACGCATACGAAACGAGTCGCCTAAGTCTGCGCTCAACCTCAGGGCTTGCGCCGCCAGGGGGCGGATCGTTGGCTGACGGCCTTCTCGGGGGTTGTGATGGCATGAGTGAACTGAAACATCAACAGGAGAAATCCGGTAGGCCCCTCGATAACTTAATTGCCGTTCGGGCCCCAGACTGCTTACCGATCGGGAAGGCCGCTCCATCTTGAAACGCAGCCCCGCATCTTGCGACCAACTGGTGAGTCTGTAAATTCCGGTAGCCCGGACATTGTTCAGACGCAGCTCACTGCGCGACCCAGACGCGCCACGGGTTCGGCCTTGCCGTTGGTTTTTCTAAGGCCAGTTTCGCTGGAGGCAGTTCGTTCGCGCCCGATCCCGCGGCAGCCATGGTGCTGCCAGCCGGGCTGGCCTATCTCCGTAAGCAAGTAGCGGCCGCCTCATAGGCGAGTAGTCGATACCTGCGTTGGAGCCGGAGGGCTGCGGTAGCATGCAAGGGCTTTGCAGTCAGGGACTCGTCCCGTATGTCTGGGGGGACTTTTGCAAGCTACAAAGGAGGACCTTAATGAAACGCTGGCTCGCACCCATCACCGTCGCAGTCGCCGCCTTGCTCGCCGCAGGCGCCGGTCCGGCCGTTGCCGCTCCGGCCACGCCCACCCCGGTGGACCAAACGCCGTTCCCGATCGCCTGTCCGACCTTCAATCTCCAGGCTCAGCTCTCGGGTAAGGGAGGGACCATCGTACTGCCAGGAAACCGTACGACCTTCACCGGTCCCAACCTGAGGATCACCCTCACAGGCCCCACTGGGAAAACGGTGACCTACGTCATCACCGGTGCGACCCACGTAACGACCCTGCCGGATGGCAGCCTTGACGTTACCGCGACAGGGAGGAATACCATCATCGTGCCCAACGCCAACGGGCATCCCGCAGGGCTGTTCCTCACGACGGGCACCATGCACTGGACTCTGAACCCTGACCTCACTGAAAGGACGCTTTTCTCCGGCAAGGGCACTGTGACGGACGTCTGCAAGTTGCTGGCGTAAACCAATTGCGCAACAGAGCGCCTCTGCGTGTCAGGGGCGCTCTGTCGTGCTGAACTCCGGGAGCCCGGGAATTGCTCATGCACAGTGCAGAGCTGCTACTCGCTCCTGTCAGCAGCTGGGTCCAAGCTGTCCATGGCGACATGTAATTCCTGGTTGTGCCTGAATTGAGACGTCCAACCACAGAAAACGGGCCCCAAGGTTACCCCTGGGGCCCGTAGACTCCGCCACGGCTACGCGGGGCGCGAAGCGCGGATCACGTCTCCAAAGCTGATCAATGCCTCGTCTGTCAGAACGCCCACTCCCACCCACTGCTACCCGAAGTCAGGTAGCTCTTGAAGATCAGGGTGCCTTTGGTTGCGGGCACGTCGATCGCGATCTTGCCTTTGACCTTCTCACCCGGCCCCACTCCCTTGCCGTTAACGCCGATCTGCTGCTCATCGGGCAGACAGGAATAAGCAGCCTGCGTGCCAAGGTTCCCGTTGAACGTCGTCCCGTTGGCACCCACGAACTTGAACATGGTTGCGTTCATGTCGAACGAATCGTAGCCTCCGTCGGTCCGCGCCAAGTCCGGCGTGGTTTGAATAGTCACATCCAGCACGACGATGTGGCCGTTCTCGACCGGGTCCGGATACGGACCCGTGCACGGAACGTTGGCTTTAATCGAGTTGACTGTGAAAGTGACCAAGGGCTTGTTTGCCGTGAGATCGGTAATAGTCGCAGGCTGAGCGAGTGCCTTGATGATGTTTCCACGGGGCGACTTCTTAACTTCGGGCGAAGCCGAAGGGCTTGGGGTGGACGGCGCTAGCGATTCGACATTGGGCGAGGTGGCAGCGGCCGAAGGCGAGCCCCCGCAGGCGGACAAGCTGAGACCGAGCGAGGCCATTAGGGCAAGGGCTGACAAGGACCTTTTGTACTTCATTGGTGGAAACCCCCAAGTGTGCGTGATACGCATGATGCGAATGGTGCCTGTATCATCTCGTGTGATTCAGACGAAAAAGTCGGTTCCGGCGAAGATTGACGAACCCTGCGGCCCCCGAAGTTTAGCCATGCGCACGCCTGACGGGCAGCCCGAAGTTCAGGACGATCAGCACCTCCTATCAACCCCGAAGCGGGCCTTTCTCCCCTTGGCACGTCCGAGGGGCGGGGATGCAATGAACGTAGGTTCCGTTCATCCGCAGGAGGCATCCCATGAACGTCCCGGTCATTTTGGCGCTCGGCGCGATTGTTGTGTTCGCCGTCGTGATGGGTGTTGTCATGTCGCGCGAAAAGGATCCGCAGCGGCGGGCCGCCGCGCTGACGCGCACGGGAGCGGCCGTCATGGCGGCGTTCACTGTCATCGGGGGATTCTTCATTGGCGGGTTCGCGATGCAGGAGCCGGGCGGAACAAACGGAACGCTGATCACGCTCGCCTGGGTGGTGCCGATGCTCATCCTCGGCGTCTCGGCCTGGTTCTGGCCGGCCGCAACCGCTCCCCTGCTACTCGCCCTCGCCTCTGCGTTCATTGCCGCGTGCGTGTGGCTTGCGTTCGACCCCGCTGCCCTGAGCACATTCCTCAGTGACAACGGCCCCGTCATAGCCGTCAGCGTGCTCGCGTTGGCTCTCCCGGCCGCCATACTCGGGCTGAAGCTTACCGCACTGGCCGGCTGGCTGCTGGTGGGCCTGGGGGTGCTGCCGCTCTTGATTACGATCATCGGAAGGTCGGGCGCGGTCGGATCACTGATCGCGGCCAGCTTGGTTCCCCTGGTCTGCGGGATCGCCTACCTGCTGTCCGCCCGGATGGCCCAGGCCGGTTCGACGTCGGGAACCATTCACCCGGCGGCCGCCTGAGACTGCCGCGCCGCCGCGTTACCCGGCCGCGTAACGCGAATCGGGCCGGAAACAAACGGCGGGTAGCATCGGGGGCATGAGCGCCGACGACGACGACATCACCGAAGAACTGCTGGCCGACGCCGGGAAACTCACCGGTCTGAGCCTGGAACTGCTCGGGCTCGATCCGCACCCGGACGACATGACGGCCGAGCAGCGGCTCCAGTTTGATCCCGAGGACCTGGCCGAGATGGCCGACGTCGCTCCGATTGACCGTCACAAAGCCGTGGGCCAGACCCGCCTGCTGGCCGGACTCCTGTGGAACTCGTCCAGCATCCTGATCGACCAGTTGTTCCGCGATCTCGGAACGATCAGCACGCTGGATGTTCTCACGCCGACCGACATCGCCGGCACCTCCGTCCTGTCCTCGCTGCCGCCACAGTTCGCCGCCAGCTACGACTCGAAGTTCGCCCAGAAGTTCATCGTGGTCGCGGCCGACGTCACCGCGTCTCTGGTCCGGGGCTGGACCGCCCCCGGATGCCTCGCAGCGGAACTAGCCGTCCGCTGCCTGCTCGATCAGGCGGAAATCACCGAGGACATCTATGAACTGGACCTTCCGGAGGACTGGCGGGCCGACGTCGAGGAAGTCCTGTTGGAGGATGCCGACAGTGACGCGCTGTACTCCGACAACCTCGACGTCCTCGAGGACGACGCCGCAAGTCTGGATTTCGAGCAGTGGTTCAAACCCTTCACCCCTGGCGACACGGTTCCGCCGTACGCCTACTCCTGAGCCCTACTTCTGACTGGCCGGCTTGGCCAACCACGCCAGGTAGTCTTCGGTGAACCGCTGGACGCCGTCCCACTCGGTGTAGACGTAGTCACGGGTGGTGTCCGTGTCCAGGGAGCCTTTGTCCTTGGCGATCTTCTTCATCAGGTGCTTCTTGATGAAGCCATAGTGGGTATAGAGCAGAGCGCCGGCGAACAACCCGACGTGCCCGGGCCGCCAGCCCGTGTCCGCCTCGAACTTCTGCACATAGCCCTCCGCTTCCGCCTCGTCTCCGTGGGCGGCGAGGCTGACGGAAACCAGGGCCGAGGGCAAACGCTCGAGCTCGCCGCGGTTCTTCTTCACAAAATCCGTGACGTGCCCCTCGTGTTTGCCCACATGAACTGAAGCGGCGACGATTACGCCGTCATAGCCCGTCGGGAGGGTGTCGCCGGCATGTTTGAGGTCCGCCGTCTCCGTCTGGTGCCCGTGGGAGCGGATCAGCTCGGCGATGTATTCCACGATTTGGGCGGTTTGTCCTTCAACGGTCCCGTACGGGATATAGATTTTGGCCATGTTCCATGGTGGGAGCGGTGCGGGTTGGCGTCGTAGGGTCTAACGCCCCCGGACGGCTATGGACCAGACCGCTGAAAGCGAAAAATCCCTGCCCGGATTCCCGGCCAGGGATTTTTCGTATATCGGAAGCGCACTAGTAGCCGGATGGCTGGTCGAACCGCTGGCCGGCCGGGTTGGACTGCAAGATTGTCATCACCAGGAGTGCTAGGCCGCCGAGGAACGGCACCAGGACCAGCAGTATCAGCCAGGCGCTCAGGTTCACGTCATGCAGACGCCGGGCCAGCAGGGCCAGGGACGGAACGATCGTCCCGAGCCCCCAAATGACAGCAAGGATCAACCCGACAATTGCACCGGGTCCTGTCACGGCGGCTCCGGACGCATTAGTCGTCATGCCGGTGCTCGTGATGATGTTGATGACTATCCCGACGATGAGGGACGCCAGCGCCCACCACCAGTACTCACTGCGGCTGGCCCGGCCGGAGAAGGTGGCGTACTTCTTGAAGAATCGCTGGACGGCCTGCGTGAGGTTAGCCCCGTAGAGCGGCGCCCATAGCGGCGGCTCTCCGGCCTGCGGCGGAAATGCATTCGGTTGCTGCGGATAACTCATATAGTCCCCTTGAATGAGTGCCAATGACGAGATTCATCCTAGGGCCGCCAGTGCCCAGGAATTCCGTTGGGCGTCGAGAATTTACAACGCGTTCATCCGCGCATGTGCACATTCTCAGCGGGCCATCGCGCTTCGGGAATTTCAAAGGAGTCACCGTCCTAATTTCCCGGCTCGAAATAGACCGAGCCGGTCATGAAGATGCCGCGCTGCGGGACCCAGAATTCCCCGAGCCTGTCCTGGACGGGCAGTGCCGACGTCTGTCCCAGGCTGTGCCCCTGCAGCTGCGCTTTGCTATCGCGGACAAACCACATCTGCCGCGGGCGCGCCAAGAACATTTGGCCGTTGGGCGCCGCGCCCGTCAGCCCGAGGTGCCCCGCCCCCAGCACCGGGCCGGCAACGGCCCCCATGGCGCGCAGGAACGTCCGGCTGCGCCACAGCCGCTCCGGAACGGCGCCGGACACCGCGGACATAAGCCGGGTCACCGGAGTCGCCGCCAGCGTCAAATCCCAGCTCAGATCCACGCCGGCTCCGACTTCCACGCTAAAGGAATAGCCGTCACGCCACCGGATGGAGACCCGGCGAGTGGACGCCGAGCCGATGGCGCTACCGAAGTAGCGGGGGCAGGAGGTCCCGGGGTCGGTGGTGCTGTGAATCGTCCAGACGCCGGCAGGGTCGCGGATCCAGACCGAGATATAGCCCGGGCCGACGGACGATGCCGGAAAATGCCGAAAGGCCAGGACGTAGCCGGAGCTGAACGGAACGCCCATGACGGCGTAGCCGGCAAAGCGTTCCTCCGGACCGGAGGGCAGCGCACAGTTCTGTTCCGTCGGCTCAACAAGCGAGCGGGGACTCTGCATGGCTCCGGCCTCCGGTTTTGCTACATGTGAACTGTCACATGTGAACTGTTACATATGAACGTGGAGCCGCCGGGCTGCTTCGGAGATGGAGCCGCTCAGCGACGGGTACACGGTGAAGGTGCTGGCAATGTCATCGACATGTAGTTTCTGGGTCACGGCGATCGAGATCGCGAAGATGAGCTCGGAAGCGTTCGGGCCCACCACCACCCCACCGATGACGGTGCCCGAACCCTTGCGGGCGAAGATCTTGATGAACCCGTCGCGGTGGTTGCGCATCTTGGCGCGGGCGTTGCTTCGCAGGGACAGCTTGATGATGTCGCCCTGGTACTTGCCGGAGTCGATCTCGGCCTCGGACACGCCCACGGAGGCGATCTCGGGCGAGGTGAAGATGTTGGATGCCACCTGGTGCAGTTTGATCGGCATGACGGCGTCGCCCAGGAAGTGGGCCACGGCAATCCGGCCCTGCATCGCGGCCACGGAGGCCAGGGCCAGAACGCCGGTGCAGTCGCCTGCGGCGTAAATGTTCGGCGCCGTGGTGCGCGAGACGCCGTCGACCTTGATATGGCCGCTCTCGGTGAGCGCGACGCCGGCTTCCTCCAGGCCGATTCCGGCCGTGTTCGGGATGGAGCCGACGCAGACGAGGCAGTGGCTGCCGGTCACCTTGGAACCGTCACCGAGGGTGACCACCACGCCGTCCTCCGTGCGCTCCACGGTCTCGGCTCGGGCCCGGGAGAGGACCTTGAGCCCGCGGCGTTCGAAGACGCCCTCGAGGACCTCGGCGGCGTCGGTGTCCGAGCCCGGCAGCACGCGGTCGCGGCTGGAAATCAGGGTGACTTTGGAGCCCAGGCCGTTGTAGGCCGAGGCGAATTCTGCGCCCGTGACACCGGAACCCACCACGATCAGCTCTTCGGGGAGTTCGTCCATGTTGTAGATCTGGGCCCAGTTCAGGATGCGCTCACCGTCCGGCCGCGCGGTGGGCAGCTCGCGCGGGTGGGCGCCGACCGCCAGCAGGATGGTGTCCGCCTCCACCGTTTCGGTGCCCTCGGAGGTCAGGACCTCGATGGTGTGGTTGTCCAGCAGCTTCCCGGAGCCGATCACGATGCGGACGTTCTGGTGTTCCAGCCCGGCCTGGATGTCCTCGGACTGCTTCCGCGCCAGGCGGAGCAGGCGGTCGTTGATGTGCTTGAGGTCCGCGCGCATCGCCGGGGCAAAGTCGCCGCCGTCGACGTCGAACTTGACGCCCAGCTCCCCCGCCTCAGCCACGCGGGTCATCAGGTCTGCCGTCGCGATCAGGGTCTTGGAGGGAACGACGTCGGTCAGCACCGCCGAGCCGCCGAGTCCCGCACGCTCAATAATGGTGACCTGCGCCCCCAGCGAGGCGGCGACCATGGCGGCCTCGTAGCCGCCAGGCCCTCCGCCGAGAATTGCGATGCGGGGTGAGCTGAAGTCAGGATGCGTAGTCACAATCAACCATTGTCCACCATCCGAACCGGAGCCACCAAGAATCCGAACCGCGCGCGGGTCCGGCGGTGCATGCTGGGCAGCAGGCCCGGCGCACGATAACTTGTACCAGTGAGCTATACAGAATTCTTGAATGCAGACCCCTTCGACGCCGCCCGCGACGCCGCGGCCTACATCGCCGAAGAGACGGGCGTCGATTCCCATGACGTCGCGCTGGTCCTCGGATCGGGCTGGGGCGACGCCGCCGAGCTGATCGGCGAGACCACCGCCACCTTGTCCGCCGCCGAAATCCCCGGCTTCTCCGCCCCGTCCGTGGTGGGCCACGTGGGCACCATCCGCTCGGTACTGACCAAAGAGGGAAAGCGGGCCCTCGTCCTGGGCGCACGCACGCACTACTACGAGGGCAAGGGCGTCCGTTCCGTGGTCCACGGCGTGCGCACCGCCGCGGCCGCCGGCTGCAAGACCCTCGTGCTGACCAATGGCTGCGGCGGGCTCAACGAGAACTGGACGCCCGGCACGCCGGTGCTGATCAGTGACCACATCAACCTCACCGCCACCTCTCCGCTGGAAGGCGCCACATTCGTGGACCTGACGGACCTCTACTCCTCCCGGATCCGCGGCCTGGCCCGCGAAGTGGACCCGTCTCTGGACGAGGGCGTCTACGCCCAGTTCACCGGCCCGCACTACGAGACGCCCGCCGAGGTGCAGTACGCCAAGCGGATCGGCGCGGACCTGGTGGGCATGTCCACAGCACTGGAGGCCATCGCCGGCCGCCACGCCGGCATGGAGGTCTTCGGCATCTCGCTGGTGACCAACCTCGCCGCCGGGATCAGCCCCGTGCCGCTCAGCCACGGCGAAGTCCTCGAGGCCGGCCAGGCCGCCGGACCGCGAATTTCCAAGCTGCTCGCGGAGATCATCGCCAAGCTCTGATCACTGCTTTACGGGTGCCCGTTCGGTCCTGGACTACCTCGCTGCGGTTATTCCACGGCCAGGTAGTCCAGGACCTTTGTTTTGTCGGACGGGAACCGCCGCTCGATCGAGTCCGCGATCCCGGCGATGCTCTGGCGCGCCAGCGCCTGCCGCCAGGCAAGTTCGGCCTGACGCATGGTCTGGGAAATAAGGCACGTCCGCGCGAAGTTCTCCTGCCGATCCGGCTCCGGGACATTCCCGAGGATCGCCTCGCACCGGAAAGCCGGGTCCTGGCCCTCCAGCGCCAGCACGATGTCCAGCACCGTGATGTTTTCCGGCCTGCGCGCCAAAAGGAATCCGCCGCGGGGCCCCGAGACAGACTCCAGCACACCGGCGCGGACCAGGGACTGGAACTGCTTGTTGAGATAGGCCGCCGGGAGTTTGTAGAACTCCGCCAGCCGCGCGCTGTTCACCGGCTCACCGGGCGGTGTCCATGCCATGTTGACGCAACTGTGCACGGCCCATTCCACGCCACGGCCCATCTTCATATTCCAGACGCTACGTGTCCGGAAATTTCGGTGTCAAGGTCCCGCTGGTGGCTTCGAGATGGAACTGAAACCCAACTCTCGGTTCTCGGGGCAGGAATCGCTCGCGATTGGCGATAGTTTGGTTCCTATGACGTCTTCTGATGCCGAACTCGCCCGACTCCTGAGCGATGCCCGCGACTGGGCCAACCAGGACCCGGACCCCGCCACCGCCGCCACCCTGTCTGAGCTGATCCGACTCACCGATGGAGGCGTCGCCGCGGCCCGCCAAGAGTTGGCCGACAGCTTCAGCGGCACCCTACAGTTCGGCACCGCCGGCCTGCGGGCGGCCCTCGGCCCGGGACCGAACCGGATGAACCGGGTGGTGGTCCGCCGCGCCGCCGCCGGCTTCACCGCCTTCCTGACCAACGCCGTCGAGAAGGTCTCCCCCGGCACCCGGCCGCGCGCCGTCGTCGGCTATGACGCCCGCTACAACTCCGATATTTTCGCCGAAGAAACCGCCGCGATCCTCACCGAGGCCGGTGTTGAAACCTTCCTGATGCCGGCCGCGCTGCCCACCCCGCTGCTCGCGTACGCGGTGCGGGCGCTGGAGTGCGACGGCGGCGTCATGGTCACCGCCAGCCACAACCCGCCGCAGGACAACGGGTACAAGGTGTACCTGGGCCGTCACGCGGTTGAGGAGAGCGGCCGCGGCGCCCAGATCGTGGCACCTTACGACGCCCTGATTGCGGCGAAGATCGACGCCGTCGGCGCCTTGGACTCCATCGTCCTGGCCGCGGACGGGTGGACCGTACTGAACCCCTCGATCGCCACCGAATACCAGGGCGCCGTCGCGGCGCTGGCAGTTCCGGAACACTTCCCGGCCCGCGGGCTGAAGATCGTCCTGACCCCCATGCACGGCGTGGGCGGGGAAACGGCGGTGGCGGTGCTGAACGCCGCCGGTTTCGACGACGTCACGCTCGTCGCGGAACAGGCGCAGCCGGATCCGGACTTCCCCACGGTGAACTTCCCCAACCCGGAAGAGCCCGGGGCGCTGGACCTGGCCCTCGAAGCGGCGACGCGCAAGAACGCCGACATCGTGATCGCCAACGATCCCGACGCCGACAGGGCAGCCGTGGCGGCGAAGGACCCGGCCACCGGCGCGTGGCGCATGCTGCGCGGCGACGAGGTGGGCGCCCTGCTCGGTGCCCACGTCGTGGCGCGTCAGGCCGCCGGCGGCGAGGCGCCGGCCGGCGTGTTCGCCAACTCGATCGTGTCTTCGCGGTTGCTGGCGCGGATCGCGGCCGCGGCAGGCTACGCCCACGAGGAAACCCTGACCGGCTTCAAGTGGATTGCCCGCGTGCCGGGGCTGGTCTACGGCTACGAGGAGGCGCTGGGCTATTGCGTCGCCCCGTCGCTGGTGCGCGACAAGGACGGCATTTCCGCTGCGGTGTTGATCGCCGAGCTCGCGGCGGCCGCAAAGGCCGAGGGCAAGACCATCTTCGACACCCTGGACGAGCTCTACCTGGTGCACGGGCTGCACGCGAGCGACCAGCTCAGCATCCGGGTGGCGGACCTCGGCCTGCTGGACGCGATGATGAACCGGCTGCGCGTCAGCCCGCCGGAATCGTTCGGTGGCTCCGGCGTCGAGGCCGTCACTGACCTGGCCGTGGGCACCGAGCAGCTCCCGCCCACCGAGGGCCTGCTGTACCTGACGAGGGACCTCAGCCGCGTCATCATCCGCCCCAGCGGCACGGAACCGAAGCTCAAGTGCTACCTGGAAGTCATCCGCAGTGTCGACTCGGCCGCCGAACTTCCGGCAGCCCGGGACGCGGCCCGCGCCGCGCTGGACAACGTCCTGGCGGACGTCCGCGAGGCCCTGGGCCTCTAGAGCTCTACCTCAATGTACCCGCCCACAATCCGGGTACCGAAGGTGGCGAGCCGGAGTTCCGGGCTGCCGAGGCACTGCCCGGTTTCGAGGTCGTAGACCTCCTTGTGCAGCGGCGAGGCGATGGTCGGGCGGTCCCCGCGGGACCCCGTGATGCCGCGGGCCATGACGTTCGCCCCGGTGGCCGGGTCCTCGTTGGCGACGGCGAAAACCTCACCGTTCACGGTGCGGAACAGGGCCACCTGGCGGCCCGCAATCAGTGCCGCCTCGCCCCACGCGGGTTCCAGGTCCGCCACGGCGCACACCCGGTGCCAGCCGACTGCGGATCCAACTGCCCGCCCAGCGGCCTGGTCCTCAACGTCGTGTACTGCGTCGTGTACTGCGGTTTCAAGTACGGCGGTCATCCCGGCCCCTCTCTGATGCATCCCATACGGGCTCAACCGCTGCTGCGGCCACATATTCAAGCTAGGCCCGCGGTGTTTCATCCGGACGCGCTGGATGTGTCCGGCGCGTAAAAGAGTGCTCACACGGCCGGAAATGCATTCGTGATGCAGAAGTTAAGATCACGAAACATAAGGGAAACTGAAGCGAAATTCCCTTTGCCTAGTCTGGGACGACAAGCTGCAGAGCACCGTCTGCGGCCCATGCGAAAGGCCCACCGTGACCGGACACCCCTCAAGCCACCCGATTCAGGGCGCAGCCAGCGCCGCTCCGCGCCGTATTGTGGTGGCCGGCGGCGGCCCCGCAGCGCACCGTTTCGCCGATGCCATGCACGCCCGCGGACTCGATGGCTGGCACGTGACCGTCCTCACCGAGGAAGCCCACCTCCCCTACGACCGCGTCGCGTTGAGCAAGGCACTCACCGACAGCGACGTCGACCTCACCCTGGGCAGCGCTTCCATGTGGGACCACGCAGCCCTGAACCTGAAGACCGGCGAGCGCGTCATCAGCATCGACGCCGCCGGCAAGATGGTCAGGACCGCGGCGGGAACCGTCTATCCGTATGACGAGCTCGTGGTCGCGACGGGCTCGGACGCGGCCCGCTTGCCCATCCCGGGTTCCGAACTCACCCACGTGTACCGCACCCTTGAGGACGTCTGGTCCATCAACAAGGCGATCGCGGACCTCACCGGGAAGCTTGGCCGCAAGGTCACCGCGGTCACGATCGGCGGCGGTCTGCTGGGCCTGGAATCGGCGGCCGGCACCGAACAGCTCGGCGCCACCCCGATCGTCATTAACGGCTCGCCGTGGCTTATGAACACCCAGCTGGACGAGGGCGCCGGACAGGCGCTCGGCCGGCTCATCGAGGCCAAGGGCTTCACCGTCCACGGCGGGGTGTTCCCCTCCGAGGTCCTCTCCGACGACGACGGCCAGGTCACCGGCGTCCTCATGGCCGACGGCCGGATCATCGACGCCGACATCGTGATCGTCGCGATCGGGGTGCGGCCCCGCGATGAGCTGTTTCGGGCCGGGGAGGGTGCAGAGCAGCAGTTCCAGCTCGGCCCGCGCGGCGGCGTCGTCATCTCCGACGACTGCTCCACGGAGGTTTCAGGCATCTGGGCGATCGGCGAGGTCGCCAACTTCGGCGGCATGTGCCTGGGCCTCGTGGCCCCGGCCAACACGATGGCCGAAATCGTCGCGGACCGGTTGCACGGCGGCGACGCCACCTTCCCCGGCTTCGACACGGCCACCAAGCTCAAGCTCTCCGGCGTCGACGTCGCCAGCTTCGGCGACGCCTTCGCCCGCACGGAACGCGCGCTCGAAATCGTCTACGCCGATCCCGCCCGCGGCGTCTACCAGAAGATCGTCACCACGGACGATGCCAAGACCCTGCTCGGCGGCATCTTCGTCGGCGACGCCTCCCCCTACACGTCCCTGCGCCCCATGCTGGGCCGCGAACTGGCGGCCGAACCCGGCGCCTACCTCACCGCGGCCGGCGGCGGCGACGCGCCGGAAACCGAACTGCCGGACGACGCCATTCTGTGTTCCTGCAACAACGTCTCCGCGGGAACCATCCGCGACACCGTCAACGGCTGCGGGGCCTGCGACGGCAACGCGCCCGTCCAGGAACTCGGCGAGCTCAAGGGCTGCACCCGCGCCGGAACCAGCTGCGGTTCCTGTGTGCCGATGCTCAAGAAGCTGCTCGAGACCGAACTGACCAAGTCCGGCGTCGAGGTCTCCAAGGCCCTCTGCGAACACATCGAGCTGTCCCGCCAGGAACTCTTCGACGCCATCCGTGTCCTGGAACTGACCTCCTTCGAGGAGATCATGGCCAAGTACGGAACCGGGGCCGGCTGCGATATCTGCAAGCCGACCATCGCCAACATCCTGGCCAGCCAGAACAGCGCCTACGTCCTGGACGCCGGCCGCGGCACCCTGCAGGACACCAACGACCGCGCCCTGGCCAACATGCAAAAGGACGGCACGTACTCGGTGGTTCCGCGCATCGCCGGCGGCGAGATCACCCCGAAGAAACTCGGCGTGATCGCCGCGGTCGCGGAACAGTACGGCCTCTACACCAAGATCACCGGCGGCCAGCGGATCGACATGTTCGGCGCCCGGCTGGAGCAGCTACCGGAAATCTGGAAGGTGCTGGTGGATGCCGGCTTCGAATCCGGCCAGGCCTACGGCAAGAGCCTGCGCACGGTGAAGTCCTGCGTCGGCTCCACCTGGTGCCGCTTCGGGGTCCAGGACTCGGTGGCCATGGCCATCGCGCTTGAGCTGCGCTACCGCGGCCTCCGCAGCCCGCACAAGCTGAAGATGGGCGTCTCCGGCTGCGCCCGCGAATGTGCGGAGGCCCGGGGCAAGGACGTCGGCGTCATCGCCACCGCGGACGGCTGGAACCTGTATGTCGGCGGCAACGGCGGGGCCACCCCGGCGCATGCCCAGCTGCTGGCCAAGGACCTCGACGACGAGACCCTGATCAAGTACATCGACCGCTACTTCATGTACTACATCCGCACGGCCGACCGCCTGCAGCGCACCGCGCGCTGGCAGGAAGAGCTCGACGGCGGCATCAAGCACGTCGAGGACGTGGTGGTACACGACACCCTGGGCATCGCCAAGGACCTTGAGGCCGCCATGGCCAAGCACGTTGACACCTACGTCGACGAATGGGCCGACACCTTGAAGGATCCCGAGCGCCTCCGCCGCTTCCGCTCCTTCGTCAACGCCCCGGACCAGTTGGACGACTCCATCACCTTCGTCTCCGACGAGCGCGGCCAGATGCGCCCCGCGACGGCAGAAGAAAAGGCGCTGGCCGGTCAGCATCCAGTCCTGATCGGCGCTTCCATTCCGGTCCGTGCCACCACCCCGGAACTGTCTGACGAGAACGAGGTATAGCCATGCAGCTCACCATTGACCTCACCGGACGCGAAGTCCTGGTCACGGGCGCGGACCACGCCGCGCGGCAGGCCGTGCGGCGCTATGAAGCGGCCGGCGCCATCGTCTTCCGCCTCAGCACCCCGCGGGGCGCCGGCATGGACGGCCCGCTGCCCGAGCGCCCGTTCCTGGTGGCGGCAGTCGACGACGGCCAGCCCGGCTGGGAGGCCCTGCTGGGCCGGTGCCAGGCCACCGGCATTCCGGTGGCGGCCGAGCCCGCGTCCGGCCCGGAGGGACACGTCACGCTGGTCGGTGGCGGCCCC
The DNA here is from genome assembly GCF_900102895.1 of Arthrobacter sp. ov407. Taxonomy (GTDB): domain Bacteria; phylum Actinomycetota; class Actinomycetes; order Actinomycetales; family Micrococcaceae; genus Arthrobacter. Next base: position 261,676 of record NZ_FNGD01000002.1, read on the forward strand.
GGGACCGCCGAGCTGCTCACCGTCGCCGCCGTGGCGGCACTGCGGGATGCCGACGTCGTCTTCTATGACCGGCTCGCCCCGTACCAGGACCTGCCGGACCTGACCTCGGCAGAGCTCGTGGATGTGGGCAAGAAGCCCGGCCATCACAAGGTCAGCCAGGCCGACATCGAAAAGCTCATGGTGGATAGCGCGCTGGCCGGCAACAATGTTGTCCGCCTCAAGGGCGGGGACCCCTATGTGTTCGGCCGCGGCGGCGAGGAAGTCGCTGCCTGCGTCGCGGCCGGTGTGCCGGTCCGTGTCATCTCCGGCGTCACCAGCGCCATCTCGGTTCCGGCCGCCGCGGGCATCCCGGTCACGCACCGCGGAGTCAGCCACATATTCACCGTGGTCTCCGGCCATGCCCCGCTGACCGAGAACGAATTAACGCACCTTTCCGGGCTCGGCGGAACCATTGTGGTCCTGATGGGCATCGGCACCCTGCACCACCTCGCGGCCGGACTCCGCCGGGCAGGAATGCGGGCTGACATGCCGATGGCGGTCGTCGAACGCGGCTACCGCCCCGGCCAGCGCACCACCATCGCCGAGCTGGGCACCATCACCTCCGCAGCCGCGGGCTGCAGCAACCCCGCCGTCCTGGTGATCGGGGATGTTGTCCGGGTGGCCGAGGCCAACCGCAGCTGCGCCGAGGCCACGGCAGAGTTCGACCGACTGGCAGCATCACTGATGGAGGCGTAAGGATTCCCATGAGCGCATTGAACGCCGTCGCCGCAACCTTCCCGGAGCCCGGCGCACCCATAACCCCGTTGACCCCCGCAGCTCCCGGCGCACCCGCGCCGGAACCTGCCGACGACACGACCGAACGGGACCTTCCTTTGGACGGCTTCCGGATCGGCGTCACCTCGCACCGCCGCTCGCAGGACCTCATCGAGGCCCTCGAGCGCCGCGGTGCCGAGGTGCTTCACGCCCCGGCACTGAAGATCGCCCCGGTCCGGGAGGACCAGAGCCTGGTCGAGGACACCCGGGTGATCATCGCCGCCCGGCCCGATCTTTGCATCGCCACCACCGCGTACGGCATGCGCCGCTGGTGCGAGGCCGCGGACACGTTTGGCATTGGCGACCAGCTGCTGGAGACCCTCTCCGCCACCCGGATGTTCGTCCGCGGGCCCAAGGCCCGCGGCGCCGTGCGGGCGGCCGGGCTCGCCGACGTCGGAATCAGCAGCGACGAAACCACGGCCACGCTCGTGGACATGCTCCTTGCCGAGGGTGTGCGGGGCAAGACGGTCGCGGTGCAGCTGCACGGCTACACCGATGTCCGCCAGCTCGAGCGCCTGCGCATGTCCGGCGCCACCGTCCTGACCGTCACTCCGTACCGCTGGGTCAAGCCCGACGGCGCCGACCGGCTGCCCAAGCTCATCGAAGCCGCGTGCAGCGGCAACCTGGATGTCCTGACCTTCACGAGCGCCCCCGCCGTGGACGCCATGTGGAGCACGGCGCACGAGATGGGGGTCTACAAACAGCTCGTGGAGAGCCTGAAGACCACGGTGGCGACCGCCGTCGTCGGGCCCATCACCGCGCAGCCGCTGCTGGACGCCGGGCTGCACCCGCTGGTCCCGGAACGCTTCCGGATGGGCGCCCTGATCCGGCTGGTCTGCGAGCATCTGGCGCTCAACCACGTCCGCCGGCTCGACACCGTTTCCGGCAGCGTGGAGCTGCGCGGCCGCTCGCTGCGGATTAACGGCGAGGCGGTCGACATGGCACCGGCACCCCTGTTGCTGCTGCGCGCCCTCATTGGCGCCGGCGGGGCCGTGCTGTCCCGCGAAGCGCTCTCGGACCTCCTGGAACTACGCGGTTCCGTACATGCCCTGGACATGACCGTCAGCCGGCTGCGGTCCGCGCTGCCGGACACCCGGCTCGTGGAAACCGTGGTGAAGCGCGGCTACCGGATCCGGGTATAACGCAGGTGTCTGAGCTGTCTCCACGGAGGACCCGCCGCCCGGGTGTGACGCACGGCATTACCGGCCGGTAAATACTGGCGAACGGGCAGGGCAAAAGTTGCAACACCCGGGAAACACCCCGGAAAAATCGGACGCCTACGCTGGGTTTCATCAAGCACATCGGCCACACGATGGCCACCCAGCGAAAGGGCCAGCACATGTCCACTCCGGCATTGTCTCCCACCTCCGGCACGTCGCCCTCGACGGCAGCCGCTCCCGGCACCGCCTCTCCGACGACAGTCACGACGGCCGCCCGGCCCAGGATCGTCGTCGCCGGCGCCGGCCGGGCCGCCCAGGCCCTCGTCCGGCAGCTCACCCGGACTCCGTTTGCCGGCGCCATCACGATCCTCAGCAACCGGGACGACGCCCCCGAGGAATTGCTGGAGCTCGCCGTCCTGCCCCAGGTGTCCGTCCGCTTTGGCCAGCCGGCCAGCTACATCGACGCGGAAAACCGCCGTGTGACCACCGCCGACGGCATGGAATTCGACTACGACGAGCTCGTCATCGCCACCGGCTCGGCCCCCGCCGAGGCGCTGGTGGAAGGGGCCGCGCGGTGCCTGAGCTATTCCACGATCGACGACGCCGCCCGGTTGGGCGAGGCCGTCAAGGACGTCACCCGGGTCTTGGGCCGGCGACCGCTGGGCATCCTGGTCGGCACGGGCTCGGCCGCCGGCCAGGCCGAGGCCGTCCTCCGGGCCCGCGGCGTCCGCCCTGTCCGCACCACTGTCCGCCCCGCCGCCGTCGTTCCCTCCGTCGCCGGATCCGTCCTGCCGGCGTCCGGCATCGTCTTCGAGGACGGCTCCAGCATGAACGGTGACCTCGTGATCCTCGCCGAGGAGCGCATCGCCCGCGATGAACTGGCCGCCACGGCCGGGCTTGCCACCGCTGCTGGCGGCGGGATTGTCATCGGCCAGGACTTCCGCACCTCCGTGCCGGGCATCTGGGCGATCGGTGACGCGGCAGCCTACGACGGCGTCCGGCTGGGGCTGCTCGTGGCCTCCGGTTCCGCGGCCTCGGCGTGTGCTTCCCAGTTGCTTCAGGCCACCATGGCCCGGCCCCTGGCGGCCGCGGCCTGAGCGTGCGCGGGGCGGCCCGCCGGGGCATCCATAGGGCATGTTCCTATGGCAAGATGGTTCCCTGATAAGCCGCGCACCATGCGGCGCCGCCAGGGCCCGCAGGCCCACAAGGCACGGGAAGGGACCGCCGCGTCCCAGGCCCGCCACGAAAGGGACCACCATGAGCCACGAAGCCGCCACCGCGGGCACGCCCAACATTGCCTCCTACATTGACCACACGCTGCTCAAGCCGGAGGCCAGCGAGGCGGAGATCCTCAAGGTTTGCTCCGAGGCGGCCGAATACCATTTCAAGTCGGTCTGCGTGAACCCGGTCTGGGTCAAGACCGTCAAGACCGCGCTCAAGGGCTCCGGCGTCCTGACGTGCTCCGTGGTGGGATTCCCGCTGGGCGCCACGCCGAGCGACGTCAAGGCCTTCGAGGCCCGCGGCGCGGTCCTGGACGGTGCCGAAGAGGTGGACATGGTCATCAACATTGCCGCGGCCCGCGCCAATGACAAGGGCGCGCTGGTGGATGATATCGCCGCCGTCGCCGCCGCCGTGCACGAGGGCGGAGCCATCCTGAAGGTCATCATCGAAACGGCGCTGCTCAGCGATGACCAGAAGGTGCTCGCCTGCGAGGCCGCGCTGGAGGCCGGAGCGGACTTCGTGAAGACCTCCACCGGCTTCAACGGCGGCGGGGCCACGGCCGAGGACGTCGCGCTCATGCGCCGCACCGTCGGTCCGGACCTGGGCGTCAAGGCCTCCGGCGGCGTGCGTTCCCTGGCCGATGCTCAGGCTATGATTGCTGCAGGTGCAACACGTATTGGCGCCAGCTCCGGCATCGCGATCGTCAAGGGTGAACAGGGTTCGTCCGCGTACTGATCCACACCGGCAGCGCCCACAGTTTTGAGAGCCCCCCCGGGGCCGAGGAGGAACGAATGTCCAGCAACACCACCCCGTCCCGGCGCGTCGAGAACAGCCTCGGATCCAGCATCGCCCTGTTCGTGCCGATGATGGTCCTGTTCCTCGGTGCGATCTACTCGCTGTCCTTCCTGACGCTGGAGAACGTCTGGCCGATGGCGGTCTGCCTGGTCCTCTTCGCTGCCTCGTTCTGGATCCCGCAGACGCTGCTGGGCCGCTCCGATTCGGCTGGCGAAAACTAGGCTCTCCCCTTTCTTAAATGACTGAAGCTCCGGATTTTCCGGAGCTTCAGTTATTTAACGGGCTTTCGGTCACTGGACCGGCGCGGCCTAGCCGGGCAGCAGCGCGAACAGGCCCTTGACCAGCCCTGTGCCCAGCGCCAGGGCCGCCGGGAAGTGTGCTTTGGCCACCGCCAGGGCGGCGCCAAACATCCCCACCATGGCGTAGCCGCTCACCGGGATCAGGACGAACCATTCCCGCCGCGAACCCGCCCGGCCCAGCAGCGGAATGGAGAACGCCCCGTTGGCCCTCCAGATGTTTTTCAGCAGCGGCAGTTTCCGCAGGACCTTCGGCGGCTTGATCACCAGTGGCCAGAGCAGCGGCACTCCCCCGGTGGTGATCATGTCCCCCACAATGTGCACCAGCACCCCGGTGAGCATCGAAACCGGCAGCCAGGTCCACTGGTGCGGCGCAAACCATGTCACGAGACCTGCCATGAGCAGCCCGACGATCCAGTTGCTGATCCAGCCGTATTTCGGAAAGAGTTTCAGGGCCTTCGCGGCGATGTTGATCATGAACATGCACAGCAGGCCGGCCCCGACGGACAGCAGCCCCCACTGGGTCTGCACCTGCCACTGCCCGGCGATCGTGGCCAGCAGCACGAAGAACGCCGCGCCCAGCACCGAATGCGTGCCCTGCCGGTGGCCCCCGCTTGCGTTCTCAATGCCGCGCGCCACCAGGTTGGACAGTGGCGGCAGCGCGTGCGCCACTGTGCTGGCGCGGTGGTCCCAGTCACAGACCAGCGCGGTCCCCGCTGTCGCCATCGCGCCGATCACGATTCCCGTGGGATCCAGGGGGTACCAGCCGAGCGCATACGGGCCGGTCGAGGCAATGGCTACCCACGCCGCGGCTCCCGACGCGGCGTGATGTCCTCCCATCATTCGTTTATTTCACCGCCGGTGTCGCAGATACAGCGGCGTCAGTGAAGATGTTGCGGATGACGCCGTTGGCCCACTCGAGGATCTCGGCGTCCTGCAGGTCCCGGCCGCCGATCCTGGCCGTCTTGGGCTTCGGGACCAGCACCGCGTCCAGGGCAGGCTTGGCCTGCGCACCGGGGTACATCCGGGTCAGGCGCATGAGCTTGGACTCGGGCAGCTGCGCCGGGGAGAACTTGATGAAGTTGCCCTGCAGCGCGACGTCGGACAATCCGGCCTCGCGGGCGCCCACCCGGAACCGGGCGACCTCGATCAGGTTTGTGGCGGGCAGCGGCAGTTCGCCATAGCGGTCCACGAGCTCCGCGAGGACCTCGTCGATCGCCTCGTAGGTGATAGCGCTGGCGAGCTTGCGGTAGGCCTCCAGGCGCAGCCGTTCGCCCGGCACATAGTCGTGCGGCAGGTGCGCGTTGACCGGCAGCTCGATCTTCATTTCGGCGGCCTTCTCCTCGGCCTCGCCCCGGTATTCGGCCACGGCCTCGCCGACCAGCCTGATGTAGAGGTCGAAGCCGACGCCCTGGATGTGGCCGGACTGCTCGCCGCCGAGCAGGTTGCCGGCGCCGCGGATCTCCAGGTCCTTCATGGCCAGCTGCATGCCGGCGCCGAGCTCGTTGTGCGTCGCGACGGCCTTGAGCCGTTCCAGCGCCACCTCGCCGAGCGGCTTTTCCGAGGGATAGAGGAAGTAGGCGTAGGCGCGTTCCCGGCCGCGGCCCACCCGCCCGCGCAGCTGGTGCAGCTGGGAGAGTCCGTACTTGTCCGCGCCGTCCACGATCAGGGTGTTGGCGTTGGAGATGTCCAGGCCGGTCTCGATGATGGTGGTGCAGACCAGGACGTCGAAGCGCTTTTCCCAGAAGTCCACGATTATCTGTTCCAAACGGCTCTCGGACATCTGCCCGTGCGCCACCTCCACGCGTGCCTCCGGCACCAGTTCGCGGATCTTCGCCGCGGTGCGGTCGATCGTGGACACCCGGTTGTGGACGAAGAACACCTGGCCTTCGCGCATCAGCTCGCGGCGGATCGCGGCGGAGGTCTGCTTGTCCGTGTACGGGCCCACATAGGTCAGCACGGGGTGCCGTTCCTCCGGCGGGGTGGCCAGGGTGGAGGTCTCGCGGATGCCGGTCAGGGACATTTCCAAGGTCCGCGGAATCGGGGTGGCGCTCATGGCCAGGACGTCCACGTTAGTGCGCATCTTCTTCAGCGCCTCCTTGTGTTCGACGCCGAAGCGCTGCTCCTCGTCCACGATCACCAGGCCGAGGTCCTTGAAGCCGAAGTCCTTGGACAGCAGCCGGTGCGTGCCGATCACGACGTCCACGGAACCGCTCTTGACGCCGTCGGCGGTTTCCTTGGCCTCCTTGCCGCTCTGGAAGCGGGACAGGGGCTTGACGACCATCGGGAACCCGGAAAACCGTTCGGTGAACGTCTCGTAGTGCTGCTGGGCGAGCAGCGTGGTGGGCACCAGCACGGCGACCTGCTTGCCGTCCTGGACGGCCTTGAACGCGGCGCGGACCGCGATCTCGGTCTTGCCGTAGCCGACGTCGCCGGAGATCAGCCGGTCCATCGGGATCTCCCGTTCCATGTCGGCCTTGACCTCGTTGATGGTGGTCAGCTGGTCCGGGGTCTCCACGTACGGGAAGGCCTCCTCCAGTTCCCGCTGCCACGGGGTGTCCGGGCCAAAGGCGTAGCCGCGGGAGGCCATCCGGGCGGAGTACAGCCGGATCAGCTCGCCGGCGATCTCCTTGACCGCCTTGCGGGCCTTGGACTTGGTGCTGGCCCAGTCCGCGCCGCCCATCTTGCTCAGCGCCGGGGTGTCCCCGGCGACGTACCGGGTGACCTGGTCCAGCTGGTCGGTGGGCACAAAGAGCCGGTCACCGGGGGCCCCGCGCTTGGACGGGGCATATTCCAGGACCAGGTATTCGCGCACCCCGTCGCCGCCGCCGGCAACCTTGCGCTGGATCAGCTCCACGAATCGGCCGATGCCGTGCTGTTCGTGCACCACGGAGTCCCCGGCCACGAGCTGGAGCGGATCCACGGCGTTCCGCCGCTTGGACGGCATCCGGCGCATGTCCTTCGTGGAACCGGCCGAGGTGCGGCCCAGCAGGTCCGCCTCGGTCAGCAGCGCCAGCTTGAGCGGATCCAGGACAAAACCGCGGCCGACGGCGGCGGTGGTCACCTCGATCAGTCCGGCCTGCGGGTCCGCCTCGAGGGTGTCCACCCGCGCGCAGGGGATGTCGTTGTCGTGGAAGAGTTCCGCGAGGCGCTGCGCCGGGCCGGGGCCCTCGGTGACCACGACGATCCGCCACTGGTCCCGGACGCGGGAGCCGATGAAGTCCATCATTTCCGCGACGTCGCCCTGGTACCCGCGGGGTTCCCGGGCGTGCAGGTTCAGCACGTCGACGTCGGGCAGCAGCTCTTCGTCGCTGGCCAGCGAGGTGATGGACCACCAGGAGACGCCGTGCTCCAGGGCGGCGGTGCGGGTCTCGGTCAGCGACCGGAAGCTGGCCGAATGCAGGGCTTCGGACGCCGCGGAGCTTAGGTCGAGAGGTGCCGTGCCGCCGTCGGACGCCGTGGACCAGGCCGCCTCGAGGAATTCCTCGTTGGTGGCGGCGAGGTCGTGGGCCCGGGTGCGGACCTTCTCCGGCTCGATCACTACCGAGATGGAACCCGCCGGGAGCTGGTCCAGGAACGGCACCATGGCGTCCACCAGCACGGGGGCCAGCGATTCCATGCCCTCGACGGCGATGCCGCCGGCGATCTTCTCCAGCATGTCTGCGGCGGCCGGGAGCTGGGACTTCAGGGTGGCCGCACGGGACATGACGGAGGGCGTGATCAGGATTTCGCGGCACGGCGGGGCATGGAGTTCGGTGGGATGGTGCAGGCCGGGCGCGGTCAGCGAGCGCTGGTCGGCGACGGCGAACCAGCGCATCTGGTCCACCTCGTCGCCAAAGAACTCGACCCGTATGGGGTGGTCCTCGGTGGGCGGGAAGACGTCCAGCATGCCGCCGCGGACGGCGAACTCGCCGCGGCGGGTCACCATGTCCACTCGGGCGTAGGCGGCGTCGGCGAGGCTCTTGACGACACTGCTGAAGGGGGCTTCCTGGCCAAGCTTCAGGGTCACGGGCACCAGTTCGCCCAGGCCGGCGACGATCGGTTGCACGACGGCGCGCACGGGGGCCACCACGACGCGCAGCGCACCGGCGGTGGATGATTCGGGGTGCGCGAGCCGCCGCAGGACGGACAGCCGCCGGCCCACGGTGTCCGATCGCGGGGAGAGCCGCTCATGCGGCAGGGTCTCCCAGCTGGGGAACTCCGCCACGGTGTCGGCCGGCAGGAAGGCGCGCAGGGCCTCGGTCAGGTCCTCGGCCTCGCGTCCCGTCGCGGTGACGGCCAGGACCACGGGCACCGGACGGCCGGCCCCGGCAGAGCCAGTTTCGGCAGGGTCAGTTTCGGCAGGGCCGGTTTCATTCGCCGCGTACGCCGTGAGTCCGTCCGCCATTTCGGCGAGCAACGTGGACCGCATTCCGGCCGGGGCGCTGATCTGGTAGTCCTCGCTCCGGGCAGCGAACCCGCGGGCGGCCTCGGCCTGGATCCGTGCGTAATTCCGGTCCTCGGCGAGGACACGGCGCAGACCGGTGAGAGAGGGACCGTTGAGGCTCATAGCTGTTGCTCCTGATGTGTTCACGGGGTGCAGGCAACACGAATAGCCGGAATTCGTGAGAATCCCGGGTCCTCCAAGCCTACCGCGGAGCCCCGGAACCGGGTGACGGCTAGGCCGACGGGGCTAGGCTGGCAGGAGGAGTTGGCGGCCCATCCGAAGTGGCCCGGGCACCGAATGGCTTGGTAGGCCACCCGCCAACTGCTGGCTGACAACTGGCTGACAAGGAGTCACCATGAACGGCACAACCTCAACCCCTGAACCTGCCCGAACGCCTGCTCCAGACCAGCAGGGAGCCGCCGCCAAGGCCGCCACCTCGAAAACCGTGCTGGTCACCGGGGCCACCGGCTACATCGGCGGGCGGCTGGTCCCCCGGCTCCTGGAAGCCGGGCACAGGGTCAAAGTCGTGGTCCGGACGCCGGCCAAGATCGCCGGCGTGCCGTGGCTGGACGACGTCGAGGTGGTCCACAGCAGCCTCGACGACGGCGAGGCGCTGCGGGCGGCGCTCGACGGCGTCGACGTCCTGTACTACTTGGTCCATTCCATGGCGGGCGGCGCCGGCTTCGAGGCCAAGGAAAAGGCGATGGCCGGGACCGCTGCCCGGGCCGCGGCCGCGGCCGGAGTGGACCGGATTGTGTACCTCGGCGGCCTGCACCCGGCAGGGGCCGAACTGTCCACCCACATGCGCTCCCGCGAGGCGGTGGGGAAAGTTTTCCTGGACGGCCAGGTGGACGCGGTGGTGTTCCAGGCCGGCGTCGTCATCGGCTCAGGCTCGGCGTCCTTCGAAATGATCCGGCATTTGTCCGAGACGCTTCCGCTCATGCCGGCCCCGAGTTGGGTGCGCAACAAGATCGAGGCGATCGCCGTCCGCGACGTCCTGTACTACCTCGTGGCGGCGGCGTCGCTGGAAGGGAGTATCAACCGGACCTTCGACATCGGCTGCCGCCAGGTGCTCAGCTACGCCGGAATGATGCAGGAATACGCCGCAGAGGCCGGCCTGCCGCACCGGGTGGTACTGGCGCTGCCGGTGCCTGCCCCCAAGCTGGCCGGCGTGTGGGTGGCGTTGACGACGCCCATCCCGCTCTCCATGTCCCTGCCGCTCGTGGAGTCGCTCCAGCACGACGCCGTCGCCGGGGAGCACGACATCGATGCGTACATCCGTGTGCCGGAGGGCGGCCTGACCCCCTACCGGCGGGCCGTGGCCCTCGCCTTGGGCAAAGAACGCGACGGCCAGGTGGAAACCACCTGGGCCAGTGCCGGCGTGGACGCCGATCCCCTGCCGAGCGACCCGGACTGGTCCGGCCACGCGGTGTACGTCGACGAACGCAGCTTCCCCAGCGACGTGGACCCGCGGCACGTGTGGACCGTCATCGAGGGAATCGGCGGCCGGAACGGCTGGTACTCCCTGCCGCTTGCCTGGCAGGTGCGCGGCTGGCTGGACAAGCTGACCGGCGGCGCGGGGCTGCTGCGGGGCCGCCGGCACCCGCACCTGCTGGCGGAGGGCGAGGTAGTGGACTGGTGGCGGGTCGAGAGGATCGACCGCGGACGGCTGCTGCGGCTGCGGGCCGAAATGCGGGCCCCGGGCCGGGCGTGGCTCGAACTTTCCGTGGAGCCGGAGGGGACCGGCAGCCGCTACCGGCAGCGCGCCATCTTCTTCCCCAAGGGCCTCAGCGGCCGTCTTTACTGGCTCGCCGTGCTGCCGTTTCACAGCGTCATATTTCCCGCCATGTCGCGGAATATCACTGCCGCCGCCAGGGATCTGGAAAATCTCGAATCGGAGCCTGCCGGTCACACGCCGTAGGATGTTGGAGCCCGAATCGTCCATTTCCACATCCCGGAGGACCCCTATGGCCCTGAGTGCATCCACCACCGTTCCGCACACCGTCGACCGCGTTACCGCGGTTTTCGTCAATGAAGACTTCCTGCGCCACACGAGCGAACTCGTCGGCGGCACCCTGGAATCCTTTGCCCTTGACGGAGATCCCGCCGGCGCGTTTAGCACCACCACCGTGCGGACCATCCCCACCACACGGATGCCCGACATCGCCAGGAAATTTGTCGGCGAAAGCGTGAAGGTGACCCAGCTCGAGGCCTGGGAGGCTCCCGCCGCCGACGGCTCCCGGCAGAGCAAGATCTCCCTCAAGGTTTCCGGCGCACCGCTGGACGTGAACGCTGTCCAGCGCCTCGTGTCCGACGGCGGCAGCACCCGGATCGAGCTCGAGGGCGACGTCACCTCCTCGGTGCCGTTCCTTGGCGGCAAGATCGCCGACGCGGCCGAGCCGATGGTCGGCAAGGCCCTGAACCTGCAGTCCCAGCAGGCCCAGGCCTGGCTCGAAAGCCACTGACGCCGTGGAGGTGCCAGCTTTCCTCGCCGTCGTCCTGATCGTCGCCGGCGTCTGGTCCCTGGTGGTCTGGCCGCCGTTCCTGCGCCGGGTCATGAAGGACCCGCGCGCCCGCGCCGCCGACGGCAAGGCCACCCGCTTCCTGACCCTTCACGTGGTCCTCGTCAGCATCTCCATGCTGCTGGGGGCCGCGACGGCGGCGATCGGCATTGCCGGGCTGGTCAGCTAGGATCAGGCACACCGGCGGCAGTAGCCGCCGGTGTGCCTGCCGCCGCCGGCGCTAGAATCGGCAAAAAGGTGGACCGCTGAAAGGGGACGCCATTGCTACCCCGTCGTGCGGCCATCCTGGGACTGGGCGCGTATGCGCTGGTTCTGGGGCTCATCGCCTTCTGGCCCGTGCCCGTGGACCGGGGCGCATCCTTAATCCTGATGCGGTGGCTGGGGAAACTGCACCGCTGGGGCGTACCCACATGGTTTGACTACGGGGTGGTGGAAGTGGCCTCGAACGTGCTCCTGTTCATCCCCCTCGGTGCCCTGATCGCCGGGATCCTGGGCCTGCGGTTCTGGTGGGGCGCGGTTGCTGCCGGCTTCCTGGTCTCCGTCCTGATCGAGTTCTCCCAGCTTGTCTTCCTCCCGGCGCGCTTGGCCTCAATCGCCGACGTCGCCGCGAACACCTTCGGCGCCATCATCGGCGCCCTCGCCGTCAGCCTGCTCATGGCACGCCGTGAGGCTGTGCGATCCCGGCGTCCACCACGTACGCTGTGAACAGGCCACGACGTGAGGAAATCGGAACTATGCGGATCTCGGTTATCGGTTGCGGTTACTTGGGCGCGGTACATGCTGCATGCATGGCAAAGCTGGGTCACGACGTCGTCGGAATCGACGTCGACGAACACAAGGTGGCACAGCTCTCAGCGGGTCACGCCCCTTTTTACGAACCAGTACTCGACGAGCTTCTGTCCGAACTCGAGGAATCTGGCCGGCTGCGGTTCACCACCGACATGGCGGCCGCCCGCGGCGCGGAGGTCCACTTCATCTGCGTCGGGACCCCGCAGAAGCGTGGCGAGAACGGCGCCGACCTTCGATTCGTCGACGCGGCGGTCGCATCGCTCGCTGAATACCTATCCCCGGGTGATGTCGTTGCAGGAAAGTCCACGGTGCCCGTGGGAACCGCCGCGCGGCTGGCCGAAGTGTTGGCGGAGTCAGAGCCCGGTGCCACCTTGGCCTGGAATCCCGAATTCCTGCGCGAAGGCCACGCCGTGACGGACACCCTGAACCCAGATCGGTTCGTCTACGGCGTGCCGGACGGCAGCGAAGATCATCCCGCGGTGGCCGTCCTCGACCGGGTCTACGACTCTCCCCTCTCGGGCGGGACACCCCGATTGGTGACGGACTACGCCACAGCAGAGCTGGTCAAGACTGCCGCCAACTCGTTCCTGGCCACCAAGATTTCCTTCATCAACGCCATGGCCGAGGTCTGCGAAGCCACGGGGGCCGACGTCACCCGGCTTGCCGATGCCATCGGGCTCGATGAACGGATCGGCAGGAAATTCCTCAACGCGGGCATCGGCTTCGGCGGCGGCTGCCTGCCCAAAGACATCCGCGCCTTCATGGCCCGCGCAGGCGAGCTGGGCGCCGACCAGGCGTTGACCTTCCTGCGGGAAGTGGACGCCATCAATATGAGGCGCCGGACCCGCGTCGTCGAACTCACGCGGGAGCTCTGCGGCGGCACCCTGATGGGGCAAAGGATCGCCGTGCTGGGGGCTGCATTTAAGCCCGAAAGCGACGACGTCCGGGACTCCCCCGCGTTGAGCGCCGCGGCGCAGCTGCAGTTGCAGGGCGCCGTGGTGACGGTCACCGACCCCCAGGCGCTGGCCAACGCCGCCAAACGCTTCCCTGAGCTCCAGTTGGAGCCGGACCTTGAGACGGCGCTGCACAAGGCCGACGCCGTGCTGCTGCTGACCGAGTGGCAGGCGTACCGGGAACTGGACCCGCACGAGGCAAAGGCTCTCGTGTCCGCGCCGCGCATCCTGGACGGCCGCAACGTCCTCGATCCGGCCAAGTGGCGGGCCGCCGGCTGGACCTACAAGGGCCTGGGCCGGCCCTGACGCGGTTCTATGAGGCTGCCGTCAGGCCGCCAGCGCCTGGCCGAGAGCGTCTTCCGCCGCCACCCATGAGAGCATGGCGCACTTGACCCTGGCGGCATAGCGGGACACGCCCTCAAACGCGGCGGCGTCGCCCAGCACCTCCGGATCGGCCGGCACCTTGCCGCGCGAACGCAGCACTTCGCGGAAGCTGTCAATGACGGTGCGGAGCTCCCCGACGCTCATGCCCTCGGCGAGCTCCGTCAGCACGGAGGCCGAGGCCATCGAGATGGAGCAGCCGTCGCCGTCCCAGCGCAGCTCACTGACTTTCCCGCCGGCCACGGACACCCGGACTGTGATCTCGTCGCCGCAGGTCGGATTCAGCTGGTGGGACTGGCCGCTGCTCGCGTCCTCCGGCACGGTCGCGCTGGCCAGGCCGCTGCCGTGCCTGGCCTTGGCGTGTTCCAGGATGATCTGCTGGTAGAGCTGGTCAAGACTCATGGATGTCCGTCCTAGGCTTGGAAGTAGGCACGGACATCGGCGGCCGCGTTCAGGAACGCATCCACATCGTCCGTGGTGTTGTACAGGTACGTGCTGGCGCGCGTCGTGGCCGTCAGCCCGAGCCGGCGGTGCAGCGGCTGGGCGCAGTGGTGGCCGACCCGCACGGCGATGCCCCGGCTGTCCAGGAACTGGCCGACGTCGTGCGCGTGGACGCCGGCGACGTCGAACGCCGCCAGGCCGATCCGTTCCTGCCCCGCCGCGGGACCCAGCACGCGGATTCCGGGGATGGATTCCAGGCCCTGCACCAGGCGCTGGCCGAGTTCGGCTTCCCAGGCATGGATGCGGTCCATCCCGGTTTCGCTGAGGTAGTTCACCGCCGCGGCGAGGGCCACGGCCTGCGAAATGCGCTGCGTTCCGGCCTCGAAGCGTTGCGGGCTTGGCAGGAAACCGGCCCGTTCCATCGTGACGGTGGTGATCATGGAGCCGCCGGTCAGGAACGGAGGCATCGCGTTCAGCAGCTCCGAGCGGCCATAGAGGGCGCCGATTCCAGTGGGGGCCAGCATCTTGTGGCCGGAGAACACCGCGAAGTCGACGTCAAGTGCCTTGACATCCAGGGGCAGGTGCGGCGCGGACTGACACGCGTCGAGGACCACGAGCGCCCCCGCCGACCGGGCCAGGGCGACCAGGGCGGGCACAGGGTTGATGGTGCCCAGGACGTTGGACGCATGGGTGAAGGCCAGGACGCGGGTGCGCGGGCCGATAATGCCGGCGGCGGCATCCATGTCCAAAGCGCCGGCGTCGTCGATAGGGATGAACTTCACGACGGCGCCGGTCCGCGCTGCCAGCTCCTGCCATGGGATCAGGTTGGCGTGGTGTTCCATCTCCGTGACCACGAGTTCGTCGCCCGGGGCCAGGGCGAACCGGGCCGCTTCGGGGGCGGCGCCGGGCAGGGACGCGTTGAGGAAGGAGTACGTGAGCAGGTTCAGGCCCTCCGTGGCGTTGGAGGTCCAAATCAGTTCGTCCCACTCCGCCCCGACGAAGTCCGCCACCGTTTCCCGGGCATTTTCGAACGCCTCGGTGGCCTCAACGGCAAGGTGGTGCGCCCCGCGGTGAACCGCGGAGTTCCGCTGCTCGTAGAATTCCTGCTCGGCCTCAAGCACACTGAGCGGGTTCTGCGAGGTGGCCCCGGAGTCCAGGTAGATGAGCGGTTTGCCGTTGACGTGCTGCTGCAGGATCGGGAAGTCGTTGCGGATCCTCAGGACCTCTTCATTTCCGAGCGCAGTGGCAGAGCGGCGGAGGTGGGCTGGGGTGGCAACCATGGCGGAGACTCCTGGATAGGCGTTCGCTGCGGCGTACACGGGCCGGCAGGGCAGCCGGCAACAGGAAATACGTCACACAGATTCAACCTAATTATCCCACGTTCCCGCAGCGCTCCGGTGCGGTCGCCTTCTTCGAGGTGGACAGCGCATTCGACGTGGACGGCGCATTCGAGGTGGACAGCGCAACTGGCCGTGACGGTGATCATCGACGGCGCTCACGCCGGGTCCGCGTCTCATCGGGGCGCGGACCCGGGGGCGTACCCGTTAAGGGAGCCGGCGGCGGCTGGGGGGAGAGCCTCGGTCTCAGAAGGCTCTGACGCCGCCGGCTCCGACCTTGGCGCACGGCTGCCGGTTGGGGCACCGTACGATTCCAACGAAGGAGTTGGGGTAGGGAGGTTACGGCCCGACCACCTCTAATGGTGGCAGTGGCTGCTTCAGCAGGCAAGAGGGTCTTCGGGACCAACCTTTCCTGCAGATCATGCCGGCCGTCGATTGCCCCTGAAATTTCCTCATTTTGGGACCTCTATTTTGAGACCTTATTTTCAGACCCCATTTTTAAGCCACATATTTTCAGAACTCTGTGACTTGTTCGTGGGACTGACTTAAGTCAATCGCCCGCAGCGGATCTGCACACGAGTAGCGTTTACCCGAATTCTGTGGGCCCGCGTGCCATGGCACTACTTGGGGGTACTCCCGCCGGTCCCCGGGCCACCCGGGCTGTACGCAGCCGCCGCCGCTGCCGCCGGTTAGGGGTGCGGCGTTCAGGGGTGCGGCGTTCAGGGTTCGGCGTTCAGGGTTCGGCGTTCAGGGTTCGGCGTTCAGGGTTCGGCGTTCAGGGAGCCGTGGCCCAGCAGGTCCGCGCGCCGGCCGACGCCAAGTTTGGCGAAGATCCGGGACAGGTGCCCCTCCACAGTCCGTTGCGATACGCACAGCGCCGAGGCAATCTCGGCGTTCGTGGTCCCGCGGGACACAAGTTCCAAGACCTCGGTTTCGCGGCCGGTCAGGGCGGCGCCGTGATCGCTGTGGACGATCTCCAAGTGCGCCGACATGCCGGCCTCCACGAGCCGGTGGTGGACCCGGCGCTGGACCGCGGTGAGCCTCCACCGGTCCGGGTCATCTGCCAGGATCCGCTCGGCCTGCTGGGCGGCTTCAAGGGCCAGGAGCCCATGCCCGCCGCCGAGCGCGTCATCGCTGATACCAATGAGGTCGGCAGCGTCGGACGCCGATACCGCCAGCGCGTACGATTCCAGCAGGCGCGCCTCTGGCCCGTCCACTGCCTGGCTGCTCAGGGCCAGGGCCTCGGCCTCGGCCTCGGAGACGTCACCACTGCGGAACGCGAGCCGCCTGATATCGGTTTCAACGCCCCGGAGGCCCTCGTGCAGTGCTTCGTCCGCCAGCCGTGCGAGGGCCGTTACGCCGCTCCCATCCGGCCCGCCCAAGGGTTCCGCCGCCAGACAATAGGCCTCCGCCAGCAGGCGAAGGGTTTTGGGCTCCCGGTAGACCGAAAGCCGGAAGGCCAGGCAATGCTGGCTGGCCTCATAGTGCCGTCCGACGGCGGCAGCCGCGTAGGCTGCCACCGCGTGCGCAAACGGCAGCAGGTTCAAGGGGTCGGCGATGGTAAGTTCCTCTACGCCCAGCCGCACTTCGGCCAAGCATTCGCGCATCCGGCCCTGGCGCAGCCTCGAGTATCCCCGCATTAGGTGGAGCATGCCGCCGCTGTACAGCAGCCGTCCCGGCTCTCGGGCCGAATAATCGTCGAGGACCCTGCCGAGGCCGTCCCAGTCACCGGCCCGGATCAGGTTCAGGCAGTGGCGCACCACAAGGTCCTCGAAAACCAGGGGCAGCCCCAGGCTCCCGCTGCGGGCACCGTTCCATGCCTCGAAGTCCAGGCGCAGGCCTGCGCGCAGCAGGCCCTGGGCCGTCAGCAGTTCGGCGAGCAGGGAAAGGGCCGGGACGCGGATTTCGGGAGGAGTGCCGGCGGTATCAACCAGTTCCCGCAACCCGGAGTCGACAGCCATGACCCGGCTGTCCCCCGCGCGGCTGAGGAACTCCGCGGCTACCCGGGCAGCGGCGCCCTCATCCCACGGCCCGTCCCACGCTTCGTCCCGTTGTTCGTCCTGCGGGGCACGCCCTGCAGGGGGCGGGGAGGTCACGTAATTCCGGTCCGGCGTGGCGGACCCGAGCCGGGCCGCGAGCAGGGCCGCCAGATAGGACGACCGTCCGGCAGGCACCGGGTGCGCAGACTCCAGGCACGCCGCAGCGGCCCCCCGGCGTCCGGCAATGAAATGGGAATAGGCCAGCTGGACCCGGGCCTCGGAGAGGAACCGGGCGTCCTGGATGGCGCCGGCGGCCCGGGCAGCTGACATAGGATCCAAGGCCGTGTTCGCTGCGACGGCGGCTTGGAGCAGCTGCGCGGGCGGGATCTCCACGCCGCAGTCCAGGGACCAGCGCAGCCGGTTCAGGGCTGCTCCCGGGACCGGAGCACGCTCTGAGGGCAGCGACAGCACGCTCGAACGCAGGGCCGAGCTGCGCCCGGCCGGGACCCGGAGGCGGATAATCTCGCCGACCATCGGGCTCGCGGGCCGGACGAGCCGGTGGTACCCGGCCGAGACCGCGATTATTCCCGCCGTGTCCAGCGCATCGACGGCTTTGGGACCGCTGATCCGCAGGATCTGGGCCAAGGAAAGCGGCCCAGCCAGGGCAACG
The DNA here is from genome assembly GCF_900102895.1 of Arthrobacter sp. ov407. Classification (GTDB taxonomy): domain Bacteria; phylum Actinomycetota; class Actinomycetes; order Actinomycetales; family Micrococcaceae; genus Arthrobacter. The sequence continues at coordinate 279,459 of NZ_FNGD01000002.1, forward strand.
ATCGTGGCTGCGGTCTTTTCCTCCGGCGTCATGGAGCGCAGCTGCCGGTCAACGACGTCGGCGGCAGGAACCCGGGCCATGTCGGGGTTGGCCAACAGGAACCAAACTCCATGCCGGCATCCCAGGGCGCCGGTGCTACGGGCGTACTGGATCAAGGACATCAGCATGAGCGGGTTCCCGTCCGCAGCGTCGTGAAACAGCGCGCTGACCCACGGTGAGACGTCGGCCCGCAGGACCTGCTCGCACAGTTGGTGTGTTCCGGTCCTGCTGAGCGGGGCAAGATCGAGCTTGGCAATAATTCCGTCGTCCCACAGCGACAGGAATTCTTCCGGGATCATCGGCCCGGGCCTACAGGTGGCCAGGATACTGGCAGCGCCGGTGGCCGCGGCCTGCGCGAGTTGCCCGACGGTCCCATGATCGAGGCAATGCGCGTCGTCGACGACGAACAGAGGGCGGTCCGCCTCTGATTTCAGGCTTCCCGCCATTGCCGCCACGACGGCGGCATAGGAGTCCAGTTCCCGGTCGGGAAGCCGGGACAGGTACGGCGCCAAGGCGCCAAAGGGAACGGCGGCCAGGGCCGGGGTGGCTGTCAGCCGAATCAGGTGTTTGCGGGTTCCAAGTTCGCGGAGGGCGGCCTTGACGACGGCGGTCTTGCCGGTCCCTGCCCCGCCGACGACGATCGCGCCTGAGCGAGTGTCGTCGCGCAGGCAACGCACCAGATCCTTGAGGAGTGTTGACCGCTCGATCAGCGGGGCGGTCTCAGCCATGCTTTCCATTGCCGGTACTTCCTGCCGCCCTCTACATTCCCCGCAAAGCTAATCGGGAACCCGCCCGGATTCTGCCGGGGTCAGCCGAGCCGGGCGCTGTCTGCCGGAGTTGAGATGACATCTTTGAGTTCCGATCGGCTGGCGACATGCAGCTTCGAATACACCTGATAGAGGTGCCCCTCCACGGTGCGGACCGATACGTGCATCTGTTCCGCGATCTTGCGGTTCGCCGTCCCGGCGGCGGCCCGGACGGCCACTTCACATTCCCTCGCCGTCAAAGTCGAGGTTGTGAGCGAGTGCAGACCGTTCTTGGGGCTGCCGAACCTGTCATCGAGCGACTGCTGCGCCCGCTGGGCGATCCGCAGTGCGATCCGATTGCCGGCGTCGTTCGCGCAGCTGACCGCCTTCCGGGCCGCATCCCGGGCGAAGACGGCGTTGCCGGACGCGTCGGCGTCCCTGGACGCCCCCAGCAAGAGTTCGCTGTCTGCCTCCCGCATGCCCTCGGCCAGCCGCGAGCACAGGGCCGCGAATTGCCCTGTCACCTGGCCGCCGAGGCTGCCAAGCTTGTGGCCCATCTGGCGGTCTCCCAACCTGGTGGCGGCGGACTGGAAGAGGAGCGCCGGGGCCACAGCCGAGGATTCCAAATCGTTCTCCGCCTCAGCTGCCAGGGCGCGGATGGATGCTGCCCGCTGGCCGAGCTCGGCCTGGGCCGAGAGTTCGAAATAGCGTGTGAGCCGTTCCGCCAGCCAGGCCGCGGGTGGCCGCGGCTGGTCCAGGTCCCCCAGCAGGAGGCCGGCCGTCTCCTCTTCGCCCTGGAGCGCGGCGGCATAGGCACAGGCGGCCGTGGCCAGGCCGGTCAAAGCATCGGGGTCCTGGGCCCGGAGCTGCCATCTGCCGGCCTGCAGCCGGGACAGGGCGTCTTCCAGATGCCCGGCGTGCAGGTCAATGACGCCGTGCCCAATCTCGAACATCCCGCCGAGCCGCGTCTGGGGTTCGACGCCGCCGTAGGTCTCGTCAAGATAGGCGGATGCCTCCCGGAACTTTGCCGAGAGCAGGAGCAGGAGCAGGAACCTGCCCCTAACCTCACGGACCGCCCGGTCCGTGAGGTGCACGTTGGCTGTGGCCGCCAGGACCTGCTTTCCCAGGGCCAGCGCCAACACGACGTTGCCGGTGACGGCCAGGGCCTCGCAGCGCACGCTGGCAGTCACGATGCGCAGTTCGCTGCCCAGGTCCGTGGTGTCCACATGTTCTGTCGCGGCCAGGACATCGGCATAGCGCCCCTGGAATGCGGCGAGCTCGGCCTCGGCCAGGCGCAAATGCTCGCGGGCCTCTCCCACCGCGTGGCTGTGTTTCTCCGGTTCTGCCGCCAGCCGCTCCGCGAGCTCGCGCAGCCGGGCCTTGGGATCGGCTCCCGGGGCCGGGCTGCGCTTTTCCAGCTCTGCCCGCAAGAGCTGCAAGGCCGTCCACTCGGACAGTGGAAGCTCCCTACAGGCGGCGTCATCCAGGGCTTCCAGAACCCGACGCGCGGACTCCGCGTTATTCACCAAAATATGGGCATTGACCGATTCGATGGCCGTCAGGACGGGGCGTTCGCTTCCTTCCGCCTCCTGGATGAACCGCAGGGCCGCCGCGGGGTCGGAGGCGCTGTTCGCGGTGTGAGCCGCGGCCAGGGCCACCTCCGGGCGCACCTGCTCTCCACAGTCCAGCGCCCAGGCGACGCCGGTCGCGCCGCCGGCTTCCAGGGCGTCTGGCTCCTGGAGCACGGCCGTGACCCGGCGTCGGAGTTCGGCGCTGCGGCCGGGCGGGACCACGCTGGCGACAATTCTGGCCGTCACGGGATTGGCGACGCTGACCATCGGCGGATGGTCATGGGTGACCCGGATCATGGCCCGCTCCTGGAGCGCGTCCATGTCCTGTGGGTTGGCGATCAGCATAAGGGTCTGCAGCGGGACCGAGCCTGCAAGCGCCAGCAGTTCAAAGACGTCGCGCTGGCCGGTGCCAAGCCGGTTCAGGCGTGCCTTCACGACGTCCCGGATCTCGCCGGTCAGGGCAATGGGGCCGTTGCCCAGGTACCACACGCCGTCCTGGTGGACCACTGTGCCCAGCTTGATCTGTTCCCGGGCGAGCGAATGCAGGAAGAGGGCGTTGCCCCCGCTCGCGCTCCAAAGCGCCCGGGCTGCGGTCAGGGAGAAACGGCCGCCGTATTCGTGATGCAGCGTAGCTGCGGTCTCGGCGAAGTCGAACGGTTCGAGGTCAACCCGCCGGAGCAGGTCATCCTTCCACAGGCCCATGATGTCGCCGCCGACATGGGGCATGTCCACGCACGCCGCCAGCAAGGTGACATGGGCCCCTGCGCTCAGCTGGGCCACCATCATGCTCGAGAGCTCGTCGAGGTCGTGGGCGTTGTCTACGAAGAGGACGATTCGCCGCCCCTCGGATTTGTTGTGGAGCAGCTGGGTCAGTCCGCGCAGCACCATCAGGGGGTGCTCAAGGTGGGAGGCGTCGAGGTCGTTGAGGAGCACGCTCAGGGCCCCGTAGGGAAGCTTGGAGGAAATGGAGCTGCCCCTGACCTGGACTACCAGGTACTCGTCGCCGAGCTGCTCAAGGGCGCGCTGGGCGATAAAAGACTTGCCATCCCCGTGGTCGCCCACGAGGACTATGCCGCAGCCGGAACCTGACGTCAGGGTTTCAACGACGTCGGCAACGACCTGCTGGCGGGTGAAGGGTTTGTCCTTGTTCCGTCCATGTCCGTTTCTTGGCGCGGGAAAGATGGCTTCTGTCTGACCGCTGCCCGCAGGCAAGCCGGCGTCTTGCTGGAACATATGAGAGACCTTCGCTATCAAAGTGTGAGCGGTGATACCTCAACGGTAGGGACCACGCGTATTTTCGGTATGCGTAAGTAGTACTCGATTACGCAGCGAGTATTCGGCCCGCTCTACGTAGCTGTACTCAGTTGGACCCGCACCGCCGCAAGGCCCAAAGCAAGTAGTCGGAATCCCGTTACACGTGTCCTTGACCGTAGTGTCCCGGAAACCGGCAAATCGGCCTACCGCGGGCCCGGCTGGCCGCCCGGCCGGCTACTTGTCCGCTGGCGTCCGGCTGTTCCGGCTGCTCCTGCGCTAGTGTCCGCCGATACCGGGAAGCTGTTCGCGGCCCTTGACGTTGAGCTTGGCGTAGCTGCGGTAGAGATGGCCTTCAACCGTGCGCACGGACACCTGGAGTTCGGCGGCAATCTGCCGGTCGGTGAGGCCGCGTACAGCGAGCGCCACAATGTCGCGCTCGCGCCGGGTCAGTATGCCGAGCGAGTCATCGCTCTTGGCCGCTTCCTCACCGGGGAGGTCGTCGGCCCGGTCCAGGCACCGCTTCCGCTGGGAGTTCGCCATGCGCTCTCTCAGGGTGTCGCCGGCGGCCCGGTAGGCGTGCGCCGCGGCGTCGTAGGCAAGGGCGGCAAAGGCCCACAGTTCCGCAGCTTCACAGGTTTTCGCGGCCTCAAGGTGGTCTGCCGGGTTGTCCGTGCTGATGGCTGCGGCGTAGGCGCAGATTGCGGCGGGCCGTGGGCCCTCAAGCCCGGCCCGGAGTTCGAGCAGCCTCGGCGCCGAGTCAGTGTCCCCCAGGGCCAGGCAAAAGGCCAGCGCGTCGAGTTCGAGGCCGGGGGTGTCCAGCTCCGGGTCCGGGTGTCCGAGCCGCTTCAGTTCCGCGATGGCGCCCGGGTAGTTCCCGAGCCGCGCTTTCCCATAGACCACGGCCATCGCGGCCAGCGAGCGCATGTACCGCGGCAAAGCCGCGGGGGCGGCCTCGAAGTCGGCGAGGAGAAGCTCCGCCTTCGCCTGGGCACCGACTTCGGCGGCCGCCGCGAAGGCCATGGCCGCCGTGAGGGCGAACAGCTGCTGGGGGTCGGTCAACCGCAGGGCTTCGAGCGCGGCACTCAGGGTGTTCAGGGCTTGGGTCGCCTTGCCTTGATAGAGCAGGATGACGCCGTGGGCCGCATGGACTCCCCCGCCGAAGGAAATCAGGCTGGGCCCGGATCCGGCGACAAAGCTGGTCAGGAGCGTTTCCGCCCCCTGCCAGTCCCCGGAGTGGATTGCGGCGGCGGCGGAACGGACCACCAGGAAGTCAGTGAGGAAGTACAGCTCATCGTGATCGGCTCCGGCGGCCTCGATTGCCCGGGACATCACGGCGACGGCGCTCAGTCCCTTGCCGCCGGCGAGGAGCCGCTCCGCGTCGAGGCAGAGCCGGAACACCTTTTCGAGAGTGTTCGCCGCCGGCCGGGGAGCGGCGCCCGCCACCTCCGCAGCCGGGGCGTCCGCCGTGGCGGGGGCCGCCGCGTACTCGCCTGCCAGCGCCAGGACCATGGCTTCCATGGTGTCCAGCCGCGCCGTTGTGGCACGCTGAATGGCTTCGGCGTCGTCCGGCCGGGCCGCGGCGAGGCGTTCGGCGGCACGTTGGAGCACCTGCGCCCGTTTCATGATCTCTGCCGGCGTGTGGCCCAACGCTGACATGACGGCGGCCCACAGGAGCGATCCGGCCAAGAGGCCGGGGACGCTGTTGCCCTCGCCGAAATCGGCGTCGAGGATGTCCCGCGCCGCTAGGTAGTCGGAGGCGTTGTAGCGGGTCCGTGCTATCACGGCACGGGCCGCCATCTGCAGTTCCGGATCCTTGACAAGGGCCGCAGCTTTCCGGGCGAGCTCATCCTCGAAGAGCCGGCTGGCCAGCACGGCCGCGCGAAGGAGCTGCCGGTCCTCGACTTCCGCACCGCATTCGATCGACCAGCTGACGTGGCGCAGCAGACCTTCGGCCGACGTCGGCTCGCTGTCCATCTTGCGCAGCAGGCTCTGCCGAAGTTGCAGGCTCCTCGCCGGCGAGATCAGGTTCCGCAAGGTGTCGCCGTACACGGTATGCCACAGCCGCAGTTCTCCGGTTGCGCGGTCCGTCACGCGGATCAGTTCACTGTCGATCAGCGATCCCACGGCCTCTTCGCCGGCCACAGACTCGATCAGGTCCCTGGACACGGGTTCAGCCAGCGCCACCAGATTCAGGGCCTGCCGTTCTTCCGGCGAGCGCAGCATCAGCTGACGGCGCACGACGTCGGTCAGCCGTTCGCCGTGGCTGTTGAGGTGCCGGGTAAACAGCCAGACACCGTTGCGCCGGAGCAGCGTCCCGTCGTTCTTGGCGTCGTCGAGCAGCCCGTTGAGGAGCATCGGGTTGCCGCCGGAGGCCTCCCAGAGGATCTCGGCGACGTTCGGCAGCACTTGGGAGCCGAGCTCGCCCTCCAGCATCTCTGTGGTTTGCGGGAGGGTGAGTGGGCGCAGGTCGTGCCGTTCGGCGATGCCTTCAAACCACAGCTGCAGGAGCGGTTCCGGCAGTCCGGGCCGGGCGGCCGCACCCACGAGCAGTTTCGCCCAGCCGGCCGCAGCCAGTTCCGCCAGGATACCGGCCGTCGCCTCGTCGAGGTCGTGGGCGTCGTCGACGACGAGCAGCAGAGGCTTCTGGGTGGCACGCTTCTGCTCCTCCAGGTGCGCCCACAGCGTTCTCAACACGGCCAGCTGCGACGTTGCTTCCTGGACCGGCAGTCCGACGATAAAGGGGCCGAGGACACCGTACGGCACCTTGGTCAGCGACGCGCTGCCATGGATCGGCACCGGCGTCACCTCGGCGCCCAGCTCCGCCACAACGGCTTCGATGAGTCTGGATTTGCCCATCCCGCTGTCGCCGAGGACGAATACGGCCACATGGCTGCCGCCTTGAAGGGCCTCGACTGCCGACAACAAATCTTCCGACCTCCCGGTCAAGGCGCGGGTCGGCGCCGTGCCGGGGTTTCCGGCCGGACCCTTAGATGAGTCCAAGGAGATCACTTCGCGAAGAAACGCCGAGCTTCGTGAACACCTGGTACAGGTGGCCCTCCACAGTTCTGACGGAAATGCCCACTTCCAGGGCGATGTCCTTGTTGGAGACCCCGTTCCCGGCAAGGGTGGCGATCTGCCGCTCGCGCTCCGTAAGCAGCGGGCCCTTATTGCGGGGGATGATGGGCAGCGCCGGAACGGATTCCGAGAGGCTCTCGAGCATGCTGTACGCGGCGTTGGCGCTGGCGGTCAGCCCGGCGCCCTTCGCGAAATCGAACGCGAGTGCCGCGCACCTGGCCTGGACAGCGTCCAGTTCGAGGGCCGCGGCCTGCTCGGCGGCTTCGAGCATGATCGCTGCGTCCTTCTTCCGGCTGCCGACGGCGACCGTTCGGGACAGCTCGGCAAGCGGCCCCTGCCGCAGCCCGGCGATTTCCTCCATGAAAAGAAAGTCCTTGACGGTTCCGTTGACAGTGGCTCCGAGCATGCAGATGCCGGCCAGGGTGTGGCGGCCCTTCCGAAAATGTGCCTCCGCCGACCGTACCAGCCGGTTCTTCGCCTCGGGGTCACCGAGCCACCGCGAGGCCATGTCCAGGCAGAACTCCGTGGAAGTGCCGACAGTGAAGCGGGCCGGGCCGTCAGCCGAACGGGCCCGGTCCAGGTAGATCGTGGCCTGGACCGAGTTGCCGGTCTGGGCGTAGGCAAACGCGGTGGCGGCATAGGCCTGGCGCAGGGACTGCAGGCTCGCCCGGACCTCCAGCTGGGCGATCGCGGCCAGCAGCGGGTCCAGTGCCATGTAGCCGCGGCCGGCATAAACGTAGGCGAGCCCGACCGCGAGGTCGGTGGCGGCGCTGCCGGAATGCAGCCCGTGCCCTGCCCGGCCGCTGGCGTCCTTGAGCATGTCGATGGCCTGGCGCCACAGGCCGGAGACGAGCAGCACGTTGAAGGAGCGCCAGGCGAAGTTTTCGCGGATGCGCGGCACGTTGGACCACTCGCCCAACTGTCCGCCGATTTCCCGCATGAGTTTGCGGGCATCGAGTTCGTGACCCGTGAGGGACCAGGCCTCCATCAGGATGATGGCCGACCTGAGCCGGTGCACGGGGTCTGCGCCCGGGACGTCTGTGGTGGCCGCGGTGGTGAGCCGCTCCATCATGGGCTCGAAATCACCGATAAAGGAGAAGTAGTTGAACTCGCAGAGATCCAGGCACAGCGCCGCCCGGGCAAGTGCCGCAGGGGCGGCGGCCGGCCCGTCCAGGCTCAGGTCTTGGAGCCGGGCCCTGGCCTGCCGGAGCAGCTCGGGAACCTGGCCGGAGCGGTCCTCAAGCCAGGTCATGCAGTCAGCTTTCGCCGCAACGAATTCGGCAAAGTTTTCTGCCGCGAGATCGTTGACATGCTGTTCGGAGACATCGTCCAGCGCGGACATGGCCTGCAGCGGCAGGCCGAGCTGAAGGTAGGCCGCCGCTTTTTGGAGCTGTCCCTCGGCCCACTCAGGGTCTGAGGGAGACAGGCTGCCGGCGCATTTGAGGGCAAACTTCGGGTCGAAGAGCCTGACGGCGGCGCTGGCAGCGGCCACAGCGTGGGCGGGTGCGAGCTGGGCGTTGCAGTCATGGGTCCACGCCGCGTAGGCCAGCAGGTCCTCGACTGTCAGCTCATCCAGCTCATGTTTCTGGTGCCCGGGGACCTTGTCCCGGAGCTCCAGCCGGCGCTCCACGCTAAGCCAGTTGCGGACGATGTCGCCGAGGTAGCGGTCGCCCAGCGTGACGAGGTGCCGGTCCGTGCGGTCAACGACGATCTGGCCCGCTTCTTCCATGTCCGCGATAACACCGGGGCTGTACATCCTGGCAAGCCGGGACAGGGGCAGCGTCCGGGCGCATGAGAGGACGTCGATGACCTCCCGGGCCTCGGGCGTTTCCCTGGCATACCTGGCCCGGACAATATCCTCCAGCGCCGTCCGGCCATCCAGCACCACCTCATCGACGAGTGTCCACACCGATCCAGACAGGACAAGGTTCCCGCGTTCGATTTGTTCGGAGACGACGGCCTGCAGGAGCGTGGGGCTGCCGCCGACCAACTGGTGCAGCTGGCTTGCCAGGGCGGTCGAGACCCGATGGCCCAAGGCTGACTGCAGGACCTCTAGTGTTTCGAGTTCGGTGAGGTTGGCGAGCCGGACCTCGGCAAGCTGGCCCGAGGTGATGAGCCAATAGAAGTCCGGCGGAAGGTCGGTCGTGCGCTGGGCCGTTGCGATCAGCCGGGCGGTCCGGGTCTGCAGGAGGTTCAGCAGGACCCCGGTACTGAGTTCGTCGAGGGACCCGGCGTTGTCGAGCAGGATCACGCACTGGCGGCCGGCGGCGTCGTCGCGGATCAGCGAGGTAATGCCGTGCAGGATGGCGGTCGGGGAGCCCAGGGAGCTCTGCGGGAGCCGCGCGAGGGTGAAGGCGAGGCAACCGTACGGGGTTGCCGAACCCGGCCCCGAGCTGCGGAGCTGGATGGTGTACACCTCGGGGCCGAATTCCGCGAGGGCTGTCCGGCCGACAAGCGTCTTGCCCACTCCGCGGTCGCCCGTGATGACAACGCCCATCCGGTCCTGCGCCAGCAGTTCCTTGCGGACACGCTCGGCATCACCGTGCCGCGCCAAACCGGACCAGCCGTGCCTCGCGACCGGACCGGCAGCATGTTCTTCTTCGGCGGGTGCCAATGTAGTGGAAACATTCCCCCAGCCCAGCGAATCCCTCGACATGTAGTTTCCTTCGTACCGCTTTGCAGACAGCAACCCCGGACTGCCCACTTAGAAGTAGCGTATCCCTATCCCCCGACAGGAGAGTAGACAGATCATAGCCGGAATGCCGAAAGCTTGAAAAGGAAACACGTAATGCGGATGCAACTCAACCGCCCGGTGCCTGCCGCGGAGCCGGGACCACGGCGTTTAAGGGCGCTTTGGCCGCGTTGACGTAAGGCGGCGTTTTACTGGCCCTTGGCTTACTGGGCCTTGGCCGGGTGGAACTTTTGTTGGGCGGCGGACAGACCGTCCCTGACCAGGACTTCGACGGCGTCGGCCGCTGAATCGATGAGGAAGGGCAGTTCCTTCTTCTCCGGCGCGGAAAAATCGCGCAGGACGAAGTCCGCAGTCTCCATCCGGCCGGGCGGACGCCCGACGCCCACCCGCACGCGCAGGTAGTCCTTGGTGGCCAGGGCCTTGGAGATGTCCCTCAGTCCGTTGTGGCCGCCTTCGCCGCCGCCGATCTTGAGCCGCACGGTGTCGAAGGGGATGTCGATCTCGTCATGGACGGCAATGACATGGGCGGGGTCGATGCCGTAGAACTGGGCCAGGGCCGAGACGGGGCCACCGGAGACGTTCATGTAAGACAGCGGCTTGGCCAGCACGATCCGGGGCCCGCCGATGCCCAGACGCCCTTCCAGGACCTGGGCGCGCGACTTGTGCGACTTGAAGCCGCCGCCGACGCGCGAGGCGAGTTCGTCCAGGACCATCTGGCCGACGTTGTGCCGGTTGTGGCTGTACTCGGATCCGGGGTTGCCAAGGCCTACGATCAGCCAGGTGTCGGTCATGGATCAGTCCTTCGGTGGGACGCGGCAGGGTGGGACGACATCAGAGACGACGGCGGCCGGGCCCCTGAGGGACCCGGCCACCGGCAAATCGCAAGAATTACTCGGCTGCGACCGAGGAACCTTCGGTGGTTTCAGCCGAAGCCTCTTCCTCGGAGACCTCGGTGGCCTCGGAGATGTGAACGACGAGAGCCTCGGCGTCGGCCAGCAGGACGGAGCCCTTCGGCAGGACGAGGTCGGAAGCGTGGATGTGCTCGCCGGCGGTGCGGCCCTCAATGCTGACCTCGATGGCGGTCGGCAGGTGGGTTGCCTCGGCCTCAAGGGAGACGGTGGTCATTTCCTGGTTGTAGACGTTGCCCGGAGCCAGTTCGCCGTTCAGGTGGACGGGGACGTCAACGGTGACCTTCTCGCCGGTGCGAACGGTCAGCAGGTCGAGGTGCTCGATGATCTGCTTGATCGGGTTGCGCTGGATGTCCTTGACGAGGGCCAGGTGCTGTTCGCCGTTGATGTCCAGGGTCAGCAGGGCGTTGGCCTTGCGGACGGCCAGGGTGGTGGCCTTCGCCGGCAGGGTGATGTGGATCGGCTCGGCGCCGTGGCCGTAGATGACGGCCGGGATCAGGTTGGCCATGCGGGCGCGGCGGGCGAAACCCTTGCCGAATTCGGTGCGGACTTCTGCTGCGAGCTTCTGCTCAGACATGGATATCTCCTCGTGGGATTTCAAGCTGTGGGACTAAACGGTATTCAGCAAGGGCGGAGGTCTGTTTGCGACCTTCAACGCCGGGCTGCCGTGCAGCTGCCCTTCCGAAGGAGATTCAGACCCAGTCGATAACGGAGACCAGCAACCGGTTGCCGATTAATTTTCATTAATACGGATTACCGGCGCTCTCCCTCGCCAAGGTTTCGGTACAAGGCTACCAGCGGCGGGCCCGGATTCTAAATTCGGGCCCGCCGCGGGCCGGATCAGGCCTGGCCGTCGAACAGGCTGGTGACGGAGCCGTCGTCGAACACTTCACGGATGGCGCGGGCGATCAGCGGTGCGATGGACAGCACAGTCAGCTGCGGGAAGCGCTTGTCGGCGGTGATCGGCAGCGTGTTGGTGACCACTACTTCGCGGGCGCCGGACTCGGACAGCCGGCGGGCTGCCGGGTCGGAGAACACGGCGTGGGTCGCGGCGATGATGACATCCTTGGCGCCGGCGTTCTTGAGCACCTGGACGGCGCCGGAGATGGTTCCGCCGGTATCGATCATGTCGTCGATCAGGACACAGGTGCGGCCTTCGATCTGGCCCACGACCGTCTTGGAGACGGCCTGGTTGGGCACGGTGAGGTCCCGGCTCTTGTGCACGAAGGCCAGCGGCGCGCCGCCGAGGCGCTCGGCCCACTGCTCGGCGACGCGGACGCGGCCGGTGTCCGGCGAGACGACCGTGACCTTGTCCGAGCCGACGCGGGTGCGGATGTAGTCGGCCAGGAGCGGGATGGCCATGAGGTGGTCCACGGGGCCGTCGAAGAAGCCCTGGATCTGGGAAGTGTGCAGGTCGACGCTCATGATGCGGTCGGCGCCGGCGGTCTTGTACAGATCGGCGACGAGGCGGGCCGAGATCGGCTCGCGGCCGCGGCCCTTCTTGTCCTGCCGGGCGTAGGGGTAGAACGGGGACACGACGGTGATGCGCTTGGCGGAGGCCCGCTTGAGCGAATCGATCATGATCAGCTGTTCCATGAGCCAGTTGTTCAGCGGGGCCGGGTGGGCCTGGATCACGAAGGCGTCGGTGCCTCGGACGCTCTCGCCGGCCCGCACGTAGATCTCGCCGTTGGCGAAGTCGTAGGCGTCCAGGGGCAGCAGTTCGGTGCCCAGCTCCTTCGCGATCTCCTTGGCCAGCTCAGGGTGCGCGCGCCCCGCGGCGAGCACCAGCTTCTTCTCGCCGTGTGCCGTAATTTCGCTCATGATTGCTAGCCCTCTTCTGTTGGTGCCGGAGTAGTGGAGGATGTTGGGGCGACGCTGGGGGCGCCTGTATCGACCGCGCCGGCGGACTCGGCCAGGGCGGACTGGGCCAGGGCGGCGGAGGCGGAGCCGGGGCGGTTGGCCGCAACCCAGCCTTCGGAGTTCCGCTGCTTGGCCAGGGTGACGGCCAGGGCGCCGGCCGGGACGTCCTGGCGGATGATCGCGCCGGCCCCGCTGTAGGCGCCGTCGCCCACGCGGACGGGAGCGACGAACACGGTATTGGAACCGGTGCGCACGCCCGAGCCGATCACGGTGCGGTGCTTCTTTTCGCCGTCGTAGTTGGCGGTGATGTTGCCGCAGCCGATGTTGGTGTCCTCGCCGATTTCCGCGTCGCCGGCGTAGCCGAGGTGGGACAGCTTGGAGCCGCGGCCGATCGTGACGTTCTTGGTTTCGTAGAACGCACCGATCTTGCCGGTCTCGCCCAGGACGGTGCCGGGGCGCAGGTAGGTGAAGGGGCCCACGCTGGCGCGCGCACCGATCGTGGAGCCGGAGCCGTGGGTGCGGATCACCTTCGCGCCCGCCCCCACGGCGACGTCGGTCAGTGTGGTGTCCGGGCCCACGACGGCGTCGCGCGCCACGGTGGTGGCGCCGTGCAGCTGCGTGTTGGGCAGGAGGCGGACGTCCTCGTCGAGCGTCACCGTGGCGTCGATCCACGTGGTGGCGGGATCCACGACGGTCACGCCGGCGCGCATCCAGGCTTCGACGGTGCGGCGGTTGTGTTCGGCTCCGAGCACCGAGAGCTGGACGCGGTCGTTGACGCCCTCCACCTGCCAGCGGTCCTCGGTCACGACGGCGGCGACGCGGCCGCCCGCGGCGCGGGCCAGGGCCAGGACATCGGTGAGGTACTTTTCGCCCTGGGCGTTGTCCGTGGTGACGTGGACCAGCGCGTCGCGCAGCACGGCGGCGTCGAAGGCGTAGATGCCGGAGTTGACCTCACGGATTTCGCGTTCGGCGCTGGTGGCGTCCTTGTGCTCGCGGATTCCCGTGACGGTCCCGTCGTCGGCACGGAGAATGCGACCGTAGCCGGTGGCGTCGTCGAGCACGGCGGTGAGGACAGTGACGGCGTTGCCCTCGGCCTCGTGAGTGGCGACGAGCTCGGCGAGGAGGCCGCCGGTGAGCAGGGGGACGTCGCCATAAGTGACAACGACTGTTCCGCTCAGCGGACCTTCAGCGTCGAGGGCTTCCAATGCGGCTTCGACCGCGCGGCCGGTGCCGGGCACGTCATCCTGGTCCACGATCAGGGCTTGCGGATCGAGGGCGGTGACGTGGGCGGCCACGAGGTCGCGTTCATGCCGGACCACGAGGGCCAGTTCGCGGGGGTCGATACTGCGGGCCGCCTGGAGCGCGTGGCCGACCAGGGAGCGGCCGCCGATCTCATGGAGAATTTTTGGGGTACGGGATTTCATCCGGGTACCGGCCCCTGCAGCTAGGACAATCACGGCGGCTGGGCCAGTGTTCTCGGGGCTCACGTATTGGCTCTCCTTGCTAGGTTGCGCAGTGTCTCTCGCCAGTTCCGCCCATAGGACTCGAACCTATACTCCACGGCTCCAAAGGCCGGGGTGCTGCCATTACACCAGAGCGGACCGTGCCGGGCTTGACCTGTGGCACGAGAACCAATTCTGCCACGAAGGTTGATGCTCGTGCGACTCAGCGCCGCGAGAAGGGCTGCGGGCCGGCGCGGCCGGACGGTAGGGCGGCGGGTGGGGCCGGTGGGGCGCGTGGGGCCGAGCGGTAGGGAGCGGGGCGGTGCGGTGGCGGGCCGGTGCGGCCGGACCGTAAGGCATGATGGTGCTGTGAGCAAGAGTGCAGGGGCATCCGGTGGGGCGGACGGCGGCAACGGCGGGCCCCCGCGTGCCCCTGGCCACGTTGTCCGGCCCCGCATGACTGGCCTGCAGCGCCGCACGCAGTTGATGGGTATCGGCCGGGGGCTTTTCGCTCTCCGCGGCCTGGACGGCACCACCATCGAGGAAATCGCCGCCTCCGCGGGCGTCTCCAAACCGGTGATCTACGGGCACTTCGGCTCTAAGGAAGGCCTGTATACGCAGGTGGTGGAATATGAGTTCCGCATCCTGCTGGCCTCCATCAACGATGCCCTGGCCGAGGACGCCAAGCCACGCGTCCTGGTGGAACGGGCCGCCCTTGCCCTGCTGACCTACATCGAGGACCGGACTGACGGCTTCAAAATCCTCATGCGCGACGCGCCGCCGTCCCAGCCGGAAGGGGCCTTCTCCACGCTGCTCTCGCAGGTGACGTCCCGGGTGGAGCACATCCTCGAGGACGAGCTCGCACGCCGCGGCTTCAGCCCCGCGGACGGGGCCATGTACGCCCAGATGCTCGTGGGAATGGTTGCGATGACCGGCCAGTGGTGGCAGGACAGCCGGACGCCGGACAAACGCGAAGTCGCCGCGCACCTCGTGAACCTGGCCTGGAACGGCCTGACCGGGCTGCAGAAGGATCCGGGGCTCCGCAGCCAGGACTGAATCCCTGGCTGGTGGGGCTCGCTTGCTGCCGCGGGACATGCTCAGTGGGATTCACGCGCTCCGCGGGACATGCTCAGCGGGATTCACGCGCTCCGCGGGACATGCTCAGTGCTAGTCCCGAGGAATGGACATAACACCAACATGCCCATCCCTGGCCCGCGCCGAGGCACATGTCCAGCGGTTTTTCAGCCCGGCGAGGGACATGCTCAGTGTTGGCCTGCGCAGTGGGACATGTCCTGGGGCCATCCAGCCCTCCAGGGATGTCTTCCTCGGTGCGCGCCGAGGCCCCTACGCGCTCCCCTGGACATGCTCAGTGCTGGTCCCGAGGGATGGACATAACACCAACATGCCCATCCCTGACCCGCGCCGAGGGACATATCCAGCGGGATTCAGGCGCTCCGTGGGCATGTGGGACATGTCCAGCGGGTTTTCAGCCCGGCAAGGGACATGCCCAGTGTCGGCCCGCGCAGTGGGACATGTCCCGTGGGGGACACGCGCTCCGAGGGGCATGTCCAGCCGTGCCTGAACGCACTGGGCATGTCCCGCGACCCGCCAGGAGGTTACTCCCCCAGCACTTCCAAGGCCTCGAGCCATTCGAGTTCGAGGGCTTCGCGTTCGCCGGCAAGTTCCTGGAGTTTCGCGTTGAGCCCGGCGAGCTGGTCGAACTTGCTGGCGTCCCCGGCCCCGGCCGTCATCTGGGCGTGGATCTTGTCTTCCTGCTGCTTGAGTTTGCCCAGCTGGCGGTCGATCCGGTTCTTGGCCTTGCGGGCGTCGCGCTTTTCGGCCTCCGAAGGGCCGGCGGCGGCCTGCGCGGCACCCCCTCCGGAGGAGGTGACGGGGTTCCCGCCGCCAGTGATCGTGGAGCCCGCGAGGGCGCCTTCGCGCAGTTCGAGGTACTGGTCGACGCCGCGCGGCAGGGCGCGGATCTTGCCGTCGCCGAGGAGCGCCATCTGGTGGTCCGTGACGCGCTCCAGCAGGTACCGGTCGTGGCTGACCACAACGAGGGTGCCGGGCCAGCCGTCGAGCACGTCTTCGACGGCGGCGAGGGTATCGGTGTCGAGGTCGTTGGTCGGTTCGTCAAGCATCAGCACGTTCGGCTCGCCCACGAGCAGGCGCAGGAGCTGCAGCCGCCGGCGTTCGCCACCGGAGAGGTCCTTGACCGGGGTCCACTGCTTCTCGTTGGTGAAGCCAAGCTGCTCCACGAGCTGGCCGGCGGTGAATTCCTTGCCGCCGACGTTGAAGGAGCGCTTTTCACGCTCGATCACTTCGATCACGCGCAGGTCCGAGACGTCGTCGAGTTCCTTGACCTCCTGGGTGAGTACCGCGGTGACCACCGTCTTGCCGCGCTTGAGCTTCCCGGAGCTGGGCTGGATCTCGCCGTTGAGGAGCTTGAGCAGGGTGGTC
This sequence comes from Arthrobacter sp. ov407, assembly GCF_900102895.1. GTDB lineage: Bacteria > Actinomycetota > Actinomycetes > Actinomycetales > Micrococcaceae > Arthrobacter. Next base: position 295,506 of record NZ_FNGD01000002.1, read on the forward strand.
TTGCCGGCGCCGTTGACGCCCACGAGGCCCAGCCGCTCCCCCGGTGCAAGCCGCAGCGTGATGTTGTCGAAGAGCTTTTGACCGGCGTCTCCGCCCAGGAAGTCCAGTGAGACGTGCTCGAGGTCCAGGACGTCCTTGCCGAGCCGGGCGGTGGCCATCTTGCTCAGCGCCGTCGAGTCGCGCGGCTCGGGCACGTCGGCGATCAGGGCGTTGGCTGCCTCGATCCGGAACTTGGGCTTGGCGGTGCGGGCCGGGGCACCGCGCCGGAGCCAGGCGAGTTCCTTCTTCACGAGCTGCTGGCGCTTGCTTTCCACCACGGAAGCGGAGCGGTCACGTTCGGCGCGGGCCAGCACATAGGCGGCATAGCCGCCGTCGAATGGGTCCATGATCCCGTCGTGGATTTCCCAGGTCTTGGTGCAGACTTCGTCCAGGAACCAGCGGTCGTGGGTGACCACGAGGAAGGCGCCCTGGTTGGCCCGCCAGCGGGTCTTCAGGTGCCGGGACAGCCACGCGACGCCTTCGACGTCGAGGTGGTTGGTGGGCTCGTCGAGCATGATGACGTCGTGGTCCTCGATCAGCAGCTTGGCCAGGGCCACACGCCGCTTCTGCCCGCCGGAGAGCGCGTGGACATTGGCGTGCCAGTCGACGTCGGACACGAGTCCGCCCATGACTTCGCGGATCTGGGGGTTGCGGGCCCATTCATAGTCAGCCTGGTCCCCAACGATCGCAGCACCGACGGTGAGGTCACCGTCGAGTACGTCGCTCTGGTCCAGGTAACCGATGTTAACCTCGCTGCGCTTGGTCACCCGGCCGGAGTCCGGGGTGGAGCGCATGGCCAGCAGCCGCATGAGGGTCGACTTGCCGTCGCCGTTGCGGCCCACCATGCCGATCCGGTCGCCCTCTTCAAGGCCGAGGGTAATGCCGTCGAGGACGGTACGGGTTGCATACGAAACCGTGAGGTTCTCGCCGCCGAGCAGGTGTGCCACTGGGAACTGCTTTCTTAGGTGTATCGGTGAAGTGATGCGGTGAAGTCATGGGATGCGGTGCGCCAAAAGCTCCTAAAGGAGCGTATCGGAGATGATGCGGGCCCCGTGCACCGGGCCGTGCACCGCCATGGCGTCGAAACTGTGGTGCCGAAGATCATCGGCCAGCCCCTCGGCCGCCGCCGGGTTGTGCGCAAGGAACGCGACCGTGGGTCCGGAGCCGGAGACGATTCCGGCGATCGCCCCCAGGGATTCACCGAGTCCGAGGGTGTCCCTCAGGCCCGGGGCGAGTTCGATCGAGGCGCGCTGCAGGTCGTTGACCAGGACACGGCTCAGGGCGTCGGCGTCGCCTCCGCGCAGGGCCTGGAGGATCATCGGGTCCACGGCGGTGGGTTCCTCGATCGCCGCGCCTTCGGCCACGCGCAGCCGGTCCAGGGCCCGGTAGACCTCCGGGGTGGGCAGGCCGAAGTCCGCCGTGACGAGTACCCAGTCGGTCTGGGCCTTGACGAGGGCGGGCGAGAGGTCGTCGCCCAAGCCGAGCCCCACCGCCGTACCGCCGAGCAGCGCGAAGGGGACGTCGGCTCCGAGTTCGGCGGCCAGGTGGGCCAGCTCGTCGCGGGACAGGCCGCTGTTCCACAATGCGTCGCAGGCCAGCAAGGTGGCGGCGGCGTCGGCGGAACCGCCGCCCATGCCGCCGGCCACGGGCACCCGTTTCGTGATCTCCAGGTGGACACCGGTGGAGTGTTCCGAGACGTCTGCCATGATGGCTGCCGCCTTGTAGGCCAGGTTGCGGTGATCGAGCGGGATGTCCACGCCGTCAAGTTCCAGAGTGCTCGCGTTGCTGATGCTGACGGTGATCTCGCCGGTATCGGTGCTGGTGGCGGCAACTTCTTCATAGAGTGAGACGGCCAGGTAGACGCTGGCAACCGAGTGGTAGCCGTCCGGTCGCAACGGTCCGACGTCCAGTGAGACGTTTACCTTGCCTGGAGCCTTGACTCGAACAGTCCTCGCGGCAAAGCGCTCTCTCACTGCGTTCATGGCTCCACGCTATGGCATTGCGGCCCGGGCTCCAAGCAGGGAACTGCTCCCATGGGGACCCATAAGGAGCTCACGACGATCTCAGGCGACCGGCTGCTCGTGGGCTTCGGCGATTCTGGCGAACGCCGCAATGTCGATCACCTCACCGCGGGCGGCGGGGTGGACGCCGGCGGCCCGCAGGCAGCGTTCGGCTTCGGCGGCACTGCCGGCCCAGCCGGCCAGTGCAGCCCGGAGCGTCTTGCGGCGCTGCGCGAAGGCGGCGTCAATCACGGCGAAGACCTGCTCCCTGGTGGCAGTCGTGACCGGGGGCTCCCGGCGTGTGAACGCGACGAGTCCGGAATGGATTTTGGGCGCGGGCCAGAAGACGTTCATGCCGATCACGCCGGCCTTGCGCATGCTGCTGTACCAGGCGGCCTTGACCGAAGGCACGCCGTAGGTCTTGGACCCGGGCCCTGCCGCGAGGCGGTCGGCGACTTCATCCTGGACCATGACCAGGCCGTGCTGCAGGCTCGGGAAGTGCTGCAGGAGGTGCAGCACCACGGGGACGGCGACGTTGTAGGGAAGATTCGCCACGAGCGCGGTCGGCTCGACAGGAAGCTCGGTGACCCTCATGGCGTCAGCCAGGACGAGGTGGAAATTCCCGACGGCGTCCGGCCGCCACTGGCCCACCGTGGCCGGCAGGCGCCCGGCGAGGACCGGATCGATTTCGACGGCGACCACACTCCGGGCGGCGTCCAGCAGGCCAAGGGTCAGCGACCCGAGTCCGGGACCGACTTCCAGGACTGTCTCATCGGCCCGGATGCCAGCGGTATTCACGATCCGCCGGATGGTGTTGCCGTCGATGACGAAGTTCTGGCCGAGGGTCTTCGTGGGCCGCACGCCGATTTCCTCTGCCAGCCGGCGGATATCGGAGGCACCCATCAGCGGTGCGGGCGCCGCTCCGGGGAGGCTTTCGGGGGCGGAGGGGCTCGGTTCAGTCACCTAGGTATCCTATCCCGGCGCCGGTACGCCACAGGCCGGGTCCGGAGGGAATCCGGACCCGGCCTGTGCGGTCCCCTGGCTGTGGTCAGCAGCCGCGGAGTCGGGCGGTTAGTGGTCGGCCCTCAGCCGCCGGGCTGGCGTACTGATCTGGCCTACTGGTCTGGCTGGCTAGCTGGAGGCGGCCCAGCCGCAACCCCAGGGCTGCAGGCCGCGCTGGGCGTAGACGCGGTTGGCGACGTCGATCTGCTGGGCCTTGGTGGCCGCAGCGGCGTTCGGGGCGTAGGCACCGCCGCCGGAGCTGAGCCAGGTTCCAACATCGAACTGCAGACCACCGTAGTAGCCGTTGCCGGTGTTGGTGGACCAGTTGCCGCCGGATTCGCACTGGGCGATCTTGTCCCACATACCCTGGTTCATCATGGCGGGGGCGGATGCACCGGTGTTGGCGGCCGGCTCAGGCTTTGCCTTGGTGCCGACAGTCACCTTTTCGGTGACGGGCTGGGCGCTGACGGTCTCGGATACCAGGGTCCGGGAGGCTTCGCGGCCGTCCACGAGGACCAGCTTGAAGCTCTTGCTGACGGTGCCGGCGGCGCCGGCCTGGGTGACCTTCTTCTCACCCTTGAACATGTCCGTGCTCTCGGTGGTGAGTGTTTCGAAGGCGATGGGCTCGGTGGTTTTGGCCGTCTTGCTGACGTCGACGCGGGACACCTTGATCACCATGTCATTGACCACGGGAGCGTTCCCGGGCTGGGAGACGCGGTCGCTGGCCCCCAGCTTAAGCCCGGCGTCCTCCAGCACCTTGGCCACTGTGGCCGCCGTCGTGGTGGTCGCGGCTGCCTTGCCGTTCGCCACGATGCTCACGGTCTTCGGGGTCGAGATGGCAACGAAGGAGCCGGAGACGGCGAGCTGGGCGTCCTTGGGCACGGAGACCTGCGAGGCACTGGCCACACCGAGTTCGGTCACGAGCCCTTCGACGGTGGGCGAGGTAGTGGAGATGGTCCGTTCGGCGCCGTCCAGGCTGACCTTGACGGCCTTTGCGAGGTTCACGTTGATGACTGACCCGTCCTGCACATGGGCGTCCGCCGAAGGCGACACCTTGTCGGATGGCTGCAGTTCAACCTTGGCACCCTTGACGACTTCCCCGACAGTTCCGCCGAAAGACTGGACGGAGCTGACTTTGCCATCCACGTTGAGTGTGATCGTCTTGTTGTTGCCGACGAAGGCCACTAGGCCCAGCACCAGTGCCACCAGCACTACGAGCTGCGTGCCAACCTTGACGAAGCTGAACTTGCCGTCCGATGTGAAGAACTTGACCACAATTGCCCGAATCTCTTGGACCTTCCGGGCACGGGGATAAGTGCACGTCACCACCCTCCGTGAGCGCGCCAACGGCGGCTCCGGACAGCGTCCGGAGTGTCACGGAACATGCGTGCACTGCCTCACCCAAAACGAGAGCGCACATGTGGTTCGTTGGCCACAATGCACGCCCTGCTGGAGTGAAATTATCCGTAGGCCTTCCCCGACCCCGGCTAATAGTTGACCACTGTAATCGAAGCGTTATAAAGGAGCCAAGAAATCATGCATACCCGGTATCTATGCCGGGGGCCTGAAAGGGGGCGATTCAGTCCCAGGATCCGTACGCCCGCACAGTATTAGCGGCGATCTGCGCGCACAGCTCGGAAAGCTCCGACCCAGTCATATCGGCCATGGCCCGAACCGTATACGGAACCATATAGCTCGCGTTCGGGCGGCCGCGGTGCGGGTGCGGGGTGAGGAAGGGCGCGTCGGTCTCGACCAGGATCCGGCTCGGCTCCGCGACGGCCAGCGCTGCCCGCAGGTCCGCCGCGTTCTTGAACGTCACGGTTCCGGCAAAGGACATGTACCAGCCCTCCTCGTTGCAGGTCCGGGCGAGGGCTTCGCCGCCGGAAAAGCAGTGGAAGACCACGCGCTCCGGGGCCCCCTCTTCGCGCAGCACCTGGACGACGTCGTCGTGGGCATCGCGGTCGTGGATTTGAAGCGTCAGTCCGAGCCGTTTGGCGATGTCGATATGGCGGCGGAACGAATAGCGCTGGTGCGCCAGGCCCTCCCCCTCGGTCCGGAAGAAATCGAGGCCGGTCTCACCGATCGCCCGGACCCTCGGATGGCCGGCCAGGGCCTCGATTTCGGCCAGGGCGGCCTCCAGTCCGCCGCGCCGGGCGTAGCCGGGGGCGTCGTTGGGGTGGAGGGCAACAGCGCCCAGGAGCCGCGAATCAAGGTCCACCGCCTTGACCGTAAACCGGGACGATTCAAGGTCGCAGCCCACCTGCACAGCACCTTGGACCCCCACCGCTGCGGCGGCGTCGAGGGCGTCCTTGATGCCCACCACGAGCTCCGCATCGGGAAAGTCCAGATGCGTGTGGTTGTCCATGACCGGTACGGGAAGCGGCTCCGGAGCGGGCGGATACCCGCTGCGTCCGGTACCGTCATTTCCGGGCGCCCGGAACGGGACGGGAGTAAGGGGATTGAGCATTCATCCACCCTAACCGGCACCCAGAAATCCCCGGAACTCTCTGTCAGGCCCGGCAGTTGTGTTAGTAGTCTGTTAGTACTCTGTTATTTCCCCGTTAGGAAACAGGCGAACGCCACTGCGGGGTCCGGCGGCCGCTGGCGGTCAGTTCCGGGACCCACCAGGGCTGAAAGGCTGCCGATGGATTACCAGCGCACTTCCGTAGACGACATGCTCCCCGAAGGACAGAGCCTCCGGGGCCGCCCGGCCATGGACCCAGCCGGACACCGGTCCACGGGGCCGGCCATGGACGCGGACGCCTTCCACTCAGCCAGCACCCGGATCCTGACGGCCATTAATACAGTCATCGACGGCAAGGCCGAAGCGGCCAAGCTGGCGCTCACCGTGCTCCTCGCTCAGGGCCATCTGCTCCTGGAAGACGTCCCGGGGGTGGGCAAGACGTTGCTGGCCAAGACCCTGGCCCGCACCATCGACTGTTCCGTCAGCCGGATCCAGTTCACGCCGGACCTGCTCCCGTCCGATGTCACGGGCGTGTCCATCTACAACCAGGCGACCCGGACCTTCGAATTCCGGCACGGCGCGGTCTTCGCCAATATCGTCATCGGCGACGAAATCAACCGCGCCTCGGCCAAGACCCAGTCAGCACTGCTGGAATGCATGGAGGAGCACCAGGTCACGGTGGACGGCACGTCCTACCGGCTGGATGAGCCGTTCATGGTGGTGGCGACGCAGAACCCCATTGAGATGGAGGGCACCTACCCGCTGCCGGAAGCGCAGCGGGACCGCTTCATGGCCCGGATTTCCATGGGCTACCCGGACCGTGAGTCCGAGATGGAGATGCTCGAAACCCACCAGGCATCGTCTCCGCTGGCCCGCGTGACGGCAGTGGTCACCGCGGCGGAAGTAGCCGCCATGATCGCCACGGTGCAGCAGGTCTACGTGTCCCGTTCCATCAAGGAGTACACGGTGGCCCTAGGACGGGCCACGCGTGACAGCGGGCTTCTCCGGCTCGGTGCCAGTCCGCGGTCCATGCTGCAGCTCTTGCGTGCGGCCAAGGCAACCGCCGCGCTGGAGGGCCGGGACTTCGTGCTGCCGGACGACATCGTCAGCGTCGCCGAAGCGGTGCTCGCCCACCGGATCATCCTCGACCGCAAGGCGGCCAGCGCGGGCGAGACGCCGCAGAGCGTCATCCGGGCCATCATCGCCAAGATCCCCGTCACCCCGGAAGTGACGGGTTCAACCAACGGAACCGGCCGCCCTGGCCGGAAGAAGGCCTCGGCCATGGCGGCCGCGCCGTCACCCAAAACGCCGAATCCGCGCTAGGAAATGGTTCCGCCGTGGCGTTGAGGGATCGGTTGCCCGGACACTTCTTCAGCACCCGCGGCTGGGGCTTGCTCGGCGCGGGTGCGCTGTCCCTGCTGGCCGCGCAGATCATGGGGCGCCGGGACCTGCTGGCGCTGGCCGTGCTGCTGCTTATCCTGCCTGTGCTGGCCCTGGCCGGAACCCGTGTCCTGAAGCCGAGGTTCGAGGTCTACCGCGAATTCAGCCCGTCTCCGGTCGAAACGTCCGCGCGCACCACGGTGCGCCTGGCCGTCGCGCGGAGCGGGGCCGGGGCAGGGCACGCGGTTATGGAGGAACACTTGCCGGACCGGTTCGGCGAATCCCCCGTCTTCCGATTCCCGGCACGTGCGGCCGCCGGCGGCACCAGCCGCTATGAGTACCACCTTCGCTCGGCCCGGCGGGGCCAGTTCCTGATTGGGCCCGTCACGGCGGAGTTCAGCGACCCCTTCGGGCTGTCCTTCCACCGCCACGCGATTGACGACGGCGACCTCCTGACCGTGACGCCCGCCGCCGTGGAGCTCCCGGAGACGGGGCTGGCCGGCGCCCGCGGACACGACGGCGTCACGCCCACGCGGGCCCGGGCCAATCCAAGCGACGACGACGTCATGACGCGCGAATACCGCCACGGGGATCCACTGCGCCGCGTGCACTGGGCCGCGACCGCCCGCCATGGGTCCCTCATGGTGCGGCAGGAGGAATCCGTCACCACCCCGGAGGCGACCATCATCCTGGATCAGCGCCTCTCGGCTTATCCTCACGGCGTGTTTGGCCACAGCGCCCATTCTTCGGGCGGCCACTCCGGGAGCGGGGACGGGGACCGCCATGATTTGCTGACCTGCGACGCCTTCGAATGGGCCGTCACGGCGGCGATGTCGATCGGCGCGCACCTCGCGGAACGGAACTACTCGCTGCGGTTCCTGGACAGCGCGGGCGCGCCCGCGTTCCGGAACTCGCCGTCCGCTCCCGATCCGGAGGCCGAGGAATACACCGGAACGGCCGGGCTGCAGTCCATCGCGGAAAGCCTGGCCGCCATCCAGCTTTCCGGCCCGCACCACCCGCACCACCACCCCCACCCGTATCGTGACCGCGCCCCGCAGCCCCGCCCGCAGGAGGCGGCGGCGGGAGCCAGCGCCGCACCTTCCGGGCAGCGTGCCGTCCGCGCCCGGAGCGCCGGGGGCCCTACAGGCACTCCGGGCGCCGTGGGCCCTACAGGCACTACAGGCACTACAGGCACTACAGGCACTACAGGCACTACGGGCGCCCGGGGCGCCCGGGGCGCCCGGGGCGCCGGGGGCACTACGAGCACTACGGGCGCCGGGAACGCCCCGCACGTCTTCGACGACGCCCTGATGGACAAGCTCTCCGCCCATCGGCTGCGGGGACCGGTCCTGGCGGTCCTGGGCAGCCTGTCCCCGGCGGAGGCCCGGGCGCTGTCCGCGGCAGCCGGGTTCGGCGCGAATGCCTTCGCGCTGCTGGTCAGGGACCATGCACACGACTCCGGTGAGATGCCCGAGGTGCTGGAGGCCTTGCGGCTGGGCGGATGGCGGGCCGTGGCGGTAACTGCGCGGAGCTCGCTGCCGGACGCATGGGCAGCCTTCGACCAGGCAGACCCGGCGATGTCCGCTGCGGCCGACGTCCGCCGCGGCATGCGGGGCCGGCCATGACACTCGCACCGCACCGCAGCTCCGGATCTGACACCGGCACGGCCGGCACGGAAGATCCGACAGTCCTGTCCCGCGGCCCGGCGTCCCGGCCGGACGGCCCCGGCGCCCAGCCCTGGGTGATGGGGACCGCCGTCGCGGTGGCAGTCGCGGGCGCCGCGCTCGGCTTCAATGGCGTTCTGCGTGGGTGGGCCTGGTACTCCCCCGTGTTCAGCACCGTTCTCTCGGTCGCGTTCTCCATGGCGATGCTCCGGTCGCTGCGGGCCCGGACATGGCTCGTCGCTGCCGGCGGCCTGGTGGCGCTCATAGTGGCCCTGACCTTCATTTTCTTCCGGCAGCACAGCATTGCCGGGTTCATCCCGGTCCCGGAGACCATGAACTACTTGGGAAAGTTCCTCCGGCGGGCCAGCGAAACCGTCCTTGCCGAGAGCACCCCGGTGGCCCCCAACGCCGGAATCGTCATGCTGATCTGCGCGGTCCTCGGGCTGCTGGTGATCCTCATCGATGCCCTGGCGTTCCCGCTGTCGCTGCCGGCCACGAGCGGGCTGGGGATCCTGGCCATCCTCGTGGTGCCGGCCATGGTCAAGCCGCAAAGCGTGGGAGTGCTGGGGTTCGTGGGCGCCGCCGTCGGGTATCTGTTGATTCTCGGGTGCAGCCATTGGTTCAAGCCGGATGCCCGCACCCTGGCCGACACCGGCCGGAACCCCGGGCAGCTCCGGCGCGGAGCGGTCACGGCCGTCGCGGCGCTGACCGTCACGCTGCTGCTGCAGCCTGTCATCCCGGGTTTCGATCAGGGCACGTTCCCGCAGGGCTCGCGGCTGAACCCCTTCGGCAAGGCCACTGGCCTGAATCCGATGATCAGCCTGGGCAACAGCCTGCGCAGCCCCTCGGGCGAGGGCCGGATCACCTTCGCCACGAACGCGCCGACGACTCCGTACCTGCGCTCGGTGACGGTGGACGGCTTTGACGGCGATTCCTGGTCACCCGACGACCGGGAGTCGGCCCGGCAGCCGGGGACCGGCAGGATCGAGTCCGGGCTTGATAGGGCTCCCACCGAGCTCCGCGTGATCACGGCCGTCAACACCGGCCAGTACACGAGCCCGTACCTGCCCGCGCCGTATGCGCCGGAAGCCGTCAACGGCCTCACGGGGCGCTGGAGCTGGGATCCTGCCACGCTGAGCATCAAGGGGGTCGACACCAACTCCCGCGACCAGCAGTACGTGGTCACGTCCGTCACCCCGCAGCTCACCGCGGCGCTGCTGGCGGGGGCCTCCGAGCCGGTGCGCGGGATCCCCGAGCAGTTCCTGCGGCAACCGTCGAACGTTCCGGAGGTTGTGACGAGCACGGCCAAGACCGTGACGGCCGGAGCCGCCTCGCCGTATGCGCGGGCCATGGCCATCCAGCGGTACCTGCGCTCTACCGAGTTCAGCTACTCCCTGCAGTCCCCTGTGCAGGGCGGCTACGACGGCAACGGCCTGTCCGTGCTGGCCGATTTCCTGAACCAGAAGAGCGGCTACTGCATTCATTTCGCCTCTGCCATGGCCGTGATGGCCAGGCTGGAGGGCATTCCGAGCCGGATCGCCGTGGGCTACGCGCCGGGACGCCCCACCGGGGCCACGGTGGCGGTCTCGGGCCAGGGTCCGCTTCCGGAGTTCGAGGTCGATGCCCGGGACGCGCACGCCTGGCCCGAACTCTACTTCCAGGGCGTCGGCTGGGTCGCGTTTGAGCCGACCCCGTCCCGCGGCGTCGTTCCGGCCTACGCCACGGATGCGTCCTCGCCCAGCGGCGCCAGCACCAACGACCGCAACGACGCCCTGACCCCCGGGGACGGTTCCACGCAAGCACCGGTCCCGGCCCCGGGGACGGTTCCGCTGCCCGGGGCGGGGACGCCGGCGCCCGGGGACGGGGGAGCGGCACAGGCGCTGTCCGGGATTGGTGCGGTGCTGCTGCTGGCGCTGCTGGTGGCCTCCCCGCGGCTGGTGCGCAGCGGCGTGCGGCGCCGCAGGCTGACGACGGCGGCCCGCGGCTATCCCGGCGCCGCGGGCGGGTCGGCCCTGCCGGCCTGGGCGGAACTGCGGGACCTGGCCACGGACTACGGCGTGGCGCCCGGAGCGAGCGAGACGCCGCGACATTTCGCGGAGCGGTTGCGCGCCTCGGCGGCGTTGGGGGAACCCGGCGGCGCGGACGGGCCCGGGCAGCGGGCAGCGGCCGCCCTGACCGAGGACTTTGAACGTGAGCAGTACGGCCGCCCGGGCGGCGCCGCCGGACCGGCGCAGAACGCAGACTCCCAGAATCTTGCCGACTCGGCCGCGGCCAGGATCGCCCTGGTGCAGGCCTCGCTGCGGGCCAACGCGAGGCCCTTGGTCCGGCTGCGCGCGGCCTGGCTGCCGCCGTCGGTTATGTCCGGCTGGCGACGGGCCCTCACGCTGCCCCGCGGGATCCTCTCCCGGACAGCACAGCGCACCCGGCAGGGGTTCGCGGGATCCTGGGGGAAGATCCGCAACTCCGTCCGCCGGGTGCGCCGCGGCTAGCTGGTGTGACTAGCCGGCGTACGGGTCGGCGATGCCGATGTACTGGGTGTAGAGGTATTCCTCGATGCCCTCCAGGCCGCCTTCGCGGCCCAGGCCGGACTGCTTGACGCCGCCGAACGGGGCGGCCGCGTTGGAGACCACGCCGGCGTTCAGGCCCAGCATGCCGGTCTCGAGCCGTTCGCCCATCCGGATTCCCCGGTTCAGGTCCCGGGTGAAGACGTAGGCCACCAGCCCGTACTCGGTGTTGTTCGCGAGCCGGACGGCCTCGTCCTCGGTGCCGAAGGTGATGATCGGGGCGACGGGTCCGAAGATTTCCTCGGACAGGATCCGGGTGCCCTCGGTGACGCCGGTGAGGATGGTGGGCTGGTAGAAGTAGCCCGGGCCCTCGACGGCGGAACCGCCGGTCACCGCGACCGCGCCGGCGGCGACGGCGTCGGTGACGAGCTCGTGGACCTTGTCCCGGCTCTTGGCATCGATCAGCGGGCCGACCTTGGACTCAGCCTCGGTGCCCCTGGCCGTGGTCATCTCCTTCATCTTCGCGGCGAACTTTTCCGCGAACTCCTGTGCGACGGACTCGTGCACGATGAACCGGTTCGCCGCGGTGCAGGCCTCACCCATGTTCCGCAGCTTCGCCAGCATCGCCCCGGCGACGGCGGCATCGACGTCGGCGTCTTCAAACACCACGAACGGGGCGTTCCCGCCGAGCTCCATCGAGGTCCGCAGCACCGTCTCGGACGCATCCGAGAGCAGCCGGCGGCCGACCTCGGTGGATCCGGTGAAGGACAGTTTCCGCAGACGCTGATCCTTGATCAGCGGCCCTGTCGTGGCGCCGGCGGTGGAGGTCGGGATGACGTTCAGGACACCGGCGGGCAGCCCGGCCTCGACCATCACGGCCGCGAACAGCTGGGAGGTCAGCGGGGTCAGGTTCGCGGACTTCAGCACCATGGTGCAGCCGGCGGCGACGGCCGGGGCGATCTTCCGGGTCGCCATGGCCAGCGGGAAGTTCCACGGTGTGATCAGCAGGCACGGGCCCACCGGCTTCTTCGTCACCAACAGCCGGGACTTCCCGTCCGGGGAAACCGAGTAGCGGCCGAAGGCGCGAACGGCTTCCTCGGAGAACCAGCGCAGGAACTCCGCGCCGTAGGTGACCTCGCCGCGGGCCTCGGCCAAAGGCTTGCCCATCTCCAGGGTCATCAGCAGCGCGAAGTCCTCGGCCCGCTCGGTCACAAGCTCGAAGGCGCGGCGCAGGATCTCGCCGCGTTCCCGGGCCGGAACCTTCGCCCAGGACTCCTGCGCGGCAGCGGCCGCGTCCAGGGCCGCCTTGCCGTCCTCGGGACCGGCGTCGGCGATGCTGAGCAGGACCTTCCCGGTGGCGGGGTCCTCGACGTCGAAGGTCTTCCCGGACGCGGCCGGACGCCACTCGCCGTTGATCAGCAGGCCCGTCGGAACGGAGGCCAGCAGGGCGCTCTCCCGCTCCGCGGAAACAATAGGCTGGGCAGTTACAGTCACAATGACTCCCTCGTCAGCAATTCGGTTGGCCCGAGTTAGTTGGTACTAGTTTGGTGGAATTAGTTTTGGTGCAGGCGCTCGTTCCCGCAGGCAGGCTCGGCGTCTGGATTACTGCCACGGTACTGCTGCGCTCACGGGCAAGTCTATGCATGCGCGCACTACTCGATCCAGAATATGCTGTGCAGCTGCACAACCGCCCCGTGCGACCCGTGGGGATCCGGCTCCAACCAGCCGATGAGGCTCGGAGGCGCCCGGAACCCGCCGCTTTCATCACCGCGCGGCGAGGACCGCGGCGTAGAGTTCGCGCTTGCTGACTTTCGCGTCGTCGGCCACTGCGGCGACGGCCTCCTTCAGCCGGATGCCTTGGGCTATCAGCCCATTGACGGCAGCCACGTGATCCTCGGGACGGCCGGGTTCGCGTTCGGCAGCGCCGCCCACCACCACGGCGATTTCGCCGCGTACCTCGTTGGACTCGGCCCATTCGAGCAGTTCGCGCAGGGTGCCGCGGATGACCTCTTCGTAGGTCTTGGTGAGTTCACGGCACACGGCGGCCCGGCGGTCGGCGCCGAAGCTTTCGCGCAGCGCCCTCAGCATGGGTTCGAGCCGGTGCGGCGCCTCGAAAAACACCATGGTGCGCCGCTCGGCGTCGAGGTCTCCCAGCCGCGAGGAGCGTTCGCCCGCCTTGCGGGGCAGGAATCCCTCGAAGCAAAAGCGGTCCGTCGGCAGCCCGGAGAGGGCCAGGGCGGTCAGCACGGCGGAGGGTCCCGGCGCCGCGGTGACGGTGAGGCCGGCCGCCACCGCGCCTTCAACCAGCCGGAACCCCGGGTCCGAGACGGACGGCATGCCGGCGTCGGTCACCATGACCAGAGTCTTGCCGGACCGGACCTGGTCCAGCAGGTCAGCAGTCTTGGCTGCCTCATTGTGCTCGTGATAGCTGATGATCCGGCCGGCCACGGTGATGCCGAGGTTCTGCACGAGGCGGTGCAGCCGCCGGGTGTCCTCCGCGGCGACGATGTCGGCCGTCGTGAGCAACTCGACGAGCCGCGCCGAGGCGTCTCCGGCGTTCCCGATCGGCGTCGCCGCGAGGACGATCCTGCCGGGGCCGCCGACGGTGGGAACAGGGGCAGGGACGACGGCGGCCGTGCTGTCGTCGAGGGGAGGAAGGGGGGAAGTGCTGGGTTCGTGGTCCACAGGACCAGCCTACTGCCGACGGGGCGCGGCCCTGCGAGCACAGCTGTGAAAGGTAGCATGGGCAACGTGACCCAGACCCCCACGCGGCCGCCCGAGACGGACCCAGCCGCATCGCCGACAACAGGTCCGAGCAGCGCCAACGGCAGAACCGGAGGCAGCGCCAACGGCAGAGCCGGCGGCCGCTTCGGCACCGGCCGCAATCTGGAGGGACACCGCTGGATCGGCCGCCCCGCCGAGGCCAACACCCCGGAGGCGCTCCGGGATCGCCTGATCGGCAGCCTCCAGAGCTGGCGGGACTACCCGGCGTCGCTTCGGCTCTGGTACTGGCTCGTTCCGGCCCTCACGGCCGCGCTGGGCGGCGTCCTGCGGTTCGTCCGCCTGGACACGCCGCGAAACCTCGTCTTTGACGAAACCTACTATGTGAAAGACGCGTACTCATTCCTGGTCAGCGGGTACGAGCGCAGCTGGCCCGACCGGGCGAACGACTCCTTCATCGCCGGCAACCCCGGAGTGCTGCTGAACACGCCGGAGTACGTGGTCCACCCGCCGGTCGGCAAATGGATGATAGCCGCGGGCATGTGGCTGTTCGGGGCCGACAATCCTTTCGGCTGGAGGTTCGGTGCCGCCCTGACGGGGACGCTGTCCATCCTCCTGCTGGCCCTGATCGCGCAAAAGCTCTTCCGCTCGCTGACCCTGGGCGCTGTTGCGGGCCTCCTGCTCGCGGTCGACGGCCACCACGTCGTCATGTCCCGGACCTCGCTGCTGGACATCTTCCTCATGTTCTGGGTCCTCGCCGCGTTCGGCGCCTTGCTGATGGACCGGGACGACGGCCGGCGGCGGCTGGCGGCCCGGCTCGGCCGGCAGGCCGAAGCCTCTGCCACGGGACGCCCCACGGCGCTCCAGCTCACCGCCGGGCCCTGGCTCGGCGTCCGGTGGTGGCGCCTCGCGGCGGGAGTGTGCCTGGGCCTGGCGGTCGGCACGAAATGGTCCGCGCTGTTCTTCCTGGCCGGGTTCGGCCTGCTGACCGTCTTCTGGGACCTCAGCGCGCGGCGCATAGCCGGCGTGCACGCCTGGATCAGCGGCGGCATCCTCAAAGACGGCGTCCCGGCCTTCCTGAGCATCGTTCCGGTGGCCGCCGTAGTCTACGGCGCCACGTGGACCGGCTGGTTCCGGTCCACGGACGCCTATTTCAGGCACTGGGCGGAGACCAACCCCTCGGCCGAGTGGGGCTGGCTGCCGAACGCCGTACGGTCCCTTGCGCATTACCACCTTGAGGCATACAAGTTCCATCAGGGCCTGAGTTCCGACCACCCGTACGAGGCCAGCGCCTGGAGCTGGCTGGTCATGGGCCGGCCCACGTCATTCTTCTACGAATCCCCCGGGCGGGGCAGCCCGGGCTGCGATCTCAGCAACTGCACCACCGCCATCCTCTCCGTGGGCAACCCGCTGATCTGGTGGAGCGCGGCCGTGAGCCTGGGCGTCCTGCTCTTCTGGTGGGCGGGCCGGCGCGACTGGCGCGCGGGCGCGGTCCTGGCTGGAGTGGCCGCGGGTTACCTCCCCTGGTTCATGTACCCGGAGCGCACCACCTTCTTCTTCTACGCCGTCTCCTTTGAACCGTTCCTGGTGCTGGCGCTCGTCTATTGCCTGGGGCTGGTGCTCGGTCAGCGCGGCGACCCCCTCTGGCGCCGGCGATCCGGGTTCTACCTGGTGGCGCTGTTCGTGGTGGCGGCCGTGCTTGTGTCCGCGTTCTTCTACCCGGTCTGGACCGCCGAGGTGATCCCGTACCAGGACTGGCGTATCCGGATGTGGATGCCGTCCTGGATCTAGGGCAGGATTGCAGGGGAAAGTCCGCCGGACTCCGGGCGGACCAGGAAATGGAGACTCGGCTGTGAGAGAAGCAAGCACCGGACTGCTCGTGGAGCTGGACCCGGAGAGCAACGTGACGGACCTGCTCCTGGAGCAGCACGCGAAGGACCCCGTGCACGCCCTCTACTCCCGCAAGGGCCCCGGCGGCTGGACCGATGTCTCCGTCCAACACTTCCTGGAGCAGGTCACGGCCCTGGCCAAGGGCCTGATTGCCGGCGGACTCACCCCGGGCGAAACTGTCGCCGTCATGTCCGCCACCCGGTATGAGTGGACGGTGGTGGACTTCGCCATCTGGTTCGCCGGTGGCGTCACCGTCCCGATCTACGAGACCTCCTCCGCGGCCCAGGTCGAATGGATCCTCCACGACTCGGCGGCCCGGCGGGTGTTCGTCGAGAACCACGCCAAGGCCGCCCTCGTCCAGGGCGTCCTGGACGCTTCCACCGTGCTCGGGGACCGGCTTGTCTCCCTGGTACGGATGGAGCACGACGGCGCGGCACCGAACTTGGCGAGCCTGGCCGCGGCCGGCACCGGGGTGACCGACGCCGAGCTCGAACGCCACCGGTCGTCTGCGTCCCTGGCCGACGTTGCGTCCCTGGTCTACACCTCGGGCACCACCGGCAAGCCCAAGGGCTGCGAGATCACCCACGCCAACTTTGCCCTGGTCGCGAAGAACATCGTCCTCTTCCTGCCCGAGATCCTCCTGCAGCCGCGCTCCCGGACGCTGATGTTCCTGCCCCTGGCGCACGTTCTGGCCCGGGCGGTGCAGGTCATCTGCCTGAGCTCCGGCTCCACCGTCGGCCACAGCGCAAACGCCAAGGAGCTTCTGGAAGACCTGGCCAGCTTCAAACCCACTTTCCTGCTGGTGGTCCCCCGGATCTTCGAAAAGGTCTACGCCGGAGCCGCGCAAAAGGCTGCCGCCGCCGGCAAGGAGCGCATCTTCACGGCTGCGGCGGCGGCCGCGATCGGCTACTCCAAGGCCCTGGACGCCGCCTCCCGGGGCAACGGCCCGGGACCCGGGCTCTTCCTGCGTGCCCGCCATGCAGTCTTCGACCGGCTGCTGTACCCCCGGCTCCGGCAGGCCTTCGGCGGCCAGCTGCGGTATACGGTCTCCGGTGCCAGCCCACTGAGCTCCAGCGACGCCCATTTCTTCCGCGGCGCCGGCATCCCCGTCTTTGAAGGCTACGGCCTGACGGAAACCACGGCGCCGTGCACGGCCAACACCCCGGCACGGACCAAGGTGGGCACAGTCGGCATCCCGGTGCCGGGAACCACGGTCCGGGTGGCCGACGACGGCGAGATCCTGGTCAAGGGCATCGGCGTCTTCAAGGGCTACCACGCCGACGAGGCCGCCAACGCGGAGGCGTTCGTGGACGGTTTCTTCCGGACCGGCGACCTCGGCTCCCTCGACGAGGACGGCTTCCTGACCATCACTGGCCGGAAGAAAGACCTGCTGGTCACGGCCGGCGGGAAGAATGTCGCCCCCGGCCCGCTCGAGGAGAAGATCCGCGAGCACCAGCTGGTCGGACAGGCCGTGGTCATTGGAGACGGCCGGCCGTTTGTCTCGGCACTGGTCAACCTGGACCCGGACGGACTGCATGACTGGTGCACAGCGCGGAAGATGCCCGTCATGGCTCCGGCCGAAGCCGCCGCCAACGAGACGGTCCGGGCCTCGATCCAGGGCGCCGTCGATGAGGCGAACCTCCTGGTCTCCAAGGCTGAGTCCATCCGCAGCTTCGTCATCCTGGACACCGACTTCACCGTGGAGTCAGGGCACCTGACCCCCTCGCTCAAACTCAAGCGGGCCGCCGTCGTGCGGGACTACGCAGAGCACATCAACCGCATTTACGGCTGACCCCCGAGGGCAACTGGCCCCCTTAGACGGTGTGCCGGGTGTGCGCTGTTCCCTCTGCCTCGGTGACGGTGCTGCCGGCCGGCCCGGCCGCCGCGGGCGCAGCCTCGGCGGTGGCGTCAGTGCCGGCGTCAGTGGTGGTGTCCCTGGATCTGCCGGCCTTCTTGCCAAGGCCGCGGCGCCGGCGCGTGGGCCAGGTCAGGATGAGGGTGAGAACGGACGCAAGCAGAACAAGGGCCCCGATGACAATCCCGGCGTCCATCCAGAACTGGCCCGGGAAGAGCCTGATCAGGGTGTCCTGCAGCGTAAATGTCCAGGTTCCGTTGGCGAAGAAAATATGGTGGAAATCGGTGAAGAACTGCTCCCAGCCGAGCACCGCCAGGGTTCCAAGGCCGATGATGATCGCGAGTGTGACGATCGAGCCGGCGAACAGGCCGCGGCGGACTCCCCCGTTGTGTTTCCGCTTCAGGTAGATCACGGCAACCAGGCCCAGCAGGATCAACAGCGTGCCGGCACCGAACGTGGACAGGATGACCGCCTTGACGTCGGCCATGTGGCTGACTTCGCCGTCCTTGAACAATCGCTCGCCGCTTTGGTCCACAAGATCGCCGAGGTAGCGCGGGCCCGACCAGTTGCTGAGGTAGTCCACCGCGTAGGAGCCGTAGGTCATGCGGTCATCGGCGCTGAAGCCGTAGCCGTCGCCGGGGAAGCCTGGACGGTTGTATTCCACCCAGAGGAACAGGGGGCTGGTCACGGCGCGGACGGCGAGCACCAGCAGGATGATCGGGTAGAACACGGCGAGCAGCACCTGCATCACCCGCGGCAGCACGGGCTTGGCCTTGGCCGCCTGCTCGCGTTCGGCATTGCGGCGTTCGGCATTGCGGCGTTCGACGTCCTCCTCCGACGGGACAGCTTCCGACGGAGCAGCATCCGACTGGCCAGCATCCGAATGGCTTGTAGCGGCGGCCTCCGCCGCCTTGCGGTCGGCGCGGCTCTCGGGCTGGCTGGCGGTGGGCGCTTCCGACGGCGCTGCCGTGCCGGTTGCGACCGTTCCGGTTGCTGCCGTGCCGGTTGCTCGCGCGAGAGGGTCGTTCTTGGCTGCCGGCCCGGCTGCCGGGCTGGCGGTGGACTTGGCCGTGGGGGCCGGCTTCATCCAGTCGAACGCCGGTTCGTCGGTGTCGTCCGTCGGATCCAGGTGAGGATCCGGCCGGTCGGGAGGGGTGGGACTCTTGTCAGTCACGTGGAGCTTCGCTTCCGTAGGCTTCTGCGCTGCCCGGCCTGCACCGGCTGCGCAACTTATCTGGCTCCGAGCCTACCGTCAGAGAATTAGGCTCGGCGGGGTGCCACCCCGTCAGTTGGCGTATTTGGCCCAAGGGATGTTCCAGTCCCCGTAGCCGTCGTCGAAGTTGGCGTACTCCCCCTCGGTGTTGACCACCTGGACGACGTCGCCGGTGGTCATGTGGTCGAAGACCCACTTCGCGCCGTCCGGGCCGAGGCCAATGCAGCCATGGGAGAGGTTCTTCTTGCCGATGTACGGCATTGCGGAGTCCGTGGCCTGGTGGATGAACTCTCCGCTGGGCGTCAGGCGGGTGGCGTAGTTCACGTCAAGCTGGCCATAGTAGGCCGGGTCCCCGGGTTTGAGCCCGATGGTAGAGGCGTCCATGTGCTCCACGCGGTGCTGTTCCATGAGGACCAGGTAACCCCGGGCCGAGGGGAACCGTTTGTCACCCATCGTCGCCGGCCACTTCCCGGCCGGCCGGCCGTTGATGCTGACCGAGAACGTGTGGGCCTCGGCGTCGGCGACCGCGACCTTCTTGTCGCCGATGCGGATGGTCACCGTCTTGTTGAAGTTGCCGACCTGCCCGTTGCCGAGTCCGACGCCGAACAGCTTCATGTCCATGGTGATGGTGCTGTTCGCGGTCCAGAAGTCTTTCGGCCGGTACCTGACGGTGTTCTTGTTGAACCAGTGGAAAGCGCCCACCTGGCCGGAGGTGGAGGTGATCTTGATGGCCTTTTCGACGGCGTCACGGTTCAGGACAGGCTCGCTGAAGACAATCTGCAGCGGCTGGGCCACGCCCACCTTCATCCCGTCCAGCGGGTAGATCGCGGCGTCAGCCTCGTTGGCGGTGGAGACGGTGGTGAATTCGCGGGTGCTGTCGGTCGTGCGTCCTGCTCCATCAAGCACGGAGTACGTGTAGCTGTACCGGGTGTTGAATTTCAGGTTGCCGGTCGAGGTCCAGGCCGATCCGTCCGCGCTCTGGGTGCCGTCCACGGCGTCGCCGTCATCGCTTGTCAGGGCCACCCGGTCGATCCGGCCGTTCGTCACTTTGAGGGACACCGGGGCCGCGGGGTTGACCTGCTCGGCGCCGTCGGCGGGCGTGACGGCGAGTTCCGCGGGAGCCACCACCGGGACGGCAAGGCCCGGAGTCGTCCGTGCCGGCGATCCCGCTTCGGAGGAAATCGTGGACTGGGCAAGCCCAGGGGCCGCCGCGGCGAAGGCCCCGCCGCCGCCGGCCAGGGCACAGACCACCCCCAGCAGGGCGATCTTGCGGCCGGTACTCCAGGTTTTCAGGGCCATCACAGGACCCCGGCGTTTCCACACGTCATCCTGCCAGCATAATTGAGTTAGCTTGGAACCCCGGCCGGATTCGACCACGATCCGGTTACAAAAGCGTTCCCAAAACGGTCACAGCGAGCTCCCAACATAGTCCAGCAAGGGACCCCGGACTATCGTCCGGGGTCCCTTGCTGGATTCTAGTAGCGGTAGTGACCAGGCTTGTACGGGCCGGCCACCTCGACGTCCAGGTACTCGGCCTGTTCCTTGGACAGCTCGGTCAGCTCCACGTCGAGGGCACCCAGGTGCAGGCGGGCGACCTTCTCGTCCAGGATCTTCGGCAGGACGTAGACCTGCTTCTCGTATTCACGCTCGCCCTCGGGCTGGCCGGCCTTCGTGAACAGTTCAATCTGGGCGATCGTCTGGTTGGCGAAGGAGTTGCTCATGACGAAGGACGGGTGTCCGGTGGCGTTGCCGAGGTTCAGCAGGCGGCCTTCGGACAGGACGATGATGGAGCGCTGGGCGTCGGTGCCTGCTTCGAAGACCCACTCGTGAACCTGGGGCTTGATCTCGACCTTCTTGATGCCGGGGACCCGGGCCAGACCGGCCATGTCGATCTCGTTGTCGAAGTGGCCGATGTTGCCCACGATCGCCTTGTCACGCATCCCGGCCATGTGCTTGGCCATGATGACGTCCTTGTTGCCGGTGGTGGTGATGAAGATGTGGCCTTCGCTGAGGACGGATTCCAGTTTGGCGACCTGGTAGCCGTCCATGGCCGCCTGGAGCGCGCAGATCGGATCGATTTCCGTGACGATCACGCGCGAACCCTGGCCGCGGAATGCCTCCGCGGCGCCCTTGCCGACGTCGCCGTAACCGCAGACGACGGCGACCTTGCCGCCCATCAGCACGTCAGTGGCGCGGTTGATGCCGTCCGGCAGGGAGTGGCGGATGCCGTATTTGTTGTCGAACTTGCTCTTGGTGACGGAGTCGTTGACATTGATGGCCGGGAAGAGCAGCTTGCCCTGCTCCGCCAGCTGGTACAGGCGGTGCACACCGGTGGTGGTCTCCTCGGTGACGCCGAGCAGGAGCGAGCCGATGCGGGTCCACCTCTGCGGGTCGGCCTGGAGCGAAGCGCGCAGCACGTCGAGGAAGACCCGGCCTTCCTCGGAGTCGTCCTCGGTGGCGGCGGGCACAGCACCGGCGGCTTCGAATTCGACACCCTTGTGAACCAGCATCGTGGCGTCGCCGCCGTCGTCCAGGATCATGTTCGGACCCAGCTCA
The DNA here is from genome assembly GCF_900102895.1 of Arthrobacter sp. ov407. Classification (GTDB taxonomy): domain Bacteria; phylum Actinomycetota; class Actinomycetes; order Actinomycetales; family Micrococcaceae; genus Arthrobacter. The sequence goes on from NZ_FNGD01000002.1 coordinate 316,794, forward strand.
GGGTTGGCGTCGGCGCCCGGCCAGGTGAGGATCTGCTGGGCAGTCCACCAGTATTCCGCCAGCGTCTCGCCCTTCCAGGCGAAGACGGGGACACCCTGGGGGTCTTCGACGGTGCCGGCGCCGACTACCACTGCGGCAGCGGCTTCATCCTGGGTGGAGAAAATATTGCAGGAGGCCCAGCGGACTTCGGCGCCGAGGGCGGTAAGGGTCTCGATCAGCACCGCGGTCTGGACCGTCATGTGCAGCGATCCGGCGATCCGGGCGCCCTTGAGCGGCTGGCTGGCGCCGAACTCCTCGCGCAGGGACATGAGTCCGGGCATCTCGTGCTCGGCGAGGCGGATCTGATGGCGGCCCGCCTCGGCCAGGGAAATGTCCGCAATCTTGTAATCGAAAGTCATGTGAATCCTTTGTTGTGGCCGGTGTCGTTGCGTGTCTGGAGCTGCGTAGTTCTAGGTGATTCTGGCGCTAATCAGCCATTCGCTGCCGTGGGCGTCCGTGATGGGTGGGCGGCAGGTTTTTTGGGCGCCCGTTATTCCGCGGCGTGGCGCGGGGCTGTGCCGTGCTGGCCGGCGTCGTGCTGATCGGCGGCTGCCGCCGCTGCGGCCGGCAGGAGTTCTGGCGGCAGCAGCAGAGGGATTCCGTCCTCGATCCTGTACCGCAGCTTGTTCCCGGCTTCATCCGCCGTGACGGTGACGAGCTCGTCGCCTTCCTGCACCAGGCCGGACCCGGTGACGGGGCATCGCAGGACAGACAACAGTTCGGGGCTGAGCTTGGGCATGGTGAACGCTCCCTGATGGGCGCCGCGAAAGGGCGCCGGTGGCTGACGGCTTTTTGCAGTTTCCACCCTACCGCCAGTTGGCGCCTTAGGAAGGTTCGCGCAGGACGCGCAGATGCCCGCGCCTGGTGCCCTCCGCCGGGGCCGGTGCTTCCAGCGCCGGGTGCAGCGTGCGCTGCCCCTTTGCCGGTTCCGCCGCGGCCGAACCGGAGGCGGCCTCGCGGACCGCGTTGGCGAGGGCCAGAAGGTCGTCGGGGCCGGGACCGGCCGGGGTTGCCGGCATTGCCAGCCGCATGACTTCCCAGCCCCGCGGTACGGTCAGCGAGTCGGCGTGCTGTTCGCACAAGTCGTAGCAGTGCGGTTCGGCATACGTGGCGAGCGGGCCCAGGACGGCCGTGGAGTCGGCATATACGTACGTCAAAGTGGCCACCGCAGAATTGCGGCAGGCAGACCTCGAACACAGACGAATTGCACCCACGACATGACAGACTACTCCCCCTCGGGCCGGGGGCTGCGCATTGAAACGACTGTTGTTGTGCCGCGGCAGGGCCGCGGCGTGGCGGCGGCGGATCGCCGCCTGCCCATATCGCGTAAATCATTCCGCGGGTTTAGAGTCATGATATGCAGTCATCGCACCACGATTCGGGTTTCACGGTCCGGTTGGCTGACCCCGACGCCGGACGTACAGGCGCCAGTTCCGGCCCCGCCGGCGCGCCTCTGACCGGATCGCCCGCCGCTGTCCAGGGAAAGAACTTCCGAGAGCGCCGCAGGAACCGGCACGGCCGGGGGCTTCGCGGCGAGCTCATGCTCCCCACGCTGCCCGGCTACCGGACCCGCTCCGACCGCTTCGATGACTTCGTCCTGGACTCGGCGCAGCGGCTGCACGACATCTGGGGCAAACCCCTCGACGGCGTCCGCTTCGCCGTCGACGAGATCCCTCCGGGCCTGGAGCAGCTCGTGGTGGACCGCACTCCCGCGCCGATGGGCGCCTTCACGGCCGCGACGGCCGAGGACGGACCGGTCATCACGCTGTATCGCCGGGTGGTGGAACAGGCGTGCGGAACCCGGGACGAGCTCCAGGACCTGGTGCACGACGTCGTCGTGGAATACACGGCCGAGATGCTCGGCGTCCCCCCCGAGTCCCTCGACCCGGTCTATCGCCGCCGGTACTAGCCGGACCTAGTACCCCAGCGTGACGGGGACCTGTCGTTGTCCTGCCGCTTCCGGTGCCACGGGAACCGCGGAAATGTCCTGCCGGCCCTCCCGGCCCAGGACCAGCGCCCCGTAGGCCGGGTCCCCGGCGGCGGACACCACATAGCCCACGAGCGGCGAGCCGCCCAGGGCCGCGGGGACCTTGATGGACACCGTGGTTCCGCCGGCAATATCGGCTCTGCCGGCAGTCCGGATCTTGCCATCCGCCGTGATGGGTGTGTAAGAGACTGTCGCCCGGCCTGCGGGTGCACCGAAAACGAGCCGTCGGTCGCCCATGCTGGGAACCGGAACGATGTGCTGGCTGCCCAGCCGGGCCGAGGCTGCGGAAAACGCAACGTCCGCGGCGTCCCCGGACTGCAGTCCCCGCGTGAGCCGGGCAGTGGCGGCGAAAGAGACATCCGAGCTCGCCGCGACTGTGTAGGTGCCGGCCGGGACCCCCGCCAGCGAAACTTCCGTGACCGCGCCGGCCTTCGCCGTGACCACGCCGCCGCGGGGCAGCGCCTTCTGGCCGTCGCGTCCATACAACTTGATCTCGACCACGGCGTCCGCGGCGCCGGGCACTGCGATTTCCAGCGCCGGTCCTGCATCGGCGAAGCCGGGCTTCGCCGTGAGCGCGGCCAGGGCCGCCGGATCCTGGATCTCGAGACCCCCGGCCACCTGGCTGACGGACGGGGCGGTGCCGGGGGTGATGAAATCGACGCCGCCGGGAGTGAGGCCGCGGAGCACGCTTTGCTGGATGACGGCAGCCACCGGGCCGCCGGTGCTGCGGACCCGCACGCCGAGCCGTTCCTGTCCCGGCGCGAGCCCGGCCAGGACTATCGAGCGGGTGCTGTCGGGCGCCACGAGCAGGCCGCGGCTTCCCGGCGCCTGGATCAAGCCCTCCGAGCCAAAGAGATCCAGGCTCACCGTCGCTGGCGTGCTGGAGGCATTGGTGAGGTTCAGGACTGCCGACCGGCCCAGGGCCGTGTTGGCGCCGACCAGCCAGAGATCGTTGCCGGGTTGCTGGCAGGCGGCGGCCGCGGAACCTTGGAGGTCCCCGTCCTCGGCCGTGTAGCTCAGGACGGCGCCGGCAGCTGCCTGGCGGTTGTCCTGGGCATCGGCGCTGAGGACGCTGATGTTGTCCACCTCCCGCTGGGGCACGACACCGGCGACCAGCGCGGGCGTGCGGGCCGCAGCCTCGGAGGCGGCCGGCGCAGCCGCGGCGCGCTTGGCGATTTCGGCGAGCGGTGCGCCCGTGAGCGGCGCCAGCCGGCTGCCGGGAATGACGCCCGCGCTTGAGCCGAGCACAGCGGCGCTGACGGCGGTCTTCGCGGTGGCGGAATCCGGACTGAACTGGGGGTCGGTTCCCACGGGAGTGCCCTCGAGCAGCCTGGCCGGGCCCGGGCAGACGCCGACGCTGCTGCCGGCCGGTACCGAGGCCACGGGGGCCTCGAGATGCCGGCTGGCGGGGCTTTGGGGTGTCAGGGACGCCGCCGACACGAGGCCTCCGCCCGCGGCAACGAGGGCGACCGCGGAGAGGATACCGCCGATCACGCCGGCCCGCGGCACGCCCCACTTTCGCAGCGCCGCACCGGCGCCGGACAGAACAGCGGCCGGCGCACCGGCGCCGGTAACGCCAGCGTCCCGGGTTTCGGTCATGGAAGATGCGTCGGTGGAGGTGTCCGGGCCCGGACCGTCCTGCTTTATGTTTTCGTTGTTGTTTTCGCCCTTAGACATGCTGATGTTCCTTACGCAGGGAGGCTTCGTCCCTGGACAGGCCGGCGTTGGACCGGCGGGCAGGCATGGGCACGGCCAACAGGACGGTCAGTCCGATCATCGCGGCCTGGGCGATTCCGATCAGGACGGCCCAGGGCGCTTCATAACGGATGCTCAACTGGCCGCCCTGGGCGGGCAGGGTGAATGCCTGGGCCCATCCCGACGTCGTTGAGGTCAGACGGCGGCCGTCGAGCCAAGCGCTCCAGCCCGGATCGGCACGGTCGGCAAGAACCACCAGGCGGCCCTCGGGGCCGGCCGGGACAGCGCCGGCGGCCGAGACTTCCTCCGAGGGGAGCAGGCCGACGGCAGCGCCGGTGCCGTCCACCACGCGGACCCTGTGTGCGACGTCGGAAGCCTTGATACCGGGCCGGTCCAGCGGACTGACCCGCCAGAGCCAGCCCGTACCCGTCTGTCCGACGGCCACGAGCCCGGGGACGGCGTCCATGCGGCTGGCCGTCAACTCGGAGGCTGAATCGGCAACCCGGAGCACGACAAAGCCGACGCCGAGCCGCTCGAGATCTCGCCGCGGATCCACGCCTTCGCCGGCCACAATGGTGGCCACGACGTTCCGGAGCGATCCGGCGACGGCGTCGTCGTCGCGGACCGTCTCCTGGCCCGGCTCCCCCATGATGCTGCGGGCCGCGGCGATCGTGGACAGGGCGTCCAGAGTGGTGCCGGCGCCGCGCATGAGTGTTGCGTCGAAGCTTCCGTCCTCGTTGCTGGCAATCAGCAGCGTCCTGGACTGTTCCGGGCCCTCACCGCGGTCAACGGCCGTGGCGGGTAGGGTGCGGGCCTGGGCAGGCTGGACGAGCCTCGGGGTCCCGAGGCCGGCGGGGTCTCCGCCGGCTGCCGGTGCCGGTGCCTGTGTTGGTGTCTGCGACGTGGACTGCAGCAGGTTTTGCGCGCTCCACAGGGTGAACCCGGCCAGGGGGGCGGCCAGCAGAAGGACCAGGGCTGCCGCGGCCGTGCCGCGGATCAGGACTTTCCGTGCCGCCCCGGCACCGGCCGTCCGGTCGGCGGCGTCCAGGAGTCCTTCTGCCGCGATAAGGGCGGCCCCCAGGAGGGCGAAGGCGGCCGCCGAGACGGCGGGGCCGGGGAACGGCGTGACCAGGACATCGGCGCTGGCGCCGGAGGCGACGTGCCCGGCGAGCCAGCCGCCGGCCAGCATCAGGACGGCGACGGCCCACAGGCAGCGTGCCGTCCAGGTGCGTCCTGCCAGCACCAGCCGGCGCGGCATGAACAGCGCGGCGAGGGCCAGCAGCAGCACCGGCAGCCCGAACAGCAAGGCCAGCAGGAGTGCCCACGGCAGCCCGGCCGAGCCCGCGGCGGACCCGCCGAAGGCGCTGAGTCCGGTGAGTCCGGCGTCGGCGTCGAAGCTCAGCGGCTGGCCCAGGGCCTGCTGCCACAGCGGGGCGGCGTCAAAACCGAGCGGCAGGCCCGGGTCGGCCAGGAGCGCCCGCGGCCGGTCCAGGACCGTGAACGCGAACGGCAGGAACAGTGCCAGGCTGGGCAGGAGCGCCCACCACACCGTGCGGCCGCGGCTGCCCAGAAGCACGCCGCACAGGGCAACGACGGTCATGGAGGGCACCAGCAGCGACGGCGCCGCGGCGGTGACCACGGCCATGGCGAGGCCCGCAGCGGCCGCAGCTGTCCAGGAAGGCGTCCCGTTGATGCCGGGGCGGGCGGCGGGCAGTGGGGTGAGCCGGGCGTGGCCCGGCGCCGGGACGGCATGGACGCCGCGGCCTGCCGCCGTGCCGGTCGCCCGGAGCAGCGCCAGGACCAGCACCGGGATCATGACGTGCGCAATCAAGGCGCCCAGCCGGCCCTGATTGAGGGAAACCTGGAGCGCCGGTGCCGCGGCCCAGACCAGGGCGGCCGCCAGGCGCAGCCTCCTGCGCGCGGTCAGGGCGCCGGCAGCGAACCACGCGCCGAGCGCGCACAGTGGCATGGCCAGGATCAACAACCAGCCGACGGCGCCATTGGCGTCGCCGGCACCGAGCACTCCCAGCACCCACAGGAGGTAGCCGAAGGGGTCGCCGTGGCCCGGGAGGCCCGCGCCGAGACTGATCCACCAGGTGGAGGCATGGTTCCAGATTTCGGAGAGGCGCAAGGAGACAGGGATCAGCGCGCCGCCCGAAACTGCCGGGGCCCGGAACAGACTGAGCAGTCCGGTCAGGGAGACCGCCAGGGTCAGGAGGATGGCCAGCACGGCACCGTTGCCCACCCAGCCGCGGTCCGGGGCGGCGATGGCGGCGAAGTCGTCGGCATCGCCGGTTGGCTGCTCCGCCAGCGGATCGGTGCCTGTCAGTCCGCCGCCGAAGTCGTCGGCGCCCAGCGCCTCGATCAGGGAGCGCCGGTGCGCCCAGACCTCACGGCGCGGCGTCTGCAGACCTTTGATGACGGAGCGCCGGATCCGGCGCGTACGCGCGGCGTTGCGCCGTCCGCGGATCACCGCGGCCGGCCGGCCCAGCGCGGCAAAGGTTGCCAGCAGCTGGGAGAACCCGTGCCCTGGGTCCTTGACTGCAATGCTGAGGATGAGTTTGAAGAGGCTCCCCAGGAGCGCGCCGGCAGCGTGCAACGGGACTTTCCAGCCGGCCGCGTGCTTGAGCCGCAGATGGACCTGTGCCTTGCGCGCGGCGGCCGCGTTGCCCAGGGCACGGGGACGGTGCGCGACATGGAACATCTTGGCGCTGGGGACCACCACCACGCGGTGCCCGGCGAGGCGGTTGCGCCAGCAGAAGTCGACGTCGTCGCCGCTTCCCGGCAGTGCCGGATCGAAGCCCCGCAGTTCCTCCCAGATCTCGCGGCGGACCAGCATGCCGGCGGAATTGACGGCAAAGGTATCGCTGCGGCCGTCGTACTGGCCCTGGTCGAGCTCGTCGGCGTCGATCAGCGTCAGCCGCTCGGCCCAGCGGCTCGTGGAGAGGCCGACGTCGATCAGCCGCCGCTCGGCATGCCAGTCCAGCTGCTTGCAGCCTGCCACCGTGACCGACGGCGCGCGCTCGACCGCGTGGAGGAGTTCGGCGAGGGCCTCGGGTGCCGGTGCGGCGTCGTCGTGCAGCAGCCAGATCCACTCGGCGCCCGCCGCACCGCCGGCACCGTCCGCAGGCCACGGCGCGAGGGCCTTGAGCCCGGCCATGACGGCGCCGCCCATCCCGGACCTCGGCTGGTCGAAGACGGTGACGTTGGCCTTGCCCAAGTGCTGCTCGAGGAGGGCGGCGGAGTGGTCGCGGGAGCCGGTGTCGACACCGATTACGGCGTCGGCAGGCCGCGTTTGGGCCGCCAGCGCCGCAAGGGTCCTGGGGAGAAAATCACCGCCGTCGTGGGAGACCACGACGGCGGTGACTCGTACTTCTTGAAGAATTAGACTGCTCGCTTCCTAAGCCGGCGCCGCTCGCGCTCGGAGAGGCCTCCCCAGATCCCGAAGCGCTCGTCGTTGGACAAGGCGTATTCGAGGCACTGTGAACGCACGTTGCAGGCGCCGCAGACCTTCTTAGCGTCGCGGGTGGAGCCACCCTTTTCAGGGAAGAAGGCTTCAGGATCCGTCTGGGCGCACAGCGCATCGGTCTGCCAGCCGAGCTCGCCCTCGTCGTCGAATTCCTGCCGGGACGGCAGTCCGATCCAGACGGGCTGCGCGGGGGAACCGGAACCGGATGAATGGAGCTCCATCGGCGGGTCGAGGGGATCGCTGTCATGATCCGGGCCAGCAAGGAGTTCGTCGTGCGCTGCGAGGAAGGCCGTGGCGGCGTCCTGCAGGGAATCCTGGGTGTGTTCGTTATAGCGGTCAGCTGCGTCCGGATCGGCCGGATCTACGTACCAGTCACTCGGCACGCCGCGTGAACGGTATTTCGCCGTGGCCTGGCCGGAAACTACAGCATCGTCATGGATACGCTCTGCTAGCCCCATGGCGTCCCCCTCCTGATTTGCAGCCACTGCAAGACCCCCTTGGCACTCGGTTGAGTGCCGGTTTATGCGCAGTGGCTTTAGATAACTAATTACACGCGTGTAAGTATCCGGGAGTCAAGCCACGGCGGAGATAATAATCAACTTGATACACAAAGTGCAGGCACGCCACGCCCGGAATTTTTTCGGCTCTTCCGCAGGAACCCGCGGAATAATCAGGGTACTGAGCACTTCTGGGGGTTTTCATTGAGTTCTCGGGAAATTTTTCCGACCACCGCGCGAAGGCCGCCGGACGCGGCAATAGCCGGCGTGATGGACGTCACGGCGGTCGCGGCTGATTGGCCGTCACAAGAGCCGTGACAAGATGAGGACATGAGCATTCCGGCAATCGATTTGATGACAGCGCTGCGGTCCGGCCAGTCCACAGCGCCCCGGCTGACCTGGTACGGCCCCGATTCGGAGCGGGTTGAACTCTCTGGCCGCGTGCTGGACAACTGGGTGGCGAAGACCTCCAACCTGTTGCAGGACGAACTCGACGCCGAGCCCGGAATGCGGCTGCGCCTGGACCTGCCCGCGCACTGGAAGTCCGTGATCCTCGCCCTGGCGGCCTGGCAGCTCGGCATGGAAGTGGTCTTCGACGACGCGGAGGCGGAGCTGCTGGCCACCTCGGACCCGGGGCCGGGCGCTGCCGGGGGCGGGTTCGACGCCGTCCTGGCTGTGTCCTTGCCGGCGCTGGCCATGCGGTGGACAGGCGAACTGCCCACCGGCGTCCTCGACTACGCCGCCGAGGTCCGCTCTCACGGGGACATCTTCATGCCCCACGTGGACCCGGAAGCAGAACGCCTCGCGGTCCGCACCTCGGACGGCACGGTCCATGCGCACGGCGCGCTCCTGGACGATTTTGCCTCGGGCCGCGACACGGGCCTACGGCTGCTCATTCCGGCGGCGGACGGCCTCGAAGCGGTCCTCGCGCAGTCACTGGGAACCTGGAAGGCGGACGGTTCCGTGGTCCTGGTGCACCCCGAGGTCGAGGTGACCGGCAAGCTGCGGGCCGCCGAGCGCATCAGCGGGAACTGAACCTCAGGTACTGAACTTCAGTTACTGAACCCGAAATACTCAACCCCAAATACTCAACCTCAGGCCGGCGGGCCGGGCAGCTCCGGATCCTTGACGGCCGTCCTGGAAACGCTTGCGCTCGGCTGTTCGTCCTGCAGCGCGTGCGGGTGCCGTTCGATGATCTCGTGGTCGTGCGAGAACTCCGGCTCTGCGTCGAGTTCCTGGTTGAACACGAGGAAGCGGTAGGCAAAGAACCGGACCACGGTCGCGACAAGGATGCCGACCACCCCGGCCAGGAAGAGCATGTTCTTGTCGGTGACACCCATGCCGTACTTCGCGATGGCTGTGAGGCCGGTGGAGATGCCGATGCCGATCCCGTTGATGATGAGGAACATCACGAATTCGCGCAGCACGTTGGCCTGCCGGCGGTGCCGGAACGTCCAAAATCGGTTCGCAATCCAGGAGAACACGGTGGCCACGCTGGCCCCGAAGAAGCGGGCCTTGGCCTCGCTGTCGGTCATGGGGCCGTGCATCAGGTAAAACGTCAGGCCGTTGTCGATGACGAACGCTATGCCGCCGACGGCGCCGAACTTGGCCACCTCGCGCCAGAACAGCGAGACCAGCCCGCGCATGCGCTCGTTAACTGTAGTAATCATGACCCTCCGTGGCCTTCTGGAACTGTCGGCCATTGGGCCAAACGCCTATTTTAGCGCCGTTTCCCGGGAGTCCGCCCTCAGTGGCCGTTCAGACTGCTCCCTGCGCACCCGACGCCGGGCGGCGCCGGAGCGGGCACGAACCCTCCAATCGGCGCCCTTCCCGCCCTTGCCAATCCCTAAAAGACGGGTTCCCGTGAGGTTTTCGGTAGGCTGGGACTTGTGACTTTTCCTGTAATCGGTGTTGTTGGCGGCGGCCAGCTTGCCCGAATGATGGCCCCCGCCGCGACCGCCCTGGGCTTTGAGCTCCGTGTTCTCGCCGAAGGCGAGGACGTCTCTGCAGTCTCTGCCGTGGCCAACGCCCCGGTCGGCGACTACACGGACCTGGAGCATCTGCTCGAGTTCTCCCGCGGCCTGGATGTTCTGACCTTCGACCACGAACACGTCCCCACGGCGCACTTGCGGTCCTTGATCGGCGCCGGCGTGAACGTCCATCCCGGCCCGGATGCCCTGGTCAATGCCCAGGACAAGCTGGTGATGCGGGCCGCGATCGACCGGCTCGAGCTGCCCAACCCCAAGTGGGCCGCCGTCGCCAATGTCGCGGACCTCGTCACCTTCGGGGAGCAGACCGGCTGGCCGGTGGTTTTGAAGATGCCCCGCGGCGGTTACGACGGAAAGGGCGTGCGCATCGTGTCTTCGGCCGAGGACGCGGCAGGCTCCGCCGACTGGTTCGAGGCCATGTCCCCCCTGCTGGCCGAAGCCAAGGTGGACTTCAGCCGCGAGCTCTCGGCCATGGTCGCAAGGACGCCGGACGGTGAAACGCGGGCCTGGCCGGTGGTGCACACGATCCAGGTCGACGGGGTGTGCGATGAAGTGATTGCCCCTGCCCTGGGCATCCCCCTCGATGTTGCCGCGGCCGCGGAGAACGCCGCCGTCCGGATCGCCAGCGAGCTCGGCGTGACCGGTGTCATGGCCGTCGAACTCTTCGAGACGCCGGGCGTGGGCGCGGGCTTCCTGATCAACGAGCTCGCCATGCGCCCGCACAACACCGGGCACTGGACCCAGGACGGCTCGGTGACGAGCCAGTTCGAGCAGCACCTGCGGGCCATCCTGAACCTGCCGCTGGGCGCCACGGACCTGCTGGGGCCCGTCGTGGTGATGAAGAACTTCCTCGGCGGCGCCAACCAGGACCTCTATTCCGCCTACCCAGCGGCCCTCGCGAACGAGCCGGCCGCGAAGGTGCACTGCTACGGCAAGGCCGTCCGGCCGGGCCGGAAGATCGGCCACGTCAACCTGGTCGGGACCTCAGCCGCCGACGTCGACTCCGTGCGGCAGCGGGCCACTGCCGTGGCCGACATCATCCGCAATGGCCGGGCCCACGCCGGCACTATGCCGGCAACCTCCGAGGAGACCGCATGAGCACCGCACGCAGCCCCAAAGCCAACACCGCAGCAACACCACTCCCCGGCACCCGCGCGGACACCCCGATCGTGGGCCTCGTCATGGGCTCGGATTCGGACTGGCCGGTCATGGAAGCCGCCGCAGAAGCCCTCGCAGAGTTCGGGATCCCGTTCGAGGCCGACGTCGTCTCGGCCCACCGGATGCCCACGGAGATGATCCGCTACGGCCAGACCGCCCACGAGCGCGGCCTTCGCCTCATCATTGCCGGTGCCGGCGGTGCCGCCCACCTTCCCGGCATGCTCGCCTCGGTCACCCCGCTGCCCGTGATCGGCGTGCCCGTACCCTTGAAGACCCTGGACGGCATGGATTCCCTGTTGTCCATCGTGCAGATGCCGGCCGGTGTTCCGGTCGCCACCGTCTCGATCGGCGGGGCGCGCAACGCCGGCCTCCTGGCCGTGCGCATGCTGGCCTCGGGCACGGACGAACTCGCCGTCCAGCTCCGGGCGGACCTCCTGGACTTCGCCCAGGAACTGAACGACGTCGCCACCCGGAAGGGCGCGAGCCTGCGGCACAAGGTCAGCGAAGTGTTCGCCGGCGGCAATGTCGCCCCGCGTAGCAGCAAATAAGGCAGCCATTAGGATTCCCGGTATGAGCAGCAGCTACGCCCCCACGCACCGCACTGAGAGCCCTGGGCAGTCCGGGCGGGTACTGAGCGACCCGGTCCGGCACCCCTCCGGAGCCCCGGCCCCGGTGCTGACCAAGCGGGCGTTCGTCCTGATCCTCCTGACGCTGCTGGTGCCCGGCAGCGCCCAGATCGTCGCGGGCAAGCGCCGGCTCGGTCGGGCTGCGCTGCGCGTGACCTTCACGGTCTGGGCGCTGGCCCTGCTGGCCGTGTTGCTCCTGCTCGTGTCCCGCTCCACGCTGATCAACATCCTCGCCGGCCCGGTGCCCTCACTCTTGCTGGTGCTCGGCCTCGCGCTGCTGGCCATCGGCTGGGCTGCCCTGTTCCTGAACACCCTGCGGCTGATCCGGCCCGGGCTGCTCGCCCCCGGGATCCGCCCCGCGGTGGTGCTGTCGCTCGTGCTGGCCATGATCCTCAGCAGCGGGTCCCTGGGCTACGCGGCCTACCTGCTCAACGTCAGCCGCGACGCCATCGGCACCATCTTCTCCGGTTCCGGCCCCGCCCTTGAGCCTTCCGAGGGCAGGTACAACTTCCTGATGATGGGCGGCGACGCCGGGGCCGACCGCACGGGCCGCCGGCCGGACAGCCTCTCAGTGATCAGCGTCGATGCCAAGACCGGCAGCACGGCGATGATCTCCGTGCCCCGCAACCTCCAGAACGCCCAGTTCAGCGCGGAATCCCCGATGCGCCAGGTGTATCCGGAAGGCTACAACTGCGGCGACGAATGCCTGATCAACGCGATCAACACCGAGGTCACTAACGAACATCAGGACCTCTATCCCGGGGTGGCCGACCCCGGCGCGCAGGCCACCCTGGAAGCAGTGTCCGGAACGCTGGGCATCAAGGTCCAGGCCTACGTGCTCGTGGATATGGACGGTTTTTCCAAGCTCATCGACGCCATGGGCGGCATCCGGATCAAGGCCGGCGGCTGGGTCCCCATCAGCGGACCGACGGTGGATGAGGCCAACGGCATCCACGGCATGCCGGAGGGCTGGATTCCGGCGGGCAACCAGACGCTCGACGGCTTCCACGCCCTCTGGTACGGGCGGTCCCGGGAATTCGTGGACGACTACGCCCGCATCCAGCGCCAGCAGTGCGTGCAGCAGGCGATGCTCAAGCAGCTCGACCCCGCAAAACTGCTGGCCAAGTTTGAGGACATCGCCAAGGCGGGCACCAAGGTGGTCGAATCGAACATCTCCTCCGGCCAGCTCGGCAGCTTCGTTGACCTGGCCATGAAGGCCAAGGGCCAGAACGTCAGCCGCCTGACCATCGGTCCGCCAGACTTCAACGCTGCCTTCTCCACGTCGCCGGACTTCAACGTCATCCACCAGAAGGTGGCCAAACTGCTGGCCAGCCCGTCCGCCGGCGCCGCTGAGGACACCGTCGTGGAGCCCGGCACCACCGCCGGGCCGCTCTCCGCCGCCGGGCCGCTCTCCGCAGCCGGTGCCGCGCCTGCCACCGAGCCCCCGCCCTCGCCGTCGGACTTCACCCCGGTGACCACGACGCCGGACGGGCGGCCGATCACCGAAGAGATGCTCAACCAGTTCAAGCTAAACGGGGACGAACAGTCCATCCGCGACCTCGTTGCCACCAACGGCAAGTGCGCGCCGCTCTAATGCCCGGCCGCACGGCGTCCACCCGCGCCCGCTGCCCGCGGCGCGGGTGCCCGGATCAGAGTGACCACCTTTCATTGACGAGACATTTCATTTGAGAAGACAGGGACCAGGCCATGTACGAACTTGAGAACGTCCTCCGGCCCTATGCCTGGGGCTCCCCGACGGCCATCGCCGAACTGCTCGGCAGGCCGGCTTCCGGCGGTCCCGAAGCGGAGCTCTGGATCGGCGCCCACCCGGATTCCCCGTCCGTCGTGCTGACGCCGGCGGCCGGCGGTGCCGGACGGCATGCGCCCGAAACGCAGGACGGCGGACGGCTGGCGCTGGACGCCCTGATCGCCGAGAATCCGGAACATTGCCTGGGCGGCGCGAGCGTGGCTGCCTTCGGTCCGCGCCTGCCGTTCCTGCTCAAAGTCCTCGCGGCCGATGCGCCCCTGTCCCTGCAGGTGCACCCGACGCTCGCCCAGGCCCGGGAGGGCTTCGCCCGCGAGGAAGCCGCCGGCGTCGACCCTGCCGCCCCGGAACGCAACTACAAGGATGCCTTCCACAAACCGGAAATGATCCTGGCGCTGACCCCGTTCGAGGCGCTCTGCGGTTTCCGGCCGGCCACGGAATCGCGCGCACTCTTCCTGCACCTCGCGGCGTGCTTCGAGCTCGCCGGGCTGGAGCTGCCCCCGCTTGTTCCGCTGCTGCTCGAAGATCTGGCGCAGCCGGACGAGCCGGCGGCCCTCCGCTCCGCCTTCGAGCGGCTCATCGCGGGCGGCGAGGACGTCTCGCACGCCACGGCGATGATCGTGGCGGCCCTCGTCTCCGGTGCGTCAATGGGAACGCACGTGGCGGAGCTGACCACGGTGGTGAACCTCAACCATGACTACCCCGGAGACCCGGGTGTCCTGATTTCGCTGCTGCTGAACCGGATCTCGCTGGCTCCGGGTGAGGCCGTCTACCTGCCGGCCGGAAACGTCCATGCCTACCTGCACGGCCTCGGGATCGAGGTCATGGCGTCCTCGGACAACGTGCTCCGCGGTGGGCTCACGCCGAAATTCGTGGACGTGCCGGAACTGCTCCAAACGGTCGCGTTCGAGGCCGTCGCCGTGCCCATGCTCCCCGCCGAGACCACAATGCTCGGCCAGGAACTCTTCCGGCCGCCGTTCCGGGAATTCCAGCTGCAGCGCATTGAACTGGCGCCCGGGGCGGAGCCCGTCCCGCTGGCGCAGTCCGGTGCCGCCGTCGTCATTGTCACGGGCGGCTCCGTCCGCCTCGACTCCCCGAAGGGTGAGCTCCGGCTGGAACGGGGCGCCAGCGCCTTCCTGCCTGCTGCGGAGGCCCCGGTCAACGTCCACGCCGTCTCCGGCGCCGCCGGCCCCGCCCTGGCATTTGCCGTCACCACCGCATTGGAAGCCTGACACCATGGATTATTTCCTGCAAAGCCCGCAGTGGGCACAGTTCCAGCGCGCTCTGGGACGCACCGTCCACGAACAGTCCGGGCCCGGGTGGCGCTTCCTTGCGGTGGAGGAATCCAACCCGGCCGGCAAACTGCTGTACTCCCCTTACGGCCCGGTCGCCGAGTCGCTGGCAGCGTTCGACGCCGCACTGGCGGCCCTCACGGACCTCGCCCGGACCAGCGGGGCCGTGTTTGTCCGCGTAGAGCCGGTCACCGCAGGGTTCACTGCCGCCGAGGCCGACGCGGTACTCCGCAGCCGCGGCCTGCAGCCGGCTCCGGTCAGCCAGCAGCCCGAGCTCAGCTGGATTGTGGACCTCGACCGGGATTTCAAGGACGTCCTGGCGGACATGAAGCCGGCGAACCGGAACCTGTTCCGCAACATCCACAAGAAGGGCGTGACATTCCGTTCCAGCCAGGATCCGGCAGAGATCGCCGTCCTCCTGGAGTTCTTGCACATGACGGCCGCCCGCAACGGCTTCAAGCCGCAAAGCGACGAGTACCTGAGCCAGGTGGCCCGCTCGCTGATGCCCGCCGGTGCCGCAACGCTGTTCATCGCGGAGCTCGACGGCCACCCCATCGCCGCAGCCCTGGCCTACGATTCGGCCGACACCCGGACCTACGCCCATGCCGCCCTTGACGACACCCACCGCAAGCTCAGCGCGGGCATTCCCCTGCTCGTCACCCTGATCGCGGACGCCCAGGCCAAGGGCCTCAAGCACGTGGACCTCTGGGGCGTGGCGCCCGCGGACCAGC
The DNA here is from genome assembly GCF_900102895.1 of Arthrobacter sp. ov407. GTDB lineage: Bacteria > Actinomycetota > Actinomycetes > Actinomycetales > Micrococcaceae > Arthrobacter. The sequence goes on from NZ_FNGD01000002.1 coordinate 332,041, forward strand.
CCGACCACAAATGGGCCGGGTTCACGGCGTTCAAGAAGTCGTTCGGCGGCCGCGGGATCGCGTATCCCGGAACGTGGGACCTGCCGGTCCGGAAGGTCCGGTACAGCAGCTACCAGCTGGCCCGCAAGGGTGCCCAGCTCGCCAAGAAGCTGCGTGCCCGGTCCCGGGTCCTCGCAAACCGCTAGGACCCTGCCGGCGCCCCTGGCGCCGCGGCCGGCCGGCCTGCGCTAGCTGGCAGCGGTAATCGCGCGGCGCTGGGCGTCGTAGGCGCTGGCCACCATCTGCTCCACGGAGTGCCGCATCTTCCAGTCGAGATCGCGGGCAGCCAGCGTGCCGTCGGCCACGATCCGGTCCGGATCCCCGGCCCGGCGCGGGCCGATTTCCGGTTCGAAATCGATTCCCGTGACGTTGGCCATCGCCGTCATGATCTGGCGCACGGACAGCCCGTCCCCGGATCCGAGGTTGTACACACGTTCCAGCGGCTTGCCCGCCGCGAGGGCCTGGGCGGCGGCCACATGCGAGGTTGCAAGGTCGGCCACGTGCACGTAGTCGCGTACGCAGGTTCCGTCCGGTGTGTTGTAATCGACGCCGTTGATCCGCGGCGTCTGGCCCGCTGTGAGCGCCCGCAGCACAATTGGGAATAGGTTGTGGGGGCTGGTGTCGTAGAGCTCGGGCGCGCCGGAGCCCACCACGTTGAAGTACCGCAGCGAGGTGTGGTTCAGGCCCCGGGCCCGGCCTTGGTCCCGGATCAGCCATTCGCCGATGAGTTTGCTCTCGCCGTAGGGCGATTCCGGGTTGGTGGGCGTGGCCTCGGTGACCACGTCACCGGGGGGCGTGCCGTAGGTGGCCGCGGACGAGGAGAAGACCAGTTTGTCGACGCCGGAGAGCTCCATGGCCTTGAGCAGCTGCGCGGTGCCCGTGACGTTCTGTTCGTAGGTCAGCAGCGGCTCCTGGACGGAAACCCCGGCGTACTTGAAACCCGCCAGGTGGATCACGCCGGTCACCGCGTGGTTCCGCAGCGTGTGGGCCACGAGGTCGGCGTCGAGGATGCTGCCGTGGATGAACGGCACGTCGGCCGGCACGAACTCACGGTGCCCGCTGGAGAGGGAGTCAATCACCACCGGCTGGATCCGGGCCCCGCGCAAGGCGGAAACCACATGAGAACCGATATATCCTGCACCGCCAGTTACGAGCCACGTCATGGCTCCACCCTATCTAATCCAGCGGGCCCTGGCCGCCCCGCGGCAATAGACACGGCATCAGCAATAGACGCGGCATCAGACACCGCGATTAAGACGACGAATCCCGGGACGCGGAGGCGGCCCGGGATTCGCGGTATTCAGTTGTGCAGTTCAATGTTGCTACGCAGGTGCTAGCTCTTGCGGGCGTAGCCTTCCCACTTGCTGGCCTGGTGCTCGCCGTCGACAAAGCGGATGGTGCCGGACTTGGAGCGCATCACGATGGACTGAGTGAGGACCTTGTCCTTGGAGTAGCGGACGCCCTTGAGGAGGTCGCCGTCGGTGATGCCGGTGGCCGCGAAGTAGCAGTTGTCGCTCGAGACGAGGTCGTTGGTCGAGAGCACGCGCTCAAGATCGTGGCCGGCGTCGATCGCCTTCTGCTTCTCGTCGTCGCTCGTGGGCCACAGGCGGCCCTGGATGACGCCGCCGAGGGACTTGATGGCGCAGGCCGCGACGATGCCCTCCGGGGTTCCGCCGATGCCCATGAGGGCGTCGACGCCGGTGCCGGCACGCGCAGCGGCGATGGCCCCCGCGACGTCGCCGTCCATGATGAACTTCGTGCGGGCGCCGGCTTCGCGGATTTCCTCCACGAGGGGGCGGTGCCGGTCGCGGTCCAGGATCATGACGTTGAGCTGGTTGACCTTGACACCCTTGGCCTTGGCGATCAGGTGCAGGTTCTGCTTGACCGGCAGGCGCAGGTCCACCATGTCGGCCGCTTCCGGACCCGTGACGAGCTTTTCCATGTAGAACACGGCGGAGGGATCGAACATGGAGCCGCGTTCGGCCACGGCCAGGACCGCAAGGGCATTGTTGATGCCGAGGGCGGTCAGGCGGGTTCCGTCGATGGGGTCGACGGCGACGTCGCACTCGGGGCCGGTGCCGTCACCGACGTGCTCGCCGTTGAACAGCATCGGGGCTTCGTCTTTTTCGCCCTCGCCGATGACCACGACCCCGTTGAAGTGCACCGTCTGCAGGAAGGAGCGCATAGCGTCGACGGCGGCGCCGTCGGCCTTGTTCTTGTCGCCGAAGCCCACCCAGTGACCACCGGCGATGGCCGCGGCCTCGGTGACGCGGACAAGTTCCAGTGCGAGGTTGCGATCAGGCTCGTCGATCCCGACAGCGAGCGACGGGGAAAGCGTGGAGTACTTCTGGGACATGGGCGCTGGTGTCACGTGAACCTCTTCTTCGAGTGGCGGTCGTTGAACCCGTACGGCCAGGATCGATCCGTCGCGGTGATTCGTCTGATAATGATCATAGTCGGGGCGGGCCCGCAAGGTCATGGGATGACCGACGCGTGACGCACTTCACCTCTGGGCGGCCTCTGCGCCGCGAATGTGAGATCGGCCCGGACATGCGCGACTATAGAGGGGTGAGTGAATTGCAGGACACCTCCCCCGCCGCCCCCGGTTCTCCGGCTGGCAGCTCCCCCGCGGCAGGCCCGGACACCTCCGGACAGCCACCGGTGAAGCCCGTCATCGCCGCCGCTGCGGCCAAACGCGCCAACGCCTCTGTCATGGGCATGATCATCGCCCTGGTGGTGAGCATCGCCGCGTTCCTGCCGATCGTCCTCATGAACCCCTCCCCCAAGTCCGACGGGTACCGGCCCAACATCAACGTCAGCGCTACCGCGCAGAATGCGGCGGGTGTGGCGGGGTTCACACCCGTGGCGGCCGATACCGGCGACACATTTAGCGCCAACTACGCCCGCTGGGAGTCCGGCGCCGGCAGCGGCGTCCCCACCTGGGAAGTCGGCTACGTGACGCCCAAGGAATCCTTCATCGCCCTCGTGCAGACCCGCGAGACAAACCCCACCTGGCTCCTTCAACAGACAAAGAACGCGCCTGTGACCGGCATCCGTAACACGGGCGGCCGGAACTGGGAACTGCGCGACACCGGCAAGGGCGAGAAATCCATGGTGCTGGCCGAACGCGGCACCACCGTGATCTTGTCCGGATCCGCGACGCTGGAGGAGTTCTCCACCCTGGCCGAGGCAGTGGTGAAGTCGCTTGAGAGCAATCCGCCTGCGGGCAAGCCGGCGCTCACGCCGGGCGCAACAGTTTCCCCGTCGGCCGCAGCAAAGAAGTAAAGTCGGGGCGTGGCCACTTATCTCACCCCTGCACTTGCCTGGCGGCGTCTCCGCGAAGGCAACGAGCGTTTTGTCTCCGGCGCGTCCTCACACCCCAACCAGGACGCCTCGCGGCGCTCGTCGCTTGTGGAGAACCAGCACCCGTTCGCCGTGATCTTCGGTTGCTCCGACTCCCGCCTCGCGGCCGAGATCATCTTCGACCTCGGCCTGGGGGACGCGTTCGTGGTCCGGACCGCGGGCCAGGTCATTGACGACGCCGTGCTCGGCTCCCTGGAATACAGCGTCAGCGTCCTCGGCGTGCCGCTGATCGTGGTTTTGGGGCACGACCGCTGCGGTGCGGTCACCGCCACCAAGACGGCCGTGGAGACCGGCCAGATGCCGGTCGGATTCATGCGCAGCCTGGTCGAACGCATCACTCCCTCCGTGCTGACCTCGCTCCGTAACAATCAGGACGACATCAACGACATGGTGGTCGAGAACGTCAAGCAGACCTCGCAGCGCCTCGTGGACAGCTCCCGTGTGATTTCGGACGCAGTGGAAAGCGGCCGTGCCGCCGTGATCGGCCTCGCGTACAGCCTGGCCGACGGCAAGGCTGGCCTCGTGTCCGGAATCGGCGAGCTCTAGGCTCAACTCTCCAAGCCTGCGTTCCCCGCCACGGCTGCCGCGGCGGCAGCCGTTCACGGTTTTCGATGGGACCCCCACTCCCAATAAGCTAGGCCCATGACTTCCACAGATGAGTTGAACACCGAAGAGTTCCGCATTGAACACGACACGATGGGCGAAGTCCGCGTTCCCGTGAACGCCCTGTACCGCGCACAGACGCAGCGGGCAGTCGAGAACTTCCCGATCTCCGGCAAGACCCTCGAGCGCGCCCACATCGAAGCCCTGGCACGGGTGAAGAAGGCTGCTGCCCAGGCGAATGCAGAACTGGGGGTGCTCGATGGCGAGCTCGCCCAGGCGATCGCCGACGCCGCCGACCAGGTTGCGGCCGGCAAGTACGACGGCGACTTCCCGATTGACGTCTTCCAGACCGGGTCCGGCACGTCCTCGAACATGAACACCAACGAGGTCATCGCCGAGCTCGCCTCGCGGGCCCTCAAGTCCGCCGGGAGCGACAAAGTTGTCCACCCGAACGACCACGTCAACGCCTCACAGTCCTCCAACGACGTCTTCCCCACCTCCGTCCACGTCGCCGCCACGTCCGCGCTGATCAATGACCTGATCCCGGCCCTCGGCTACCTGGCAGAGTCGCTGGAGCGCAAGGCCGCCGAGTTCAAGGACGTCGTGAAGTCCGGCCGCACGCACCTTATGGACGCCACCCCCGTCACCCTGGGCCAGGAGTTCGGCGGCTACGCCGCCCAGGTCCGCTATGGCATCGAGCGCATCAATGCCTCCCTCCCCCGCGTCGCCGAGGTCCCGCTCGGCGGAACCGCCGTGGGCACCGGCATCAACACACCGGCCGGCTTCCCGGAGCGCGTGATCGAACTGCTGGCGGCCGACACCGGGCTGCCCCTGACCGAGGCCCGCGACCACTTCGAAGCCCAGGCGAACCGCGACGGCCTCATCGAGGCATCGAGCCAGCTGCGCAACATTGCGATCTCCTTCATGAAGATCAACAACGACCTGCGCTGGATGGGCTCCGGCCCCAACACCGGCCTTGGCGAAATCGCGATCCCGGACCTGCAGCCGGGATCCTCGATCATGCCCGGCAAGGTCAACCCGGTCATCTGCGAAGCCTCCATCATGGTTTGCGCCCAGGTGATCGGCAACGACACCGCCATCGCGTGGTCCGGCACCAACGGCGCCTTCGAGCTCAACGTCGGCATCCCGGTCATGGCCGCCAACCTCCTTGAATCCGTGCGCCTGCTGGCCAACACCAGCCGCGTCATGGCCGACAAGATGATTGACGGCATCACCGCCAACGTGGAGCGCGCCCGCTTCCTCGCCGAGGCCTCGCCGTCGATCGTGACCCCGCTGAACAAGTTCATCGGTTACGAGAACGCCGCCAAGATCGCCAAGAAGGCCGTGGCCGAGGGCCTGACCATCCGCGAAACCGTCGTCTCCATGGGCTTCCTCGAGCGCGGCGAACTGACCGAGGAGCAGCTGGACACCGCCCTGGACGTCATGTCCATGACGCGCCCGCCGCACAAGGCCTAGCGACTCCGGGCCCCGGCCCCGCCCCGCGGAGAACATCCCCGCCGCCGGCCGGCACCTTTCCTGGAAGGGTGCCGGCCGGCGGCATTTCTGCACCGCATGTCAGAACACCGCATCTCTAAAGCTAGATCCGGCGCGGTTCCCCGCCGGCTGCCTCCCGCTCCTGCGCCGTGTAGGCCGCTGCCGCGGCGGCGTCCGCCATGCTGGCACCGCCGATCCGTGCCTCCCGCAGCCGCCGCGTCTTGGCGGACTGGACGGAAAAGGCGGCATCGACGTTCCCGGCGGCATAGGTCAGGGCGTCTTCGGCGCGGATGCCCAGGCCGCCCGCCGTCATCACGGCGTCCTGATTGGCGCCCAAATACGTGAATTGCCAGCCCCACTGGCTCTGCTGCCGCTGGACCAGGGCCTTGACCAGATCGCCGGTGGCCTCGCGCGAGGAGTTCTCGTGCCCGTCCGTCAGCACGGCCACAAGCACGGTGCCGGGGCGCTGGTCCTCCGGGAGGCCCGCGAGTTCCGCACCCGCCTCCCCGATCAGCCGAACCATGGCATCGTGCAGGGCGGTGCTGCCCCGCGGCTGCAGGTCCAGGGCCGGCACGTCCTGGATGTCCACCGAGGCGTAGACACGCTCGTAGGTGTCATCGAACTGCGCGAGCGAGAGCCGGCACCGGCCCGCCACCGCCTGCTGTTCGCGGACGAACGCCGCAAACCCGCCCACTGTGTCATCGGCGATGGCGCTCATCGACCCGGAACGGTCCAGAAGGACGTACACGTGGGTCAGGGCTGAATCTGTCATGCTTCCCCATTTCCGGCCTGGACGGGGCTTCCGCCTCGTCGTGGGCCACCTGTTGCCAGCAGAAAGGCTGGACAGGAGCAGGCTACGGCCGGGCAACGACAATATTGTCCCCAACAGCCCCGCAGCGTCTTTTGCACTATTTATGAACAAGTGCAAAAATACACTCTATGGGAAACAGTGCAATTAATGCGGGCGGCCTCCGCGAGCGCAAGCGGGCCGCAACACGGGCGACCATCACCGCCGTCGCGCGTTCCCTGACCGCCGAACGCGGCCTCAGCGGTTACACCGTGGAGGAAGTCTGCGAACGGGCGGGCATCTCCCGCCGGACCTTCTTCAACTACTTCCCCACCAAGGAAGACGCGATCCTCGGCCACATCGACGACGACTTTCCGGAAGAGGTGGTGGCTCGGTTCATGGCAGGCGGCGCAGGCTCGCCCGCCGGCGAAATATCGGCGTCCCTTCTCGACGACCTCGTGCGGCTGTCCCTCGATCTCTCCGAACGGATGAGCGCCTCCGAGGAAGAGACCCGCCAGCTGATCGGGGTGATCAAGAAGGAACCCCAGCTGATGCTCCGGATCATCGGCGCCACGGAGGAACGCGAGGCCGACTTCGCCCGACTGCTCGCGGCCAGGGAGGGCGTTGCTGCCGACCATCCCGTGGTCCGCATGGCCGTAGTCCTCCTGGGCAACGTCGCCAGGAAAACCAGCGCCGACTACTTCTCCGAAGGCAACACCCGCCCGTACAAGGACATGCTGCTGGAAAACATTTCCGCCGCCCGCACGCTCTTCTCCCTGCCGTTCACCATGTCCTCATCCGACACCTCCCAGTCCAACCCTTCCGAAGGAGCGCAATGAGCGCCGCCGTCAGCACCAAACCAGCAGCCGAGCCGCTGCTGCTGACCCAGAAACGCATCTGGATCATCTTCTCCGCCCTCATCGCCGGCATGCTGCTCTCCAGCCTTGACCAGACCATCGTGTCCACCGCCATGCCCACGATCGTCGGCAAGCTCGGCGGCGTGGAACACCAGGCCTGGATCACCACGGCCTACCTGCTGGCTACCACCATCGTCATGCCGATCTACGGAAAATTCGGCGACATCCTGGGGCGCCGGAACCTGTTCCTCATCGCCATCGGGCTCTTCACGCTCGCCTCTGTCGGCTGCGCCCTCGCCACGGACTTCTGGGGCTTCGTGATCTTCCGCGCCGTCCAGGGCCTCGGCGGCGGCGGCCTGATGATCCTGTCCCAGGCCATCATCGCCGACATCGTTCCGGCCAAGGAGCGCGGCAAGTACATGGGCCCCCTGGGTGCAATCTTCGGTCTCTCCGCCGTCGCCGGACCCCTGCTGGGCGGTTTCTTCGTGGACCACCTGACCTGGGAATGGGCCTTCTACATCAACATCCCGATCGGCATCGCCGCGTTCACGATTGCCTGGTTCACCCTGACGCTGCCCAATAAGAAGGCCGAGAAGCGGATCGACATCCTCGGCGTCCTGCTGCTCTCCACGGCCACCACGTGCCTGATTTTCTTCACCGACTTCGGCGGCAAGAAAGACGAGGGCTGGGATTCGCCGCTGACGTGGGCGTTCGGCGCCGGGCTGGTGCTCGCCGCAACCGCCTTCGTCTTGGTGGAGCGCCGGGCCGAGGACCCCATCATTCCGATGAGCCTGTTCAAGAACCGCATCTTCGTGAACTCCACCGCCATCGGTTTCACCCTGGGCCTGGGCATGTTCGCGGCGATCGCCTTCGTCCCGACCTTCCTGCAGATGTCGTCCGGCACCTCCGCCGCAGAATCCGGCCTGCTGATGCTGCCCATGATGGTAGGGCTCATGGGCATGGCCATCTTCTCCGGCATCCGCATTTCCAAGACCGGCAAGTACAAGCTGTTCCCGGTCCTCGGGGCCATCCTGACCATCGCGGCAATGCTGTGGTTGACCACGCTCACCGCCGCCACCCCCATCTGGGTCATCTGCGTGCAGCTGTTCGTCTTCGGCGCCGGTCTGGGCTCGATCATGCAGGTGATCGTCCTCGTGGTGCAGAACTCCGTGCCGGCGGACCAGATCGGCACGGCGACGAGCACCAACAACTACTTCCGTGAGGTCGGCGCCTCCCTCGGGGTCGCAGTGTTCGGCTCTATCTTCACCACCCGGCTCTCCGAGTCCCTGACCAATGCCTTCACCGGAGCCGGGGCGTCTGCTGAGCAGGCGTCGCAGTCCACCCGGACGATGGACCCGCAGATGCTCAGCCAGCTCCCGGCGCAGCTCAAGGATGCAATCATCAACGCCTACGCTGACTCGCTCGCCCCTGTCTTCTGGTACCTGCTGCCGTTCCTGGGCATCGCCCTGATCCTGGCTCTGACCCTCAAGGAGATCCCGCTCTCGGACACCGCCGGCATGGTGGCCCGCGGAGAAGCAGTCGGCGGCGAGGAAGCCGAGCGGCTCGAGGCGGAACGGACCGCAGCCCGCAACGCCGCCGACAGCTCGGACCACACGAACGCCGATCAGCCGGAAGGGCCCACCGCGCACAGCAACGCCGGCGAGCCCAGTCACGACGACGAGCTCACCCGCCTGCGCGGCTGACGGCCCGGATTCGGGCCCAGCCGCCGGCTCCCGCCAGCGGTGCGGGCCAGCGCCAGCCAGGGGCGCCGCAATCTTTGGGGGTTGCGGCGCCCCTGCTGCGTGCCGGGCCGGTCGGCTGGCCAGCCCGGCCCGGTGCCGCTTTTCATCCCGTAGCGTGCTGTTGGCTTCGGGGCGAAGATAGTTCAGGATTTGAGCATCAGGTTCAGCGGCACGGCGCAGAACAGCCGGGCCCATGCACCTTTACTCGCGCCCAGGGGGAAGCGGACGATGAGCGGAATCGACGATCTCATGCCCAAGTCCAACGACCGTTGGGCCACCGCCACAAGAAGAGCGCAGGGCATTGCAGACCTGGGCCTCGGGGGTGCACTGAAGACCTACTACACGCTCTATTTCCCGGCCGGCGTGATCATCCTAGTGGCGGCGGGGACCGTCGGCGGGACCCTGGCCTTCGGCGGCGCCCCGGCGGACTGGCCGTCCTTTTTGGTGTTCGGATTTTTCCTTGCAGTGCTGGGTGCCGCGATCGGTGGACTCATTTACAACGCGAAGAAAATCGCGCCTGCAGCGGAGCTGGGCAGGATAGACGTGCTGCTGTCGCTGGAGGACAAAGAGCGAAAAGACATCCGGCGCCAGATTCTCGGGAAGACACCCGTTGACCCGGATCACCTTGTCGTCTCGCGCGCCGCCGCCGTGCAACTTCGAAAGAACCTCGCCACGCAGCTCGTCTGGATGCCCGTGCTCCCGCTTGTATTCATTCCCCAAGTCATACGAGGAGCCGGGTTCATCTCCTGGTTCATGGCGGCTGGTGTGGCCGTCTTGGTGATTGGGGCGATTTACAGTGTCCGAGACTTCCAGCGGGCCGGCAGCTTCCTTGCCCGCACAGCACAGTCGGGCGCCCCGGACAGCAACGGGTGGGATCAGCGCCGGTAGTGGACTTCGCCGGCGGGGTCAGTCGCCCGCCGGATCATCTCCAGATGGCCGGGCATGAGCTCCGGGAAGTCCCCCGGGCGGAACCATCCGACGTCGAGGGATTCGTCGTCGTTGACCCTGGCCTCTCCCGAGACGAAACGGCAGCGGAACACCAGGGTCAGAAAATGGCACACGTCGCCGTTGGGATAGCGGGTCGGACCCCCGGCATCCACCGAAACCAGCCGTTGGGCCGCGGCCACCACGCCGGTCTCTTCGAGGATCTCCCGCAACAGGCCCGGCACGGGGTCCTCGCCCAGTTCCAGGATCCCGGTGACCAGGCCCCATTGCCGGTTATCGGCGCGCTGGCCGAGCAGGACCCGGCCGGCGTCGTCGAACACCCTCCCGCGACGCCGGGCAGCCAGAGGGTCTCGTGTCCGATCTTCTCGCGCAGTTTCAGGATGAAATCCGGGGTGGCCATGCTTGTCAGCCTAACCGGCCGGAATCAGCAGCATGGCGGTCGCAGCGCCGGCCAGCATGAACGGTCCGAAGGGAATGGCCGACTGCAGATTGCCGCGCCGCGCGGCGAGCAATCCGAGGCTCCACAGGCCGCCGAGGACGAACGCGGCAAAGGTCCCGGCCATGACGTGCCCCCAGCCCAGGAATCCGAGGTACATCCCCAGGACGCCCGCGAGCTTCACGTCACCGAATCCCATTCCCGGCGGATACACCGCGTGCAGGAGGAAGTAGAAGAGCCAGAGGGCCGCCCCGCCGGCGAGGACACGCAGCCCCGGCACGCCGAACACCCCGGCGTCCGCCGTGCCGGCGACGTCCTGGCCGCCGTGCAGGAGCTGGCTCGCGGCCGCGCCCAGCAGGAGGACTCCGGCGATGGCATAGGACGGGAACACGATCCTGTCCGGGAGCAGGTGGTGCCGGACGTCGATGACGGTGAGCCGGACCGCCATCACGAAGAAATAGGCGCACGCGGCCAGGGCAAGCCAGAAGGCCAGCGGGTTGGCGGCGCCCAGGGTGCCGAGTCGTTCGATCACTCTCGGATGCTACTGGATATTCGTCCGGCCCGGCGGTCCCCGCGCGTAAACTGTGGATATGGTCGCATGGGACAGCAGGGACGGGCGCGGGCGGCTCGCGCCCCGCGGCCCGGCGAACCCGGCTGCGGCCTTCCGGCACCTGTGCCGGTCCTCGCCCTGGAAGTGGCAGTCGCTGAGGTTCGAGTACCTGGACCGGCCCCTCACCAGCTCCACAGGCTCTGCGACAGCCGCTGCCCCTGACGGCCTCATCAAGGCGTGGCTGCGCAGGCCCGGCGCGTTGCGCCTGGAAACCGCCGACGGGCTGGTGATCGCCAGCACCACCGGCATCAACGATTCACGTGGCGGCTTCTATGTCAGTTCCACGCGGAAGACCTGGCTCCTGCCGCCGCACCTGGTCACCCCGGTGTACGACGACGACGGGTTGGTGCGCCGCCGTCCGGAGGCAGCCTACGGCGAGCCGTCGTTCGGAAACGGCCGGTTTGCCGCGGCCCTGGACCCGGTGGAGCTCGCCGGGAATTCCCCTGTCCCGCTGGAGTTCCCCAACGCCAACGCTGTGGAGCTTGGCCCCATCACGGAAGTTGACCACGAGGGCCGGCCCACCCTGGAAACCACGCTGAGCCCGAACCCCTCGTATCGTCCCGCCGATCCCGGAGCCCCGCTGTGCCGGCCCGGACGCACGCTGCTGAGGATTGACGCCGGCACGGGCGTCTGCGTTGCCAGCCGCTGGCTGGACGCACCCGGGGCTGGCAACGAGCAGAACGGCTACGGCCACTGGCTGAGGATCCTGGGCGTCGACGAATACATGCTCGATGACCTGTTCCTGGCCGAATCGATGAACCTCACAGACGTCCGGCGCCACATCAGCTGGGATGTTCCCGCCGAGTAGCCGGCCTGTGACTGGCATCCATCCGCCAGCACGGTTAGGCTTCCCCGATGATTGCACCCGCCGACTACTGGCCCCCTTTCGGCCTGACTCTGACCACGCCGCACCTTGAGCTTCGCCCCATCCGCGACGAGGAGATTCCCGCCGCGGTAGAGGCCGCCCTGAGCGGCGTGCACGAGCCGGGCCGCAGCCCCTTCAGCAAGCCCTGGGCCGAATCCCCCGCTGAGGAGCTCGGCCCGAACATGGCCCAGTGGTACTGGCGGTGCCGCGGCACCATGACGCCGCAGGAGTGGACGCTGCTGCTCGGTATCTGGCACGACGGCGAGTTCATCGGCTGCCAGGACGTCGAGGCCAAGGACTTCGCCACGCTGAAGACGGTCAGCACGGGCTCCTGGCTCCGCCAGAGCGCCCAAGGCCACGGCCTCGGCAAGGAGATGCGGGCCGCCGTCGCCCTCTACGCCTTCGACTACCTAGGCGCAGAAGTGGCGGAATCCGAGGCCGCCGCCTGGAACCAGCAGTCCCTGGGTGTCTCACGCTCCGTCGGCTATGACCTCAACGGCGTCACCCGCGCTGCCTGGGGCGGCAAGGCCCAGGAGGTCCAAAAAGTCCGCCTGACCCCCGCCACCTTCAAGCGCCCGGACTGGAATCTGCACGTAAAGGGCCACGACGCAACAGCGAAATACCTGGGCATCCAGAAATAACCGGCAGCGTTGCTGCGGCGACCCGGCGTCATGAAGACAGCTCCCCTTCGGTGGGTTGCCGTGGTTGGGTTCGCCAAGACACGGCCTTTCGCCGTCGCTTAGACACGTCGCATGGGACCCGCTGCGGTCGCGGGGCGACCTTCGGGATCCGATGCGCCGCGATGCGCTCCTTTACGAAAGACCGCGTCCCGGCTGGTGAGCGTCCCACCTTCGCGGGGCTGCGGTGTCCCGCTAAGGAGCGCATCGCCGACCAAAGCGCAGCGAAGGTCGCCCAGCGACCGCAGCGTAGCGACGGGAGGTGTCTAAGCGACGGCGGGGCGCCGTAGCGCCGCAAACCCAACCACGGCAAACCCAACCACGGCGAAGAGCCGCGGTCCGGCAAACCCGGCCCCGGCCCTTCGCGCAGAAGAGTGAGAGCCTAGATTTCTGCCCCCTCCAGCAGCTCCGTCACCAGGGCCGCGATCGGCGAGCGCTCCGAGCGGGTGAGGGTGACGTGGCCGAACAGCGGGTGGCCCTTCAGCGTCTCGACGACGGCCGCCACGCCGTCGTGCCGTCCGACCCGCAGGTTGTCCCGTTGGGCGACGTCGTGCGTCAGGACGATCTTCGAGTTCTGGCCGATCCGGCTCATCACCGTCAGTAGCACATTCTTCTCCAGCGACTGCGCCTCGTCGACGATCACGAACGCGTCGTGCAGCGAGCGTCCGCGGATGTGGGTCAGCGGCATGACCTCAAGCATGCCCCGGTCCATGACTTCCTCCACGACCTCCTGGCTGACCAGCGCGCCCAGGGTGTCAAAGACGGCCTGCGCCCAGGGGTTCATCTTTTCCGCTTCGGAGCCGGGCAGGTAGCCCAGTTCCTGGCCGCCCACCGCGTACAGGGGCCGGAAGACGATCACCTTGCGGTGCTCCCTGCGCTCCAGGACGGCTTCGAGCCCGGCGCACAGGGCCAGCGCGGACTTGCCCGTGCCGGCGCGGCCGCCGAGGGACACGATGCCGACCGACGGGTCCATCAGGAGGTCAATGGCCAGCCGCTGCTCGGCCGAGCGGCCGTGGAGTCCGAAGACGTCGCGGTCGCCCTTGACGAGCCGGACCTGCTTGTCCGCCCCTACCCGTCCGAGGGCCGAGCCGCGGCTGGAAAGCAGGACCAGCCCGGTGTTGGTCGGCAGCTCGGCAGCGGCCGGGATGAAGACCGGCTCGTGCCCGTACAGGGTCGCAACCTCGTCCTCGCCCGCGTCGAGCTCGGCCACGCCGGTCCAGCCGGAGTCCTTGACGAGCTCATTGCGGTATTCGTCGGCAAGCAGCCCCATGGCGGAGGCTTTGACGCGCATCGGCAGGTCCTTGGAGACCACCGTCACGTCGCGGCCCGCGTTGGCCAGGTTCTTGGCCACCGCCAGGATGCGGCTGTCGTTGTCAGCCCCGCGGAAGCCGGCGGGCAGCACCTCGGCGGAGATGTGGTTCAGCTCCACCATGAGCGTGCCGCCGTCGGGGCCGAGCGGGATGGGACGGTCCAGGCCGCCGTGCTCGAGCCGCAGGTCATCGAGCAGCCGGAGCGCCTTTCGCGCGAAGTAACCCAGTTCCGGGTCGTGGCGCTTTCCTTCGAGCTCGGTGATAACGACGATCGGCAGGATGACCTCATGCTCGGCGAAGCGCAGGAGGGCCCGCGGATCGGAGAGCAGCACGGAGGTATCGATCACGAAGCTGCGGGCCGTGCCCCGACGTTCTGTTCCTTCCCCGGAAACAGCAAGACCGGCCGCAGCGGAATCCGCTGCACCGGTCTTTGAGGTGGCTCGCTTGGCGCGAGAGGTAGCTTTCTGTCCCTGGTCGGAAATGACGTCGGGCAGTTGCTCAGAAATAGCCACATCGACTCCAGCCCCGGGCAATGCCCGGAATTGTTATTGGTGAGGCGGCTCGGCCTGGAGGCCGGACGCGGCCTCCCATACACCCGGTGCGAAAATCCGCTCCATGTACTGGCCTCCCCGATCGGCCGGCGAATTGCCTGCCGATGGGATCAATGTAAGTCTTCGGGGGCGGCTTTGTCCGCCTATTCCCCCGGCGATTCTTGTTGCCCTCGTGTGAACTCCGTGTGAACGGCTCAGGCGCCGAAGCGTCGCTGCCTGCCGGCGTAATCGCGCAGGGCGCGCAGGAAATCCACCTTGCGGAACGCCGGCCACAAGGCCTCGCAGAAGTAGAACTCACTGTACGCGCTTTGCCACATGAGGAACCCGGAAAGCCGCTGCTCCCCGGAGGTCCGGATCACCAGGTCAGGGTCCGGCTGGCCCCGGGTGTAGAGGAACCGCGAGATGTCATCCACGGTGAGGTCATCGGCCAGTTTTCCGATGTCCGCGCCCCGGGCCACGGCGTCGTGCAGCAGTTCCCGGACGGCGTCGACAATCTCCCGCCGTCCGCCGTAGCCGACGGCGACATTGACGTGCAGCCTCTCGTGCGCGGGCGTGCGGGCCGTAAGGTTGTTCAGCCGCTCGGCGAGGTAGTCCGGCAGCAGTTCGGGGGCGCCCATGGCGTGCACCGAGATGTTGGCGTCCTCGTCCAGCCGGTCCAGAGTGTTGGCGATGATGCCCATCAGGAGATCGAGTTCCTCGCCGGAGCGGTTCATGTTGTCCGTGGAGAGCATGTACAAGGTGACCACCTTGATGCCCAGCTCCTGGCACCAGCCGAGGAATTCGTGGATCTTGTCCGCGCCGGCCTGGTGGCCCTGGCTTGTGGGCGCGTTGAACTGGCGGGCCCAACGCCGGTTCCCGTCGACCATGACGCCGACGTGCCGGGGGATTCGTTCCGGGTCGAGGGAGCGCTGCAGTTTGCGCTCGTAAAAGCCGTAGAGGAGCCCGGGCATTTCCATCCGGAGGTTCACCTGGCTTCCTTGAGGTACTTGTTCAGTGCACATCCTAGGCTACCTGCCGGAGGACCTTGGCGGGTGCAGGTCCGTCACCGGACAGCCCCGGAAAGCTTGTTACTCATCGGTAACTTACCAGGGCGTAGGTTATTATTGCGGGATGGAAAGCAACAGTCTTGAGCCCCGGTCGGAGCCTCCGGCCAAGCGGGGAACCCCGGTGGACGACGCCGCGGTGAGGCTTGCCGAACTGCTGATGATCAAGCCCAAATGGCGGGGCTGGATCCACACCGTGACCGCCCCGCTGGCGCTGGCCGCCGGGCTGGTGCTGGTCATCCTTGCCCCGCCGGACCTGAAGGTCGCCTGCGCCGTCTATGCGGTCACCGGGGTCCTGCTGTTCGGCGTCAGTGCCGTCTATCACCGCGGCAACTGGTCACCGCGCGTCAAGATTGTCCTGAAGCGGCTGGACCACACGAACATCATGCTGGTGATCGCCGGAAGCTACACGCCGCTCGCCTGGGCCCTGCTGGACCGGCAGCAGGCCGAACTGCTGCTGTGGGTCATCTGGTCCGGTGCCATCCTCGGCGTGCTGTTCCGCCTGCTGTGGACCAATGCCCCGCGGTGGCTCTACGTGCCGATCTACATCGCCCTGGGCTGCGGGTCGCTGTTCTACCTTCCGGACTTCTTCGCCGCCAATGTTGCCTCGGCAGTGCTGATCTGCATCGGCGGCGTCCTGTACATCACCGGGGCCGTCTTCTATGCGCTGAAGAAGCCGAACATTAGTTACGAGCACTTCGGCTTCCACGAACTGTTCCATGCCCTGACGGTTCTCGCCTTCGCCGCGCACTACATCGCCATTGCCATCGCGGTCCTGGGCTGACGCTGCCTGCCTGCCTGCCTGCGCGGATTCTCCCCACCTTTGACACTCCGACGCCGGGACTCACCGGCGGTTCGGCACGACATGCCGGGCGCCGACTTCAAAAGTGGGGAAATTCCGGCGTCGAAGGCCCTGCCCTGATTGACTGACAGTTCAGCCGGGCCGCCCTGCCGCGATGAGCTCGGGGAGCCGCCGCATGTCTGAAAATACGGTGGTCCCGGGACCGGCCAGGCGTGCAGCCGGGGTGACACCCCCCGCATATGCGAAGACGTGCATTCCGGCCGCCCGGGCGGCCTGGACGCCGTAGGCACTGTCCTCGACGACGGCGCACCGCTCGGCCGCGGTGTTGAGGCTTGCGGCGGCGTGGAGGAACAGGTCCGGCGCCGGTTTGCCGTTGGCGACCTCCGTAGCGCTGTAGATGCGGCCCTGGAAGCGGGGCAGCAGCCCGGTCTTGCCCAGGGTCCGGTGCATTTTTTCGTGGCTGCCGCTGGAGGCGACACAGTGCGGCAGGGACAGCCGGTCTAGGGCCTCCTCGATGCCGTCGACGGCTTCGAGGTCGCGTTCAAACGCCTCCTGGTACCAGCGCCCGTAGTCCCGGTCCCAGCCGTCGGCCAGCCGGACACCGAGCTGTTGTTCAATGGCGGCGACAAAGTGCGCCTCGGACTTTCCGACGAACCGTTTCACGATTTCATCGAGTTCCAGTTCCCAGCCGAGATCTGCCAGCACGCGCTGGTCCACCCGGATGGAGATCACCTCGGACTCAACCAGCACACCATCGCAATCGAACACCACCAGCTCAAAGCCGTCTTGACCAGTCATGAGGACATCCTAGCCAGCCGCTCCCGTATCCCTGCGGCGGAAGCCGTGGGAAGGTCACAG
Organism: Arthrobacter sp. ov407; assembly: GCF_900102895.1. GTDB lineage: Bacteria > Actinomycetota > Actinomycetes > Actinomycetales > Micrococcaceae > Arthrobacter. The sequence goes on from NZ_FNGD01000002.1 coordinate 349,023, forward strand.
ACCATGCCGCGGCACAGGAACACCTGCGGAGCGCCGTCCGGGCCCGCGCCGCGGCCCCGCAGCAGCGGCACAGGCCGGGCGGCGTCGTCGTCCTGGACCGCGACCACCAGCCCGGGGCTGGCCGAGAGCAGCAGCTCCCGGTGCAGCTCGGCCCGTTCCGGCGTGTCCGGCCCGGCGACGGCGGCCTCGACCGGACCGGCAAGGGCGGCCTGGGCGGTCGCGAGCAGCCAGCCGGCCGCGCGGGGTGCCCGGACCGCGAGCGGAGGCAGCAGCAGGGCCAGGATGTTGGCCGCCAGGGTGCGGTGTTCGGACGAGCCGGACAGGGCCGAGTGGGTCACCAGGGCGCCGGCCAGCGCGGCGGCGCCGCTGGGGGTGGCACTGTCGAACAGCTCCAGACCGTCCCGGCCGCCCTGGGCGGTTGTGACCTGCGCCGACTCGCCCGCCGCGTCTCTCAGGCTGCCGTCGGCTGCGAACCGCCTGCAGGCAGCGTCCAGGATGGCCTCGGCCAGCTCATACCAGCGGGTGTGCCCAGTAACCCCGTAAAGCGCGAACAGCCCCTCGGCGCAGAAGGCATAGTCCTCCAGCAAGCCGCCGATTCCGCGCGCCACCCCGTCGTGGGAGACGCGCATGAGCCGGCCGGGGCCATCCGTTGCCGGCCGCCAGTGCACGCGCTCAAGGTAGGCCGCGATCCCTTCCGCGGCGTCCACGAGCTCCGGCCGCGCCAGGACGGCACCGGCCTCGGCGAGCGCCGCGACGGCGAGTCCGTTCCAGCCGGCCACCACCTTGTCATCCCGGCCGGGCTGGGATCGTCCGTTGCGCGCCTGCGCCAGCAGCGGGCGCACCCGCTGCCACAGCGCGGCATCCCCGCCGGTTATCGCCCGGCCCGGATGCAGCGGCGAACCGTCGGCGCCCACGCTCCCGGGCGTGCGGACGTTCATGAGGGCAGCCACGGCGGCGCCGTCAGCAGGTCCCAGGAGCGACTCGAGCTCCTCGGGGGTCCACAGGTAGCTGGCCCCCTCGGCGTGCACGCCGTCGACGACCGTATCGGCGTCCAGCGACGACGCCAGTGCCACGACCCCCGCGTCCGGGCCCGCCGCAGGACCAGGCGTCAGCCCTAGGCGGGCCAGGAGCCAGTCGGAGGTGCGCCCGGCGATCCCTGCAGCCTCGGCAGCCGGGTACTCGGGAGTGCCGCCCAGCCGGACCCAGTGGGCGTAGACGCGCAGCAGCTGGGCGTTGTCGTAGAGCATTTTTTCGAAATGCGGAACGGACCAGTCGCGGGTCACCGAATAGCGGGCGAAGCCGCCGTCGAGCTGGTCGAACAACGCCGAACGGGACATCGCCGCGAGGGTCCGCCCGGCCATGTCACGCGCCGCAGCAGCGGTGTCCGGGGCCGCGGCCGCCGGCGGCGCTCCGTCCGAGGGCACTGCGGCGTGGCGGATCAGGAATTCGAGCACGGCCGCGGGCGGGAACTTTGGCGCGCCGCCAAAGCCGCCGTGGGCCTCGTCCTCGGAGCCGGACAGGGCGGCAACGGCTTCGCCAAGGAGCGCGCCGTCCAGGGGTTCGGGCGGCCCGTCGAGGCGCAGGGCGGCGGCTGGCTGGGACGCGGCGATGCCGCGCGCCAGGGTGGCCGCGTTGGCCTCGACAGCGCCACGGCGTTCCGTCCAGGCCTCGCTCACGGCCTCAAGGACCTGCCGGAGGGACGGACGGCCCGGCATGGGCCGGGGCGGGAAGTAAGTGCCGGCATGGAAGGCCCGGCCGTCGGGCAGGAGGAAGACGGACATCGGCCAGCCGCCCTCGCCGCTGATCGCCTGCGTGGCGGCCATGTAGACGGCGTCGACGTCGGGGCGCTCTTCGCGGTCCACCTTGATGGAGACGAAGTGCGCGTTGAGGTAGTCGGCGGTGTCCTGGTCCTCGAAGGATTCATGAGCCATGACGTGGCACCAGTGGCAGGCCGCGTAGCCGATTGAGAGGAACACCGGCACGTCCCGGACGGTCGCGGCGGCGAAGGCCGCGTCACCGAAAGGCTGCCAGTGCACGGGGTTGCCGGCGTGCTGGCGAAGGTACGCAGAGGGTTCCGCGGCCAGGGCATTTGAGGCTCCGGACCGCGGGTTGGGGGAACCGCCGTCAGCGGTTTCCGGGTCCCGCATCGCCGTTGACTTCCGGCCGGGAAACCCCGCCGTCGGCGGGCAATGCGGTGCCGTCAGCGCGGAAGGCAGCGCCGTCGGCAGGGAATACGCCGCCCGGGGCCCCTGCCTCTTCGGCTGCTTCCTCGGCGGCCGCACGCTCTTCCTCTACCTGGGCACGGTAGCGGACCCGGCGGATACGCCGCACCATGTCCACGATCAGCAGCGCGGTCAACACCACGATGAAGGCTGTCAGCAGGAAGCCCAGCAGACCCGGGGAGACCTGGTCCTCGGACAGGCCCGGGCGCAGCGACGGCGTTGGGGTGGGCGCCGGGGTTGTTGCCAGAGCGATGAGCAAGGAATGCACGGTGAGAACCTTCTGTGGAAACTGGTGTCTTTTCTACGGCGTCTTTTCTATGGTGTCTTTTCTACACCGGATAGAAGAGCCCTTTCGTCTCTATCTTAGCCCGGCGAAGAGATCCGTTTCGGGCAGTTCCGCCGGGATCCTGGACTCGATCAGGGAGTAGTCCTCCCACGGCCAGGCCTTGCGCTGCATGGCCGCGGAGACCGCGAAGAAGAATCCTTCCGGGTCCACCTGGGTGCGGTGGGAGCGGAGCGCGTCGTCTCGGGCTTCGAAGAAATCCCCGCACTCGATCTGGGTGCTGGTGGGGTGTGTCGGCGGCGGCGGGGTGTGCCCCTCGGCGTCCGCTTCCAGCCAGGCGGCCAGCCGCTCCGCATACGGCGACTGCAGGCCGGCCTCTTCCAGCGCAGAGTGGAGGGCGCGGAAGCGGTCCGGGCTGAAGGCGCGGTCGTAGTAGAGCTTGCTGGGCTCCCAGGGGTCCCCGATGCCCGGGTACCGGGCGGGATCGCCTGCGGCGGCGAAGGCCTCGACCGCCACGCGGTGCGCCATGATGTGGTCGGGGTGCGGGTAGCCGCCGTTCTCGTCGTAGCTGAGGATCACGTGGGGCTTGAAGTCCCGGACCAGCCGGACCAGCGGCGCGGCCGCCCGCTCCAGCGGCTGCAGGGCAAAGCATCCGGACGGCAGAGCCGGCAGGGGGTCGCCCTCCGGCAGCCCGGAATCGACGAATCCGAGCCAGCGCTGCTGGATGCCGAGGACCTTCGCGGCGGCGTCCATCTCGAGCCGGCGCGCACCGGCCATGTCGCGCTTGGGGTGCGGCTGTCCCTCCATCGCGGGGTTCTGGATGTCCCCGCGGGAGCCGTCGGTGCACGTGGCCACGAGGACGTCCACACCGGCGGCGGCATACATCGCCATCGTGGCGGCACCCTTGCTGGATTCGTCGTCGGGATGAGCATGGACCGCCAGCAGACGAAGCGGTGCTGACGGGCTGGGGGATGCTGTCATCGTGGGACGGCTCCTCTTTCTGCTGTTCTGCGCTGTTGGGGTGCGGCTGTTGGGGTGCGGCTTGATCTGTATGGCCAGCGGTCCCGGATTAATCCCGGTCCGATCCACACTAAACTGGACGGGTGACTTCCGAGGATCAGCCTGCCGCACCGGCTCCTACCAGCCTAACCAATCGTTACGGCCGCCAAAAGCGCGCGCTGACCCGCAAGGTCAAACGCAATATCCTGATCGCAGCCCTTGCCGTGGGCATTGCCTTCCTGGCCTGGGTATCGACGTCGGCGGCCACCAACAGTGTCAGCTTCAAGGATGTCGGCTACAGCACCCCCGACGCGACGCTGACGGAAATCGACTTCCAGGTCACCAAAGACCCCGCATCGGATGCGAAATGCGCCGTCAAGGCCATGGACTCGAAGTTCGCGATTGTGGGCTGGAAAGTCGTGGACATCGGGCCGAACGCGGCCGACGCCGGCACGGACGGCGGCCGCACCACCGCCCACCGCACCCAATTGCGCACGGAATCCCAGGCGGTCTCCGCTGTCGTGGACAGCTGCTGGATTCCCGACGCCGGAAAGTAGGACGCGCCAAACGCGGGACTCCCGGCCCCCGCACCGAGGCTGTTGAACTGGTCATCCACCGTGTCGCGGCGCCAATCAAGGAGCTCAAACAAGGTGTCCCGGGGAGGGACATCCTTGCGCCGGAGACCTATGCTTGTGCCAGCGACTCGTCGGTCTCGAGTGCAGGGCCCTGACCGAGGCGGCATCGGTCCGTCGTTGCTGCACGCGTCAACAAGAAAGCGGGATGCGCATGAACCCCGAAAAGTCGAAAGGAACCATTGGCCGGGGCGCTGCCGGCCTGTGGGTGCTGGCAGCGGCAACAGTCCTGGCAGTTTCGGGCTGCCAGCCAGGGTCAGGCGCCGGTAGTCGGGCGCCCGAGGTGGGCGCCCACGCGGACCGCCCGGGGCATGTGTTTGTGATCAATCTCGAGAATCAAGGATTCGACACGGCCTGGGGCGCTGACTCGGACGCTCCGTACCTCTCTGAGACGCTTCGTTCCAAGGGCGTGTTGCTTACCAAGTACTACGCAATCGCCCATCACTCCACTCCCAATTACATCGCGCAGATTTCGGGGCAGGCCTCCAACCCCATGACCCGGAACGATTGCGGCACATATGTCCCGTTCGTTCCAGCGGGCACCGCCCAGCCGGGGCAGGTGAAAGGTACCGGCTGCATTTATCCCGCGTCGGTACCGACCGTCGCGGGGCAACTCAGCGCGGCCGGTAAGACTTGGAAGGGCTACATGGAAGGGATGAAGAGCCCATGCCGCCACCCTGAGGCCGGGGCCGACGACGAAAACCAGGAGGCCTCCCCGGATGATGAATACGCGACCCGGCATAATCCCTTTGTGTACTTCGCGGCGATCACGTCCTCTCCGGATTGTCAGAAGAACGTGGTCGACTTCACCGAACTTGCCGGCGATCTTAAGTCCGCACAGACCACCCCCAACCTTTCCTACATCAGCCCCAACCTATGCAATGACGGGCATGACAGTCCCTGCGCGGACGGCAGGGAGGGAGGCCTGGTCAGCTCCGACGTCTGGGTGCAGAAACAGATACCCGCGATCCTGGACTCCCCCGCCTATAAGCAGGACGGGATGCTGGTCATTACCTTTGACGAAGCTGACGGTGCCAAACAAGGCCCAAAGGGGGTTCCCGGAGGAACAGCCGGGGGCCGCGTCGGCGCCTTGGTGCTCTCCCCCTTCGTCCGGGGCGGCACGACATCGGACAAGACATACACCCACTACAGCCTTCTGGCCACGATCGAAGACATTTTCTCGCTGCCGCGCCTCGCCTATGCCGGTGCGCCCGGAGTCGATGGTTTTGGACCCGACGTCTTCAACTCGCGGCCGTGACCAGCCCCACGGCCTGAACCGGTCTGCACGGCGGAGGAGGACAACTTAGTGTGACCTGCACCGCAGTGCTCTTTGGTTTATCCACAGCATTGACTACAATGGATCAATACCTTTCCCCCGCTGAGCTGGTTACTGCGTCATAAAAGTGGCCACCGTGGCGGGGTCTTTGCTTGTATGACCACCCAAAGGAGAAGTCCGTGTCTACCACCAACAGCGCAACTGCGGCTTGGCTTACCCAGGAAGCTTTTGACCGCCTGAAGGCAGAGCTGGACCACCTTTCCGGCCCCGGCCGGGCAGAAATCGTCCAGAAGATCGAAGCCGCGCGCCAGGAGGGCGACCTCAAGGAGAACGGCGGCTACCACGCCGCCAAGGAGGAGCAGGGCAAGATCGAGGCCCGCATCCGCCAACTCACGGCCCTTCTCCGCGACGCCCACGTCGGCGAGGCCCCGGCCGACGACGGCATCGTGGAGCCCGGCATGATCGTCGAGGCCAAGATCGCAGGCGACAAGGAAACCTTCCTCCTCGGCTCCCGCGAGATCGCCGGCGACTCGGACCTGGACGTCTTCAGCGAGAAGTCCCCCCTCGGCGCGGCCATCGTCGGGCACAAGGCGGGCGACAAGCTCAGCTACACCGCACCGAACGGCAAGGACATCACGGTGGAGATCATGTCCGCCAAGCCGTACGCCGGCTGACCCCGCAACACGTTTTGTTCCGTGACGGAACACTTTCACGAAACAACGACGCCGGTCTCCCCTTCGCGGGGAGGCCGGCGTCGTGTTTTCTGCCTGTTTGCAGGGGCAAATTGGCGGCTCGGCCTGGAACGAGGCCCGTGCAGGGTCGTCCAGGGATCGTCAGCGTCCTGGTCGTCAGCGTCCTTGGTTTTCAGCGTTCTTGGTTTTCAGCGTCCTGGGGACAGCGCCCCAGGGCGCCGGGTGCTCAGCAGCAGCGCCGCTACGACGCCGCCGATCGCCCCGCCCAGGTGGGCCTGCCACGAGATGAAACTGGCCACGGTGGGCAGGACGCCGAAGAGGATGCCGCCGTAGGCCATGAACAGCACCACGGACAGCACGATCTGCCACCAGTTCCGGTTGATGAAGCCGCGGACCAGGAGGAACGCGAAGAGTCCGAACACCAGACCGGAAGCGCCCACGGTGACGCTGGCGCCGCCGATGAGCCACACGACGAGCCCGGACGCCAGCCAACTGGCGGCCAGGGCGGTGATAAACACCCGCCGCCCGGACAGGAACACGAGGAAGCCGAAGATGACCAGCGGGAGCGTGTTGGACATGAGGTGGGCAAGGCTGGAGTGCAGCAGCGGAAACGTCAGGATGTCCAGGATTCCGTCCGGGCTGCGCGGCCGCAGCCCGAACGTGCGGTTCAGGGAATGGAACAGCGCGGTGTTGAGGATCTCGATCACGTACAACAGCACGACGAAGGAGCCGACCACCAGCAGTCCCCGGCGGGCCCGTGCCGCGGCGTTGTCCCCCACTCCCGGCGGCCCGCCCGGGGACGCGTCCGTCACCATGGCCCCTAGTGCACCACGATCGGCTGGAAACCCTCGGCGCGCAGCGCCGCGAGGACCTGGCTGCAGTGCTCGTGGCCCTTGGTTTCCAGGTTGACGGTGATGGAGACGTCGCCCATGCTGATGGAGCCGCCCACCCGGGTGTGGTCCAGGCCCGTGACGTTGGCGTCGTTTTCGGCGATGATGCGGGCGATTGTGGCCAGCGAGCCCGGACGGTCGTCCAGCATCATTCGCACGGTCATGTACCGGCCGGCGGCGGAGAGGCCGCGCTGGATGACCTTGAGCATCAGCATGGGGTCGATGTTGCCGCCGGAGAGAACCACCGCAACGGTTCCGGGGTTTTCGATCTTGCCTTCCATGAGCGCCGCCACGCCGACGGCCCCGGCAGGTTCCACCACCATCTTGGCGCGCTCCAGCAGGAAGATCAGCGCCCTGGCCAGGGCGTCTTCGCTGACGGTGACGACGTCGTCGACGAGCTCGCGGATGATGCTGAACGGCAGCTGGCCCGGCCGGCCCACGGCGATGCCGTCGGCCATGGTGGAGACCCTCTTGAGCGGGACGAGGGCGTCGGCGGCGAGCGAGGGAGGGTAGGCGGCAGCGTTCTCGGCCTGGACGCCAATGATGCGGATGTCACGGCCAAGTTCCTTGGCGCGTGACTTCACGGCGACGGCAACGCCAGCGAGGAGGCCGCCGCCGCCGACGCCCATGAGGATGGTGTCGACGTCGGGGACCTGTTCGAGGATTTCCAGCCCCACCGTCCCCTGGCCTGCGACGACGTCGACGTCATCGAAGGGGTGGACGAAGACGGCGCCGCTTTCATCGGCGTAGCGCTTGGCTTCGGCCAGCGCCTCGTCCACGTTGTGGCCGTGCAGCACCACTTCGGCGCCGTGGCTGCGGGTGGCGGCGAGCTTGGGCAGCGCGACGCCGAGCGGCATGTAGATCCGGGCCTTGATGCCGAGGCTCTTGGCTGCGACGGCCACGCCCTGGGCGTGGTTTCCGGCGGAGGCCGCCACGACGCCGCGCTTCTTTTCGGCGTCTGAGAGCTTGGCCATCCGCACATAGGCGCCGCGGACCTTGAAGGAGCCGGCGCGCTGCAGGTTTTCGCATTTGAGGAAGACTTCGCCGCCCACCGTGGCGCCGAGGGCCCGCGATGATTCCACGGGCGTCCGCGTGATAATCCCGTCGAGCAGCTTCTGCGCCTCTAGGACATCGTCCAGCGTGACGGGCAGGCTCTCAAGGGTATTCACGAACTGTTCTCCTTCTTCGGATCAGGCGTCGGTGCCCCGTCCGGCATCGCTGCCCGGAGCACCGCTGTTGGGTGCGGCGCCCTCGCGGCCGGGGGTTCCGCCCGGCAGGTGGACGTCTGTGAAGGTGGTGTCTGCGCCGGGTTCGAGGGCAGGGCTGCCCCCTGGTCCCGCGGTTGCCAGCACTTCATCATGTTCCCACGTTCTGCCCGCAATGTAGCGAATCGACGAGTTTGCTACGGCCAGGATCGGAACGGAGAACAGTGCGCCGGGGATCCCGGCGAGGTAGGAGCCCGCCGCGACAGACAAGATCACGGCCACGGGGTGAAGGGAGACGGCCTTGCCCATGACGAGCGGCTGCAGGATGTGGCTTTCGAGCTGCTGGACGCCGAGCACGATCGCCAGCATGATGAGGGCGTTGACGGGCCCGTTGGCGACCAGTGCCAGCAGCACGGCGATGGCGCCCGTGACCAGCGCGCCGACCACGGGGATGAAGGAACCGAGGAAGACCAGGACGCCCAGCGGCAGCGCGAGCGGCACGCCAATGATGGCGGCGCCGACGCCGATTCCCACGGCGTCCACGAACGCGACGAACATTTGGATGCGCGCGTAACTGACCATGGAAGTCCAGCCGCGGCGGCCCGCACCATCCGTGGCGCGGCGCGCCTTCCGGGGCAGGAGGCTGACGAGGAAGGCCCAGATCCTGTCGCCTTCAAGCAGGAAGAAGATCAGGATGAACAGCGCTAGGACCAGGCCGGCGGCGAAGTGCCCGGCCGTGCTCCCGAACGTCAGGGCCCCGCTGAGGATGCTGCTGCTGTTGTTTTGCAGCGCGGCGGTGGCGTCCTCGATGTACTTGTCGATCTGTGCGGCCGTCAGGTGGAGCGGGCCTTCCGACAGCCAGGTCTGGACCTGCTGCACGCCAGTGAGCGCCTGGGACCACAGCTCGCCGAAGCCCTGCATGAGCTGGCGCCCGACCAGGGTCAGGGCACCGATGATGATGCCGATGAAGCCGAGCACCGTGATGGCGACGGCGAGCCCCTTCGGCACACTGCGTTTGGCCATCCAGCGCACTGCGGGGCTGAGGAGCCCGGACAGGAGGGCGGCGACCATGACGGGGATAATGAGGAAGCTGACATGGCTCAGCAGCCAGACCAGGCCCCCGAGCACGAGCAGGATAAGCCCGCCGCGCCACGCCCAGGCGGCGGCGATCCGGACGCCGTAGGGAATGTCCTGGTCGATCTCGCGGTCGGTCCGTGGCCTGGCTCCGGAACGTACCCCGGTCCCGGCCGCGGAAGGGGAAGGGCTTGTGGCGGGTGCGGCGTCCTCAGCTGGCGTCATAGCCCCATGATTCCGCAGAGGCCGATTAATAGGAAACCAGGAACCGGCAGCCAGCAACCGGCAACCGGGTCGCAGCCCGCCGGGTCAGCCTGCAGTGGCAGTCAGCGAGGCCGAGATGCCCCAGGTCATGGAGAACTGCTCCCCCGGCGCGAGCCAGCGCAGGCCATCGCCGCTGTTGAACGCGTTGGCCGGACCGGTCATCGGCTCGATCGCGACCGCCTTCGACCGGCCTGGAAACTGGGTCGTCACGAAGACATGGACGTAACCGCAGCTCGCGTCCTGCCACAGGCTGACGGTCCGCCCGTCCGGTGACCGCAGCGTGTGCCGGGCGACGCCGCCGTCGAAGTCCAGGTCCGTGTACGCCGAATCGAGGTCCAGTGTCCCCACGGGCCGGCCGCCGCGCAGATCGAAGTCGCCGCTGACCGGCTCGGTGCTGCGCGGGATGAGGCGGTCATCGGCCACCAGCCGGGTCCGGGCGTCCACGCTCACGGTGAGCTCCTCGCTGGGCACGTCCCCCAGCCGCAGGTACGGGTGTGCGCCAAGCACGAACGGCGCGGGGTCCTGGGAGTCATTGATCAGGGTTTGGCGCACCACCAGCCCCAGGTCCTCCGCCAGTTCGTAGCGGACCCGGTGCCTGAGCAGGAACGGGTAGCCGTGCTGCGGGAAGACCGCCGCTTCCAGGGTCACGGAGAACTCGTCCTCGTCCACGAGTTCGTAGGAGGAGTTCCGCAGCAACCCGTGGCTGGCGTTGTTGCGGGAGACCTCGGTGATGTCGAGCTGCAGCTTCTTGCCGTTGAGGTACCAGACACCGTCTTCCACCCGGTTGGCCCACGGTGCCAGGGTTATTCCGGCGGCGCCGGGCGGGATGTCGGCATCGCCATAGCTCTCCGTCAGGGCAGTGCCTCCGCGGCTGTACAGCCGCAGGCCGGCGGCGAGTTCGGTAACGACGGCCAGGGCATCGCCGCGCCGTAGCTCGTATTGTCGTCCGGTCGCGTACCGCCGCATGGTTTCATCGGGGCCGGGAGCCGAGGGGGTCGCTGAGAGATCCATGGTGACCACCGTACAGACCCGCCCGGCAACCCGTATACCTTGGATCCATGACTTCCAGCAGCGCAGGCGCCAGGCCATGAATCCGTCCCTGGACAGCAGCGGGCTCGCCGCCCGGTTTGAGGCGGTCTTCGGCGGCCGGCCCGACGGCGTGTGGCGGGCACCGGGACGCGTCAACCTCATTGGCGAGCACACCGATTACAACGAGGGCTTCGTCCTGCCATTTGCCATCGACCGGGCAGCCCGGGTGGCCCTCAGGGTCCGTCCGGATTCCACCGTGCGGATGCTCTCCACGTTTGGTAACCAGGGGCTGACCACCGCGGACACCGGCTCGCTGGCCCGCGCTAGCGCCAAGGGCTGGACCAAGTACCCGCTCGGGGTCATCTGGGCTCTGCAGCAGCAGGGCCTCCCGGTTCCCGGAGTGGACCTGCTCCTGGGTTCCGATGTCCCCCGCGGCGCCGGCCTGTCGTCCTCCCACGCCATCGAATGCGCCGTGATTTCGGCCCTTAATGAGCTCATGGGCGCTGGCCTGTCCGCGCAGGACATGGTCTTGGCCACCCAGCGGGCGGAGAACGACTTCGTCGGCGCGCCCACCGGCATCATGGACCAGTCCGCCTCGCTCCGGGCCACGGCCGGCCACGCCGTCTTCCTCGACTGCCGGGACCAGAGTGTCCGGCTGGTGCCGTTCGACGCCGACGCCGCAGGGCTGGTGCTGCTGGTCATCGACACCCGGGTTTCCCATTCCCACGCCGACGGCGGGTACGCGGCCCGGCGGGAATCGTGCGAACTCGCCGCCGAGGTCCTCGGCGTGCCGGCGCTGCGCGACGTCGGGTTCGAGGACCTCGAGGAGGCCAGCGGGCTTCTGGACCAGGAGACGTTCCGTCGCCTCCGGCATGTCGTGACCGAGAACCGCCGCGTCCTGCAGACGGTCGAGCTGCTGGACACCTTGGGCCCGGCCGCCATTGGCCCCCTGCTGGACGCGTCCCATGCCTCGATGCGCGATGACTTCGAGATCTCCTGCGCCGAGCTGGACCTGGCCGTGGAAACGGCGCGGTCGGCCGGCGCGATCGGTGCCCGCATGACTGGCGGCGGCTTCGGTGGCTCCGCGATCGCCCTGACCCCGGTGGGATCGGCACAGCAGGTGCGCGCCGCCGTCGAACGGGCCTTCGCCCGGGCCGGGTACGCCGCGCCGGAGATCTTCAGCGTCAGTCCCGCGGCGGGGGCCATGCGGCTGGCATAGTCGGGGCGTAGTCTGGGCGCATGCCTGAAGCTGTCATCGTTTCCACCGCCCGAAGCCCGATTGGGCGCGCCTTCAAGGGGGCCCTGAAAGACGAGCGGCCGGACGACCTCGCCGCCGCCATGGTCACGGCGGCCCTCGCCGGGATTCCGGCGTTCGATGCCGCCGCCGTGCCGGGCCGTGGCCTGGACGACATCTATCTGGGGTGCGCCGAGCCGAGCGGGGAGGCCGGTTCCAACATGGCCCGCGTGGTCAGCATCCTGGCCGGTCTGGACAACGTTCCGGCCGCCACCATCAACCGTTTTTGTGCCTCCAGCCTGCAGACGCTCCGGATGGCATTCCACGCCGTCAAAGCCGGCGAAGGCCAGGCGTTCGTTGCCGCCGGCGTGGAGGCGGTGTCCCGCTACCGGGACTGGGCCGGTGCCGGTGAGACCGACGCGACCACGCACAACCCGCGATTTGAGGCGGCCCGGAAACGCAGCGAGGCCCGGGCGGCCTCCAACACACCGTGGACCGACCCGCGCCTGGGCGGCCGGATGCCGGACGTGTACATCGCCATGGGCCAGACGGCGGAGAACGTCGCCACAAGCTACGGCATCACCCGCGCGGAGCAGGATGCCTGGGCGGTGCTCAGCCAGAACCGGGCCGAGGCAGCCATCGCCTCAGGGTTCTACGCCCGCGAAATCACCCCGTATACCCGCGCGGACGGCACGGTGGTCGACCGTGACGATTCGCCGCGTCCCGGCGTCACAGCCGAGGCCGTCGGCGCGCTGCAGCCGGTCTTCCGCAGCGGAGGCACCGTGACGGCCGGGAACGCCTGTCCGCTCAATGACGGGGCCGCCGCCGTCGTGGTCATGAGTGACGCGCGGGCCCGGGAGCTGGGCCTCGAACCGCTTGCCCGGATCGTCTCCACCGGTGTCAGCGCCCTGTCCCCGGAGCTGATGGGCATGGGCCCGGTGGAAGCGACCCGCCGGGCGCTCACGATCGCCGGGCTGACCATCCGCGACATCGAGCTCGTGGAGCTCAACGAGGCGTTCGCGGTCCAGGTGGTGGCCAGCGCCCGGGAACTCGCCGTCGATCCGGAGAAGCTCAACGTCCACGGCGGCGCCATCGCCCTGGGGCACCCGTTCGGGATGACCGGCGCCCGCATGACCACCACGCTGATCAACGGGCTCCGCGCCCGCGACGCTTCCCTCGGCCTGGCCACGCTGTGCGTCGGCGGCGGCCAGGGCATGGCTGTTGTGCTGGAGCGGCTCAGCTGAGGCGTTGCAGCTGATGGGTTGCGGCAGGTGCCCGTTGCCGCAAACACGAGGAGCCCCGCCGTTGGTCGGGGCTCCTCGTTAGAAAAACAGGGCGTTCAGGAACGACGCCGGTTACTCGTCGCCGCGGAGGATGGCCAGCAGTCGGATGATCTCGACGTAGAGCCAGACCAGCGTGACCGTGAGGCCGAAGGCGGCGGTCCAGGAGAAACGCTGCGGGGCCCCGGCGCTGATGGCCGCCTCGATGGACGTGAAGTCCATGATCAGGGAGAAGGCGGCCAGGCCGATCGCCAGGAAGCCGATGAAGACGCCGAGCGGGATACCGGCTATCTCCACGCTGGTGCTCAGGCCAAACGGCGTGGTCACCGCCCCGGTCATCATCATGACGACGTTGACGAGCGCGAACACCGCATAGCCGATCAGGGCGATCATGAAGAACCGCATGAGCTTGGGCGTCGCCCGGACCTTGCCGCTCTTGAACAGCACCAGTGTCACGGCGAAGACGGACAGCGTCCCGACGACGGCTTGGATGCCGACGCCCGGGAACAGGTTGTCGAGGATGCGGGTCAGGCCGCCGAGGAAGAATCCTTCGAGCAGCGCGTAGGCCAGGATCAGTCCGGGGGACGGCTGCTTCTTGAAGGTGTTGACCATCGCGAGGGCGAAGCCGCCGAGGGCCCCGAGGATCATCAGCATGGATCCGGTGCCCTGCGGGACGGCGAGCGCCACTGCGGCACCGACCACCAGGATGCCGAGGCACCCGGCAGTCTTGACGATGACGTCGTCGTACGTCATCCGGCCGATGTCAGCCGGGCCGGCCGCTGGGCGGTTGTACAGGTCCTGGAGCTGTTCCTGGCTCATGCCCTGCTGTGCAGAGTTCCACCCGCCCTGGCCCGGGGCCTGGCCGTAGGCGTTCTGGCCGTAGGCGTTCTGGCCATACGGGGCCTGCGGGGCAGGCGGTGCCTGGGTGGCTTCGCGGAAATTTTTTCCGCTGAAGATCGGGTTTCCGCCAGATGCCATTGCGGGTGCCTCCAAGATAAGGGGTGATGTTCCGGTGCGATGCGGACGACCCGAAAAGGGTCTTTATATAGTCACGCTACCAAGTCCCACGGCCGACGGGGAGGGATAGTTCCCCCCGGGGGTCGCCGCAACCGAACCGTGACCTAGGCAAGCGGGATATTCAGGGCGTCACCAAGGAATTGGTCGAGCCGCTTGGACGGATCCCTCGGCTGCGGCAGCGGGCCGGGAACCGGCGCCGGCGTTCCCGTACCGCTGTTGACAATGACGTCGTCGATATAGATGTCGGCCATTTGCTGATCGTGTTCGGAGCCGAGCTGGACCGTGTCGAGCGTCGTCGCGGAAATGCTGACAGTGCCCGCGTAGACGGAACGCCCGTCCCACCAGATTTGGACGTTGGTCTGGGGACCGTTGGGAACCACGTGCATGACCAGCCGGTGCCAGGAGTCTGAGGGGACATCCCGCCGCAATGTGGTGTAGGCGTAGCCTGCCGGTGACGAGGTGCGCAGCACCAGCTCATGGGAGATGTTCTGCCGGAAAACATCCAGGACGCGGACGCGGCCGGAAAAGAACCGGAAGTAAGGAACATTGTTCCCTCGCATTCCCTCAGCGGCGATATTGAACCATCCGTCCGCATACGCCTCGGTATTGCCAGGGGTCAGGCCCACTGCCAGCCTGGCGGTGGAACCGGGTTCAGCGGTGGTGTGCAGGCGGGCGGCGCAGCTACCGGAGTGCGACAGCCCGGTGGAGACGGAGGCACTCCCCGTCCCGTCCGAGGAGACGCCGAATCCGTCCAAGGTGCCCGCTTCAAAGCTGGAGGCTGCCGCCCTGATCCCCGGATAGGGGTCGGTGATTGCCCCTGTCGAGGGAACGCAGGCCTGCGCCCCGGCGGTTTCGGGGCCGAGGCTCAGCGCCGGAATGCCCAGGACCGCCAGCGCAAGCGAACCCGCGAGGCACAGCTTGACCACCCGCTTCATCACTCGGCCCTCCAAAATCGATTCAGGCGCTCTTTGCACCATAACGCCGCCGGACTTTGAAAAAGCTTGGATTCACATGTTCCGCATACCGGAGCGGACGTGCCCGGCCGGCGGCACCGGCACCAGGTTGGCCGGGCGAATCGGGGGCCGGGCCGGCCACTGTTTAGGCATACTCGGAATCAACAAAAGTTTTCTTTAGCCGGGCTACATCAAGGTGGCTCCGCGACTACACGGTTGTTACCCGATCGCGACGTTCTGCCTGCTCGCAGCGGCATTCTTTGACCCGCCCGGGCTGTAGCATAGGCCACACAGGGTGACGGACATCACAACAAATGATCGCATCTGCGAGACGCTCGTCCCCTGACCGTTCGCAACGGTTGCAAAGGCGCAACCCACAGCACCCCCATGTGGAGGTTTTCAATTTGAGAAGCACAACGAGCGGCCTGTCGCAGAGACGGCGCGGCAGACTACTGAAGGCTGTGGGGGCAGTATTTGCCGCCATGGCTGCGCTACTGCTCATAGTTGCCCCGGCGTCCAGCGCCGCGACCCCCTCGCCGACACCATCTCCGTCGGCGACCCAGTTCACGAACAGCATCAGCGGCTTCCTGCGCGGTGACGACCGCGCACCGATCCCCGGGGTAACCATCACCGCCACGAGTGGCGATTTCACGGGAACCACGAAATCGGGAGCCAACGGCGCCTGGACCATAGGCGTCCCCACCCAGGGGACCTACGAGGTCAAACTCGACGAGTCCACGCTTCCGCAGGGCATCAAACTGGCTGAGGGCCAGGAAAACCCCCGCAAGGTCACCTTCAGCCAGACCTCAAACCTTTCGGTGATCTTCACCTTTGGCAAGGGCATCGTCGTGGCCGAGGAGAACTTCGGGCAGAACCTGCTCAACCGGCTGGTGGCCGGCCTGAGCTTCGGCCTGCTGCTCGCCCTCGCGTCCGTCGGCCTCTCACTGATCTTCGGCACCACCGGCCTGACGAACTTCGCCCACGGTGAAATGGTCACGATCGGCGCCGTGCTGGTGTTCGCCTTCAACCAGATGCACCTTCCGTTCTGGCTTGCCATCATCCTGGCGGTCGTCGGCGGCGGCGTGTTCGGCTACGTCCAGGACGCGGGCCTCTGGAAGCCCCTGCGGCGCCGCGGAACCGGGCTTGTTCCGATGATGATCGTCAGCATCGGCCTCGCCCTCGCTGTGCGGTACATCATCCAGTTCTACTTCGGCGGCGCCACCCAGCAGCTGCCGTTTGCCCAGAGCGCGGAAATCCTGATCGGCCCGGTCTCGATCTCCCCCAACAACCTCTGGTCCCTCATCATCAGCGCCGCGGTGATCGCCGCCCTCGGCGTCGTCCTGCTCAAGACCCGCCTCGGTAAGGCCACCCGCGCGGTGGCCGACAACCCGGCGCTGGCCGCGGCCTCCGGCATCGACGTCGACTCCGTCATCCGGATCGTCTGGGTGGTCGGCGGCATGCTCGCTGCCCTCGGCGGCATCCTCTGGGCCTACTACCGACCCGGCGTCACCTTCGACATGGGCTCGCAGATCCTGCTGCTCATCTTCGCCGCCGTCACTCTCGGCGGCCTCGGCACAGTCTGGGGCGCCCTGGTCGGTTCCATCATCGTCGGCATCTTCGTTGAGCTGACCACCGTGTTCGGCCTCGCAGCCGACCTCAAATACGTGGGAGCGTTGTTCATCATGATTGTTGTCCTTTTGTTCCGGCCTCAGGGCATTCTGGGCCGCCGCGAGCGCGTGGGTTAGGAGACAGCCATGGATTTCGGATTCATATTTTCCAGCGCCGCCGGCGAACTCTTCAGCCCGACGACAGCTGCCTACGCCCTGGCCACCCTCGGCCTCGCGGTTCACTTCGGCTACACCGGCCTGCTCAACTTCGGCCAAGCAGGCTTCATGGCAGTGGGGGCCTACGGCTTCGCCATCTCCACCCTGACGTTCCACGTGCCGTTCTTCGTCGGACTGCTCATCGCCGTCATCTGCTCCGCCATCTTCGCTCTACTGCTGGGCATCCCGACGCTGCGGCTGCGGGCGGACTACCTGGCCATCGTGACCATCGCGGCGGCCGAAATCGTCCGCTACATCGTCACGACCAACCAGCTGACCGCCATCACCGGCTCGGCCAACGGCCTGGCCGCCTTCGAGGGCGATTTCTACGCTATGAACCCCTTCCCGCCGGGGACCTACATTGGCATGAACAACCGCGACTTCTTCATCCGGGTGGTCGCCTGGGCAGTCGTGGCCCTCTTCTGCACTCTGGTGTGGCTGCTGATGCGAAGCCCCTGGGGTCGGGTCCTCAAGGGCATCCGCGAGGACGAGAACGCCGTCCGCTCGCTCGGCAAGAACGTGTACGCCTACAAGATGCAGTCCCTGATCATCGGCGGCGCGCTCGGTGCCTTGGCAGGCATGATCTTCACGATTCCCCGCGGCGCGGTGCAGCCGGCCAACTACGGTACGGAACTGACCTTCTTCCTCTACACCTGCCTGCTACTCGGCGGCCTCGGCACTGTGCTCGGTCCGGTGGTCGGCGCCATGATCTTCTGGGTGGTGCTCTCACTCACCCAGGGCATCCTCTACGGCCTGATCGAGTCAGGCACCATTACGTGGCTGAACACGGTCCAGGCCGGGCAGCTGCGTTACATCCTGGTCGGCGTGGCGCTCATGCTGCTGATGATATTCAGGCCCCAGGGCGTTCTCGGCAATAAGAAGGAGCTGGCATTCGCATGAGCATTCCAAGCGAAGAGTCACGGGACGAACCCCGCACGTCGGAAGAAATCGACTACATGACGGACACCCGTCCGATCGCCGTCGGCGAGGCCGCCCCCGGCTGCAAGAAGCGTGATCCGATCGTGGTGGCGGAAAACGTCACCCGCAGCTTCGGCGGCATCAACGCCGTCGACGTCCAGTACCTCGAGATCCCGCGGCACAAGATCACCGCGCTGATTGGCCCCAACGGCGCCGGCAAGACCACGTTGTTCAACCTCCTCACGGGATTCGACACCCCGAACTCGGGAACATGGCAGTTCGAGGGCAACAACATCGCCGGCGTCTCCTCGTACAAGGTTGCCCGGATGGGGATGGTGCGCACGTTCCAGCTCACCAAGGTCATGGGCAAGCTCACCGTCCTGGAGAACATGCGCCTCGGCGCCTCCAGCCAGTCCGGCGAACGACTGTCGAAGGCCTTGTTCAAGGGCATCTGGGGCGGTCAGGAAAAGAAGATCACCCAGGAAGCCAACGTGCTGCTGGAGAAGTTCAAACTGGACGCCAAGAGGGACGACTACGCGGCGTCACTGTCCGGCGGGCAGCGGAAGCTGCTGGAAATGGCCCGCTCCCTCATGGTGCGGCCCAAGCTGGTCATGCTCGACGAGCCGATGGCCGGCGTCAACCCGGCGCTGACGCAGTCGCTGCTGGACCACATCAAGAACCTCAAGGCCGAGGGCATGACCGTCTTGTTCGTCGAGCACGACATGAACATGGTCCGCCACATCGCCGACTGGGTGGTCGTGATGGCAGAGGGCAAGATCGTGGCCGAAGGGCCTCCCGCCGAGGTCATGAAGAACCCCGCAGTGATCGACGCCTACCTCGGCGCACACCACGACGTGGATCTCGGCGACGCTGAGGGCATCAAGGAACTGGCCGCGGAGCTGGTCGCCGACGAGGAATCGATTGTCGGCACCGAAAACGCCGGCATCATCTCCGCCGATATCCTCACCACCGAGGCGGAGGAAGCGGAGACGAACGGGACGACGCGCGGCCGCCGCAGCGCAGGAGAGCCGAACCGCGCCGAAGAGCCGAATCGCACAGAGAAGGACACAGAATGAGCGCCACCAGCGCGGCACCGGCCGCCCAGCCCGCCTTCGATGGCGACTCGGTCGTGAAGGTCACCGATCTGGTGGCCGGCTACATCCCGGGCGTCAATATCCTCAACGGCTGCAGCATCGAAGCCCGCAAGGGCGAGCTGATCGGCATCATCGGTCCCAACGGCGCCGGCAAGTCCACGCTGCTGAAGGCCATGTTCGGCCTGGTCAAGGTCCACTCCGGCTCGGTAGTGGTCCGCGGGCAGGACATCACCGGGCTCAAGGCCAACAAGCTAGTCAGCAAGGGCGTCGGCTTCGTTCCGCAGAACAACAATGTGTTCGCCGCCCTGACCATCGAGGAAAACCTGCAGATGGGCATGTTCCAGCGGCCCAAGGACTTCGCCCAACGGTTCGACTTCGTCACCGACCTGTTCCCGGATCTCGGCAAGCGGCGCGCCCAGCGGGCCGGCTCGCTCTCCGGCGGCGAACGCCAGATGGTCGCCATGGGACGGGCCCTCATGATGGACCCGGCCGTGCTGCTGCTCGATGAGCCCTCCGCAGGCCTCTCCCCTGTCAGGCAGGATGAGACCTTCCTTCGGGTCCACGAGATCAATCGGGCCGGCGTCTCCGTCATCATGGTGGAGCAAAACGCGCGCCGCTGCCTGCAGATCTGCGACCGCGCCTACGTGCTGGACCAGGGCAAGGACGCGTACACCGGTACAGGCCGGGAACTCATGAAGGATCCCAAGGTCATCCAGCTCTACCTGGGGACGCTCGCAGACACTGCCGAATAGCACTTCGGGCAGGATCCCCGCAAGGGCCGTCACCAGCCGGTGGCGGCCCTTCTGCGTGCCCGGCGTACGTGGCGGGGCCCAGGCCTCTGGCCGCGGCCTCCGGGCGCCTCCGCAGCCACTTGCTCGGCGCCTGCGCTCGTTCCTCCCCGGCGGCCCTGTCCCCTCGCAAGCTCGGGCAGGGATCCCTACCGCCGTGGGCCCAGCAACAACGGCGCTTTCACAAGCGCCTGCCTCCGTCGCCCTCAGCGTTTGTCTCACCGGCCGCTCCCCCGGCGGAACGGCGACGGCGCCCGCGGCGCTGGGTTGGGGCGGGCATCTAGCGGGCTGAACCGGATTCCCGGCGTCGAACTCGTCTGGGCCCGGACGCTCCTGCCCCGCTCCCCGCACGCAAAAGACCCCCGTCCAGTGGACGGGGGTCTTTTGTTTGTCGGTGGGAAGCGGCTTACAGCTTGCCGAATTCTTCCTTGACCGGCTTGTAGGTGTTGTCATCCTGGAACTCGTAGATGCCGATGTAGGCTTCCGTCGGGTCGCCGGCGTCGGAGAACGATACGGGGCCGGACTGGCCGTCGTAGTCGATGTCCTTACCGTTGCGGAGCAGGGTGACGCAGCTCGGGAACGTGTTGCACTTCTCTCCACCCTCAGAAACTGCCTTGAGCTGGGCCGCGATGTCGGTGCCCTTGGTGCTCTTGGCGGCCTCGGAAGCCAGTGCGATCAGGTTCACGGCGTCGTAGGACTCGCCGGAGTAGCTGTAGTCCTTCAGCGCCGGGTCGATCGTCAGGAGCTTCTTCTTGAAGTCATCCTTGGCGAAGGTACCCGGGATGGTGCCCTGGGCGCCCTTCAGCGTTCCCGCCTGGAAGTCCTTGCTGTAGTCGGACATGTTGCCGTCCACCATGAAGATCTGGGTGGGCTTGACGCCCTTGCCCGTCATCAGCGGAACGATGCTCTTGGCCTGGTCGAAAGTGATCAGGGCAATGGCGTCCGGCTTAGCGGCCAGAACCTTGTCCACCTGGCTGCTGAACTGGGAATCGCCCTCATTGAACAGCTCCTGGGCAACAACCTTGCCGCCGGCTGCCTCGAAAGCGGACTGGACGTTCTTTGCAAGGCCGGTTCCGTAGGCGTCGTTCAGGACGATCATGCCGACCGTCTGGGCGCCACAGGTGGCCATGTAGTTGCCGAGGACCTTGCCCTGGAGCACGTCCGAGGGGGCGGTGCGCCAGTAGAGGCCCTTGTCATCCCACGCGGTGAAGTCCGGCGAGGTGTTGGCCGGGGAGAACTGGACGACGCCGGCACCGGTGATCTGGTTGATCACGGTCTTGGAGACACCCGAGGACGCGGCGCCGACGATTGCGCTGACGCCCTGTCCGAGCAGTGCCGTGGTGGACTGGGTAGCGATGTCGGTCTTGGTGTCGCCGGAGTCGCGGTGAACGACCTGGACAGGCTTGCCGAGGACGCCACCGGCATCGTTGACCTCCTTGATGCCGAGGTTAACACCGGCAATTTCGGGCGGGCCGAGGAAGGCCAGCGAACCCGTCGTCGGCAGGAGCGAGCCGATCTTCAGGGGCGTGGGGGTGGTGGTGGCCGAAGCGGGCACGGTGCCCGCGTCGCCAGCGGCGCTGGTACCGCCGCCGGTGGCGCTGGGTGCCGGGCATGCGATGCCGGCGGCCGCGGCTGAGCTGGATCCCGTCGAACTCGGGGCGGGTGAACCACCACAAGCCGTAGCCAGAAGGGCGACGCCGAGGCTAAGCACTGTGAGCTTAGCGACGCGGGGCGCAACCCGGGGGAGTGAAGTCATGTACAAGCTCCTCGATCTAAAGGTGCGAACGGCCTTTGACGCGAAAGATCAGGTGTTCCTGATTCCACTTCAAGCTAGTGCAATTTCGACGTGAAAATAAGTGACTACGGTCACATCCTTATAACACTCGTTGCATAGAGGAAATCTGGAGGGTTCCGCCGCCGCCGCAGGGCGACGCATAACAAAGTGCCCCAGGTGGGACTCGAACCCACAACACGCGGATTTTAAGTCCGCTGCCTCTGCCAATTGGGCTACTGGGGCGCCCGGTCAATGGTATCCCGTCGCCGGCCGGATCAGCCCGAAAAGGGGCCAGCGTACCGGAAGGTGCCGCTAACGCCGCCGGGCCAGACGGCGAGCGGGAGCAACTGGAAGTGCGCGCCCCAGCCGGCCTCCGGCGGTGCCACCCCGAGCGAGGTGGACGGTACAAAGCCAAAGCGGGAGTAGTAGTCGGGGTTGCCCAGCAGCGCGATCCCCCGCTCCCCCGCGGCGTTGGCCCGCGCCACCGTCTCGTTCATGAGCGCGGTGCCGATGCCGTGGCGCTGCAGCCGCGGCACCACCCCGATGGGCCCGAGCCCGAGCAGCTCCAGCTCGCCCACCCAGGCGCGGGTGCTGATCACATGCCCCACGATTTCGCCGTTGAGTTCCGCAACGACGCTGAACTCGGGGAGGTATTCCTGGCACTCGAACAGCCGGGCCAGCAGCTTCACCTCTTCGGGTTCGCCGTCGACGTGATGCCCGGTGACGGGCGAGATGGCAAACGCGGCGGCCGTGAGGGCGAGGATTTCCGGACGGTCCGCCGGTTCCTCGGTGCGCAACACGAGTTCCGGTGCCGGCTTGTGCTCGCCATGGTCGGCGACGAGTTCGTGCAGAATCTCCAGCGCACGGTCGGTGTCGGCCACGGGGACGAGCAGGTGGTCATGGTGGAAGCCGGCCAGGACGTTGCAGCTGATCTTCGCCTCGGTCAGGGCGGCGCTGACGGCTGCCGTCAGGCCGATCGCCTCGAGCGAAGAGTGCACCTGGAGGGTGATCCATGCTGCGACGAAGTCGTAGGAGAGCCCCAGGCTGTCCGCTTCGTCCCGCGGAAGCACGACGGTCAGCCCTTCCGCCTCGCGGACGGCGGCCGCGATTGCCCCGGCCAGGGGTTTGCCGTGTGGCCACAGGGCGTAGACGTACTCGCCGTCGCGCAGTTCGGGGTGCATGGTGGCCAAGAGGGTGTGCAGGTCCTTTTCAGCTGTCATGGAGCCAGTCTAGGCGCGGGTCGTGCGCACCTGTCCGCTCCCGCTGCCCCTGCGGCTGCCCGCAACGAAAACGGCGGCTGCTCCCCCGGAGGGGAACAGCCGCCGTCGTAAGTCAACCGCCAGAGTACTGGAAGCCGTTAGGGCCAGCAGTTATTTGGCGTCTGCCGGGACCGATTCATTCGACGCCGCCGTGGTGCCAGGCTTGGCTTCAGGCTTGGCTTCGGCCTTGGCGGCTTCCGGGGCAGCGGCCGGCTTCGGGGCCGGCGTCGCTGCGGCCACGAACGCGCCGCGCGGGTTGTCCAGGTCCATCAGCTGCGTGGTGTCGCGGCCCAGGAAGAACGCCCAGATCCAGCCGGAGATGACGCGGATCTTGCGCTCGAACGTCGGGATGGCCATGCCGTGGTAGCCGCGGTGCGCCAGCCAGGCCAGCGGGCCCTTGAGGCCGATGCGGCCCAGGAGGTTGATGTTGGCAACGCCCTTCCATTCGCCGAAGCCGGCGACGGCGCCCAGGTTCTTGTGCTTGTAATCCTTGAGCGGCTTGTCCCAGCGGGAGGCCCACAGGTTCTTGGCGAGGCGCTTGGACTGGCGCAGCGCGTGCTGGGCGTTCGGCACGCAGGTGCCGTCCGGCAGGCCGCTGCCCGTGAGGTCGGGAACGGCAGCGACATCGCCGGCGGCCCAGGCGTTGTCGATGATGCCCTCGTCGCCTGCGATGCGCAGGTCGGCCAGGACGCGGACGCGGCCGCGCGGCTCGAGCGGGAAGTCGGTGGAGCGAACCATCGGGTTGGCCTGCACGCCGGCAGTCCAGACCAGGGTGTCAGTCTCGAATTCCTGGGCCGGGCTCTTGTCCGGGAGGTTGATGAGCTTCAGGGAACCCTCGGCGTTGTCGAGGGAGGTGTTCAGCAGCACCTCGATGCCGCGGCTACGGAGGTGTTCGACGACCCATTCGGCCTGCGGCGCCGTGACCTCGGGCATGATGCGGCCCATTGCCTCGACCAGGACGAAGCGGACTTCCTCCTGCTTGATACGCGGGTTGTTCTTGACCGCGGCGCGGGCGAGGTCTTCCATTTCGGTGATGCACTCGATGCCGGCGAAGCCGCCGCCGACGACGACGAACGTCAGGGCGCGGGCGCGCTCAACGGGGTCCGTCATGAGCGAGCCGGTCTCGATGCGCTCGAGAACCTTGTTGCGCAGGGCGACGGCCTCTTCGATGGTCTTCAGGCCGATGCCCTTTTCCGCGAGGCCCTTGATCGGGAACGTGCGGGTGATGGCGCCAGCGGCCAGGACGACGTCGAAGTAGGGAACCTCGAAGGTGTCGCCACCGTCGGAGGGTGCGACCACTGCCGTGCGGTTGGCGTGGTCGATTGAGGTGACGCGGCCCTGGATGAGTTCCGTCTGCTTCAGGTGCTGGCGGTGCGAGACGACTGCGTGGCGCGCCTCGATGTTGCCGCCGGCAACCTCCGGCAGGAAGGGCTGGTAGGTCATGTAGGGCAGCGGATCCACGAGGGTGACGATGCCACCTGCATTCGCGATCTTTTTCTGAAGTTTAAGGGCTACATACAGGCCGACGTACCCGCCGCCGACGACGAGTACCCGGGGACGGTCCTGGAGCTGAGGGGAGGATGCCATGCGTCAAGAATACCGTAGTTTGTGAAAACCTTCACTAACTATGACGGGTTGCTGGAGGCCGCCGGATCCGCGGCCCCGGGTTCGGCGCCGGGTTCGGATTTGTCCGGTCCGTCGGGCCCGTTCTTTGGCGGCCTTCGCATCGCGGCCCGCAGCTGGACGGCAGCGGCCACCACGATTCCCACGAGCAGGCAGCCGAAGCCCAGGACCACCGCGGCCGGCAGGGCGCTGTCCAGCTGGGACGGCTTCTCCGCGACCGGCACGGTCGCTTCGGGCAGCGTGGGCGCAGCGCTGGAGGGCGCGGGCGCCGCAGCAGATGCAGTCGTGGCGAGGTTTCCGCGCCGGTGGACCCGGATCCAGTCCGAAATCGATCCCAGCGGATTGACCTTGGTTTCCGGAACATCGGCCTTCAGTGCGGCCTCGGCGTTCAGCACGCCGAAGCCGTAGAGCGGATCCTTCCCTGGCGCCCCGGCGTCCTTGGCCGTGCTGACGATCCGGTTGATGACCTGGCTCGCGGACATCTCGGGCCATTTGGAGCGGATCAAGGCAGCGACGCCGGCAACGATGGGCGTGGCCCCGGACGTGCCCGCCCACTCGGCATAGCCGCCGTTGGGCATGCCGCCGACCAGGTCCTCGGCGGGAGCAGCGACGCCGATGCTGATGCCCTGTGAGGAGGAGTCGATGCTGGCCGCGCCCGTGCGGTCCAGGCCCGCGACCGTCAGGACACCGGGAATCGTGGCCGGCGCGCCGACCTGGACGTTTCCGCCTACGCGGTTGCCCGCGGCGGCGACGATTACGACGTCCTTCTGTTCTGCGTAGAGGAATGCCGCGTCCCAGCTCTGCGGCCATGCCGGCGACGTGCTGCCGAGGGAGATGTTGATGACGCGGGCGCCGTTGTCGACGGCCCAGCGCACTGCCTCCGGGATCTGGGCCTGGTCACTCTTGCCGCCCGGGTTGGCGGAACCCAGCCAGGTGGAGACGGACAGCAGTTGGGCTTCCGGGGCGACGCCCACGATCCCTTCCGGTCCAACGGCGGGGCCAGAGCCGGGTGTGGCGCTGGCGCTCGGTTTGGCGCTCGGTTTGGCGCTTGCGTCGGGCGCCTGATGCCCGCGCCCGGCGAGCATGGTGGCCACCAGGGTGCCGTGTTCGGGTTTGGCGCCGATGCTCGCCTGGCCGTTGGCACTGCCTGCGCCGGAGATGTCGACGCCGCCGCCGAGCACGCCAGCCAGATCCGGATGTTTGCCGTCCACGCCGCTGTCAATCACGGCGACTTTGACGCCGGCTCCCTTGGAAACGTCCCAGGCTTTGGTGATGCCGGATTCGGCGAGCCAGTATTCCTTGTCCCGCCAGGAGTCGGCGTAGGCGGGTGTGGCTAGGGTCAGCGCCGCCGTAGACGCTCCGCCGGCAAGGGCCAAGGCCATCAACGCGGAGGCGGTCCGGCGGCGCCGGGCTGTTGCTCTGGTCATTCAGGTCCTATCGGCGGATGCGCCCGCGGCACGGCGCGCGCGGGGGCACAACTGCTGGGGGTCATCGGATGCTGAGGGCAATTCCGTCAAGAATATCGTGTTCACTGCTCACTGCCGTGGTGATGCGCCCGCCCGTGACATCGGCCAGGCGTTGCAGTATCCGCCGCCAAACGAGGCCGCCGGCGCCGATCACGTCCACCCGCCCGGGGTGCATGTACGGCAGCGCGGCCCGTTCCTCGCGGGTCATTTCGAGCAGCTCGGTGCATGCCTTCCAGACCGCGTCCAGGTCCAGTTCGGTGCCGTGGATCGCGGCCGGCGAATACTCCGGCAGGCGCAGCGCATGCGCCGTGATGGTGGTGACGGAACCCGCCACGCCGACGACGACCGTGGTGCGTTCCAGCGGAACGGTTTGTGCCGCCTCGCTGATGGCGGCGTCGACGTCGGCCTCAGCCGCTGCGATCTGCTCCGGGGTGGGCGGATCGCTGCGCAGGTGCCGTTCGGTCATCCGGACGCAGCCGACGTCGACCGAACGGGCGGCGATGACGCCGTCGGCGTTGCCCAGCACGAACTCCGTGCTTCCGCCGCCGAGGTCCACCACCAGCACGGGGTCCTCCCCGCGGGAGGGCTGGACACTGCTGGCGCCGGCGAAGGACAGCGCGGCTTCCTCGTCGCCGGTGATCACCTCGGGTTCGACGCCGAGGATGCCGCGGATGCCGTCGACGAAGACCTGCCGGTTGCTGGCATCGCGGGTGGCGGAGGTGGCCACGAAGCGCACTTTGTCGACGCCGTGCTCTTGGATGAGGGCGGCGTAGTCCCGGGTCGCGGCGAAGGTGCGCTCGAGCGCTTCCTGGGCAAGTTCACCTGTGGAGTCCACGCCCTGGCCCAGCCGGACCACGCGCATTTCCCGCACGATGTCGGTCAGCCGCGGCGTGGGTTGCCCGGTTGCGCCGTCTGTATCTGTGTTCACGCTCGCGCCCACATCTGCGATGAGCAGGCGGATCGAGTTGGTGCCGCAGTCTATGGCCGCGACCCGGGTCACTGGGACTCCCCCGCATCGGCGGTGTCAGCAGTGCCGGCGGTGTCAGCAGTGCCGGCGGCGGCCCGGGACTTGCGGACAGGGGCGGGCCGGCCCACGATCTCCGGCAGGCCTTGCGGTCCATGGCGGCTGAGGTCCCGGGACGGGGCCTCGCCGCCGGTGTCCCAGGCGCCGACGCAGTAGCAGCGGTCCACCGTCCACCATTCGGCGATGGCCGCGATCGACTCGTCACCGAGCGGGTTCACGCCCGGCCCGGCGGCCAGCGAGTGCCCCACGAGAACGTGCAGGCATTTGACGCGCGCCGGCATTCCGCCGGCCGAGACGCCGTCGATTTCCGGAACCGCACCAATGCCGGAGCGCGCGCCGATCTCGGCACGGGAGGCCAGATACGCCTCGTGGGCGCCGCGGTACCGGGCCGCGAGGCCGGCGTCGGCGGCGAGCCTGTCGTTCATTTCGTTCATCAGCCCGGCGGCCTCCAGCCGCGACACCGCCGAGGTGATCACCGGGTGCGTGAGGTAGAACGTGGTGGGGAACGGCGTACCGTTGCTGAGCCGCGGCGAGGTGGCGGCCACGAGCGGGTTTCCGCAGACGCAGCGGGCCGGGATTTCGACGACGTCCCGCACGGGCCGGCCCAGCTGGCGGCTCAGGACCTCGAGGTCGTGTGGCGACGGCAGGCGGGAGGCCTCCGGGGTGCTGGCCCTGTGCCGTGGCGCCGGAGTCTGGGCTGTCTGCACCGGGGTGCTCTCGTCCGCTCGGTTCTGGTCCACTCGGTTCTCGTCCACGGGAGTGGCACCTTCCTGCCCTGTTCCGGATTGTCCGCGGGACAATCCCGGCGGCGGGCGCCGCTTCTAGTCTGTTGCCGATCGCCTGATGGACTCCCAGAGGGAGTCCACCCACGGCAGGTTGGCCGGGTCTTGTGCTGATGCTGCACCCGCCGCGCCACTGGGCTGTGAGGCAGGAAGATCGCTGCCGAATACCCAGTAGCCCGTCTCTCCGGGCATAACCATGTTAATGCGGTCGCGGGCCTGCTGTTTCACGTAGTTGGGATCCTGCCACCGCGAAACCTGGCGTTTGAGGTCCTCCTGCTTGGTCTGCTTGGCCGCGATGTCGGCCTGCAGCGCCGCGATTTCGGCGCGTTTGTCGAGGAAGATCTTGACGGTGGGGGCCAGCAGGATGGTGATGGCAATCATCACGACGCCGAGCGCAAGCAGCCGGCCCGAGAACGCCTTGGCGGGCACCGGGTCGAGGGATTCGTCCGCATTTCCTGCGGCGGTCCCGTTCGCGGCTTTGCCGCCAGCCTTGCCGGGTGCCGGCCGGGTTGCCGGTTTTGCGGCGGCTTGCTTGCCCGCTGCGGGTGCTGACGCACGTGGAGAGGCAGGCGCAGCGCCGGAGGGCGTTGCCGGCGTCGGCGCGCCGCTGCGGGAGCCGCCAAAGTCCGCCTGGATGACTTCGCCGCCGTCGTCTGCTGCCCCCAGGCCAGTGGCCGCAGGCTTGGCGGCAGCAGCCTTGGCGGCCGCAGGCGTAGCCCGGGGAACATTGGGGCGTCGGGTAGCCATGTCACTCCTTCAAATGCGGACCAAAAACAGAACCGGTGGCCATGGTCTTTCAACCATAGCCACCGGTTACCGGTTTTCGCGGCTAACTAGCCTTTGAAACGCGGGAACGCGCTGCGTCCGGCGTACCGTGCGGCGTCATCGAGTTCCTCTTCGATGCGCAGCAGCTGGTTGTACTTGGCAACGCGCTCGGAGCGTGCCGGGGCACCGGTCTTGATTTGTCCCGCGTTGGTGGCAACGGAGATGTCGGCAATGGTGGTGTCCTCGGTTTCGCCAGAGCGGTGCGAGGTGATGGTGGTGTAACCGGCACGCTGGGCCAGTGACACGGCGTCCAGCGTCTCGGTCAGGGAACCGATCTGGTTGACCTTGACGAGCAGCGAGTTCGCGGTCTTGGTGTCGATGCCGCGCTGCAGGATGGCCGGGTTGGTGACGAAGAGGTCATCGCCCACGAGCTGGACCTTGTCGCCGATGCTGTCGGTGAGGGTCTTCCAGCCTTCCCAGTCGTTCTCGTCCAGCGGATCCTCGATCGAAACCAGCGGGTAGTCGGCCACGAGCTCGGCGTAGTAGGCGCTCATCTCGGCGGCGGAAAGTGCCTTGCCTTCGAATTGGTAGGCACCATCCTTGAAGAACTCGGAGGAGGCGACGTCCAGGGCCAGTGCGATGTCCTTGCCCGGGGTATAGCCGGCGTTCTTGATGGCTTCCTGGATCAGGTCCAGGGCGGCACGGTTGGACGGCAGGTTCGGGGCGAAGCCGCCCTCGTCGCCCAGGCCGGTGGACAGGCCCTTAGCCTGCAGGACGGACTTGAGGTTGTGGTAGACCTCGACACCCCAGCGCAGGCCCTCGGAGAAGGTCTCGGCGCCGATCGGGACAATCATGAATTCCTGGATGTCCACGTCGGAGTCGGCGTGCGAGCCGCCGTTGAGGATGTTCATCAGCGGCACGGGCAGGACGTGCGCGTTGGGACCGCCGAGGTACTTGTACAGCGGCAGGTCTGCGGAGGCGGCGGCAGCGTTGGCCACGGCCAGGGAGACACCCAGGATGGCGTTGGCGCCGAGCTTGCCCTTGTTGGGGGTGCCGTCCAGGTCGATCATGGCCTGGTCGATGCTGCGCTGGTCAGTCGCGTCGAAACCGGTCAGGGCCGGGGCGATCTGGTCGATGACCGCGTCGACGGCCTTCTGGACGCCCTTGCCGAGGTAGCGGCCCTTGTCGCCGTCGCGGAGTTCAACGGCCTCGTGCTCGCCGGTGGAAGCGCCGGAGGGAACTGCTGCGCGGCCGATCTGGCCGTCCGAGAGCAGGACTTCAACTTCTACGGTCGGGTTGCCACGGGAATCGAGGATCTCGCGGGCGTGGATGGCATCGATAAGCGCCATGGATATGCTCCTTTGGGTGAAGCGATCTGCAGGGAATCTGACTGCTTGGACTCTGGATGTACATCAAGTACGAAAAAGCCGACGTCGTCGTCGCTACTAGCGTAGTCGAGAGCGGGATAAGTTACGGAAACCTATCCAACCCCCGGACGTCATGATGCCGACGGTATTTTTCCTGCGCCATTGTGGCGGTATTTTGCGCTATTGCGCCGAGGGCGTC
Source organism: Arthrobacter sp. ov407 (assembly GCF_900102895.1). Lineage (GTDB taxonomy): Bacteria > Actinomycetota > Actinomycetes > Actinomycetales > Micrococcaceae > Arthrobacter. The sequence continues at coordinate 378,955 of NZ_FNGD01000002.1, forward strand.
GAGCCGTTGCTGTCCTGGAAGCGGCGGAGGGCTCCGCGGAGAGCGCGCTCGGCGTCGAGCCCGCCGGCCCGAGCACCCGCCGCGATCCCGAACAGGAGGTCGCCGAGTTCCTCCTCGGTGGCCGGGATTTCGACGGCGGTGCCGACGGCGGTTTGGCCGGTGGCCGGTGGCAGGTGCGCGCGTTCGGCCCGGTCCAGGAGTTTTTGGGCCCGGGCCAAGGCCGGAAGGGCGGCAGGAACGCCGTCAAAGACATGGCCGCGTTCCGGTTTTTCGGCCTTCTTGACGGCATCCCATTTCAGGACGATCTCCTCCACCGTTGCCGGGAAGGAATCCTGCAGCGAGCCGTCGGGCCGGAACACGTGAGGGTTGCGGCGGATCATCTTGGCGGTCAGTCCGCGGGCGACGCCGTCGAGGTCGAAGGCGCCGCGCTCCTCGGCGAGCCGGGCGTGCAGGACCACCTGAAGCAGCACGTCGCCCAGCTCGGACTTCAGTTCGGCGTCGCCGCCGGCCGTCTCGATGGTCTCCGCGACCTCGTAGGCCTCCTCCAGGAGGTACTCCACCAGGGACTCGTGGGTGAGGGCACCCATCCAGGGGCAGTGCTCGCGCAGGGCCGCAATCGTCCCCACCAGCGCCCCGACCTCGCAAGCTCGGCCGGGGACCCCGGCTGGCGTGGGCCCAGCCAGCCCCTGGATGGGTGGGGTGTCCTCGTTAGCCAAGGTCGGCGTAGGCCTCGTTGATGTATTCCACGAGGGCTTCCTTCTCCTCGAGCGGGAGGAAGGCGGCCTCGGCTGCGTTCAGCGTCAGCTCCAGCAGGTCGTCGAGGTCGTAGTCGAACGTCTCAACCAGGAGCTCGAACTCGTCGGTCAGCGTGACTCCGCTCATGAGCCGGTTGTCGGTGTTGATGGTGACGTTGAAGCCGAGCTGATAGAGCATGTCCAGCGGGTGGCTTTCGATGCCCTCACCGAAGCCGGCGATAGCGCCGGTCTGCAGGTTCGAGGAGGGGCAGATCTCCAGGGCGATGCCGCGGTCGCGGACCCAGCTGGCGAGCTCGCCGAGGGTCACCATGCCGATGGTGTCGTTGACTTCGTCGCCCTGGGCGTCCGCGTCTTCGTCATCTTCGAATTCGATCGTGACGTCCTCGGCGATCCGGACGCCGTGGCCCAGGCGCAGGGCCCGGCCGTCGACGAGTGCCGACTGGATGCTGTCCAGGCCGGCGGCTTCGCCGGCGTGGACGGTGGCCGGGAAGTTGTGCTGGGCCAGGTAGGTGAAGGCGTCCTTGAAGCGGGACGGCAGGAAGCCGTCCTCGGCGCCGGCGATGTCGAAGCCGACGGCGCCGTTGTTGCGGTGGCGGACAGCCAGTTCGGCGATCTCCTGGCCGCGATCGGCGTGGCGCATGGCGGTGATGAGCTGGCCCACCTGGATGTCGCGGCCGGTCTCGGCCACGGCGTCCACGCCGGCTTCGAGGCCTGCCTGCACGGCCTCCACCACTTCGTCCAGGCTCAGGCCCTTCTGCAGGTGCTGTTCGGGCGCCCAGCGCACCTCGCCGTACACGACGCCGTCGTCCGCCAGGTCTTCGACGAATTCCTTCGCGACGCGGAACAGGCCTTCCTTGGTCTGCATCACGGCGATGGTGTGGTCGAAGGTCTCGAGGTAACGGACCAGGGAGCCGGAGTCGGCGGATTCGCGGAACCACTCCCCCAGCGCGACGGGGTCCGTGGAGGGCAGCGTGTGGCCGGCAGCCTCCGCGAGTTCAATGATGGTGGCCGGGCGGAGTCCGCCGTCCAGGTGGTCGTGCAGGGAAACCTTGGGAAGGACCTTCAGGTCGAAGTCGAGGTCAGGGGCAGCGTCAGGAATAGTCTCAGTCACGTTCCAACCATAGGGTCGCTGGGCGCCGGAAGCTACTTTCTGGATACCCCGGCCTCAGTAGACGGACCGGCCAGCATCGTGCCCTGCATCCCGGAAGCGGATTCCGGGACGAATTCGGCGTCGGCCTGGACGGGCCCGGCGTCGTTGCGGCCAAGGCGTTTGTGCCACCAGCGCAGGAGGTGGTCGATGAGGACGCCGAGCACAATCGCGAACACCACCGCGATCCCCGCGCTGAGAAGCGGGTTATGGTGCAGCCACGGGAAGGAACTGGCCAGGACGCCGATGCCGATCGAGTAGCCCACCCACGTGAGGCACGCGAAGGCGTCGAGGAAGAAGAATCTCCTGTGCGGGAACGCCGTCGTGCCCGCCACGTAGTTCACGGCGACACGGCCCCACGGGATATATCGGGCGGTGAAGATCAAGACGGCGCCGCGCTTCTCGAGTTCATAGTGTGCCCACCCGAAGACCTTTTGAACCTTCGGTTTTCGCATCCACCGGAACCGCTCAAGGCCAATCTTGCGGCCGAGCATGTACGCCATGTTGTCGCCGGCCATCGCCCCAACGAGCGCCGTGAGGCCGAGAATCCACAGATTGGGCTGGCCGCTGTGCACGGAGTACGCCGCAAGGGCAACGATGAGGGTCTCGCTGGGGACCACCATCGCGAAGCCGTCCACGAAGAAGAAGACCAGCAAAAGGGGGTAGATCCACCACTGGCCAGCGGCATGGAGCACGGCCTCGTTTATGAACTCCATGCGAGCGGCGCTCCTTGATGACTGGGAACGGACAACTAAGCCGTAACGTACATGCGATGACAGTGGGTGGAACGTTGGACGAAGTGCGGCCAGCTAGCGTGACGCAAATCGCTCCTAAGTGTCCCACGGGCTGGGCCAATCCGCCTAGGACTCGGCGGGCGGAACGGAATGCGTTGGTTCCTCCGGACTGCGGCCGCGCACCTTGCTGATCACGCGGTCCAGGATGACGCCCAGGACAATGGCGCAGACGATCGCAATGGCCGCGCCCAGCACGTGGTTTTTCGCAAACCACGGGCCAACAAACAGGCCGATCCCCACCGAGTAGCCCGCCCACAGCAGCGCCGAAAGTACCGTCAGGCTGACGAATCTGCTCCGTGGATAGTGTGTGGCGCCGGCGGTCAGGTTGACGGCCACCCGTCCGATCGGGACGAAGCGCGCCACGAGGATCAGTGAGGCAGGGCGTTTCCGCAGCTCCCGTCCGGCCCAGCGGAAGGCCGCCTGCATGCGGGGGCCGCGCATCCATGCCCAGCGCCGCGTTCCGGCCCGACGGCCGATCAGGTAAGCCAGGTTGTCGCCCAGGAATGCACCTGCGGCGGCGGTGGCGATCAGGAGCGCCGGATTGGGAACATCCGCCGTGGCGGCGACTGCAGCCAGGCCCACCACCACCGACTCGCTCGGGATCGGCGGAAAGAAGCCGTCGATCACGCAGCAGGCGAAAACCAGGACAAGGACCCAGGGCTGCCCTGCGGCGGCGAGGATGAAGTCGTTGATTGCCTGCACAGCTTCCTAACGCGCGGCGGGACCAGATAGATCCAAGCGCAGGCTCGGCCGGAGCCGGGCCTGCGCTTGAAAGGGTACTGCTGTGGAGTCAGTGTACCGCCGGCCGCTGCCGCCGCTTGCCCTATCACCTATGGCGGCTAAACCGGGGGCAGAGTCATATGGTCGCAGCAACGCTCTGACTGATGGAGCGTTTGATGGTCAATGTGTTTTCCCTGGATGCGCGCACTGAGTTCTTCGATCTGGTGTGCGCAGGGATGTCGATTCTTGCTGCGGCCCGGCGTGTCGGAGCCACTCATGGGACCGGGAGGAACTGGTGGGCCCAGTCTGGCCGGATGATGACTGTGGACATGGGGCCCGTCGGGGGTCTTTCGGATCCGGCGCCCACGGCCGAAGGGCCGGGGGGCCGGGCATTGAACCTGGCTGAGCGGGGAATGATCCAGATGGGCCGGCGGGGCGGGCTCAGTTACGCCAAGATTGGCGAG
>NZ_FNGD01000009.1 GCF_900102895.1 Arthrobacter sp. ov407
GGGCGGAAGTGCTGCTTGAGCTCCTCGGTGACCCGGGCGCGCATCCGGTTGTAGCCGGTCTGCGTGTCCGTGCCGGACTGGAAGCCGGTGGCAACGCTCTTGGAGATGTCCCGGGTGCCGAGGTTCGTGGTCATGATGATCACGGTGTTCTTGAAGTCCACCACGCGGCCATGGCTATCGGTCAGGCGGCCGTCTTCCATGATCTGCAGCAGCGAGTTGAAGAGATCGGCGTGCGCCTTCTCCACTTCATCGAACAGGACCACGGAAAACGGACGACGACGGACCTTCTCGGTCAGCTGGCCGCCCTCGTCGTAGCCCACGTACCCCGGCGGGGCACCGAAGAGCCGCGACACCGTGTGCTTCTCCGAGTACTCGGACATGTCCAGCGTGATCAGCGCGTCCTCCTCGCCGAACAGGAACTCTGCGAGGGCCTTGGCCAGTTCGGTCTTGCCGACGCCGGTGGGGCCGGCGAAGATGAACGAGCCGCCCGGACGCTTGGGGTCCTTCAGACCCGCACGGGTGCGCCGGACCGACCGCGAAACCGACTTAATCGCCTCATCCTGGCCCACCACACGCTGGTGCAGCTCGTCTTCCATCTTCAGCAGGCGCGAGGACTCTTCCTCGGTCAGCTTGAAGACCGGGATGCCGGTGGAGTTCGCCAGCACCTCGGCGATGAGGTCCTCATCGACTTCGGAGATGTCATCCATGCCGCCGGTCTTCCACTGGCGTTCCTTCTCGGCGCGCTCGGCAATGAGCTTCTGCTCCTTGTCGCGCAGCGACGCGGCGCCTTCGAAGTCTTGCGCGTCGATCGCGGATTCCTTCTCCAGCTTCATGGCGGCGATCTTCTCGTCCATGATCTTGAGCTCGGGCGGCGCGGTCATGCGGCGGATGCGCAGCCGCGCCCCGGCCTCGTCGATCAGGTCGATCGCCTTGTCCGGCAGGAACCGGTCCGAGATGTAGCGCTCCGAAAGGCTCGCCGCCGAGACCAGCGCGCCGTCGGTAATGGTGACCCGGTGGTGCGCCTCATACCGGTCCCGGAGCCCCTTGAGGATCTCGATCGCGTCCGCAACGGAGGGTTCCTTGACCTGGATCGGCTGGAAGCGGCGCTCCAGCGCGGCATCCTTCTCGATGTGCTTGCGGTACTCGTCCAGCGTGGTCGCACCGATGGTCTGCAGCTCCCCGCGGGCCAGCAACGGCTTCAGGATCGAGGCCGCATCGATGGCACCTTCGGCGGCTCCGGCACCCACCAGGGTCTGGATCTCATCAATGAACAAAAGAATGTCCCCGCGGCTGCGGATCTCCTTGAGGACCTTCTTCAGCCGCTCCTCGAAGTCACCGCGGTAACGGGAGCCAGCCACCACGGAGCCCAGGTCCAGGGTGTACAGCTGCTTGTCCTTGATGGTCTCCGGGACATCCCCCCGGACGATCGCCTGGGCCAGGCCCTCGACGACGGCGGTCTTGCCGACGCCGGGCTCGCCGATCAGCACTGGATTGTTCTTGGTGCGGCGGGAAAGAACCTGCATGACGCGTTCCATTTCCTGCTCGCGGCCGATCACGGGATCCAGCTTGTTCTCGCGCGCCGCCTGGGTCAGATTGCGGCCGAACTGGTCCAGGACAACAGAACCGGCCGGGGTACCCTCGGCCTGGCCGGGGCCGACGCCGGCGCCCGTGGCCTCCTTGCCCTGGTAACCCGAGAGCAGCTGGATAACCTGCTGGCGGACCCGGCTCAGGTCGGCGCCGAGCTTGACGAGCACCTGCGCGGCAACGCCCTCACCCTCCCGGATGAGGCCCAGGAGGATGTGCTCGGTACCAATGTAGTTATGGCCCAGCTGCAGGGCCTCGCGCAGCGAGAGCTCAAGGACCTTCTTGGCACGAGGGGTAAAGGGGATGTGACCGGAAGGGGACTCCTGGCCCGGGCCGATGATCTCCTGAACCTGCTCGCGGACACCGTCGAGCGAAATGCCCAAGGATTCAAGGGCTTTGGCGGCAACACCTTCACCCTCATGGATCAGACCCAACAGGATGTGTTCGGTACCAATGTAACCGTGGTTCAGCATGCGTGCCTCTTCTTGGGCAAGCACAACTACGCGACGGGCACGGTCCGTAAATCGCTCAAACATTTCGCCACACTCCTGGCTGCCCCCATACCTTGATGCTACGTCGCCTCAGGCACGCTTGGGGCGTTCGCCGGAGGCAGATATTAGAGAGCCGGATTCAGCTGACGTCCCCCGTGTGGGTGGTGATGATAAAGGACTTGTCCACCCTGGCCAAAAGCCCTTGGCGCAAATCCCGGCGACACGCTTATCGAAACGCCGATAGCAGCGCATACGTACCCGTCGGGTCAGGAACGATCTCCGCTAGCCGTGCGGCGGAGCGCCTAAGTCCCGATCACCCTTGCGAGCCGTCGTGGGACTCTGAGACGTGCCGGCCACCGAATCTGACTGGGCCGCAGTCCTGACCACAGAACGGCGCCTTGCCCTTCTGGAGGGTTATCGGACGGGCGGAGATTCGTCAGCCCCGTAATCCACGAGTGTTTCGGCGATGGCCTGATCGAGGGGTGTTGCCGTGAGACCGAGCCTGTCCGCTATTTTGCTGCTGCCGACGATGAAGGGTTCCTCGAATTGGTACTGCATTTCAAGGAGTTCCCGAACAGTGGAGTTGATGAGACTGAGGCCGCGCAGGAGCAGTGGCGGCACGGCGCGGAGCCTGGTGCGGGGCTGGCCGGCGTGCTTGTAGATCATGTCGACGAGCTCTCTGGTGGTGCGCGTCTCGGGGTCGTTGGGCAGATGCCAGATTTCTCCGGGGGCGTCCGGGTGTTCGCCCAGCACGGCAAGACCTTCACCGATGTCAGGAATGTACGTGTAAGTATGGGGCTGGTCCGGGTCGCCGAGCACATTGGCGGTCTTACCGGCCAGGGCTGCGGGAAAGACCCGGTCCCCGAGGTTGGATTGTGCACCTCCGCGGGGGCCGAAATAGTCGGAGGCGCGGCCGATCGCGACTTCGACGCGACCTTCACGGTGGGCCGCGAGGAGCTCCTGCGACATCCTTGCCCGGAGTTGTCCTTTTTTGGTGTGGGCGTTGTATGCGCGGTCTTCGGTCAGCGGACGTCCGTCGGGGCGGCCGTACATGTACACGTTTTCCATGCTGACCAGACGGGCGCCGGTGCTTTCGGCGGCGGCCAGCACCCCGGACTGCAGGGCTGGGAACTGTGTGTTCCACTCAGGGTACGGCGGGTTCAGGGTCTGATAAACGACGGCGGCCCCCCGGGCTGCTTCGGCGGCGAATGCGGGATCGCCGGCGTCCCCGGCGGCAACTTCCACGTCGTTGGGAACGCGTGCTCGTCCTGACCGATTCACGAGCCGGACGGTCCGGTCACGGCTCCGGAGGGCGTCGTACGTGGCGAGCCCGATGGCTCCGGTGCCGAAGATGACGTGCAGTCCCGTGCTCATGCTGCTGCTGCCCCGGCCGTCTCGCCGGGGCGCTGTTCCACGGCGGGCCGGCGGACCAGGATGCTGACGCCGAGTGCAGCCACCCACAACCCCCAGCCGGTGCTGCCGAGGAGGCCTGCAAGGTCCCAGACGGGGAAGCCCGGGAGTGCCGTGGCAACGATGTCACCCTGATTCAGCAGATAGATCATGCTGACGGCGAGTCCGACGGCGCCGAGCCAGCGCGGGAGGATCCCGCTGCGCAGGATGATCACGCAGAGTGTGACCGACCACGCGATGACAAGCAACTGACCCAGGTGTTCCCCCAGCAGCGCTCCGCCGAACTGGTGTTGAGCGGTCCAGGCGGCGTCCACGGCCGCCCGTGTCGTGGCGTCGCCCGTGACATAGGAGCCGGCCAGGGGCGGAACGACGAACACCCAGCGCAGGAATCCTATGAGAGACAGGAGCACCGAGGCGGCACCTGCGTACGTGGCGACCCGCAGGGCCGGATCCTGGCGGAGGCCGAGCGCCGCGGGCAGCAGAAGAATCGGCACGGCAAGGAGCCCGTACGCCCAGGCCGTCGCAAACCAGATCCAGACCAACCCGGGACCGCCGGCTGCGAATGCCGGCAGCACCACGCCGGCCGGCTCCCGCAGGATGTCCGGCCAGTCAAACGTCACCGAAAGCGTGGTAGCTGCCGCGGCGAACGCGAGGGCGCTCACGACGAACAATCCGCCCGTCACCCGCCGAAGGTTCCTGCCCGGGTACTTGAATGTCACGATGGTCCGCCCTTCAATGCTCAACGTCCAGTTTCCGTCCGCGCATAAGTCAGTCCGGTATTTCCATCTGGAAGCCGCAGCCGCAGCGCAGGACCCTGGTGCGCAGATACACCTCCAGGGGCACGCCACCGAGATCTTCGGTTGACGCCGGGGCGCAGATGCTGCGTTGCTCGGAGCCGCCCACCGTCATCGGTTTCCCGCAGTGCATGTACGCCCCGCCGAACTGCAGCACCCCGGGCCCTTGCCCGGGCCGATTCGCGATCTCGGCAGCCTGCGCCACATTGGCCGGGTGGGCATAGAAAAAGCCGCATTCAACGCAGGAGTATGCGACATCCACCAGCCCTGTTCTCGGCGGCTTCATCGCCTGGATCGATTCGATGACGAGGTGCTCGTCGGTGACACACTCGGTGTGCCAGGGCCGTCGCCCGCGGGCACGTGCCGGTTTGCGGGGTGCGAGACGGTCGACATCTACAGACTCCTTAGTCCGGGAGCGCCCGTCCGGGATCTTCCGGCCGTGGCCCCATCATCGTGTCTCCCCCGGCATCAGGGTAGCTCTGCGCCGGGACGCTGACAAGGACACGGCTCACCTCGGCCAATAGTCTCCGCCCACGCACACCCCCGCTGCCGCAGTCCCCAAAATCGGCAACTCGGCGGTGTTCCCCGGGACACTCTGTAAGGCCGGCCTCTCAGGGCTGTGTTGCGTCGAAGAAACGCTGCTCCGGTCCGGTTGCCGTGATCTGGCCTGCCCTGGACCGGATAAAATCGCGGTCTTCCTGTGAGAGCGTAATCTCGCCGTGCTGGTCACAGTCGGCACTTCCGCCGGTCGCCTCACAGATGGTGGCCACCAGCGTGCGCGGGAGGATCAGGCATCCCGGGTTGTCGATCAGCCATTGCCGCGTTTCGGGCCTGAGCCTGTGCCAGTTGCCCTTGACGATCATCTCCATCGATGCTGCCTTCCTGTGGTGGCCACGGCCGAAGCGCCAGGTCCCGGGTAGTGGATCGCGCTCAGCCTACGCCCCGTGATCGAAGAATGACACGGCGCCCGGAGCTGAATGGTCCGAGGTAACCCCGCCGATTCCGCAGGCCGCGCCTATCGCGACGACACGCGCCTCAATCGGCGGCTGAGCGAACGACGCACCACTGGTTGCCTTCCGGATCCTGCAAGACCTGGAATGTGCCGACCGAATCGGCATGGATCGCGCCGACCATTACAGCCCCAAGGGCTACCGCCGCAGCGGCAGCGCCAGACACGTCATCCACGTGCACATCTAAATGGAGGCGGTTCTTAACCTGCTTCGTCTCGGGCACGCGCTGGAAGGCTGGTCGCGTCCATCCCGGCGGATCGATGAAGGACCATTCATTGCTTCGATGCACCGGAGTTCCGCCGGCATGATCACCCTGCGTGTGGGCAGACGTCAGCACGTTTTTCTTTGTTCGACAGCGCCGGTTGGCGAGCGGATACTGAAGAACCATGAAGCCTACCCAAAGCGGGTTGCGCATCCAGCTTCTCGGCTCGTTCATCGTGTACGTCAACGGGAACGCCGTCGAGAACAGCCACTGGCGGCTGCGGAAGGCAAAGGCCGTGGTGGCGATGCTTGCGTTGGCGCGTGGTCAGCGTGGCCGTCGCGAGCAGGTACTGGACCGCCTGTGGCCCGACATGGAGCCGGCGGCCGCCGCACGGAATCTGCATCAGACCCTGTACGTCGCTCGCCGTACGCTCGCTGGCGCTGGAGCCGGCAGCGACGGGCTGCTCGCCATCCGTGGTGACGTGGTCGTGCTGGATGACACTGGCCCGGTCGATGTCGATGTCCTGCAGTTCGAGCGTTCGGCCGTGGCAGCGTTGGCTGCAGGTGTCGAGGCAAACCTGCGCGATGCGGCCGACTTGTACAGTGGTGATCTTCTGCCGGAGCTGCCGGATGCGGATTGGCTGACGACACGCCGCGATGAGCTCCGGGAAATCCATCGCGAGGTACTGGTGAAACTGGCGTCCACGGTGGCGCAGCGCGCGCCGGAGGAAGCGTTGATCATCCTCACCCATGCGCTCGAATCCGATCCCATCCACGAGGGGGCCGTGCGTGCGCAGATGGTGGTACTGGCTGGGATGGGCCGGCGGTCGGAAGCATTGGCACGATATGAGCGGCTGGTCGACGAACTCCTCGACGCGTTCGGGACCGACCCGGACACCCGGACGATGGGACTGTTTCGCGAGTTGTTGACCGGCTCGCCGCCCGAGGAGCGCCTCCACCGGCCCGCCGGCGTGACCGGCAAAGACGATGCCATCGGTTATCTGCCATCCCCGCTGACAAGCTTCATCGGGCGCGAGCGTGAGCTCGTTGACGTCGAGCGGCTGATGGGCCATGCTCGCCTGCTCACCCTCACCGGGGCTGGCGGCAGCGGCAAAACCAGACTGGCATTGGAGGCCGCGAAGGCAGTTCGTCCTGAGTACGTGGACGGAGTCTGGTTCGTCGACCTCGCGGCCGTTGGGGAGTCGCTGCTGGTGGCCGATGCCGTAGCCGAGGTCCTCGGGTTGGATTCCGGCGCGGCACCAAGCCGCGTGCAAGCGCTGGTCGACCAACTGCGGCGACGCTCGCTGCTCCTCGTGCTGGACAACTGCGAACACCTGCTCGCGGCCTGTGCGCAACTCGTCGTCGCGCTACTCGACGGATCCCCTGGGGTTAAAGTGCTGGCCACCAGCCGGGAGCCACTCCATGCCGACGGAGAGTACACCTACCGGGTGCCGTCATTGCCCCTGCCCTCGCCCCTGCGGACCGACGCTCTCGACCTGGCCGCGCTGGGCCGTCTGCCCTCTGTCCGGCTTTTCGTTGAGCGGGCAGCGCAGGTCCGGCCGGGTTTCGCGCTCGACGCCGACAACGCGCAGGGGGTGACAGAGTTGTGCCGACGGCTCGACGGGATGCCGCTGGCCCTGGAATTGGCCGCGGCCAGAACCGCCGTACTCGAACCCGCCGAGATCGTCCAGAGATTGGGCGATGCTTTGTCCATGCTCGGCGGGGGAACCAGCGGCGTCACGCGGCACCAGACGCTGCGTGGCACCTTGGAATGGAGCCACGAACTGCTCACCAAACCGGAGCAGGTTCTGCTGCGCCGGCTGTCTGTGTTCGCGGGTGGTTTCACCCTCGACGCTGTGGTAGCAGTCTGCGCTGACGCGCCCCTCCAGCAAGTCGAACTGCTCGACCTGTTGGCCAAGCTGGTGGACAAGTCTTTGGTGGTCACCGAAAGGAGGGGCGCCGGGACCCGATACCGGCAATTGGAGACGGTCCGCCAGTTTGGGCACGAGAATCTCGATCATGCAGGTGAGGCGGCTCAACTGGCGGCTGCGCATTGCGCCTACTTCCTTGCCGTCGCCGAATCCCACAATCCCGAACGGGCCACCGGGGTGGTCATCGAACAGCCGAAGGTGCTCGACCGCGAGCACGACAACCTGCGCGCTGCGCTGCGCTGGTCGTGCGCACACGAGCCCGAGACCGCGCTCCGGCTCGTCGCCAGCCTGTGGCGGTTCTGGTTCCTCCGCGGTCACGCGGTCGAGGGAGCACGTTGGGTCGAGCGTGCCTTGGCGGTGGCTCCCGACTCGACCCGGCCTCGCGCGGCCGCTCTGATCGGCCTGACCGGGCTGGACAGCCGGCAGGGCCGCGGCGATCGGCATCGGGCGCTCGGCGCGGAGGCCCTGGCCATCATGCGGGAGATCGGCAACCCCGACGAGGTGGCGATGGCCCGGCTCATTGAGACCTCACTCGCCTGGAGCACTTTCGACTTGGACGAGGCCGAACAGCTGGCAGCCGACGTGCACACCGAGGCAGTCGAGGGTGGCAGACCCGAACATGCCGCTGCCAGCAGTTGGCTGCTCGGCCAGTGCGCGTTGTCCCGGGAGGACGGACCACTCGCCGCCCGTCACCTAAACACCTGCCTGAGCGAACTCGCACAGTCTGAGACCAGCACTCCACCCTTCCTGCCGGTGATCACGCCCAGCCTGCAACTGGTCCCGATCGCCGGACGGTTGGTCCCCTGCGTCGAGGAGACCCTGCTGTTGGGCCGGCGGGTTGGCGTCATCCAAGCCAAAGGCTACGTGCTGTCCGCGATCGGCTACGCGGCCAGGCTTTCGAGGGACACGCAGTCTGCGATATCCGTCATCACGGACGCAGCCGAACATTTCGCCGAGTTAGGAGATGACCTGGCTAGGGCGCAAACACTTCACCAACTTGGCTGCATTCTGCGCGACTGTGGCGACCACAGCGCGGCCGATGAGGCCCTGTCCTTGGCGCGGGAGCTTCGGCTCGGCCTGGGCGACCGACGCGGCGAGCTGCTGACCGAGATTAATATCGCCCTGCTCCGCGCCATGGGTGGTGATATCGACCGCGGCCTGACAGACGCTCGGCGTTGCCTTTCAGGGTTCGAGTCCGCGGGAGATCAGGTGGGGATGGGCGCCACGCTGACCATTCTCGGTGCCGTCGAACTGATCTCCGGGGAGGTCCGGGCAGCGCGAGAAATGTACAGGCAGGCAGCGGAAAGGGTCGCCCCATGGCGGCGACACACCGGCTGGCAACGGTTGATGGTGGCAGAACTATCCAACGAGCTCGGCGACCCGCATCGGGCGGCCCGCGAAATTGACAGGGCTGGGGCGATTTTCGACCGAACGAGATGCCTCATCGCCGGTCAGCGGCTGGCCGCACTGCGTAGGCGGGACTCGGATGATGATGTTGAGACGGCGTTGAGTGCTCGTTGAGGACGGTTCACTAGCGTTATTCCTGGATCTGACAAACGGATCTGACAAACAAACAGCAATCAGGAGGAACGCATCGTGACAACGACGCAGACTGGGCCGACCCGCATCGGCGAGGCCACCATCGCCGAGTTCGCCGCCGGCCTGCGCGGCACGGTCGTCCGCCCAGGGGACGCGGACTACGACCACGAACGCAGCATCTGGAACGGGGCCCACGACCGCCGCCCGACGCTCATCGCACGCTGCGCGGGTGTGGCAGATGTGATCCGCACGGTCGATCTCGCGCGCAGCGAGGGGTTGCCGTTGTCGGTTCGCGGCGGTGGCCACTCGATTCCCGGGTTTTCCACCGTCGACGACGGTATCGTGCTGGACCTTTCGCTGATGAAGGGGGTCCAGGTGGACCCTGCCCGCCGCCGCGTGGCGGCACAGGCAGGGTGTACCTGGAAGGACGTGGATGCAGAGACCCAGCAATTCGGGCTTGCGGTGACCGGTGGCCTGGTGTCCTCGACCGGCATCGCCGGCTTCACCACCGGCGGCGGCATCGGCTGGCTCGTGCGCAAGCACGGGCTGGCCAGCGACAACCTGGTCGGCGCCGACGTCGTCACCGCCGACGGGCAGTTTATTCACGCCAGTGCCGACGAGCACCCCGATTTGTTGTGGGGACTGCGCGGCGGCGGCGGCAATTTCGGTGTGGTGACGTCCTTCGACTATCAATTGCACGAAGTGGGGCCCATCGTCCTTTCCGGCCTGGTTTTCTACCCCGCAGAAGAGGCGGAGCAGGTGTTGCGCGGCTATCGGGCGGCCTGCGCGGCGGCCCCCGATGAGCTGACCACGCTGGTCAACATGACCACGGCGCCGCCGGTCCCGTTCCTGCCAGAATCAGTGCACGGCAAGCCGGTCATCGCTGTGGGAGGGTGCTGGTCCGGCGACCTCGATGCCGGCGATGCCGCCACCGCGCCCTTCCGGTCATTGGGCACGGTCATCGCCGATGTGTTCGCGGCCAACCCGTACGCGGGGTGGCAGCAGGCGCTCGATCCGCTGTACCCGCGGGGCGTGCACAACTATTTCCGCTCGGCATTTCTGCGCGCCGCCGACGACGCGTCCGTGCGCGTGCTGCTGGACTCGTTTGCGGCATTGCCCAACGCCATGACGCAGATTCACCTGCACCACCTTGGCGGCGCGGTCGGCCGGGTTCCTGCCGAAGCTACGGCCTTCGCACTCCGCGACCAAGAATTCATCGTCAATGTTATTGCGCGCACGCCGACGGCGGAAGGCTTCGCGGATGTCGTCGAATGGGCCCGGGGCGTGACGTCCGCGCTCGGTCCGGATGTGGCGGCCTACGTGAATTTCACAGGTGAAGCGAATACGACGCTCGTCCGGGCGTCGTACCCGGCGGATACCTACCGGCGGCTCGTGGAACTGAAGAACGAATACGACCCCACCAATCTATTCCGGTTGAACCAGAACATCGCCCCCACGGTGTGACAGCACTGCCTGCGTGAGAAGTGGATGATCGACCGAGGATCGGGAAGCAACCTGACAGCCCGCGCCAGAGGCACCTCGATTCCCCCGGCAACTGACCAGTAACGCCGCCGTTGCGGTGGTCTTGTTATCGCTCAATTTCTCAATCATCAAAAGGTGCCAATTTCACCAACATTGACACCGCGGATGGGCCGGCGGCACCCAGCTAACGCCTAACCTGAAGTTGCGTGAGTTGAGGCAGGAAGATCCCCGGGTTTCCGGGGATCTTCCTGCCCGTCTCGTGGGAAGCAGGCAAGGAGCGAGCCACAAAGCAGCAACGGCAGGAAACTCACTCCGGTGTGGACAACGTACACACCCGCTTTGGCCGGACAAACAGGAACCAGCTCTCCCCCAAAGCCACCGGTAAACAAGGATTCCGGAAAAAAAGACCTTCAAGAAATCCCCGCGGGTCATGTCGTCAGTAGGACCCCACAGCATGAATAGGTACAAGACCAACCACGGCAACCCGAGCAAGCCAGAAAGGAGACCCACATGAGCCCACATCCCAGCAGGCGGAGGGCTCACTGGCCAGGGCCCTGAACCCGCCACCCACACAACTTCATAGGCCACTGCGGCCAGGCACCGCCCGCGGCCAGCGTCAGAGGGTCCCAAATCAGGGTCAATGTCCACACGTTAAAGCAAAAACCCCTCTGACGAGGGGGTCTACTGTGCCCGAGGTGGGACTCGAACTGCATTCCCTCCCCTGCCAATACTGGACTCCCCGAGAAACATGCGGAATCCGGCCCGGTCCGACCCATATACGACGCAGTCCGAAGCCCAAAGTGTGTACTTTGTACACACTTCCTTTTTGCCACATTTCAGGCAACCCAAAGCGCTGCGTAGGAACCAGCGAAACGGCCGGGAGTGTCTGAATAACGGTGGATCCGGGGTTGGCCTGACACGCCGGGCGGTGCCTGGCGGGGAGGACTGATCATGAGCGGAACCATGGATCCCATGGCGACTGAATTGGATCAGCAAGAGTTAGCGAAGCAGCTCCTGGCCCAGGCCAGGGAGCAGGGAATCGAGCTGGTCGGCCCGGACGGGCTGTTGAACCGGTTGACGAAGAACGTCCTGGAGACCGCGCTGGAAGCGGAAATGGACGAGCACCTCGGCTACGGCAAACACGACGTGTCCGGGCGCGGGAGCGGGAACTCGCGCAACGGCACCCGCGCCAAGACCGTCATGACAGAGATCGGGCCGGTGGAGATCGACGTGCCGCGGGACACCGGTGCGACGTTCGACCCGCAGACCGTGAAGAAACGGCAGCGCCGGCTGACCGGCGTGGACGAGATGGTGTTGTCGCTGAGCGCGAAGGGCCGAAGTGCACGGGGCTCACATTGCCCCGGAAGTAGGACCTGAACGCATTGAGCAGGCGGTCCGCTTGGATCAGTTGATGCCAGAACAGCCGGACGGCTTCGCTGTCATAAGCGGCATGCAGGTAGTCCTCGGCGAACGGTATGGTCGGTTCGACCTCGTTCGGCACCGCCCGGATGGGGCCGTCTCGATGCCGAGCCGGTTCATGGCATCGGAGGTCTCACCATGGAATTCGACCACCGGCTTCGGGCTGAGGTTAACGTTGGCGCTCATGCCGTTGCCGGTGCCTAGCCGCAGGACGTGCTCGGAGAATTCGAATTCCATGTCGAAGGCGTCATGGCGGTCGGGGATGGAAGACGTCGTCAAGCCGCGCGGGGTGAGGTACAGCGTCACCTGCCACCAGTGGTTCAGCATCGGAGTGTGCGCCATGCGGATCTTGCCGACAATCTGCGTCCACATGTGGAGGTGTCCCCGGAGTTGCGGCCACCCGTTATGAGCGCCAGAAACTTCAGACGCGTCCGTCGCACGTCCTTCACAGCTAGAGGCCGACTCGACGTCTTCAGTCCGGCCGTACCCGCTTGTTCCATCCGTGGAAGGGCGCCCAGCTGCCCGCATCCCATGCCTCAGGTAGGCCGGGCGTGCTGAGGTCCCAGTCTGGCCGGATCTCCTTCGTCACTGCGCGCAGGTCACGGCGGAGGTCGTCGACGGAGGGACGCCCCCAGAACCAGTAGCCGTTGTAGATGCTGTGTATGACCAAGCCGGGCTTCAGAACGAGCGTGTGCGGGATCATCGGGTCGTGGTCCGGATCGGTGTATTCCTGGATGTCCAGATCCTGCTGCACGGTGCGGCCAGGATCAGAGAGGAACGGCCATTGCGCACCCACCGACGCACGGAATTCCTGGAGCACGTGGTGGTCATCGGTCGCAATGGTTCCCATCTGCGTGTAGGCCACAGCGACCTTAGGGTAGAACGCCGCAAGTTCAAGGTGGTGCTGATGCTCCTTAGGGCAGTAGTGTCCGCGCGACAGCATCAAGACCAGGGGGTCCTCCCCCTGCAACTCACTGAGCCTGCGGGGGATGTTCTCGTGGTCAGGCAACTCGTAATCGGGGAAGATGCCGCCAGGTGCAATATCTGAGCGCACGATTCGGCCGCCTTTCACGTGCCGGTGAGCGGCGACGGTCCCTGCCATCGACGTCGTTGCTGGCACCCAGTTGCGCTGTGGTGGCACCGCCGCTCCTGCGGGCGAGCCTACGCCGGCGCCGGGCACCCAGCAAGGGGCCGGGATTGGACAGGGAGGGGCAGGCTCGCTTAGGGGGAGCGCCTCCCAAGGCGCGTTTTCCAGAGACGAGCGCCCCTGCTTGCCCCCCGCATTTCCACGCCGTTCCAGCTTTTTGGGTGATTGATTTAGGTCTTGACTTTGGCACTGCAGCCGCGGTCGAGGAGCGGGCCGGGCCCCGTCAGCCAGCCCGGAAGTACAGGGATTCTGTACTGTCAGTGCTGCGCTTTGCGCCGCTCCGCCTGCTGGATGGACCAGGCTGCGTTGACCAGCCCCATTGTGGCTGAAGGTTTGCGGAAAGTTCCCCAGTTGCTCACCGTTCGAGGAATCGATTTCCTCACTGAGTAGACCCACATCGTTGACGTGGCTGCATGCCCGTTCGAATACCCCCCGTGCATGCCCGGGGCGATCTGCGTTGCTCGCCACAAGGGTTGGGCCCTGGCTCTCCCCCGCTGCATCCGACAAGGTAGGCTGCCCCCTTGACTTTCGTCCCGGATGAGGCCACTGTGGGGTCCCGAGGGCAGCGTCCTCGGCCGAAGATCGACCGGGGGGCGACAAGGAAAAGCGCATGGCGACCCCCGCCGCGTAAGCCCCACAGCATTGGCCTGATGCCCGCCGCCGGCACGCCTTTCCCGGGTCGCCAGTGAGCCCGATGCCGCCCTTTCATGGCGCGCCCGACCGAGGAGGCCGGGATGAGTACCGTCGACGAAAGCAAACAAAGTGCAGCAGCCAGCCCGCCGGTGAAGCCTGGGGAGTTCAGGCTCGAGGTCGTGGTCGTGCCCGTTTCGGACGTCGACCGGGCCAAGCGGTTCTACGGCGGACTGGGCTGGCGGTTCGACGCCGAGGTCGCCGTGGAGGACGGCTACCGTCTCATGCAGTTCACGCCCCCGGGTTCCGGCTGCTCGATCATCTTTGGCGAGGGCGTTGCCTCGGCGCCGCCGGGCTCGGCGCAGGGGCTGCACCTGGCGGTGTACGACATCGACGCTGCCCGGGCCGACCTCATCGCGCGCGGGGTCGAGGTCAGCGAGACATTCCACGACGCCACGGGGGTCTTCCACCACGCCGGGACAGCGGGACGCCTGGACGGTCCGGCTCCCGGACACCCGGACTACGGCTCGTTCGCCTCCTTCAGCGACCCGGACGGCAACGGCTGGATCCTCCAGGAGATCAAGACCAGGCTTCCGGGCCGCTGAAGCCCTCACGCTGAAAGGAGATTCCGATGGCCACCACTTACGAGTCCGCGGGCGACCTTGCGGAAGCCCTCAGGCGGGCCGCGAAAGCACACGGCAAGCACGAAGAGCTCACGGGCCAGGAAGACCCGGACTGGCCTGACTGGTACGCGCTCTATATGGTGCGCGAGCATGCCGGGGAGGAGTTGCCGACATGAACAGCGACTACGACGTGATCGTGATCGGCGGCGGCTCGCCGGGCGAACACTGCGCGGGAGCCCTCGCCGAGGGCGGCTTGCGCGTGGCCGTCGTGGAGCGCGAGCTGGTCGGCGGTGAGTGCACATACTGGGCGTGCATCCCGTCGAAAACCTTGCTGCGGCCCGGCGAGGCGGTCCATGCGGCACGCCAGGCTGCCGCAACTGCCGAAGTCGACGTCGAGGCGGCGTTCGCCTGGCGCGACTTCATGGTTTCGGACTATTCCGATGCAGGGCAGGAGCGCTGGCTGGCCGATCACGGGATCGACCTGCTCCGCGGCACCGGCCGTCTCGCCGGTCGGGGCGTGGTCGAGGTTGACGGCGTGCGGCATACGGCCGACCACGTGGTCCTGGCCAACGGTGCCGATCCCGTCGTGCCGCCGGTCCCGGGCCTGCGCGAGCTCGACGGCGTGTGGACCAGCCGCGAGGCGACCTCGATGAAGGCCGTTCCTCGCCGCTTGCTCATCCTCGGCGGCGGCCCGGTCGGTGTCGAGATGGCCCAGGCCGTGCGCCGATTCGGCGGCGAGGTGGCAGTCATCGACAGGTCCGCGCACGTCCTGGCTCGGGAGCCGGCGCCGCTGGGTGAGGCCCTCGGCGAGGTTCTGAGCCGTGAGGGCATCGAACTCGTGCTGCCGGCCACCTCGACCGCGGTGCGGCGAGACCGTGGGGACTACGTCGTCGAGATCGACGGCGGGCGCGAGCTGAGAGGCGACCGCCTGCTCGTCGCCACGGGCAGGCGCCCGCGTATCCAGGCGATCGGCCTGGAGACCGTTGGCATCGAGTCGGACGCCCGCGGAGTCCCGGTCGATGCGCACCTTCGGGTGGCGGACGGGCTGTGGGCGATCGGCGACGTCACCGGCATCTGGCCGCTGACCCACGTAGGGAAGTACCAGGGCGATATCGTCGCCGCGAACATCCTCGGCGAGGTGCGGGAGGCAAACTATGAGGCCGTTCCGCGGGTCACCTATACGGACCCGCAGGCCGCGGCGGTGGGCGCCGACGGGGGCCGCTTCAGCGCGAAGGTGCCGGTCTCGCAGGTGCCCAAGACTGCCACCTACACCCGTGACTACGCCGAGAGCAACGGCTTCCTGACCCTCCTCAGCGACGGCGAACGGCTGACCGGTGCGTACGCGCTCGGCCCGGAGGCCGGCGAGTGGCTGCAGCAGGCGACGCTGGCGATCCGGGCCCGTGTCCCCATCGATGTCCTAAGCGACACGATCCAGCCGTTCCCGACATTCTCAGAAATCTATGTCTCCGCGCTGAAGGCACTACGCGGGGAAATCGCGGTTGCGCGCTGGCCGGTCGGCGCGGGACCATCCACGGCGGACTGAGGGAAGGCGATCCGATGAGCACCGCAGCTGCCGCTTCGCCGGCCGCACGCGAGCCGGATTTTGCGGGGCACCCCGTGGTGGTGCTACGTGGCAGCGCCGGCGTCATCCTCGCCGGCCGTGATTCCGCGAAACTGGAGCACGCGGCCAACGAGCTCCTGCGTTGGGACTTCCTCATCGGCGATGAGCGGAGGCGTTTGGGATGCTGTGGAAGGCCGAACAGCAGAGTCACTGTCGGCGGCTGAATCCTCCTTCACCTGGCTTGGCCTCGAATCGGTGGCTCAAATCATTGCAGATGTTCGATCCGAGATCGATGTGGGTGCCGTGGACGACGACGAGAGGGCCGAGCAACTCGAGCTGTCAGCCGACGAAAGGTACAACGCCATCATCCCCTCAGAGGCTGCCTTGCATCTGGTCAAGTTGCGATCGGTGTCGTCGACCGGTGGCGATTCGAGCGCTTCCGGCGGGGAAATCGAGACGGGATGAATTGAGCGTGTTGGGATGAGCGTTGCCACAGTCACTACTGGGCAGGCGCCAGATATCGCGGAGGCTGTGATCGGCGAGAAGGTGCCGAGCTGATGGCCGCTACCGATCATCTTCGCGTCAGCGACAACGTCGGAAAGCTGTTGTCGCTCAACGTGGGAATGCCGAAAGACGTTGCTTGGAAGGGCAGGACAGTCCACACCGGCATCTACAAATACCCGGTGGACGGCCCCCGGTTCGTTCGACGACTCAATGTCGACGGCGACGGCCAAGGGGACCTCGGGGGCCACGGCGGTGAACAGCGCGCGGTGATGGTGTACCAGCAGGGGTCGTATGAACACTGGTCTGAACACCTCAACCGCAATGACCTGGTGCCCGGTAACTTCGGCGAGAACTTCACCGTCGCGGGCCTCGCGGATGATGAGGTCTGCATCGGCGACCGGTATCGGATCGGTGACGCCGAGTTCGAGGTGACACAGCCACGGGTGACGTGTTACCGCGTCGGCCTGCGCCTGGGGGTGCCGCAGATGGCTTCGCTCCTCGTCTCTCACCGGCGACCCGGCTTCTACCTTCGGGTGCTCACGGAAGGCACAGTGCAGGCCGGCGACCCGATCGTGAAAGTCGCCGACGGACGCCATCAGCTGGCCGTTGAAGCGATCGACGGCCTGCTCTATCTGCCGGACCGATCTCACGAACTCCTGAAGCTCGCGGTCGACATTCCGGCGCTGAGCCCCGGCTGGCAGCAGTCCTTCCACGAGCTGCTCGCCGCGGCGGACATGGGCCAGACCGGGCCGCAGGCCGAGGCGGGACAGGAACCCGGATGGAACGGGTTCCGGCCCTTTACCGTGACCAAGACCGTCCAGGTGACACCGTCCGTGCTCTCCCTCTATCTGAGCGACAGATCGGGCGCGGCCCTCCCGGCGACTAAGCCCGGCCAGTACCTGACGCTGCGGCTGCCGGTCGGCGGCACGTCTGCGGTCCGCAGCTACTCGATCTCCGGCCGCCCGGACGACGCCACCTACCGGATCAGCGTGAAGCGGGAGGAGCACGGAATCGTTAGCCGGTACATCCACGACACGGTCGCCGACGGAAGCGTCATCGACGTCGCGGCGCCCCGCGGTGAGTTCGTGCTCGACGACACCGACGAGCCGGTGCTGCTGCTTTCGGCGGGAATCGGGATCACCCCGGTGCTGTCGATGCTGGCCTCGCTGGCCTCCGCGCATCCGGATCGGCAGGTGTGGTGGCTCCATGTCGCCAGGGCCGAGGCGGACTACGGCCTTGCTTCCGAGGTTGAGCAGCTGCTCGGCCAGCTGCCGAACGCCCACTCCTTCCTCTGGTTCACCCGTTCGGCCCCGCCGCTCGAGGGGCCGGCACCCGGAACGATGTTCGGACGACTGGATGCGGACGGCTTGCGCGCGCTCGGCTTCGACGTGGCGTCGAGCGCCTACGTCTGCGGCCCGACGGGATTCATCGAAGGGATGACCGAGGCGTTGAAGGCCATCGACATCGCTCCGGGACGCATCCACTCCGAGCTCTTCTGCGCGCTGGCGTCGCTGAATCCCGGTGTCGTGGCGATGACGACGGCCGCGCCGCACCCGCCGGTGGGAACCGCGGGTACCGGGCCGGCCGTGACCTTCGTCCGGAGCGGTCTCACGGTGAACTGGTCGGACCGGTACGGGTCGCTGCTCGACCCGGCCGAGGCCTGCGACGTGTCGACGCGATGGTCGTGCCGCACTGGCGTGTGCCACACCTGCATTACCGGACTGCTCAGCGGTGCGGTCGACTACTCGCCCGAGCCGCTGGAGCGACCGGAGGCGTCGCAAACTTTGCTGTGCTGTGCTCAACCGACCGCCGAAACCGTCTTGGACGCCTGACCGCGAGGAGTTCGCGTACCTGGGGCACGACTCCGTTTCCATAGAGCCGGATGTTCGTCAGCAGCGCGTCGTCGGACAGACCGCCCATCGCGTACTTCAGGTCGAACCGGTTGGCCCGACCGTCGTCATGCTCCTGGCGATCTTGGTCGCCTCGGTGCCCCCCAGCAGAGCATTCCTCAAACTACGTGTTGACGCTCACCGCGGGCAAGTGGCAAAATCTTCCCTGTCCGAGCGGCTAGCGGTCCCGCGAGACTGCACTCACGAGGACGGCATTCCGCCGGAACGCGCGGGGATGCAAAGACGCAGAGAACCAGTGAGTGGACCGATGCCACCGGATACCAGCTATGTGCAGGCGATCCTTCCCGGTGCCCTGCTTTGGGGGCTCGGAGCCGGCCTGCTGGTGACACCTCCGACAGCCGCTGTGCACCGTCCCGTTCCGCAGGGAGTGAAATGACCGTGCTCATCAACGAAGAGACCCGGCGCTCATCCGGACCGCTCACAGGACAGACTGTCGTCGTGATCGGCGGCAGCATGGGGATCGGCCGTGCGACTGCCTTCGAGGCCCGTGCGCAGGGGGCCGATGTCATTCTCACCGGCCGCGATCCTAATCACTTGCGACTGGCCGCGCAGGAGGTCGGCGCGCTCAGCACGGCTGCCTTCGACGCCACGGAACACGAGCGCCTCGAACGGTTCTTCGAGGAGCTCCCCCAACCGATCGACCATGTGCTCGTCACCGCTGGTGGGTCCTACTACGCCCGTGTGCCAGATATGGATTTGGCACGCGTCCGCGGCGCGCTCGAAGAGCACCTCCTCCTCACCCTGAACGTCGCCCGATCGGCCATCGGCACCGTGCGCCCAGGCGGCACGCTGATCTTCATCACCGGCACCGGCGCACGCCGCCCCGGCCCCGGCCTGGCCGTCGCGGGCGTTTTCGCGGCGGCCCTGCCGGCTCTGGTCGCGAATCTCGCCTTGGAGCTGGCGCCCATCCGAGTGAACCTACTCGCGGCAGGCTTCGTCGACACGCCTCTGTCGGCGTCACTGCTCGGCGACGATCTCGACGCCCGTCGCAGCGAGCTTGGCAGAACCCTGCCCATCCGGAGGGTTGTGGAACCGGAGGACGTGGCAGCGCTCGCTGTTCACATCATGACCAACTCGGCACTGACGGGTGCGACCTTCGACGTCGATGGCGGCGAGCAAGTCCTTGGGAGGCAGTGAGGAAGCAGGGTCGGCCCACGACACTTCCCTGTACGGCGACGCTGATCAGTTGCCGTCGAATACAGCCTCTGGGCTCCACTCCGATGCCGGCTGAGAGTGAAGCCGCCAGTAGGCTTCGGCGATCAGTTCCGGCGCGAACGCTGTTCCATCCGCGATGTCTCCGGCGATGGTGACCCCGGTGACGTGCACGTTCTGCCGGGCCAGCTCGTAATGCAACAAATGGGTCACCGCGCGCAGGGCGGTCTTTCCGATCGAGAGGGTCGCATGCTCGGGCTGCGGGTCGTGGCTGAGCCAGCTGCCCGTCGTCAGGAACGTGCCGGTGCGGGCGTGTGCCATCGCCGGCGTGAGAACCTGCGCAGCAGTGATGGCGCCGAGCACGTCGACGTTGTACGCGGCCATCAGATACTCGGCGTCCGTGGCCAGGACACTGTCTCTTGCGATCAGGGCAGCGTTGTAGACCACGATTCCTGGGGCGTCGATCTGTGCGATGGCTTGCAGCCGTAGACGGAACGACTCCTGGTCGGCGGCGTCGGCGAGCACGGTGTCGACGTTGGCGCCGGAAGCGCGCAATTCGTCGGCGAGAGCGGCAAGGGACTCCTCATGGCGCGCGACGAGCGTGATTCGGAACCCTCCTCTGGCATAGCGACGGGCCACAGCGGCCCCGAGGCCCGGTCCGGCTCCGATGATCAGGACGTGCTGCGGGTCGATTGCGGCCGCATTACTCGTCCCTCCGGTCGGCATCAGGCCCTTTCGATCTGCCGGCCCGGCATCGGCTCTGCGATTGCTATCCGCCATGCGGGGGCGCCAAAGGTGTCGGCGAAGTACTGCGTCTCATGCACTACCTTCTCTTGAGCGAATTGCATGACGGACACCGAGTATGTCGGCACGCCGTCATACGTGATGATGCACTCGCTCACCCACAGATTCCCGCTTCCGGCGATCCGCAGTACCGTGAAATGCCTCTCGGCAGGGTGTCCACCACGTTGCGCCGCAATTGTCGTTCGACCTCGAAAGCGTTCACCCGACTGGGGATAGTCGAGGATCGCGTCGTCGGAATAGATAGCGTGTTCGGCTTCGCTATCCCCGCTTTCCGACGTGCGCCAGTGTGCCTCGAGTGCCGCCCTGGTCGGATCCATCGTGTTGTCCTTTCCGTGGGTGATTTCCGTCGATTCAGGTCGCCGTCCAGCGGTCTGCTTGTGGTCCAGTTTGAGTGCTGGCAGTTCCTCTCGCAATCCACTTTCACCCCGACCTGGTCGATCTGAGAGGTCGCGTGCGCGGCCAATGCGGCCGGGTGCGCATGCCGAGAGTGCTTTGGGGTCGGCGAGTGTCTCACGCTCACTCCTCGACCGCCACTGCCGGTTGTCCGATCCAACCATCGTCGGGCAGCGAACTCCGACCTTCGATGCCGATGGCGCCCAGCACCTCCCTTGCGGAGCGATGAGGACGCGGGGTCCTACGCACGACTGAGCGGGATGAGGCTCGATTCCGGCTCGGCGGCTTCTCGGCCGGGCGAGGCAAGATCGGCGAGGGACGCACGCGCGTTCAAAACTCTCGGTGTGAGGCCACGGAGAGAGTCTGGCCCGAACGCTCAATGAGGCGGCCGGCAGCGAAGGGCGAGAAAAAGACCTGAAAGCGAACAAGAGGTCGTGTAACGCAAAACTCGTGACCGAATGAACTTGTGTCAGCAGAAGCAGGCGAAGAAGAAGTCACCGATGAGCCCCGGGATCACACCCACACGGGTGTGGACAGTAATGATGGAACCCCCTTTGGCCGCACGAGACGGCACGCACCTCTCCTTCAGCCCCTCAGCAGCGACGAACCGGGTCGAAAAATCCGCAGGAAATTTGCGTCAGGTCATGTCATCACCACAACCCCGGGGCATGAATAGGTACAAGGCCAACCAGGCCCACCAGACCAAGCCGCAAAGGAGACCCGAATGACCCCACATCCCAGCAGGCGGAGGACTCACTAGCCAGGGCTCTGAACCCGCCACCCACGTAACTTCACAGGCCACCGCGGCAGCCGGGCACCAGCCGAGGAACAACCGTCAGAGGGACCCGACCAGGGTGGATGTACACATGTTAAAGCAAAAACCCCCTCTGACGAGGGGGAATGCTGTGCCCGAGGTGGGACTCGAACTGCATTCCAACCCCTGTAAACACTGGGAAGTCCCGAAAACATGCGGAATCCGGCCCGATCCGACCCACATACGACCCGATCCGAGACCCGACGTGTGCACAATGTACACACGGCCGCCGGCCCAACTGAGGAAGTGGCGCCTCGCACCAGCAGTGTCTGGCCCTGTGACAGGTCCAGGCCCGTGGTGAGTTTCGGCGATTGGTAATAGGGCGGTTTCTCACCGACGTCGCAACAGGTCGTGAGGGCAGCCGGCCCGTCCGTGCTGACCCCGTCAGGCGCATAGGACATGAATCAGGATGGGTGGGTGTGTGGACTTAGACCACACACCCATCGGCATCCATACGTGAAACCTCTGAATTGGCCCAGAATTGGTATTTCCCTCACCGAATACGGGTCCATACGCTGGAGACAGCACTAAGCACGGTCGCGAGGACCCGACGAAAACTGCGGAAGGGGACACATGGAGACCAGGCATCTACGGTATTTCCTGGCCGTCGCCGAGGAGAAGCACTTCGGCCGTGCGGCGCTGCGGCTTCACATGGCCCGGCCTCCCCTGTCGCACCAGATTAAACAGCTAGAGGAGCAGGTGGGTACGCCGCTCTTCGAGCGCACCACACGCAAAGTGGAACTCACCCCGGCCGGAGAACTGCTCTTCGAACGGGGCCGGCGCATCCTCCAGGACCTCGAAGACCTTGAATCGGACATAGTCCAGGTGGGTGAAGGCGCATCCGGTGTGTTGCGTCTGGGACTCTCCGGATCCGCCACCTATCGTCTGCTTCCTTCGCTCGTGCAGAGGGTGCAGCGAGAACTCGCGGGGCTGAAGCTGACCGTGCGGGGTGAGATGCTGACACCGCAAATGGTCGCAGACCTCGAGGAAGGAAGGCTCGACATCGCGGTGCTGCGGCCACCGGTTCACTCACCGGATCTGGGATTGGCCTACCTAGAGCAGGACCGGCTCGTTGCGGCCCTGCACGCAACTCATCCGCTGGCCAGTCGGGAGCAGTTGAGTCTGGCGGACCTCGCTGACGAGGCATTCGTCGGTTACCCTGCGGAGTCGGTGGTCACCAGGATCTTCCACGAGGCCTGCCGCCGCCAGGGATTCTCTCCGCGAATCGTCCAAGAGACCCGCGAAACATCCACTCTGCTCTCCCTGGTCGCAGCCGGTATGGGTATCGCTCTCGTTCCGATTACCTCCCGCATGTTCACCTTTCAGGACATTGTGTTCCGGCACGTCAACGACGCACCCGCCGTCGACCTCGCCGTTGCCTGGCGGCTTAGCGACAAAGCGCCACTCGTTCAGCGCTTCCTGACGCTGTTCGATACCGTCCCCGGCCACCTCGGCACCATGCCGTCCCGACCAGCTGGCGTCGCAGCCATATCCAAACTCCCCGAGGAACCTACCGATGAAAATTGAACGTATCGAGACGATTCCTTACTCGATTCCCTACTCCCACCCTTTGCGGTTTGCCAGCGGTGAAGTCCATGCAGCCGCGCATGTGCTCGTGCGGATCCACACCGACGAGGGCGTCACGGGGATCGCAGACACGCCTCCCCGCCCCTACACCTATGGCGAAACCCAGGCATCGATTGTGTCCGTTTTGCAGGACATCTTCGCCCCGCAGGTCGTCGGCTTGGACCCATTGGACCGGGAAAAAGTGCAGCGGATCATGGCCCGCACTGTGAACAACCCAACCGCCAAAGGCGCAGTGGACATCGCACTTTGGGACATTGCCGGAAAAGCGTTCGGGGTTCCGGTACACAAACTGCTGGGCGGCTACACCGACAGCATGCGGGTCTCCCACATGCTTGGCTTCCGCCCAGCCCCGGAACTACTCGACGAAGCGCTGCGATTCCGCGAGCTGTACGGCATCACCACGTTCAAGCTCAAGACCGGACGTCGTCCGCTATCCCTCGACGTCGAGGCCGCCCGAGTCCTGCGAGAAGGACTTGGCGAGGAGGCTGAAATCTATCTCGATGCCAACCGGGGCTGGAGCGCCAACGAGGCCCTCGAAGTGCTCCGTCGCACCGACGGCCTGGGACTGAGCATGCTGGAAGAACCTTGCGACGCCGCCGAGGCGATGAGCCGTCGACGCCTCGTGCGCCTGTCACCCATCCCGGTTGTCGGCGATGAGTCCGTTCCGACTCCAGGAGACGTTGCGCGCGAGCTCCTGTCGGGGGGTTGCAACGCCATCTGCATCAAGACGGCCCGCAGCGGGTTCACGCAGGCCAAAGAGATCCTGGGCCTATGCACCGGGCTGGGAGTGGATGTGACCATGGGAAACCAGATCGACACCCAGATCGGGTCCCTGGCCACCGTCACTTTCGGCGCCGCCCACGAAGCCACGCAACGTCGGGCAGGCGAGCTGTCCAACTATCTGGACATGGCCGACGACCTCATCGCAGAACCCCTCACCATCCGCAACGGAGCCATCCGGGTCCGCGAAGCCCCCGGGGTTGGTGCCGACATCGACGAACTCAAACTTGCCCGCTACCGCCAAGACACCTAAATCCCGGAAATTCCTCATCCCAAGGAGCCCCCAATGCTGTTTCTGGTCCGCATGGACGTCCACCTGCCCACCGATATGCCGCCCGAACAGGCCAACGAGATCAAAGACCGGGAGAAGACCTACTCCCAGCCCCTGCAGCGGGACGGACGCTGGCGGCACATCTGGCGGATCGTCGGCGAGTACTCCAATTTCTCCCTCTTCGACGTGTCCAGCAACGACGAACTCCACGGGCTCCTTACCGGGCTGCCCCTGTTCCCATATATGGACATCGCCGTCACCCCGCTCGCGCACCACCCCTCAGATATCACCTGACGGTTTCGAAGGAGCTCTATCGCGTGGAACGCCTGCACCAGAAAATAGAACTGCAGCACAGTTCCGGCATTCATTCGTGCCGGGTCTGAATAGGAACAAAATAGGTATTTCCCTCCGCCCAATCCCGCGGCCTACCGTATAAATATCCCCGGCTAATCCCGGACACAGTCGCAAAGACGCCCTCCGACAAAAATGACATAGGAGTCATCATGAGCGTTGAAACTCCCGTCCCCCGCTCCGAAGCCACCGGCACCGCCGCCGAGGCCGGCGCCGGGGCCACCGCCCGCTTCCGCGCCAACAAAACATCAGAGGCAGCCTCTTCCCGGGAACGCGTCGCACATCTGGCTGGCCGCCTCGTCAAGGCAATCAACGACACTGTCCTCGAAGAGAAAGTCTCCTACGCCGAATACAACGCGTTGAAAGCCTGGCTGATCAAGGTCGGCGAAGACGGCGAATGGCCACTGTTCCTCGATGTCTGGGTGGAACACTCCGTTGAAGAAGTTGCGAACGAAAACCGCCACGGGTCCAAGGGCACCATCGAGGGCCCGTACTACGTGCCCGACTCACCCGCACAGGAAACCCCGGCCACCTTGCCCATGCGCGACGACGAACCCGGCACGCCGCTGCTGTTCCAGGGTCACGTCACCGATGTCGACGGCGTACCGCTGCCGGGCGCCAAGGTGGAAATCTGGCAGGCAGACGACCTCGGTTTCTATTCGCAGTTTGCTCCCGGCCTCCCCGAGTGGAACCTCCGCGGAACCGTCCTGGCCGACAACGAAGGCCATTTCCAGATCAACACGATCCGGCCTGCCCCGTATCAAATCCCGACAGACGGTGCCTGCGGCCAGCTCATCGCTGCAGCCGGATGGCACGCCTGGCGCCCGGCGCATCTGCATTTGAAGGTCTCCGCCCCAGGTGCCCAGCTGATCACGACCCAGCTGTACTTCCCTGGCGATCCACACAATGCGGATGACATTGCCTCGGCGGTCAAGCCCGAGCTCATGCTCGGTGTTCAAGACCGCGAAGATGGTCCGGGCCGCGTCACAACGTACGACTTCCGGCTCGACCCCGAAGCCTGAGGCTCCCCCATTCAGCCAATCGGGTGCGATGGCCCATCCAATGAATAGAGAACAACTGGACAATCCCGCTAGCCGATCGCGCGAACAGGAGTAGAATCCAGGGAAGTATCTTCCATGGAATCTAAATGCTAGTGTTGATTCATGGACACCAGAGCTGACCGGACTGACTTCTATCCCCTCTTCAGTACGCTGACCCGGCTTGAAACAGAGCTGTGGGATGCGGTTGACGCCCGCCTGCGCCAGGAATGCGGGCTTCCCCTGGGGAGGTTCGAGGCGATGGTCGTCGTCTCCTCCCTTGGCACGTGCAGGGTGTTCGACATCGCCTCGGCGCTGGCCATCACGGTGGGCGGCGCCAGCAAGCTGGTTGACCGCGTCGAGGCGGCGGGGTACTGCTCGCGGAAGATGAACCCGGGCGACCGGCGCTCCTCCCTCCTTGACCTCACCGCGGCGGGATCCACTGTAGTTGAGCGGGGCCGCCAGGTGGTCGAGGAAGAACTCGCCCGCTGGTTCACCCCGGCCCTGAGTCCGACGGAGACCACCACCCTGCTCGACCTCTTGGCCCGGCTTCGCAGCGCCCAGCGGCCCGCCCTGGACTTCAAGGCGGCCGGCCAGTGAGCGGGCGCACCATGCGAGCAGTCGTGCTGGACGGCCCGGGGCCGGCCGAGGCACTGGTCATCCGGGAAAGGGCCATCCCTACGCCCCGGCCCGGGCAGGTGCTCATCCGGGTCCGGGCCTTCGGGCTCAACCGCTCGGAACTGCACACGCGCCTGGGCCTGGCCGAGGGCGTCACGTTTCCGCGCGTGCCCGGCATCGAAGCCGTCGGCGAGGTGGCGGACTCCCCCGGCGGCGAGTTCCGCGCCGGGCAGAAGGTGGTCACCCTGATGGGCGGCATGGGCCGGGTCTTCGACGGCGGCTACGCCGAGTACACCTGCGTGCCGGCCCGGCAGGTCATCTCGTTCGACTCAGACTTGCCCTGGTCCGTCATCGGCGCCATCCCTGAGATGCTGCAGACCGCACACGGCTCCCTCACCATTGGCCTGGACATCCAGCCCGGCCAGAGCCTGCTCATCCGCGGCGGAACGTCGTCCGTCGGCATGGCCGCCGCGATCCTGGCCAAGCGCCGCGGGCTCACGGTCCTGGCCTCGACCCGCGACGAGGCCAAGCGGGAAGCACTGGACGCGATCGGCGTCGATCATGTCCTGATCGACGACGGCGGCCTCGCCGCTGCCGTGCGCCGCATTGTTCCCGACGGCGTGGACGCCGCCCTCGAGCTCGTCGGCACCCCGACGCTGCGTGACACGCTGCGCGCCACCCGGGTCCACGGCACCGTATGCTTCACCGGGATGCTCTCAAACCAGTGGACAGTCCCGGATTTCTATCCGATTGACTACATTCCGCGGGGTGTCCGGCTGACCTCCTACACCGGGGGCGCCGCCGACCTTCCCGGCGGTGTGCTCCAGGAATTCCTGCAGGCAGTCAGCGACGGCACTGCAACCGTCCCCATCGGCAAGGTCTACACCCTCGATGACATCGCCCAGGCCCACACCGACATGGAGGAAAGCCGCACCAGCGGCAAACTCGTCGTAACCACGTAAGCGTCACCACCTAAAGGACCCGAACCGGCACGGCTCAACCTCATGGGGCCGGCCTCTGCCTTGCCTCCAAACCAGGAGTTGAACCCATGCCCCTTTTCGCTGCCCTCCCCCGCCCACCGCACCAGGCAGAACGACCCGCAGGTGGCACCGCCGCCGGCGATTCCCTGCCGCGGACCTCGATCGCCGTCGCAGCCCTGTCCACCATCGTGGAATGGTACGACTTCACCCTGTACCTCTTCATGGCCACCATCCTGTCCCGGGTCATTTTCGGCGGTGGCACGGAATCCCTGCTGGCCACGCTCGCGGCGTTCGCCGTGTCCTACCTCTGCGGCCCGTAGGCGCACTGGTGTTCGGACGCTTCGGGGACCGCTTCGGCCGACGGCCCGTACTGCTGGCGAGCATGGCCGTCATGGCTGCGGCCATGTTCGCCACCACCCTGCTCCCCACGCACGCACAGGCTGGCGCCACGGCTGGGGCTGCCTTCCTCGCCCTGCGATGCCTGATGGCCTTCTCCGTCGGCGGGGAATACTCCGCCATCACCACCTACCTCTACGAAGGTGCCCGGCCCGGACGCCGCGGCCTGATCGCCTCGCTGGCCTCGATGGCCAGCGAAATCGGAGCACTGCTCGCCGTTGCGGTCTCCGCCATCACCACCACGATGCTGGACCAGGCGGCTCTGGACAACTGGGGATGGCGCATCCCCTTCGCCTTCGGCACCTTCCTGGCACTGGCAACGCTTGCGGCCAGGAGCACGCTGCGCGAAACCCCCGTCTTTGCCGGACAGCCGACAGGCGAGACGCACCGGCCCCTGCGGTTCACCCTCCGCACCCAGCACGCCGGACTCTACAGAACCTTCGCCATTTCCGCCCTGGCGTCCACTGCCTACTACGTCGGCATCATCTATGCCCCGACCTTCCTCACCTCGGTCTCCGGCTTCCCTGAAGGCAGCTCCTTGTGGCTGTCCACAGTCGCTTCAGTCACCGTGATCGCGATAACGCCGTTCGCCGGCGCGCTCTCGGACAGGCTTGGGCGACGGACCATGCTGCTCGTGCTGTGCGCCGCTGCCATCGCTTTACCGGTTTTCATGTTCGCCCTCATGACGGCCGGTTCAGTCACCGCGGCATTGGCCGGCGCCGTCGTCCTTGCCTGCACAGCCGGCGGCATCACCGCCGTCGGCGCCTCCGCCGCCGCAGAACAGTTCGCCCCCGCCGGCAGGCTCACCGGACTCGCCCTGGGCGCAACGGCCGCGACAGCCGTCTTTGGTGGCATCGCGCCCTACGCCGCGGAGTTCCTGACCCAGGCAACAGGATGGAACCTGATGCCCGGCGCCCTTGTGGCCGCCGTCGCGCTGGCCACCCTGCCGGTCCTGGCCCGGATGCCGGAAACGGCGGTGCGAGCCCGGACGAATTGATCCAACTGAAGATCGACGTCGGCACTGAAGACGAGATGACGAGCAACCGAGCTGCAACCCTGGCAATCGCCGACACCAAGGGTAAGCAGGCCGCCGGCAGTATCGGCCTCTTCGTGGATATCGGCACCGAAGCCTTCTTCTCCAACCTCGTCCTCGCTCCGCACTGAGCATTCCCCCGCCGTGAGGGGAATAGAACCACACCTGACTTAGTTGAACCTTAAAGTAATTATTCCAAGGCCCCAATCAGGAGACTCCATGCAGACCGCCCCACTCGACCTCACCAAGACCGCCCTAGTGCTGGTGGACCTTCAGAACGACAACGTCCATTCTGACGGTGCTTTCGCCTCGTCAGGCTCCGCCGTCCATGCCGTTGAGCAGGAGCTGGTGCCGCACGTGAAGCAGTTGCTCGCATGGGCGCGCAGCCAGTCGATGCCTATCATTCACAATCGCATTGTTTTCTACCCCGGGGGTGACTTCGGCGGCAGCAACGCCCCCATCTTCCGGATGATCGGACCCGAGTCGCTCAAGCTCGGCTCATGGGGCGCCGACGCACTGGAAGGGCTGGAGGCTCTCGAGGGAGAACCGGTTCTCCTCCGGAATCGAATGAGCGGCTTCAACGGCACGGGCCTCGATCTGCTGCTGCGGAACCTGGGCGTTACCACGGTGGTGGTGGCAGGGGTCTGGACCAACATGGCTGTGGAACACACGCTCCGGGACGCAGCCGACCACGGCTACCGGCCCATCATCGTCACCGATGCGACATCGAGCATCAATGCCGACTGGCACGGCGCCGCGCTGACTTACGCCCTGACCAACATCGCCGAGTTCACGACGACGGACGAACTCACCGGGGCAGACGCGTGAACCACCTCCCGGACCCCCTTGTCCAGTGGCACTCCACCGACGATCCCACGCGCCCGCTCGTAGTCCTGCTCCACGGCCGCGGCTCCCGCGAAACGGAGATCATCGGACTGGCAGACCACCTCCCCGCCGCCGCAAGCTACGCGGCCGTCCGGGCCCCCATAGCCGAAGGCCGGGGCTTCGCCTGGTTCGCTAACCGCGGCATCGGCCGTCCATTGCCGGATTCCCTGGCTCAGAACATGGCCTGGTTCAGGGAGTGGCTGGAAGGCGTCGCCCCGGCCGGGCGGCCAGTGATACTCATCGGATTCAGCGGTGGTGCCGCCTTCGCCGGAGGCCTCATCCTGGACGACCCGGAACGCTTTGCGGGTGCGGCAATTCTTTATGGAACGCTGCCTTTCGACGCAGGAGTTCCGACCTCTCCGGACCGGCTGCAGGGCGTGCCGATGTTCGTCGCCCAGGGGGACGCCGACACGGTCATTCCGGCGAAACTGCTGGATGCCACGTGGCGCTATCTCGGCGCGGAGTCCGGCGCCAAGACCACGGCCGTCCGCTCCACCGGCGGACACAGCCTTGATGCCGGCACTGCCGCAGCCCTTGCCGAGTGGGTTACGGGGCAGCTGGGCTGACCCCTATTGGCCCGCGGTGTCTCAGGTCCGCAAACCTTCAGGCCCGCGACGTGCGGCACTTCAACCACCGCCGCCGCGGGCCTGCCGCCGCCTGTCTTGCAGAGCCACCGCCAAGTGCTGCAGCCGGAGTCGACGCCTGTCTCCAGCGCCTGCGCGGCGGCCAGGTGATCCGGCCGGCCGACGGCGGGTCGACGTCGAACACGCTGCAATCCGCGCGCTTACCTACGGTGACGGACCCAGAGTCTGCCCACTGCCCCGCAGCCCACCCGGCAGGCCGGCGGTCGCGTGATCCCAAGAAGGGAAATCCAAGGCGCCTTGGAGACCACCGGCCTTGCACTTGTCAGAAGACGATGACGGGTTTGATCGTCTTCCCGCTCTTGGGGAGTCCTCAAAGCCCTGGTTGATGTCGTCAAGGGCATAGTCACTGACGAGTTTTTCGAAGGGGAACCTGCCGTCCTTCCAGAGCTGGATCAGCCGGGGAATGAAGACCTGCGGCACCGAGCTGCCTTGGACCACGGTCTTGAAAGTCCAGCCCTTCACAAGGGACGCGCCGATCTCGAAGCTGACCTCCGTGCCAGGTTTGGCCGCACCAACGAGGGCGAGCGTGCCGCGCACCCCCAAGGCATCGGCGGCCTGGGGAAGGAGTGCGGGCAGTCCCGTGGTGTCCACGACGTAGTCGACACCTGCATCGGCCGTGATTTCGCGAAGCCGCCCGGCGACGTCGTCGGTCTTTGAATTGATGACATGTGTGGCGCCGAGCTCCCGGGCGAGTTCCAACCGTGAGTCGTGGATGTCAACGGCGATGATAGTGGCACAGTCCGCGACGCGCGCAGCCATGACTGCGGCGCAGCCGACGGCGCCAGTGCCGAAGACAACCAGTGAGGACCCGATTTCCGGCTTGAGTTCATTGAGGACAGTTCCCGCCCCGGTGTTGATGCCACAGCCCAGGGGGCCAAGGTGCTCGAGCGGGACGTCCTTGTCGACACGGACGACCGACTCCTCGACGACGTTTGCGTAGGTCGCGAAGGATGACTGGCCGAAGAAGTGGGACGAGATGGCCTCTCCGTCCTTACTTAGCGAGGTTTGGCCGTCCAGACGGCGCCCGCCGAAGTCCGCCGCCATAAGGTTCTCGCAGTACGCCATCTGGCCGTTGCGGCAACGCTTGCAGTGACCGCAGTACGCGGCAGCGAGAACAACATGGTCGCCAGGCACCACGGAGACAACCGAGTCGCCGACCGCTTCGACAACTCCGGCCCCCTCATGACCAAGGACGGCCGGCAGTGGTGTCGGATAGACCCCGTCGCGGACGAGCACGTCCGTGTGGCAGATCCCGGTTGCTACCATGCGGACCCTGACTTCATTGGGCCTCAGGGCGTCCAGTTCAAGCTGTTCGATTGTGAACGGCGTGTTGTGCTCGCGCGCAACAGCGGCAGTTATCTGCATGTCAATCTCCTCATCATCGTGGCCGGGATGATCATGCACCCCGACGTGGCTTGCGAACCCGCGCATGGCGTTTCGCACTGTGCCGCGCCTGTGTGCGCGTCGCAGCGTGGCCCAGCTTCGTCTGGAGCAGGAGAAGGCGGGGAACAGCGAAGTAGACGGCAATGGGAACGACCACAAGAGTGAGCGTGAAAGCGCGCAGGACCGGAGGCCACCCCGGCGCCAACGCGGCCAAGATACTCATCCCCATTGCGGCCAGCGGAAAGATCGCCACCCAGGTGATAGCAGCCCTTACGTGGACGGATGCCATACCGACGGTTCGGTGATGATGCGCATCCGTTTCATCGGCCGCTAGCGCTTTGCCCTCGTGTTCCACTCAATCTCCAAACGTCTGGTTGGAATTGATGCTACTGGGCGGTGATTCGTAAAAGCAAACGAACGGTTGGAGATATGATGGGGGCCATGGCCTGGGACACTGACGCGACGCAGAAGAAGATCCTCGATGCCGCAATCGCCGAGTTCTCCGAACGGGGCTTCTCCGGTGCGCGCATCCATCAGATTTCGCAGATCTCGGGGTGCAACCGCGAACGGATTTACTTCTACTTTGGCGGCAAGGCCGGACTCTTAGAAGCGGCACTCACGCGCGAACTCGCCACCGCCCTGGACGACCTTCCGATCGCCGGCACGGGTCCTGTTGCGATCGGAGATTTTGCGGGACAGTACTTTGATTTTTCCAGGAGTCGCCCCAGCCTCGCACGCCTTACCTTTTGGGAGGGGCTTGAGCAGGGTCATCCGGTAGGAGCCGAGACCCGCGCCCTCCGCTCGGCGAACAAAGTCACCGAGATCCGGAATGCCCTTCCGGCCTTGAGCGAGGCGGCGGCGGAGGATCTGCTCCTGACCATCGTCACCCTTTGCCACGCCTGGGTCTCAAGCCCGAATGTCCCCCTTGTGATCACCGGGGTGCCGGACGAAGAACGCAGACGCGCAGCCATCATGCGCACCAGCGAACTGCTCGCTCAAGATGCCGCGGATATGGCCCAGCGGCCGTCATAAGCGCCAGCCCGGCCTGCGCAGCTACCGCTCCCCCGCGCCCAACCCCGGTGGAACTCAACCGACCCACCCGACTCGCCGCGCGGCCATCAACGCAAGTACTCTGTTCCAAAAAATAGTTGACGCTTCAACTTTCACGGCGTACCTTTAGTTGTAGCTTCAATCATCACTCCCCCAAGAGAACAGAATCTGATGAAAACCCTCCTGGCCCGCATATTCGGAAAGAAGACTCCCATGACGAACCTCACCATCATCGGCAACGGCAACATGGCCCGCGGCATCGCAACCCGTGCCCTCGCCGGCGGCCTGACCGTCGAAATCCTCGGACAGGACGCCACCAAGGCCAAGGAACTGGCCGCCGAGCTTGGCACCGGCGTCACCTTCGGCACCACCGCCGACGCCCCCCAGGGCGCCATCGTGGTCCTGGCCGTCCCCTTCGACGCCGCCAAGTCCGTGGTCAGCACTTACGGCCAGGCCCTGACCGGCAAGACCATCGTGGACATCACCAACCCGGTGAACTTCGAGACCTTCGATTCCCTGGTCGTTGAACCCGGCACCTCCGCCGCCGAAGAAATCGCACGGCTTGCCCCCACCGGCGCCAACGTGGTCAAGGCGTTCAACACCACCTTCGCCGGCACCCTCGTCGCCGGAGAGTCAGGCGGACAGCCGCTGGACGTCTTCATCGCCGGCGACAACGCGGACGCCACCGCGGCCGTCAGCAGCCTCGTCAGCGCCGGCGGCATGCGTCCCCTGGTCGTTGGCCCGCTCAAGCGCTCCCGGGAACTCGAAGGCTTCCAGTTCGTCCTCATGACTATGCAGGCCAACACGGAGTTCGCCGACTTCAACTGGGACACCGGACTCCTGGTCACCAAATAACATCCGGCTGGCAACAGCTAACGCAACGTAAGCGAAAGAAGACGACGGCGGGAAACTTCCCGCCGTCGTCTTCTTTCGCCTCAGGTGGTCAAGGCACCTGACTAAATCCAGCTACCGGCTAGAACACGATCACCGGCTTGATGACGGCACCTCTCGCAGAGTCTTCGAACCCCTGGTTGATATCACTCAGGCTGTAGTTGCGCATCAGCTTGTCCATGGGGAACCGGCCGTCCTTCCACAACTGGATGAGCTTGGGAATGAAAATCTACGGTACGGAACTTCCCTGGATCACAGTTTTGAACGTCCATCCCTTGACCAGCGACAGGCCGATCTCGAACGAGACCTCCGTTCCAGGTGCGGCAGCGCCTACCAGCGCCAGCGTGCCCCGGAGGGCCAGGGCGTCGGCTGCTTTGCGGAGCAGCTCCGGCCGGGCAGTCGTATGGCTTGTAGCGATCCCCGTCCCGCTCATGCTCATCTTCGGTCCGTCCTGGGGATGGACCGTGGCTGCAAACGTGTTCCTCGGCCTCAGCCAAGGCCTGACATGGTCCACCGCCGTGATCATGAAAATGGACCTCGTCGGCCCGAAGCAGCGCGGCCTCGCGATGGGTCTGAACGAAGCGGCAGGATACCTCGGGGTCGCCGTCACTGCCCTGGCTACCGGGTACCTCGCCTCCGCGTACGGGCTCCGACCCGGCCCGTTCCTCCTAGGAGCCGCATACATCGCCCTCGGTTTGATTTTGTCTGTCCTGACCGTGCGCGAAACCCATCATCACGCCAAGACCGAGGCGTCCCGGCACGTCAGCACACACGCCAGTGCGCACGCCGGCCTCACTACCGGGCAGGTGTTCACGCTCACCAGCTTCAAAGACCGCTCACTCCCCGCAGCCAGCCAGGCGGGCCTGGTGAACAACCTCAACGACGGCCTCGCCTGGGGCCTCTTCCCCGTCCTGTTCATCAGCTTCGGGCTAAGCCTGAACCAGGTAGGCATCCTGGCCGCCATCTACCCCGCAGTCTGGGGCGCCGGGCAGCTCTTTACCGGGGCCGCCTCAGACCGGTGGGGCCGAAAATGGCTCTTCGCGTCCGGCATGCTCGTCCAGGCTGCGGGACTCGCGATTGTCGCGGCAGCCCACAGCTTCGGGCCCTGGATCGTCGCCGCCATCCTCCTGGGACTCGGAACGGCCATGGTCTACCCCGCCCTCCTGGCCGCAATCGGCGACGTCGCACACCCAACCTGGCGGGCCCGCTCTGTCGGGGTCTACCGGCTCTGGCGTGACGGCGGCTTCGCTATCGGGGCGCTCCTGTCCGGTCTCATCGCTGACCTTTATGGCATTCAGGCGGCCATCGTCGCCGTAGCTGCACTCACCGCCGCATCCGGTTTAGTCGTCGCCGTCCGAATGCGCGGCAATGACCATACGATGAGATGAAAACTGCCCTTCGTCTAGTACACCAGCCCACATGATCCCGCATAAACGTACAACCGCCAGAAGGCACAGTTCAGCGGCACTCACGACACATACCGACAACAGAACGCCGCCACGCACCGCCAAAAGTCACAACTATTGGGGCATTCGGGTCGTTTTTCGGAGACTTGCCATGGGCGCGTCAGAAACGGTCGTTTTTGACTGCATTGAATAGCCCCCCTTCCCTTGACTTAGCCTTGATCAGGCTTCAGGCGGGGAAACAGTGCCTCGGAATTGCCGCGGTCTATCGCGGCGCGCAGGAAGGGGTCCAGCGGGTAATGCTCGTACTGCATGTTCACGAAATCGATCGCCGGGGAGGGTGCGAACGGGAAGTCAGTGCCGTAGGTGATGCGGCCAGGGTCGGCGACCTCGAGCAGGCTGGGCAGCGCCGCCGGGCTGGCTGACAGGGCGACGTCGTAGTAGAACCGCCGCAGGATGGACTGCTTATTATCTGTCAGCGCCGCCAGCGCGCTGAGGGCCAGGTCCTTATCGTTGAGCATTGTCAGCAGGATCCTGTAGGCGATGTAAGGCACGAAGCCGCCAGCGTGGGCCAGGATGAACTTGATTCCCGAGTGCTTCTCCATTGCACCGGACAGGATCAGGCTGATGGCGGTGCGGGTGGTATCGAGCAAGAAATCCGCGGCGAAGGCGGGTATGCCCGGCACCGACGGAGCGGGCAGTTCACCGGGGTGGATGAACACTACGGCCCGGCGGTGGTGCAGGAACTCCAGCAGAGGGTCAAAGCCCGGGTCGCCCAGGTAGCGTCCGTCGTTGTTGGCCAGCAATACGATTCCGTCCGCGAGCAGGGTGTCCAGGGCGTACCGGGCTTCCGCGAGGGCACCTTCCACGTCGGGCAGCGTGAGGGTCGCGAAGAAGCCGAACCGGTCTGGCCGTGCGGCCACGATTTCTGCACTGTACTCGTTGACCTCCCGCGCCCGCCGCCGCGCCTCCGCGGCGTCACCGAAGTACACCCCGGGCGTGGACAGGGACAGGATGCCGGTCTGCACGTCGTGCCTGTCCATGAACTTCACGGCGGAGCGCTCGGACCACGACGGCAGAACTAAGCCGCCGGGCCGGATGCCCTTCTCATGCATCCAGCGGGCATAGCCCGGCGGAACGATGTGCTGGTGCGTGTCGATGCGGTACGGCCGGCTCATCCGAATCCTTGTCCACATGTCCGTTTCGCTGTTCCGTGGGACCCATAGATCAGCGGATGTGAACAATCTACTCGCTAAGCGGACCCAGACACCGGCTGCAGGGGCGTATCGGCTGAGTTGGACCGCTCCGGAGTGCTCTACGGATTTCGTAAAGACATGGTGGGCAGGTTTCGGGGTGGGTGTATTCGTAGAGGGTTCCGTCTGGCTCGAGTCTTCGACGAAGCAGAAGGACGGCCAGGACCACGACCCACGGCAGGAATGCCCTCGATCATGACGCGTTCCACAATCCCTAACCATGGGCTGCAGCTGTGCAATATCGGAATCATCCGTTACCCGGTCGTGTTCCCGGCCGCGACGGCGCGGCCGGCCATCTTTCCATCGGACACCGCCGGTGTCCATATCACTGCCTAAATGCCCTATCAACAGGGACCCATGAGGGCCACGCTGGCCTCACGGCGGAAGGGCGGTCCTGATGAAAATCACGGGACTTGAAGGCTGGCGCACGTGGATGTGGGCTTCATGGCTCGTGGCGGCAATGTTGTCATTGGCATTCCCTGACCTGACGGTCTACGGAATTGTCATCCCGGCCTCCGCGCTCCTGCTGGCTGTTCTGACCGGCCCGGTGGCCTGGCGGCGCGGGAGCGTCGATAAATCGGATCTGGCAGTGGTAGCAGCGCTGTACATCACCGTCGTCGCGCTGTTCCGCGTAGCCTTCACCGTGTTCACGGCGGCAAACGTTCTCGGCCTTTTCCTTTGCTTTGGTGCCGGCCTGGTCCTGGGGGTCGCGGGGCCGGTTTTCTACACGGTTAAGCGGGGGAGCCCGCTGTCCGATCTGGGCCTGTGGTGGGGGAACTGGAAGCAGGCAACAGTGCTTGGACTCATTCTGGCTTCCATTCAATTTGCAATCACGCTCTTCGGCTACCCCCTGCCGGCACCTGTTGAATGGGTTCCTTTGCTCGTTATGTCTTTGACCGTAGGCGCCTTCGAGACCGTGTTCTTCCGTGGCTTCGTCCAGATGCGCCTCACCGCGAGTTTCGGTCAGGCTCCCGGCATAGCCATCGCGGCTGGCCTGTACACGGCCTACCACGTCGGTTACGGGATGGGCGGCGAAGGAATGGTTTTCCTGCTTGGGCTTGGCGTGGTCTATGCGGTCGCGTTCGCCATGGTCCGCAACGTCCTTGTGTTGTGGCCGCTGCTCACGCCATTGGGCTCGTTCTTTAACAGCCTCAACAGCGGTGACATCGAGCTGCCGTGGGAGGCGATCCTGGGATTCGCCGACGTCCTGGGCCTCATGGCCGCTGCAGTCTGGCTAGGCCACCGGCGGCTGCAGCGAAAAAGCCCGCAGCGGGCAGCAACACCACGTCGAGGAAAGGGCAAGATGCCCCGATAGCGCAGCCCATTGCATGAACACCGCACCGCAGCCAGGGACTGCGGCTTCCGGACCGCCCACCAATCTCGCCGACCCATGGTCAAACACTCCATGGCCCGGACCGTCAGGGCCAACCGGGGCGCGGCCAACAACGATGCCTGGCGGCTGCTGCGTACAGTTGCCGTGAATCTCAAACGACTTCTGGAAAGCGGGCCCGGCATTGTTTGACGAGGACTCGAGCTCGTTGGGGGGAGGCTGAGAATACCGGCCAGAGCCACACCACACCCCAAGACGCCTCCTCCGGCGCACTGGCTTGCCATGTCCGTCCCGCCACGCGGCTGTGCCGTCTCGATGGCATTATCGTGCGATGCTGCCTGCAGATGTGGACGAAGCAGGTTTAGCGAGTTGGCCCGTAATCTGATCCGCCCAGCCGTCGACCGCCGCCCAGTCCCGCAAATCCCCGAAACGGCCCCCGATGAGCCGGAACAACATCAGGAGCGGTGCCGGCATCTGGCCGGCCTTGTAGACACCGGAAAAGATTTTATGGCCGCGAAGCGGAACCTCCTTGACCAGGACTCCTGCCAGGCGTTCCTGCTGCAGAGCCGAACCGCGCTTGCGAAACGGCCTTGGCAGCGCATCAGCCATCCCTACGCTGAACGCCCAGACAGGTCGCGTGGCCAGCTCGTCAGCATGGCCGTTGAAGAACAACAAAGCCGGTTGCAACCAGGCCTGGTTGTGGATGGCGCTGCCGACCACGACAGCCTCGTAGCCGGAAACAGCCTCGACTTCCTCCACGGACCGACACTCGACCTCGCCGAGTGCAACCGCCATACGGGATGCCACATGTTGAGCTATCTCCCGGGAGGACCCAAAAGCGCTTGCATAGGCAACAAGAACCGTCATGATGGAGCCTCCAGTCTTCCTTTCTCCCAGCCTCATGGAACCTGTGCCACCGCGGACGTGCCATAGGTCCCCATGGGTGAAAGACAGTTTAATCGGCACAGACCTGGCCGCTAATCCCGGGGCCCGCGGGGCACGCCAGCCCCCGGAAGAACACTGCGATTTGGGCGTGCGAAACGTTCGCTGATCCAGCATCCCGACCTCGGTTCGACTGAGGTAGGACGAGCGACGGCAGCGGCTGTTTCTCCGGGTATTGCCGACTGCCTCATCCGGCGTGTGATCGTAACGCCGGCTACAGCCCGGCAAGAGAGGCAAAGCACACGGGCGAGGAGGCCTTCGGCCTCTACCGGCAGGCCACGGCCGGCCAAAGAATCGGAGTATCAATGGTCTGAGGAGAAAGGGCGCGCTCATGATGTGGGGCTACGGCCCGAACATGGGCTGGATGTGGCTGTGGGGCATACTCCTGCTCGTCGGCATAGCCCTGCTGGTACTGGTCGCCGTGCGCATGTTTGCCGGAGGCGGGATGCAGGGACCCCCGGGGCCCTACCCCGGCAGGAGCCGGGCCCGGCAGATCCTCGACGTGCGCTTTGCCCGCGGTGAGCTGACCGCGGAGCAATACCGCGAGCATTTGAAGGTTCTCGGCGAGGACCAATAGTGGGCCCACTCAGCCGCCGGAACGCGTTGCTGCTGGGAGGCTTCGGCACGGCGGCCATAGCCGTCGGCGGAGCCGGGCTCTGGTGGACGCTCAGTTCCCGGTTCTCCCCGGTGCCGGGCGGGGACTTCACCGAACCGGAGCAGCTGCGCGGCAGCAACGGACGGTTGCAGGTCCGGCTCGAAGCGTCCCCGGGGTCGGTGCAGCTCGGCGGTCAACAGGCATCGGCGCTGGCCTACAACGGCGGAGTCCCCGGCCCAACCCTGCGGGTCCGGGCCGGGGACGTGCTCGACATCGAGCTGGTCAACAGCATGGCCGTCCCGACCAACCTGCATGTCCACGGACTCCACGTCTCACCGCAGGGCAACGGAGACAACGTTTTCAATGTTGTCCAACCGGGCCACTCGTTCAGCTACGAGTACCGGCTCCCGGCGGACCACCCGCCCGGCGTGTACTGGTACCACCCCCACCTTCACGGCATGGTCGCGGACCAGATTTTCGCCGGCCTGTTCGGTGCGATCATCGTCGAGGACGCACAGCCCGTGGATGTCAGCCGCGAGCGGGTGATGGTCGTCTCTGACATCACCCTGGACGGGTCCGGAACCGTCACCGACGCCTCGCCCATGGACCGGATGCTCGGCCGGGAAGGTGAATTTGTTCTGGTCAACGGACAAAGCAACCCGAAACTGTCCGCCCGGCCGGGCGAGCGTGAGCGGTGGCGGATCGTGAACACCTGCGTGTCCCGCTACCTGCGGCTGCGCCTGGACGGGCAGCAGATGCAGCTCCTCGGCATGGATTCCGGCCGTTTCCCCACGCCCCGGAACGCGGACGAGGTGCTGCTGGCGCCGGGCAACCGTGCAGATGTGCTGGTCACAGCTGTCGAGGGCGACGCCACTCTCGGGGCCGTCTACTACAACCGTGGCAGCATGGCCGCCATGATGGGACCGGCAGAGCCAGCCCCCAGCGACGGCCA
Organism: Arthrobacter sp. ov407; assembly: GCF_900102895.1. Classification (GTDB taxonomy): domain Bacteria; phylum Actinomycetota; class Actinomycetes; order Actinomycetales; family Micrococcaceae; genus Arthrobacter. Next base: position 39,781 of record NZ_FNGD01000009.1, read on the forward strand.
GGGCACAGGGGATCTCGTGCTGGCGACTCTCTCGGTGTCCGGCGCCCCGGCCGCTTCTCCTCCGGCGGTGCCGTCCCGGCCTGCAGCGGCGGACCTGAGGACCGCGGCCGTTGCCGCGCACCGGCAGGTGACCCTCGCCGTCGGCGGCATGGGGATGGGGATGATGAGTTTCACCATCAACGGCCGTGGATTCAACGCAAGCCGGACGGACACTACGGTGGCCGCGCAGACGGTGGAGGAGTGGACCCTGATCAATCCCAGCCCGATGGACCACCCCTTCCATCTGCATGTCTGGCCGATGCAGATCGTCGAGGAGCGGGGTCAGACCCCGGGCCAGCCCGTCTGGCGTGACGTCGTCAACATACCCGCCAACGGACAGGTGCGGGTCCGGATCAACTTCACGGATTTCACGGGCCGCTCGGTGTACCACTGCCACATCCTGGACCACGAGGACCAAGGGATGATGGGCGTCATCGAAGTCCGCTAGGCACCGTCAGCACGTGTCCCGACGACGGCCCGGCCAACGCCCAGCCTGTAGCCTTAACCTGCCTAAAGTCCGCCACCGTTATCCGGAGGGAGAATGCCATGGCCGCAGCTTTCATGAGCCATGCCGCAGCCGCCCTTCGCCGCGGATTCCTGCTGATGGGCGTACTTGCCATCGTGGCCGGATTCCTCGGGATGCACATCTTGACCGGAGTGCATGGCGCTCACGCCATGACTGCGGTGACATCCTCCACGGAACCCGCGGGGTCGTCCTCCCCTACGGTACACAGCCTCGCATCACATCCCGGCGCCCATGCCCTGCAAGGCCGCACTACGGGCCATGACTCCATGGCTCTGCCCCCTGCGGCCACAGCGGGTCCCGAGCTGACGGCCGACAGCAGGGCCGCTGCCCCCGCGGCGTCGTGCGTGTGCCAATCCAGCTGTGCCGACCTTGCGTTGATGCACTCGGCCTGTGTGCCCTCGGCGGCCGTGACCTCCCTCGCCGCGCCCCCACCGGGCATGGCACCGACGTCAATCCACACCCCGGACTCGCGCGGAGACGGCGCCGATCGGACCTACTCCTATCTGCCCGCAAGTCCTTCGCCGGGCGATCTGTCGATCAGCCGGAGGTAAGACAGGGCCGCCGTGTCGTACCCGGCGCCCCTCCTTACAAGACACGTTCCAGCCCGATATTTTGGCGCGGGCGTGTCATCCGCAGGCGTGCCACAACGCCAATTTGATGATTGAAGGACGTGACCCCATGAAGAAAACCCTGACCATTTCTGCCTTTGGCTTCGCCGCCGCCATCGCTCTTGCCGGCTGCGCGGGCACCTCCGGAACTACACCCACCAACACCATACCGGGCATGGGCAGCGGCGGCATGGGCATGGCATCCAGCTCAGCCCCCGCAACCGCGGACCACAACGCCGCCGACACCATGTTCATGCAGGGGATGATCCCGCACCACGCCCAGGCCGTGGAAATGAGCGACATGATGCTCAAGAAACAGGGCATGGACGCGCGGATCACCGCACTCGCCACCAAGATCAAGGCCGCACAGGCACCGGAAATCGAGATGATGACGGGCTGGCTCAAGACCTGGAACGAACCCACCCCGATGGCGTCCGGTCACGGCATGGGCGACGGGATGATGGGCGACGAGGACCTCAAGACGCTCGACGCCGCCCAGGGCACCGAAGCGGCCAAGCTGTTCCTGACCCAGATGATCGCCCACCACGAGGGCGCGGTGATGATGGCCAAGACCGAAATCCGCCAGGGCAAGAACCCCGACGCCATCCAGCTGAGCAAGTCGATCGTGACCTCCCAGGAAGCTGAAATCCAGGAAATGAAGGCCCTGCTGGCAAGCCTCTAACCAGCAAACCGGGCCCCGGTCCTTGCCAGGACGGGGCCCTCCCCGGATTTATCCACCACACTGGAGCTCACCATGATTCCCCTCTCTCCGCCGGGCCCGGGCCGCGGCTGCCGTCACGGCCGCCGGGCTCATCGTGTCCCCGGCCGCCTGTGCCCCGGCCACCACCGGCCCCGCGTCATCGGCCCCCACGAAGAGTGCCTCCGGGCTTCCCAGCGCCCACGTCCACCGCATGGCCGTCAACGACGAGACCGGGCAGATCCTCCTCGCCACGCACGAGGGCCTGTTCGACATCTCCCACACCCCTGCCACCAAAATCGGCCCGACCAATGACCTGATGGGCTTCACCACCGTTCACGACGAGGGGATCTACTATGCCTCGGGACATCCCGGCAAAGACTCCGCCCTGCCCAACCCGCTCGGCCTGATCAGATCCGGGGACGGCGGCAAGACCTGGGTACTACTCTCCCGGCAGCGGGAGTCTGGTTTCCACGCCCTGACAACAACGAAAAACGGCGTCGTGGCCTTCGACGGAACGCTGATGACCAGCCCCGACGGACAAAACTGGACACCCGTAACCGCAGGGTTCACCCCGGCGGTCCTGGCCGGACACACCCACAGCGACACCGTGCTGGCAACCACCCCGCAAGGCCTCCAGAGGTCCACCGATGCAGGAACCACCTGGACGCTGAACGAATCCGCCCCGGTCGTGCAATACGCCGTATTTGCCAGCACCAATCACGTCGTCGGCGTCCAACCCGACGGCAACGTCCAGGTCTCCGCCGACAGCGGGGCCACCTGGTCCTCGAAGGGACGCATCAGCGGGGGTGTCCAGGCGATAACAGCGGTCAAGAAACCGGACGGCCCTCTGCGGATTTGGGCGGCCACGGCCGACGGGGTCGAAGCATCGGCCGACGGCGGTGCTACCTTCGCTCCGTACCAACCCAACTGACCGGCATACCCGCCTGGCCGCGGGGGCATGAACCGGGGCCGGGGCGGCCGTTCGGCGTTAGCTGCGGGAACTTACGGACATGCTGATGATGCACATGTCAGGCTCTTTCGTCCGGCGGCAGTCCTAGCGTCCTGCCGCCGGGGCAAGTGGACGAGGCACTGTGACAGGGGCTGGGCCGGGTTGGCCGGGGCGGGGCAGGCGCAGTCGCTTGAGGAGCAGGGCGTTGACGGCGACGAGGAAGCTGGATCCTGACATGGACAGTGCGGCAATTTCGGGGCTGAGAACTATTCCGGCGAAGGCGAAGACGCCGGCGGCGATCGGCAGGGCGATCGCGTTGTAGCCGACGGCCCAGCCGAGGTTCTGGCGCATCTTCCGCAGGGTGCCTTTGCCGATCCGCAGTGCGATCGGCACGTCGAGCGGATCGGAGCGCATCAGCACGACGTCGGCCGTTTCAATGGCCACGTCGGTTCCGGCGCCGATGGCGATGCCGAGGTCAGCCTGGGCCAGGGCGGGGGCGTCGTTGACGCCGTCTCCGACCATGGCGACTTTCTTCCCGGCCTGTTGCAGTTCGGCGACCTTGGCGGATTTGTCTCCGGGGAGCACTTCGGCGATGACGGTGTCGATGCCGAGCTGGGCGGCGATCCGCTGTGCGGTGGCCTCGTTGTCGCCGGTGAGCATGACGACTTCGATGCCGGCCTCATGGAGGGCCGTGACGGCGGCGGCCGCCGTGTCCCGGGCGGCATCGGCGAGGGCGATGACCGCTGCGGCGCGTCCGTCGACGGCGGCGAGCACCGCTGTGCGTCCCGTCGCGGCCAGGTCGTCACGGACCGCGGCCAGCGCGCCCAGGTCGATGCCTTCGTTGGCCATGAGTTTGCGGTTGCCGACCAGGACCCTGCGTCCGTCGACGGAGGCTCCGGCGCCGTGGCCGGGCACGTTCAGGAACCCGGAGGCAGCCAGCACCTGTGCGCCGTTTTCGCGTGCATGCCGGACGACGGCGGCGGCCAGCGGGTGTTCGGATTCCTGCTCCACGGCGGCGACGAGTGCCAGGAGTTCGCTTTCGTCGATGCCGTCGACGACGACGTCGGTCACCTCGGGTTCGCCCTTCGTCAGGGTCCCGGTCTTATCCATGACCACGGTGTCGATCCGAGCCGAGGTTTCCAGGGCCGTGGCGTTCTTGAACAGCACGCCTCGTTTGGCGCCCAGTCCGGTGCCGACCATGATGGCCGTCGGTGTGGCCAGCCCCAGGGCATCGGGGCACGTGATGACCACGACCGTGATGGCGAACAGCAGGGCGACCTGCACTCCGGCGCCGAGGGCGAGCCAGGCGGCGAAGGTCACGGTTCCTCCGATGAGGGCGACCAGGACCAGCCAGAACGCGGCCCGGTCGGCCAGGCGCTGCCCGGGGGCTTTGGAGTTCTGGGCCTCCTGGACGAGGGCGACAATCTGGGCCAGGGCGGTGTCGGCGCCGACCTTGGTGGCGCGGACCCGCATCGTCCCGGTGGTGTTGATCGATGCTCCGATCACCTCCAAGCCGACCGTCTTGCTGACCGGCAGGCTTTCGCCGGTGACCATCGATTCATCGACCTCGGACTGCCCTTCCTCGACTTGGCCGTCGACAGGGATCTTTGACCCGGGGCGGACGAGGAGCAGGTCGCCGGTCTGGACCTCGGATGTGGGGACTTCCACAGGTTCGCCGTCACGGATGACGACCGCGACCGGCGGGGCCAGTTCGAGCAGAGTACGAATGGCCTCGTTGGCTCCGCCACGGGCGCGCATTTCAAACCAGTGGCCCAGCAGCACGAAGGAGGTCAGGACGGTGGCAGCCTCGTAGAAGACCTCGCCGCCGCCGGTCAGTGTGACCCCGAGGCTGTAGAGCCAGCCGGCTCCGACGGCGAACGCGACCAGCACCATCATGTCCAGGGTGCGGGCCTTCAGCGCCCGGTAGGCGCCGTCGAAGAAGATCCAGGCGGAGTAGAAGATCACGGGCAAGGAAAGGATGAGGGCCATGACGTCATCGCGGAGGCCGAACGGCGTCGGGGCGGTGAAGCCGAGCATGTCGCGGCCCATCGGGGAGAACAGCGTCACGCCGACAGAGAGGATGGCGGCGACCAGGAACCTGTTGCGCATGTCCCGGACCATGTCATCCATCGACATTCCGCCGTGGTGTCCCCCGTGGCCCATCATCTCCTGTGGGCTGCGGGGGGCTGGCCCGGGAGCGTGCACGTGGCCAGGCATAGTCATGCCGGGAGGCATCCCATGACCCGTGTCGGTCACCGCCTGCGCGGACGCGGGGTGGGCAGCGTGGCCATCATGCTCGCCGTGGTGGTGCCCGCCGGCTGCCGGGGCGGCGGTGGGCGACACGGCAGCCGGTTCCTCCATGGGATAGCAGATGTGCTCCGGCACTGACTGTCCACGGCAGTGGTAGCCGCAATCGATGATCCAGCCGCCGATCTGCTCAACGGAGGTCCTGGACGGGTCGAAGGTGACCGTGGCCGTTTGGGCAACGGCGTTCGCATCAACGGCGGTGATGCCTGGTTGGCCGCCGAGCACTTTTTCGATGATTGCTTTGGACGTTGCCCATTGCAGTCCCTGGACTTCGACCGTTGTGCTTTTGAGTGTTTGTGGCATTGCTACTCTCCCGATATTGGTGACAGGCATCAGGGACGTCTGTCCGGCCCCTGGATCCAGGAGTCAGGTATGGCCTAGCTCCTGTGCAGGCTGTATCCGGCCTTTGCCACGGCTTCTCTGACATCGTCCAGCGAGAGTTGTGAGCGGCTGTCGACGGTGACCGGGGACGCCTTGCCCGGAGTCAGGGAGATCCGTACATCCGTGACGCCGGTGACCTTTTTCAACTGGGTGGTCACTCCCGAGGCGCATCCTGCGCCGGTCATGCCCTCGACCTCGTAGTCGGTCGCGACGATGGATCCGGTGTCCTGTTGAGGGCGGCCGATCTGCAGCCCGGACGTCGGTGCCGGGGCGCAGCAGGAGCAGCCGGACGTTTCGGCGGCCGGAGTCGCTGGGGTGGGGGGAATATCACTCACGTTCGGTCCGTTCATTTCGCTGTCAAGGAACGGGACCGCTCGGTGTGCAGCCCCGGAGACCTTCACTGCGTGTGAACCTGTCGGCTCGGACGCGACTTTCCGGTGACTTGAAACTATACCCCCGGGGGGTATTAGTCAAGGGCTGTTGAAGCCTATTAGTCACACAGGCACGGCCACCTCCCGCGCATGCCCGCGTAGCGGCCGCCTGCAGCTCAGTACGGAGTTTTGCCGGTCCTTGCAGCCAGAGGCATTGGCTCCCAATGTCGCATGCGCCCCATCGGATTCATCGTCGCTCAATGGCCCCGTCGGCCTTCCATCGTGTTGCTCGACTGCCTGCGAGGCCTAACGCAAGATCAACCGCAGCACTGTAATGGAGAGTCCGGACAGGAGGCGCAGGAATCGGATCCAGCCGCCTAGGGTCTCAGCAGTCTTCACCAGGCCCGGTCGGGGCCCATCCCGGCCAGCACCGAGGGCGTGGGCCACGCGGTTCAGAGTGGAGCCGTGGGCTGTGCGTGCCAGGTAGTAGTCCACTGTCGCCGCGAGCTGGGCCGCGGTGGACATCTGGGAGTGGCTGAATAACGGTGGATCCACGGCTATTCAGACACTCCCCGCGTGGCGCTTCCGCTTCTTCAGATCGTTCCCTCAAAGACGGACAGGGAACGGGTCCTGCTCGTGTCGCCCGAGATCGTGCATGTCTTCGCGTTGGTGTAGACACGCCTGCGGCCCAATCGGAGGAGGAAATTGGGCGCTAAGTGACTGTGAGGATTGTGGTGGCTGGTCGGGGAGTCTCGGGCGGGCGCCTGGCCGGGGAGGAAGACCCTGTTTGCGGATAGGTGACCGTGGTGGAGTTGAACCGGCGGCGTAAAGAGAATCGAGTAGCCCATGACCGGATGGCTGGTGGCAAGCGTTGGCCTGGTTGGTGACGGAACATATTTTGGCTGGGACGGTTTCACCATCCAGTCCGGAAATTTGATCGTGATCGTCGTGATGATCATCTTGTTCGTACTGGCCCTGGTCCTTCCATTTCCCGGCGGGAAGCGGCGGAAATGACCGCCGGTGCCACACCGGGGCACGGTGCGCCGGTCGATGAAGCGGACGCCCACACTTTAACCGGCAGGGTCCGCCGTTGGCTCCTGAGGAAGCTTCCGCCGGACAAGCTGTTGCCCGAGGACCAGCCGGTCTTTGTGGCGTCCTGGGCCTACGTATTTGGCATGGGAGCCGTCGCGTCCCTGCTGTGGATCATCGTTTCCGGGATCGTGCTGGGACTGAACGGACCACAATGGTATCACGTTTCCTCGCTGGGGAGCTTCGTCAACAGCACCCATTTGTGGAGCGTGGAGCTCTTCTTCATCTTCATGGTGGTGCACCTGTGGCTGAAATTCTGGATGGCGGCCTGGCGCGGGGGCAGGGTCCTGACCTGGATTACCGGCGTGATCTCGTTTGTCGTTTCCATCGTGGCGGCCTTCACCGGGTATCTGCTTCAGACGAACTTCGATTCGCAGTGGATCGCCTTCGAAGCGAAGGATGCGCTGAACGCGGTCGGAGTAGGCGCCTGGTTCAATGTGGCCAACGTCGGTCAGCTCTTCACCTGGCACGTCACGCTGCTGCCACTGGCCGTGGGCGCCATGGTGGTCCTGCACGTCCTGCTGGTCAGGGTCCACGGCGTTGCACCTCCACTTGAGGCCGCGGAGTCCGACGCTCAGCTACGTCGCGACCGGCCGGGGCCCGCCGAACCACCGGAGCCAGCCGAACCCAGGGGCGACGGGCGATGACCAGGAAAAGCAGCAGTATCTCTTGGCGGAACACGGACGACGTTGCCAGCCGGCCCTGGACAGGCAGCGTCCGCGAATATGACCTCATCAAGGAACTGATCATCGGCGTCGTCGTGGTTGGTCTGCTCGTGCTCGGTGTGTCCGCCATCTTCGGGTCCCCGGATGAGCCCAGCGTCAGCCTCAAGGCGTGGGCCACGGCCGCCCCCTCGGATTTCGTCGGCACCGCCGCCAAGGAGCTTGCCGGAACAAGCGATACCGCAGGATACGGGCCGCCCTATAACTCGACCCCGGACGCGACGCAGAAGATCGGCCCCGTGGACCTTCAAAGTCTCTCAGGCGTCCGCCTTCCGGTGGATACGGCCAGTGACTTCGTGATCACTCCGCTGTCCACGCTGCCGTCGCCGCCAGAAGCCCTGGCACGGTGGGCGGCCGCCACGGATCAGCAACGCTCAAGCTGGGCAGCCGCCTATTCCGACGCACTCGCCGCCGCTCCCGATAATGACCCGGCCAAGGTGGCCGGCGGCGACTATGGCCCGGTCCCGGCGCTGACCGGCGCACTGCTAGACATGGCGCGCCAGGGCAGCCTGGACGGGGTGCTGCAGAACGGCGGAAACTTCTACAACATGGACTACACGCGCAGTCTCCTGTTCTTGGGCGACGGCGGCTACTTCCCAGATCTTGCGGCGAGCCAGCACCTTTCCGGGGATCAGTGGGGCGTGATGAATGAAACCGGCGATACGCCGGGGCAGTCATGGTTGTGGCTCTTCTCGCTCCTCTACCAAATCGAGCCGTTCAAGTCCGCGCCCAATGCCGATGCAATAGTCGTTGTGGCGATGCTCGTGCTCACGGCTTTGCTGGCCCTGCTGCCGTTCATCCCTGGTTTGAGGTCGCTGCCGCGGATGATCCCCCTTCATCGCCTGATCTGGAAGGACTACTACCGCAACCGCTGAGCCCGCCGGCAACCTGTGACGCACAGTATCCGAGAGTAGATCCCGGGCGGGGGCAACTCTTAGCGGCCGGACCATGTTTAGGTGCGAGAAGATGAAGCCGGCGAACATGCTGGACGCCATCGCAGTCCTGGAGAATGCCGAAAACCTTCCTGACGTCGTTCTGATGGACCTGCTAATGCCCGGCACGGACGGGATCGAAACCACCAGGGAAGTCGTGAGTCGCTGGCCAGGAGTCAGCGTCATCGCTGTGACAGGTTTCCTTGAAGAAGACAAGATCAAAGCGGCCCTGAATGCGGGAGCCAGCGCAAAGACGCCGACGCCGTCACGGCAGCAGCAAACTACGCAAATGAAGCGGCCTTTGTCTTACTACACTCAATGTGCCCAACATGCGGTCCCCTCCCCCGACATCCTCCGCCCACACTGGCGCTGGGAGAAATCCAATATAGATACTGGAACCCTGAATCGCGCGTACCCCGCCCGCAAAACTGTCCCGCTCAGCTTGGACAATCGCGACAGTTGCACCCGCGCAGATCATTGACTGCGTCCGGGTCTGCACCAACGAACAGGACCTGGCAGCGCCGCGCAAGGCGCTTACGGGTCTGGGCGCCCCCGAGGACCTGATCAATAGTGACCACGGCGTGACCGGAAGGAACAGGAACGGCCGGGACCGAACGAAGCCCTGGCGGCTAGCCGGGCCGGCGGTACCCCGGTCGTCACCAAACCCGATCGGTTCGCCCGGCCTACCCGAGGCTCGAGAACATCATCGAGTTCATGACGAGAGTTTCCCAGGAGTTCCGGCCGGCGACAGGGACGACCCTGAGGATTTGATCCCCAAGTCGCAGCAAGTCATGCAATTCCAGGCGCTCCCGGCCATGAAGGAGTAAGCAGCAACACCGCTGTCCAAGCCAAGAGAAGGAGCCGCCAGACCAGCCGCCACCAACAAAAATGGGCCCCCGCGGGGTCCCATAAAGGAGATTTGTACACATTCAGCGGCCCACTAGCCCCTGAACAGGGAAAACACGTGCCCGAGGTGGGACTCGAACTGCATTCCAGCCCTTGCAACCACTGGACTCCCTCGAAAACATACGGAATCCGGCCCGATCCGACCCATGTACGACCCATCCGCAGCCCAAAGTGTGTACTTTGTACACACCCCAAATTGGCCAGCTCCACGGGTTCCGGCGAGGCCCGGCCCTGGTGCTTCAATCGCTTGAAGAGCCAGTTGATAGACGAGATTATGCCAAGTGGCAGCCTCCGCATCTCATAAGATGAATCACGCAAGGCGGCCACCGGTGGAGGGTGAGAGCCGAAGCTCCTACCTCCACCGGACCGCTAGCCGACGTGGATGCCGGGCCGGAGGGCCGGGTCCTGTTCTACCTCGCGGAGGATTTCACGCACCAGCGGGGCAGTGTCGCCCTCACCCAGGAACAGGTAGCGCATAAGGTGGCCAACGGGGTTGCCCTCGGACCACTCGAAATAGCACTGGGGCTTCGTGCCGGTCGAGTCGCGCATGGCCAGCAGGACCGCTGCGATCGCGTTCGGCACTGCCGGGGACTTCACCCGCAGGACCCGGTAGCCGTCCACTTCGACGCCTTCGACCCGGAGCGTGTGGCTGAACGCCGAAGGATCCGAGATCTCCACCTCCAGGAAGATGACATCCGCCGGGCCCGGAACCGGGTTCAGCCCGCGCTGTTCAAACTCCTTGTCCGCGTACTCAGACTTGTCACCGGCCTGGCGCTTGTTGGCGATCACGTTCAGCTGCCCGTCGAAGGCGATCGAGTCGGTGATGAACTGCCGGGCTGCCTCGTCGAATTCGATGGTTTCCAGCCGCAGTTCGGTGGTGCGCTGGACCCGGGAGATGAGCGAGACGACGATGATGCCGGCGATGAAGAACGCCGAGATTGCGATGCCGTCGGGCTTTTCGATGACGTTGGCGCCGAGTGCGTAGAGCAGGACCAGGGTCAGCGCACCGAAGCCGATGGTGCCGGCGCGGCTGTGCCGGCGGATCGCGGAGACCGTCACCGCGACGGCTCCGGAGACCATCATGGCCAGGATGCCGGTGGCGTAGGCGCCGGCCTGGGCGTTGACGTCGGCGTTGAAGGCGATGGTGATGCCGACGCTCAGCACGGTGTAGACGATCACGACCGGCCGGACGGCCCGGCCCCATTCCGGTGCCATGCCGTAGGCCGGCAGGTACCGGGGCACGATGTTGATCAGCCCGGCCATGGCGGATGCCCCGGCGAACCAAAGGATCAGGGCGCTGGAAATGTCGTAAACAGTCCCGAATCCGGCACCGAACAGGTCGTGGGCCAGGAACGCCAGGGCGCGGCCGTTGGCCTGTCCGCCCTCCTGGAACTCCTTGGCCGGAATCATGACCGTGGTCAGGAAGCTCGTGCACATCAGGTAAACGCTCATGATGGCCGCCGCGGTCGTAAGCAGCTTGCGGGTGTTCCTGACCCGGGACGCCATGACCTCTTCCGGGGTATTCCCGGCCGCCTTGATCACGGGCATCATCGACACACCGGTCTCGAACCCGGAGAGCCCGAGGACCAGCAGCGGGAACGCGATGACGGCCGGACCGATCAGGTCCACCGGTCCGCCGCCGGCACTGGCCAGCAGCCGGTCCTGCCACCCAGCGATCAGTGTCGGGTCGGAGACCACGTGCACGAACCCGGCGGCGACGACGGCGGCGTTCAGGAGTAGGTACACCGCCACGAGCGGGATGGCGACGCCGACGGCCTCGTTAAAGCCGAGCAGGAACACCCCGCCCAAGATCAGCAGCAGGATCACCGTGATGATGACCGCGTTGCCCTTCAGGCCTTCCGGAATCATCGGATTCTCCAGCAGGTGCACCGTGGCATCGGCGCCGGAAAGGGTGATGGTGATGATCCACGAGGTCGCAACGAAGCCCAGCAGCAGCAGAACGAAGAACTTGCCGCGCCAGAACGGCAACAGTTTCTCCAGCATGGCCACCGAGGACCAGCGGTTTGCGGTCCGGGGCGGCGGCCTGCTTCAGGTCAACCTGGGCCGGAACGGCGTGGTCAAAAGGTTGTCATTAGATCTTTCTGGTCTGTTGGGACTGGGCTGGTGCGCGCGTCGATAGGACCGCCCAATTGTATTAGAGACCATCCGTGACGCTGTCGGGCACCGGGCACACAAGCCACCGCTGACTTCCCGGCCCCGGCGGGTGCGGCTGGGCAGTCGCGTTAAGATCACGCAAATATCCGGGCCTCCCGCATATGGAAGCCGTTAAGGCCCGTTCCAGCGACGTTTCAGCGGTGATGTCATGAAACAAGAGGACATTGCGGCCACTGTGGCCGCGATCGGATTCTCGGCAGGAGCCAACCAGAATGAACACCAAATCCCGGCGAATACGCGACGCATCAGGTTTTCCGGGCGATCGGGCCCGGGATTTCGTCGCCGTGGATGACAGCGGGGATTTTTCGTACCACCGGTCGGAAGAGGAACTACTGACGGCGTTTGAATACGTCGGGGAAGCTGCGTGCATCATCGACCGCAGCGGCAGCTCGTACCGCCTGGTGCTGGACGCAACCCGTCATTCAGTCCTTGGACCTGTGCTGGGACCGGTGGAATTCCATTGGCTCCGCCATGCGTGGCTGAACGCTCAAAAGGCCCATCCGGACGAACACCGGCTCCGGCGCTTCTACCCCCTCACGAGGCACGAAGTGGTGGCGGGCTTGTTCGAAACACTCGCCCTGGAACACGGGACGGAACCGGCCAAGGAAGCATGGTCTCTGGACATCGACGGCATTGCCTCACAGCCATCCAGCCTCGAGGAGATCGATCGTCTGCTCGCCCGGCAAAGACAACTTGAACACGTCCATGTGAAAGACCCGTTTGGACACATCTACCGGCCGGCGCGACACCGCACTCACTGGTATCGGCCCGCTGCCGCCGGATCCATCCTCTACGTCGAGATCCCGGCCGCAGCACACTGAGAGCGGTTCCCCGCCGTACCGGGGCACGGCCGCGGCCCCGGTGTTAAGGATCCATCAAGATCCTCCCCGGGCCGGGAACGGCGCCCGGAGCCGGTGTTAACGTGGCAATGGGCACGATGGCGGGCATCGGGCGGAGAGGTACACATGACCACGATGAGCAGGCCGCCCGCGGATCATTCGGCGATGCGGCCGGGACCCAGGGAGAACTTCAGGAGCTGGCTGCTGTTCGGCCTCCAGGACGCCAAGGGAATCCATCAGGGCCCCGGCGCGGTGAGCGACTCCCATCTGAAAAAGCATCCGTGGTGGCAGGTCATGTGCCTGACCGGCGTCGATTATTTCTCCACACTGGGCTACCAGCCCGCGATCGCTGCCCTGGCCGCGGGCGTGATCTCCCCGCTGGCCACCCTGGTCCTGGTGGCTGTTACCCTGCTGGGCGCGCTGCCGGTCTACCGCCGGGTGGCCGGCGAAAGCCACCGCGGTGAGGGCTCCATCGCCATGCTGGAGCGGCTGATGCCGCGCTGGGGCGGCAAGCTCCTGGTCCTGGTTCTGCTGGGCTTCGCAGCGACGGACTTCATGATCACCATGACGCTGTCCGCCGCCGACGCCACGGCCCACGCGATCGAGAACCCGTTCGCCCCCGCCTGGATGCAGGGCCAGAACGTCGCGGTGACCCTGTTCCTGTTGGCCCTGCTCGGGGCCGTGTTCCTGCGCGGCTTCAAGGAGGCCATCGGCGTCGCGGTTGTCCTCGTCGGCATCTACCTGGGCCTGAATGTCGTGGTGGTGATCACGACCCTATTCGAAGCGTTCACCCACCCGGTTGCCGTGGGCGATTGGTGGCTGGCCCTCACCACCCAGCACGGGAGCCCGCTGATGGTCGTTGGGATCGCGCTGCTGGTGTTCCCTAAGCTGGCCCTGGGCCTGTCCGGCTTCGAAACCGGGGTGGCCGTGATGCCGCAGATCAAGGGGCGCCCCGGTGACACCGAAGACCAGCCGGTCGGCCGGATCGAGGGGACCCGCCGGCTGCTGACAACTGCCGCGGTCATCATGAGCGCCTTCCTCATCACGACCAGCTTCACCACGGTGGTCCTGATCCCGGCGCAGGACTTCGAGCCCGGCGGCCCGGCCAACGGCCGCGCCCTGGCGTACCTGGCCCACGAATACCTCGGGAACGGCTTTGGCACGGTCTACGACCTGAGCACCATCGCCATCCTCTGGTTCGCCGGCGCCTCCGCCATGGCCGGGCTGCTGAACCTCGTGCCACGCTACCTGCCCCGCTACGGCATGGCCCCGGGCTGGGCCCGGGCCGTGCGCCCGCTGGTGCTGGTGTTCACCGCCGTCGGGTTCCTGATCACGTGGCTGTTCGACGCCGACGTCGACGCCCAGGGGGGCGCCTACGCCACCGGCGTCCTGGTCCTGATGACCTCCGCCGCCGTCGCTGTGACGCTCTCCGCCCGCCGCCGCCAGCAGCGCAAGCGCACCGTCGGCTTCGGCATCATCGCCGTGGTGTTCATCTACACCACGGTCGCCAACATCTTCGAGCGGCCTGAAGGCATCCGGATCGCCTCGTTCTTCATCCTGGGCATCATCGTGATCTCGCTGCTCTCGCGGATACGGCGTTCCTTTGAGCTCCATGCCACCCATGTCCATCTGGACCGTCAGGCGCTGGAATTCATGTCTTCCAGCCTGGAGGGGCCCATCTCGCTGATCGCCCACGAACCCCTGCGGCTGAGCGCTGAGGCCTACCGGGACAAACTGACCTCCGCGATTGAAGTCAGCCACCTTCCACTGGACAAACAGGCGCTCTTCCTGGAAGTGATCGTGGACGATTCCTCCGACTTTGAAACGGCGCTGGAGGTCCGCGGCGTCACCCGGCATGGGCACCAGATCCTCGAGGTGCACGGACCCGTGGTGCCGAACACCATTGCCTCGGTGCTGCTCCACATCAGGGACGTGACCGGGCTGATGCCGCACATCTACTTCCGCTGGACTGAGGGAAACCCGGTGGTGAACCTCCTGCGGTTCCTGTTCCTGGGCGAGGGCGAGATAGCTCCCGTCACCCGCGAGGTACTGCGGGAAGCCGAACCCGACGTCACACGGCGCCCCTGGGTCCACGTCGGCTGAGCCCCGCCCGGATCCTGCCGGCAGCCCTTGGGAGGCCGCTGGATGCCGTCCGCCCCGACCGGTTCCTCGGGAACGGATCCCTGGAAATCGGGACGCCGGGAGGTCCGGAACACGGGCGACGGCGCCGAAAGTCCGCCCGGCGTCCGCGCACGTTAAGACGGCGTCAAGATCCGCCTTCCGGGCGTTAAGAATCCGTCAGGAACCGGCCTTGTCGTTCTTGGGAGGAGTTGACTTTCAGTAGCCCCGCAAACGGGGCGCGAATGAAAGGAACCTGCAATGGCCGACCTGGCTGTGATCGGAACTCTCCTGGTGGCGATGGGGTTGGTGATGTGGATCGGCCACGTCCTGGCCGGGATGGTCGGCGGCCCCGACGACCGTGCGGCGGGCGGCAAATGAGCGCCGATGCGATCATGTGGCTCGTCCTGCTGATTGCCGGATTGTGCCTCTTCGGGTACCTGCTGGCCGTCCTGATCCACCCGGAAAAGTGGTGAACGGATCATGACCTTCAACCCCGCATCCTTTGCTGTCCAGGTGGCGGCGCTTCTCATCATTCTGGCGGCCGTGCATAAGCCCCTGGGCATTTATCTGGCCCGGGTTTTCGAGCGCACGACGTCATCCCGACCGGAGCGTCTCTTCTACCGGCTCGCCGGCGTCGACGTCGGCACCGAGCAGACCTGGCCCGTGTACCTGCGCAGTGTGCTGGCGTTCTCGGCTGTGTCGATTCTGGCCGTGTTCGGCCTCCAGCGGCTGCAGGGTGTGCTGCCCGGCAGCAGATCCCTGCCCGGCGTGGATCCCTGGGTGGCCATGAACACGGCCATTTCGTTCGTGACCAACACGAACTGGCAGACCTACGTCCCCGAGGCCACGGTGGGCATCTTTGTGCAGATGACCCTGCTGGCAGTCCAAAACTTCCTCTCCGCCGCCGTGGGCATCGTCGTCGCCGTTGCCCTCATCAGGGGCATTGCCCGCACCAGGACGCAGCGGCTGGGCAACTTCTGGGTGGACCTGGCCCGGACATCGTTCCGGGTCCTGCTGCCGCTGACGTTCGTCGCCGCATTGGTGATGGTCCTCGGCGGGGTGGTGCAGAACTTTTGGTCCACCGAGGTCACCAACCAGGCCACCGGTGTTTCGCAGCTCATTCCGGGCGGCCCGGTGGCCTCCCAGGAAGCCATCAAGATCCTCGGCACCAACGGCGGCGGCTACTTCAACGCCAACTCCGCCCACCCGTTCGAGAACCCCAACGCGCTCATCAGCCTGTTCGAGGTGTTCCTCATCCTGCTCATCCCCTCCGCCCTGCCCTACGCCTACGGCCGGATGGTCGGGGACCAGAAGCAGGGCTACACGGTCGCCGCCGTCATGGGCACGCTCTGGCTGGCCTCGACCGCCCTCACCGGCTGGGCGGTCGCCGCCGGCCAGGGAACGGCAACCGCTGCCGCCGGCGGACTGGGCGAGGGCTTCGAACAGCGCTTCGGCGCCGCTCCGAGCGCGATCTTCGCCGCGACCACCACGCTGACCTCCACCGGGGCCGTGAACGTCGCCCACGACTCCCTGCCGCCGCTGGCCGGCGGAGTGGCGATGGTGAACATGATGCTCGGCGAGGTCGCCCCCGGCGGAACCGGCTCCGGGCTGTACGGGCTGCTGATCCTGTCCATCATCTCAGTGTTTATCGCCGGGCTGATGGTCGGGCGCACCCCGGAGTACCTGGGCAAGAAGATCGGACCCACGGAAATGAAGCTGGCCGCCATGTACATCCTGGTCACGCCGACCCTGGTGCTCGCCCTGTCCGGAATCACCGTCCTGCTGCCGGACATCATGGCCAACGCCCCCGCCACGGGTGCCCACCAGTTCAGCGAAGTGCTCTACGCCTTCACCTCAGGGGCCAACAACAACGGCTCCGCGTTCGGCGGCATCACCACCTCCGGCCCCTACCTCTCGACCATGCTCGGTATCGGAATGCTGCTGGGCCGGTTCCTCCCGATCGTCCTGGTCCTCGCCCTGGCCGGGTCCCTCGCCCGTCAGGGCAAGGTCCCCGCCTCCGCCGGAACCGTGCCCACCCACGGCCCGCTGTTCGGCTCCCTGCTGCTCGGCGTCACCGTGATCATGACCGCCCTGAGCTACTTCCCGGCCCTTGCCCTCGGCCCCCTCGCAGAAGGACTCCTTAAATGACCCCGTCCCAGACGGACACCGCCGCCCAAACCTACGCCGACGGCAACCCCCTCGGCACCCCCGGCGAGCACAAACACCACACCAAGGCCCCGGCGAAACTGACGCTCGCGTCCGTCGCGGCCGCCCTGCCACTCGCGGTCAGGAAACTCTCCCCGGCCCAGATGATCCATTCCCCGGTCATGTTCACCGTGCTGGTCGGGGCCGGCCTGTGCACGGCGATCTGCCTGTACCGGCCGTCGGTGTTCGGTATCGCCGTCACCGCCTGGCTGTGGCTCACCGTCCTCTTCGGCACGCTTTCCGAATCCATCGCAGAAGGCCGCGGCAAAGCGCAGGCCGACAGCCTCCGCGCGAGCCGCAAAGGCGTCCAGGCCAAGTTGCGCCAGCCTGACGGGACCACCCGTGACGTCCCGGGCACGGAGTTGCGGCTCAATGACGTGGTGATCTGCGAGGCCGGGGACGTCATCCCCTCGGACGGCGAAATCATCGAGGGCCTGGCGAGCGTCGACGAATCGACCATCACGGGTGAATCAGCCCCGGTGATCCGCGAATCCGGCGGCGACCGGTCCTCCGTCACCGGCGGCACCAAGGTCCTTTCTGACCGGATCGTCATCCGCATCACCGCGGAACCGGGACAGACGTTTATCGACCGGATGATCAAGCTGGTCGAGGGTGCCGTGCGGCAGAAGACCCCGAACGAGATCGCCCTGCACGTGCTGCTGGTGTCCCTGACCATCGTGTTCCTGGCCGTCACCATGTCCCTGGCCCCGTTCGCCGCCCTCGCCGGCGCGACCCCGTCCCCGATCGTGCTGGTCGCCCTGCTGGTCTGCCTGATTCCGACCACTATTGGGGCGCTGGTGCCGGCGATCGGGATCGCCGGCATGGACCGCCTGGTCCAGCACAACGTGCTGGCCACCTCCGGCCGGGCCGTGGAAACCGCCGGAGACATCACCACGCTGCTGCTGGACAAGACCGGAACCATCACGTACGGCAACCGCCGTGCCGTCAACTTTTTCCCCGCCAGCCAGGTGGAAAGGACCGAATTCATCGAGGCCGCACGGGTCTGCAGCCTGGCCGACGAAACCCCCGAGGGACGCTCCATCGTGGACCTCGCCGTGGACAAGGGGGTGACCGGGGCCAATCTGGCCACGCTCGAACGCAGCTCCGGCGTTTTTGCCGTCGTCCCTTTCAGCGCCAGCACCCGGATGAGCGGGCTGGACCTTCACGGCCGGCAGATCCGCAAGGGCGCCGCCTCCGCGGTTTCCGCCTTCGTCGCCGGGTACGGCGGCCATACCCCGACGGAAGTCGACCACCGGGTGAAGGAAATCTCGGCCCAGGGCGGCACACCCCTGCTGGTGGCCCAGGTGGGCAAGGATGGCTCCGCGGACGTCCTGGGGACCATCCACCTGGCCGACGTCGTCAAACCCGGCATGCACGCCCGGTTCGCCGAGTTGCGGAAGATGGGAATCCGGACCGTCATGATCACCGGGGACAACCCCATCACCGCCAAGGCGATCGCCGCCGAAGCCGGGGTCGACGATTTCCTGGCCGAAGCAACCCCGGAGGACAAGCTCGGGGTCATCAAAAAGGAACAGGCCGCAGGCCGGCTCGTGGCTATGACCGGCGACGGCACGAATGACGCGCCGGCCCTGGCCGCGGCAGACGTCGGCGTCGCCATGAACTCCGGCACCCCGGCCGCCAAAGACGCCGCGAACATGGTGGACCTCGACTCCGATCCCACCAAACTCATCAACATCGTCGGCATCGGCAAGCAGCTGCTCATCACCCGCGGCGCCCTAACCACCTTCTCGGTCGCCAACGACGTCGCCAAGTACTTCGCCATCGTCCCGGCCCTTTTCACCGCCACCTTCCCCGGGCTCGGACTGCTCAACATCATGGGCCTGGCCACCCCGTCCTCAGCCATCCTCTCCGCGGTGATCTTCAACGCCCTGATCATCATCGCCCTGGTGCCGCTGGCGCTCCGCGGAGTCAAATACCGTGCCGTCTCCGCCAACCAGGCGCTGGCCCGGAACCTGCTGATCTACGGACTCGGCGGCCTGATCGCACCCTTCATCGGCATCAAGATCATCGACCTGATGATCTCCCTCATTCCCGGAATCGGTTAGGAACGACCCCATGAACACCATCACCGGTTACCTCCGCCAGGCCGGCACCGCCCTGCGGTTCCTGTTCTTCGCCACCCTGGTCCTCGGCGCGGCCTACCCCCTGGCCGTCTTCGGCGTCGGACAGCTAATCGCCCCGTACCAGGCGAACGGCTCCATCATCAAAGACAGTGCCGGCGCGCCGGCCGCGTCTGCCCTGATCGTCCAGGCCGCGGCCGACGATTCCGGCACCCAGGACCCGCGCTGGTTCCACGCCCGGCCCTCGGCCGTGACGTGGGACCCGGCGTCGTCCTCGGCGTCCAACCTGGGACCCAACGATCCGAAACTGCTCGACGCCGTCGCCGCGAACCGGGCCGCCGTCGCGAAGACCGAAAACGTCCCGGAAGCGGCCGTTCCTGCCGACGCCGTGACCGCCAGCGGTTCCGGACTGGACCCCGACATCTCCCCGGCGTATGCGCGCCTGCAGGTTCCCCGCGTCGCCGCGGCGCAGCATTTGAGCGCCGACACCGTGAGGTCCCTGGTCACCAGGCACACCACCGGCGGCCTGGGGGCTTTTCTGGGCCAGCCATCGGTCAACGTGACGGCCCTGAATATTGATCTGGCCGCCGCTGTACCGTCCGAGTGATAGTCCAGGCAGAGAGGTTGTCCCTATGACACGCGGTACATTGCGCATATTCCTGGGAGCCGCCCCGGGGGTCGGCAAGACCTACGAGATGCTCGAAGAAGCCCACCGGCTCGGCAAGCGCGGCGAGGACGTCGTCGTCGCTTTCGCCATGGACCACGGACGCAGCGAGACGCGGGCGCTCCTGGAGGGGCTCGAGGTCATCCCGCCCAGGCACCTGCCGTACCGGGGTACGGAGTTTGAGGAGATGGACCTTGACGCGGTCCTGGCCCGGGCGCCGGGAACCGCGGTTGTAGACGAATACGCCCACTCCAACATCCCCGGCAGCCGCAACGAGAAACGCTGGCAGGACGTGGACGAACTCCTCACCGCCGGCATCAATGTCCTCTCCACCGTCAACATCCAACATCTGGCGTCCCTGGGGGACGTGGTGAGCGCCATCACTGACGTCCACCAGGCGGAGACCGTGCCCGACGATATCGTGCGCCGGGCCGACCAGATCGATCTGGTCGATATTTCCCCCGAGCTGCTCCGGCAACGCCTTGGTGATGGGAAGATCTACGCCGCAGACAAGATCGACGCCGCCCTATCCAACTATTTCCGTCTTGGGAATCTCGCCGCGCTGCGCGAACTTGCGCTGCTGTGGCTGGCCGACCGGGTGGACGAGGGCCTGGCCAAATACCGCGCCGAACAGGGCATCGACGCCAGCTGGCCCACCCGCGAACGCATCGTCATCGGACTGACCGGCAGCCCCGAAGGAGAGATCCTCATCCGCCGCGGGGCCCGAATCCTCAACCGCGTCAACGGCGGGGACCTGCTGGCGGTGCACGTCCGCGCCGCCGACGGCGTGGCCGCGGAGTCACCGCAGGCGCTCGAACGGCAGCGGCGGCTGATCCAGGACCTGGGCGGCAGCTACCACGTGGTGACCGGCGAGGACCCGGCCGCCGCGCTGCTGGACTTCGCCCGCAGCGTCAACGCGACCCAGATCGTCGTCGGCATCTCCCGCCACAAAAGGCTCGCCGGCCTGCTCGGCACGCTGCTGGGCGGCGGCGTCGGCACCCGGGTCGTCCGCGACTCCGGCGACGTCGACGTCCATATGGTCTCCCACCCGCTCGGCGGCCGCGGCGCCGGCCCACGGCAGCAGCGGGACCTCGGACGCATCCGGGTCACCGCCGGCTTCGTCCTGGCCGTCCTGCTCCCCGTGCTACTGCAGATGCTGCTGTCACTGAACCCGGACCAGAACGTCGCCACCGCGGTACTGGTCCAGCTCACCGGATCCGTTGCTGTCGCCCTCATCGGCGGCCTCTGGCCAGCCATCCTCGCCGCGCTGTGGAGCAGCCTCCTGGTCAACTCCTTCTCCACACCCCCGGTAGGCACCCTGACCATCAGCGACCCACAAAACCTCCTCGCCCTCCTGGTCTTCCTCGGCGTCTCCGCCGCCGTCGCCGTCGTCGTCGACCTCTCCGCCCGCCGGTCCAAAGAAGCCGCCCGGGCCCGCGCCGAAGCCACCACCCTGGGAGACCTCACCCGCGGCGCCGCCATCGCCGAAGACACGCTAAAAGGACTCCTGGAACAAGCCCTGGACGTTTTCCAGGTCAGTGGCGCCGCCCTCTACGCATCCACCGGAAACACCGAAACGGGAACGAGGGGGAACACCGGCTGGCGGCTCGTTGCAGAGGCCGGGGCAGTCCCTCCCGCCGTGCCGGAGGATACGGAAAACATCGAACAAATCGACCCGACGACCCGACTCGTCCTCTCCGGCCGGACACTGCCGGCCAGCGACAGACGGCTGCTAGGGGCGTTCGGCGCGCACTTGGCCGCACAACTGGAACGCCAGCAACTGGTGGCCAGCCGCCGTGAAGTCGTGCGCCTGGCCGAAAGCAACACCATGCGCACCGCCATTCTGCGTGCCGTCTCCCACGACCTCCGCACCCCGCTGGCCGGAATCAAACTTGCTGTCGGAGGCCTCAGGCAACCCGAGATCCGCTACACCCCGGAAGAGGAACAGGAACTGCTCGCCACCATCGACGAATGCTCCGACCGGCTCGACGCATTGGTGGGAAACCTCCTGGACATGTCCCGGATCACCTCCGACTCGGTCAACCCGCTCATCAAACCACTGCGCTGGTACGAAGTGATACCCGCCGCCCTCCATGGAACCCCGTCAAACAGGGTGCGGGTGGACCTGCCGGGAAACATGCCCGAAGTCGACGCCGACGCCGGAATGCTCGAACGCGTCATCGCGAACATCGTCGAGAACGCCCTCAAATACGCGCCGGACTCCGACGTGGTCATCGTCGGAGCGGCAGGCGGACTCAGCCATGCAACCCTCCACGGGTGCCCCGCCGGAGAACTGCGCATCATCGACCACGGCCAGGGCGTCCCCGCAGACAGCGTCATCCGGATGTTCCAGCCTTTCCAGCGCCTCGATGACGTCCCCCAGGCCACCGGCGTCGGACTCGGCCTGGCCGTGGCCAAAGGCTTCACCGAGGCCATGGGAGGAACCCTCACTGCGGAAGAGACACCAGGGGGCGGACTGACCATGGTGATCCGGTTGCCGCTCTCCGCCGGTGCCGCCTTCGACAGCGATGCCGGCCAGGCCCCCCTGGAGGCGCAGTCAGCCCTCCTCCAAAGACACCACACCCGGCCCCTGCCCAGCACGGAAGGCACACTGTGAACGACGTGCTCGTGGTCGACGACGACCCCCACCTCCTCAAAGCTCTCAAGATCACCCTGCACGCCCACGGATACACCGTCGTGACGGCACCCGACGGGGAGTCTGCCCTCCGGTCCGCAGCCCGGCACCCCTTCGGCGTCATAGTCCTGGACCTGGGCCTGCCCGACATGGACGGGACCACGGTCATCACCCGGCTCCGGCAATGGAGCAGCGTCCCGGTACTGGTCCTCTCCGCCCGGCACGGCTCCAACGACAAAGTCACGGCACTGGATGCCGGAGCCGACGACTACGTCACCAAACCCTTCGGACTGGACGAGCTCCTGGCCCGGCTGCGGGCAATCCAACGCCGAACCATCCAAGCCGACGAAGCACCCGTCATCACAACACCCTCCTTCACCGTCGACCTGGCCATGAGACGCGTAACCCGCAACGGCCAGGACGTGCGCCTGACCCCCACGGAGTGGGGCATCCTGGAACTCCTGGTCCGGAACCCCGAGAAACTCATCACCCAGCAACAGCTCCTCACCGAAATCTGGGGTTCCGCCTACACCAAGGAAGCCAACTACCTGCGCGTCTACATGGCACAGCTTCGCCGCAAGCTCGAACAAGAACCCGGCAACCCCCGCCACCTCCTCACCGAGGCCGGTATCGGCTACAGGTTCCAGCCCTGACCCCGATGATCGGGGGAAGGACGCCCAACGGTGAGCGCCGCAGGATCCTCCGGAGACCGCGTCGCCCCACGCGGGTCCGCTCTCGTGAGGACATGAATTACGTGGATTTCATCACAAGACACCAAAACGCTTTAGGTCCGGCGTGTTCCTCAGATAACGACCGGGACCTGGGAGTAGCCAAGCTCTTCGGTGATGTACTCGAAGGCGGCCTGGTTGGTGGTCACGTTCACTCCGGTGAAGGCGATGCCGGCGTCGGTGAACTTCTGCCTGGTCTTGGTGCAGCCGAAGCATCCGGCGGGCTTGGTGTAGATGGTGACGGCACGGTGTTTCAGCGACGCACCAACGATGCAGGTCAGGCGACCTGGTTCCCATACGGGGACCGGCCAACGGTCACCAGGTGACATTTAGCCCTGCGAAAAATCCGCCACTTAGCGCTGAGAATCTGCGGTTCGCTGCTTGTTCCGAAAGGGGAGCGCGTTCAACACCGCATTGCGCATCGTGATGCCCGATTGGGTCTTGGGTACGAGGAGGCGCGATGCGATGCCGGCGCCCCGTAGTAGCGGTCGGACGTGTTTGCGGTGCGTGTGTTCATAGCCGCCGAAAGCAGCGGTGTGGTCGCCCGGATGGGCGGCAATCGCGTCGGCGAGGGTCTTGGCACCTACGATCGCGCTGCTGGAGCCTTCACCGAACAGCGAGATGCAACTCGCCGCGTCACCGAGCAGCACCACGCGACCGGCACTCCACTGCGGTACGTCCACGCGGGTGACGGCGTCGAAGTACCTATCGCTGGACGCGCCCCATTCCTCGAGCGCGAGCGTGGTGAGCCATCTGCCGCCGGCGTAGGTGGACTCGACGAGGCGTCTTCCTTGTTCCGCGTCGCGGTGGTCGAAATCGCGCTGCCCACGGAAGATGAATGCGAAACCGGGCTTTCCGCCCGCCGGATGGATGGTCAAGGAGGTTCCCGGTTCGTTGTACAGCAGCACGGTGAGTGGATCCTCGATCGGCACAGGGGCGGGCACGGTGCCCACGAACATGCCGAATTGGCGGGAAAAACGTTCTTCGGGGCCGAAGGCCACGCGCCGAACGGTGGAGTGGAGTCCGTCGGCTCCTACGACCAGGTCGAAGCGACGGGAAGGGGTCCGCTGAAACTCGACGTCGATTCCGCCGCCGTCTTGGTGCAGGGCTGTGATCGAGTCGTCCCGGATGATGAGGCTGTTCTCCCGGGCCTTCTCGAGCAACAGGCCGACGAGTTCATTGCGCGCGACCTCGACCTCCTGGTGGCGGTCGACGCGTTGGCGCGTGCGGATCGTGGCCTGTGGCCGCCCGTCGGCGTCGACGAAGACCAGGCGTTCGACACCGGTGGCTGCCTCCTCCAGGCGCCGCCAGATGCCCATTTGCCGTGCAATTGCGACCGCTCCTCCGCGTACGTCGACAGGGTTGCCGCTAGATCGTGTGTCGGCCGCTCGTTCCACAATCGTGACCGACCAACCGGCCTTCGCCAGCCAGTACGCGGCGGTCGAGCCGGCAATCCCGCCGCCGGAGACCAGTACGCTTCGATCCACCATGCCCCCCATTCAAGCACTCAACACCAGAGGTGAGTCCGCTTCCCTGGGGATTCCACATCGGGAACTCCTCTGGATCGAGATGCGTTCTCGGACGCATCTGCTTTACTACCTGAATTCCCGCCCGCACGAGGTCCCGGTTGCGGGCGCCGGCGCTGTGGTTTGGTGGCGCCGTGGTGGAGGTCTGGCCGGCGTGACTGTGCCTGCACGGGAAGGTCTCTTGTTCTCTCGCTTGGGGTCCCGGCCAAAAGATTGTTCGATAAATCACTTTTATGCCGCGGGTTCCGCTACCCTCATCGGAGGATTAGGGGAAAAATATGCTGGAAATCGCTCTGACCTGCACAAACGCGACCTTGAGCGTGGACGCGGAGGCACATTGCACCTGAGGTGGATTCCGGGCTCTGCGGTGTCCGCAGCCGACTCTGACGCGGTCATCGCCGCCGTCCAGGGCGTGTCCGGAGCCAGCCTTCAGCCTATGCTGGTCGAGGTCGTGGACGTGTGCATGAGTCCCGGGGCGAGAGAGACGCTGTTGGGGATGCGGTTTGTTTCCGCCGTCGCCCTGGTCGGCGCCACGGGGGTCGACCGGGTGATGGCCGCGGCATTGCTGCGGGAGCAGGAGTGCCCGCACGGATACTTCACGTCCGTGGATGACGCCAGGGAATGGCTGAGTCGACTGCCGGTTCCGCATGAGTTGGAAGAATCCGGCGTCTAGCGGGGCGACGAAGCGGGGAGACCGGCCCGGGTGCAGATCCTCTTAAAGGCGGAAGGGCCGGCGCCGCTGGGCGCCGGCCCTTCCTGATGTTCCCTTGGGCAAAGGAAATATGTGGTTCAGCTTAGCTAATGGGTTTGTGGTGCTGCCACGGCCCGGGAACCTCGCTGTTCCTGGTCCCGCGGTTGGAAAGTCCGCCGGTCCCGTTGTCGCGGTTAAATGGCGGTCCGTCGCTGGTGAGTGGCTGCTGTGGTTCGCCTTGGGCGGCGGACCGCCCGACCTCCGGGAGGTTCCGGGTCCTGCTGGGGTGAGTGACCCGGGCGGCCGCATTGGGGGATCAGCCGCCCGGCTCACTGTCCGGATACTTGGTGTCGATGGTGTGCTTGTTCATGATGATCTGCTCCACGGCGCTGGCCGTGTAGCCCCAAATGATGAGCTGGTGCAGGTAGCGGAAGTGCCGCTTCTCGGCGCTCCGCCATGAGTCCTAGCCTCACGGAGTCCGGGGCGTACCCGATTCACTCCGGTAAGTCCGTGATCGACGAAGATCTGGGCGTCCTCTACACCCAAAGCAAGGACGGCATTGCGTTGGGCGGTAAGGTCCTGGTCGTTTGTCGAGACGCGGGCATAGCCGATCTTCATTCCAGTCATAACAAACATGGTTGCAGTAATCCCCCATCATCGTGCATTTGATCGTGCGGGCCTTACGTACATGGCCTGGCCAGCAATCGCCCGGAACGTGTGTCACTTTGCGAAGTCGTCTGCACGGAATGTCAACACTCGTCTGCACTTGCTCTAGGACGTCGCCGAGGATCACGGTTAGGGGCCAATCAATGTGTCCTGCCTGTCGGGGCGACCTGTTCGTTCGACGGGCGGCCAATTCTGCGGCTCCACATTTGCTGGCTTTAGAGTTGCCCCCCCCGGTCTTCAAAACCCAGTCGAAGATAGGGGCTGGGTTCCACACCCTCGGACGCTCAAAACTAACCCCGCCTTGCCGAAGTCCGCCTCTTCGAAGGGGATTTCACCGCTGAAGTCCGCCCCGTTGAACGAGGTGTTTTCGCCGCTGAAGGTCGCCCGGTCGAAGGTGGTTTGGCGGCTCCGGGTCACCAGGGTTCACAGGCAGGGGTCATTGATCTCTTGCACGGTGATGCTGCTCCCACGCACGTGTGTCGGCGTCACACGGAGTGTGGTGCGGGATTTAGCTGGCGGGCGTCTTGGGCGACCCCGGCGTGATCGAAATCGGCATGCAGAACCTTAGCTGGCCCCCGGATCCGTCGTTGATGCAGTCGAGCGACACATCCTCGTCATCGGTGTGGAGAATGACGTTCGACATCCCGCGCTTACCTTGATTGAAGGTGAGTTCAACGGTGCCATCAGGAGAAGTACAGCGGTAGGCGGTATTCCAGACGCTGTTGTCTTCGCACCGTTTGAGCTTTTGAGTCGCGCCGTCCTCATCGACGTACTCCCAGTCCTTGTCTCGGTACTCGCCGACCTGAATGGCGGAGTGCGGGACTGCGCGAGCGTCATCACGTGTGAATGGGCGCTCACAGGCCGCTAGCGTGAGCGCAACCCCCATCAAGACAGCTGCTGTGGCGCAGCGATGTAATCCCACCCGCGCATCCCCCTCTTTCTTGCCCAGCCGGGCCCTAGCCCACAGCTATCGTTGCAATCAGAAAATATGCGCTTACGGAGACTTCATATACGAAGGCCGGGGCTTCAGCCCAACAGAATCGCGCCAACAAATAGTCACAGACCATGACGGAATCTTCATCGTTCACCCAGATGATGTGGCCGCCTATGCAGCAACCCACGACGTGCGAGCACTTAGGTACTGGGCAAAAACCCCGACCCTTGGCCTACCAGCGAAGAACTTCGGGGAGGTGAAAGGACTGACCTTCAATCGTGTTCTTATTTTCCCGACTTCAGGCATCGGCGACTTCGTCAAATCGCAAAAAAGCATGGCACCGGACACACAAGCCAAGTTCTATGTTGGTGTGACCCGAGCAAGGCACAGCGTGGGGATTGTCCTGGATTCACCAGGATCTAGCGGGATTCCCAGATGGACACCATGAGCAACTGTTGGTGCATGTATCGCTGTCGTGCTCTGGGCGAGGCATCCTCCTCCAATTGGACAATCACGGGCGAATAAGACAGCTTGATTGACTGGTCCGTTCCGACCCGGAGATGTCTTCACCATGCTCTAGACTCCAGAACGGGTCATGCCCTGACCGGCTCAACAACACATGAACTGCCAAGTGAACGACGCGACATGGGAGTTTCAATGGACCTTGAGTTCTATGAGCCGGCCGAGGCGGCGGCCCTCATGCGGTGCACCGAGGCTTGGCTGCGGGAGGGCGCGGCCAGCGGCAAATTCCCGCACGTCTGCTGGGGCAAGGGAAAGATCATCTTCACCTCAGAGCACATCGCGGAGATCGCCCGGCTGCGCGAGGTCCCGGTGCATGCCGGTTCAACCCCGCAGGAACGCTTGATCGGCACCAGGGCACGGCGCCGCCTCGCGCCGGTCAGCAACCAGCAAACCTGACCGCGGCGGGGCCAAAGTCGAATGTCAGCGCGTGAAGCCCGTAATCGACCTCTCAGTGGCATCAGCGCCGGCCTGCAGCGCCTCGGGCATCAGGTGGCCATAGACCTGCTCCGTAGTGCGGGTTGAGGCGTGGCCAAGGCGTCGGGAGATCGTAAACAGAGACACACCGTCCTGGATCAGCCAGGACGCATGCGTGTGCTGGAGGTCATGAATGCGGGGCGACTTCTTCAGCCCATGTGCCTGAGCCGCTTGGACCGCAGGAACCCAGTAGTGGTGCCAATAGAGCTTGTGGATAATCCGCTCGCCCTTAGGTGTCGAAAACAGGAGTTCATCGCCAGGACGGCTGGCCGCGAGCGGTACCAAGAGTTCGACCAGCCCACGGTTGAGACCGATAGTCCGCTGCCCGCGCCGGTCTTGGTGGCTCCGATGTAGTACTGCGACTCACCGTCCCGTTTCCAGGCCTTGTTGATCCGCACCGTGGGCGGTTTGGAGAGCAAATCGACGTCGGCCACTTTGAGTGCCGTCGGTTCCCCAAATCTGGTTCCTGTCATGACCAGGAAGTTCGTGAAGGTCTTGTACCGCTCCCCCATGACTTCAAGGATCATGTTGTACTCGGAACGCGTGAGGAACATGGCTTCGTCTTCAGCCTTGTCGATACTCGGCAGCTGAACACCACGGCACGGATTCCGAGGGATATAGCGCAGCATTTCTGCAGTGTTCATTGCTGCAGAGATGAGGCCATGAACGTTGTGGATCGTCTTCGGAGACTTGCCCTTCGCCATCATCGACTTAGCCCAATGGTTGAGGTGCCGATAGTCGAGCTTGTCCACGGGAATGTGACCAATGACGTTCCTGATGTGAAGGTCCAGCATCACCTGGTACGTCCTGGTGGTTCCGCTGGACGGCCGGATCGGCAGGTCGATATGTCCCTGGACAACCTCGGCGACCGTGGGCACCGTGGCCTGGTTGGAAAGTATGGCCTGCTGGGCAATCGCGAAGGACTGCCCGTTCGCATCCAGCAAGCGCTTGAGGGTTTCGGCCGCCGCCTGCGTTGCGACAGTCAGGCCTTGATTCTTACGCGTTCCCGGATCACGCCAGCGCACCATGAACGACTTGGAACCGTCTTTTTTCACGCGGGCGCTTGATGCTGGCCACAGCAAAATGCTACGCCACTGTACACACTTTTTGTAGTTTTGTACACATTCAGCGACCCGAAGGCCGCTGACCTGCGGAAACACTGTGCCCGAGGTGGGACTCGAACCCACACACCTTTCGATACCGCATTTTGAGTGCGGCGCGTCTGCCAATTCCGCCACTCGGGCGCGGAGTACACCGGTGTAACAATCACTCAACCACAGTGCTGTGAGCAACGCGATCGCTTCCAGTGCGCGGAATTACTCTACATGCAGATAGGCTGAATTCCAGAATCGCGCCAGTGACGCCGCATCGAACCAAACCGGTCCAAGTACATCGGCGGACGAAACCTATGATGGTGTAGTTCCCGCCGTACCTTTCCAAGGAGTTCCCGTGTCAGAACAGACGGAGTCATCCCCCACTTCCCAGCCGGCTCGCCGCGTTGTTGTCGCCGAGGATGAAACCCTCATCCGCCTGGACATCATCGAGATCCTGCGGGGTGAAGGCTACGACGTCGTAGGCGAGGCGGACAACGGCGAAAAGGCCGTCCAGCTCGCCGAGGAGCTCAAGCCCGACCTTGTCCTGATGGACGTCAAGATGCCCGTCATGGACGGCATCTCGGCCGCCGAGAAGATCGTCAAGGCCCGGATCGCCCCTGTGGTGCTGCTGACGGCCTTCAGCCAGAAGGAACTCGTGGAGCGCGCCCGCGACGCCGGGGCGATGGCGTATGTGGTCAAGCCCTTCACCCCGGCGGACCTCATTCCGGCTTTGGAGATCGCGCTGTCCCGCCACGAAGAAATCAAGGCCCTCGAGAGCGAGGTCACCGACCTGCAGGAGCAGTTCGCCACCCGCAAGCTCGTGGAGCGCGCCAAGAGCCTCCTGACCACCAAGATGGGCCTGACGGAGCCGGAGGCCTTCCGCTGGATCCAGAAGACGTCGATGGACCGCCGCCTCAGCATGCGCGAGGTTGCCGAAACCATCATCAACCAGGTCAACTAGCCGCACCGCGGCCGCACACCCCAAAGCACCAAGGCCGCGCACCGCGAAGCACCAAACCACCAAACCACCAAAAAGGGAGGATCTCCGCCAACCGGCGGAGATCCTCCCTTTTGCGTTCAAGCTTTCAGAACTAGGCCTGGGCCCGGTTCTTCTTCTTCTTTTCCGGCCACGGGCCGACCTTGTCCTTGGCCACGGCTGGTTCGCCCTGGCCGCCGAAGTCGGCGAGGTCGCCCACCTTGTGGACCTTCAGCAGGTTCGTCGAACCGGCCTTTCCGGGAGGCGAACCGGCGGCGATGACCACCAGGTCACCGTCCTCGACGACCTTCAGCTCCAGCAGGCTGCGGTCAACCTGGGCCGTCATCTCGTCGGTGTGGCCGACCATCGGGACCAGGACCGGCTGGATGCCCCACGTCAGCGCGAGCTGGTTCCAGACGTGCTCCACCGGGGTGAAGGCGAAGACCGGCTTGATGGGGCGCAACCGCGAGAGGCGGCGTGCCGAGTCACCGGACTGGGTGAAGGTACAGATGTACTTCGCTTCCAGCTGGTCGGCGATCTCGACGGCGGCCCGGGTGATGGCACCGCCGCGGGTCTTGGGCTTGGTGCCCAACGGGGGAACGCGCTCCAGGCCGTGCTCTTCGGTGGACTCGATGATCCGGGCCATGGTCTTGACCGTCTCGATCGGGAACTTGCCCACGCTGGTCTCGCCGGACAGCATCACCGCGTCGGCACCGTCGAGCACCGCGTTGGCGCAGTCGGAGGCCTCGGCGCGGGTCGGGCGCGGGTTCTCGATCATGGACTCGAGGACCTGGGTGGCCACGATGACCGGCTTGGCCCAGCGGCGGGCCAGTTCGATGGCGCGCTTCTGGACGATCGGCACTTCCTCGAGGGGAAGCTCCACGCCGAGGTCGCCACGGGCCACCATGATGGCGTCGAAGGCGTCGATGATCTCGTGCAGCTGCTCCACGGCCTGCGGCTTCTCAATCTTGGCGATCACCGGCACGCGGCGGCCTTCTTCGTCCATGATCTCGTGGACGCGCTTGATGTCCGAGGCATCCCGGACGAAGGACAGGGCAACCATGTCCACGCCGCGGCGCATGGCCCAGCGCAGATCGTCCTCGTCCTTTTCGCTCAGCGCCGGCACGTTGACCGCAACGCCGGGCAGGTTGATGCCCTTGTTGTTGGAAACCCAGCCGCCAACAATCACCTGGGCAACCACCTTGACGTCGTCGACGTCGATCGCGCGGAGGGCGACCTTGCCGTCGTCGATCAGCAGGGCATCGCCGGGGTTGACGTCCTCGGTGAGGCTCTTGAGCGTGGTGGAGCAGATGTCCTTGGTGCCGGGCACGTCCTCGGTGGTGATCGTGAACGTGTCACCGACCTCCAGGAGGTGCGGTCCGTCGACGAAGCGGCCCAGGCGAATCTTCGGGCCCTGCAGGTCGGCCATGATCGCCACGGCCTTGCCGAGCTGGGCCGCTGCCTTGCGGACGTTCTCGTAGGTGTTGTCGTGCACGGAGTAATCGCCGTGGCTCATGTTCATGCGTGCCACGTCGACGCCGGCTTCCAGCACTGCAAGCGTGTTCTCAAAGCTTGCGATTGCCGGTCCGAAAGTGGCCACGATTTTAGCGCGTCTCATATACCTACCCTAGTGGTCTGTTGCATGGATTAAGTTGAAGTGCGGATGAATCACGGAGGTCCTGTTGGACTACAGAACTGCCATCGCACGGTCGGTCGGCGCCACGGGTGCCGGCAGAATGGTGCTGCCCATCAGGAACTTGTCCACCGCTGCCGCGCAGGCGCGCCCTTCGGCGATGGCCCAGACGATCAGCGACTGGCCGCGGCCGGCGTCCCCGGCGACAAAGATGCCTTCAGTGTTGGTCATGTAGTAGCCGTCCCGGGCCACGTTGCCGCGGCCGTCGAAGTCGGCCTGGACCTGGTCGGTGATCCCGGCCCGCTCTGGGCCGGTGAAGCCCAGGGACAGGAGGACGAGGTCCGCGGGGATGATTCGCTCGGTGCCGGCCTTCGGGAGGCGCTTGCCGTCGACGAATTCCGTCTCCGCCACCTTGACGCCGGTGAGTTTGCCGTTTTCCCCGACGAACTCCACGGTGGAAGCGAGGTAGGTGCGTTCGCCGCCTTCCTCGTGCGCGCTGGCGACCTCGAACAAGGTGGGGAACGTCGGCCACGGCTGGTGGCCGGCACGCTCGACGGGCGGCTGCTTGCCGATCGCGAGGGTGGTCACGGATGCGGCCTGGTGCCGGTGCGCGGTCCCGAGGCAGTCGGCTCCGGTGTCGCCACCGCCGAGGATCACCACGTGCTTGCCAGCGGCGTTGATCTGGTTCTCCACGGTCTCCCCCGCCACCACCCGGTTGGCCGGGACGAGGTAGTCCATGGCGAAGTGGACGCCCTCGAACTCGCGGCCCGGGATCGGCAGGTCACGCGGGACGGTGGCGCCGGTGGCGATCACGACGGCGTCGTACCGGCGGCGCAACTGCTCCCACGTCACGTCGGTGCCGATGGCCACGCCGGTGCGGAACCGGGTGCCTTCGGCCTTCATCTGCTCCAGCCGGCGGTCCACCTGCTCTTTTTCCATCTTGAAGTCGGGGATCCCGTAGCGCAGGAGTCCGCCGATCTTGTCGTCGCGCTCGTAAACGGCCACGGTGTGCCCCACCCGGGTCAGCTGCTGGGCGACGGCGAGCCCGGCGGGGCCGGAACCGACGACGGCGACCGTCTTGCCGGTCAGTCGCGCCGGCGGCAGGGGGTTAACCCAGCCGTTCTCGAAGGCCTGGTCCACGATGGATACCTCGACCTGCTTGATGGTCACCGCGGGCTGGTTGATGCCCAGCACGCACGACGCCTCGCAGGGGGCCGGGCACAGCCGGCCGGTGAACTCGGGGAAGTTGTTGGTGGCGTGCAGCCGCTCCATCGCTTCCTCGCCCTTGTCCCGCCAGATGAGGTCGTTCCATTCCGGAATGAGGTTGCCCAGCGGGCAACCCTGGTGGCAGAACGGGATGCCGCAGTCCATGCAGCGGCCGGCCTGGCTCTTCAGGACACCCTTTTCCTGGGCCTCGTAGACCTCTTTCCAGTCCATGATGCGGACCGGGACGGGACGGCGGGGCTGGGTTTCGCGCTGACGTACTTTCAGAAATCCGCGTGGATCAGCCACCGGTCACCTCCAGGATTCGAGACCAAACTTCTTCGCCGTCGGGGTCCAGGCCCTCTTCGATGGCGTCAAGACGGGTTTGCAGGACGGCCGCGTAGTCGCGCGGCAGCACCTTGGTGATGCGGGCTGCGGTGTCATCGAAGTTTTCGAGGAGCCGTGCCGCGAGCAGCGATTCGGTTTCCTCGAGGTGCTTGACGAGCAGCGCGTGGACGATGTCGCGGTCCTCGGCGTCGAGCTCGAGCAGCTGCAGCTCGCCGGACTCGAGGGCCTGCTTGTTGACGCGTTCGGTCTGCAGGTCCAGCACATAAGCCGTGCCACCGGACATGCCGGCACCGAAGTTGCGGCCAGTGCGGCCGATGATGAGCGTCTGGCCGCCGGTCATGTACTCGCAGCCGTGGTCCCCGATGCCCTCGGCCACCGCGGTGGCGCCCGAGTTGCGGACCATGAAGCGTTCGCCCACCTGGCCGCGCAGGAACATTTCACCGCTCGTGGCGCCATAGCCGATCACGTTGCCCGCGATCACGTTGCGTTCGGCCGGGAAAACGTTGGTGCGGTCCGGCCGGACGATGATGCGGCCGCCGGACAGTCCCTTGCCGACGTAGTCGTTGGAGTCGCCGAACATGCGCAGCGTGATGCCGGCCGGCAGGAACGCCCCGAGTGACTGGCCGGCGGTGCCATTGAGCGTGATGTCAATGGTGTCCGTGGCCAGGACGTCGGTGCTGAAGGTCTTCGTGACGACGTGGCCGAGCATGGTGCCGACGGAGCGGTCCGTGTTGATGACGTTCACGGAGATCTTCACCGGCGTGCGGTCACTCAGCGCTTCGGCTGCCATGGCGATCAGGCGTTGGTCGAAGTGCTTGTCGAGTTCGTGGTTCTGGCCGGTGAGGTTGCGCAGCGGCGCGTCCTTGTCGAACTCGAGGCCGTGCAGGATCGGATCCAGGTCCAGCCCTTCGGCCTTCCAGTGGTTGATCGCGTCGCGGGAGTCGAGCATCTCGGCATGGCCGATCGCCTCCTCGATGCTGCGGAAACCCAGTTCCGCGAGGATTTCGCGGACTTCCTCGGCCAGGAATTCGAAGAAATTCACCACGAATTCGGGCTTGCCGTTGAACCTGGAGCGCAGCTCGGGGTTCTGCGTCGCGACGCCGACCGGGCAGGTGTCCAGGTGGCAGACGCGCATCATGATGCAGCCGGAGACCACCAGCGGAGCGGTGGCGAAACCAAATTCCTCGCCGCCGAGCAGCGCGGCGATCACGACGTCGCGGCCGGTCTTGAGCTGCCCATCGACCTGCACCACCACACGGTCACGCAGGCCGTTGAGCATGAGGGTCTGCTGGGTCTCGGCGAGGCCGAGTTCCCACGGGACACCGGCGTGCTTGAGCGAGTTCAGCGGGGAGGCGCCCGTACCGCCGTCGTGTCCGGAAACCAGCACGACGTCGGCCTTGGCCTTGGTGACGCCGGCCGCCACGGTGCCGATCCCGACCTCGGAGACGAGCTTGACGTGCACCCGGGCCGAGGGGTTGGCGCGCTTGGCGTCGTAGATCAGCTGCGCGAGATCCTCGATCGAGTAGATGTCGTGGTGCGGGGGCGGCGAAATCAGGCCGACGCCGGGGGTCGAGTGCCGCGTGCGGGCCACCCAGGGGTAGACCTTCTGCGCCATCAGCTGGCCGCCTTCGCCGGGCTTGGCACCCTGCGCCATCTTGATCTGGATGTCGTCCGCGTTGGACAGGTACAGGCTGGTGACGCCGAAGCGGCCGGAGGCGATCTGCTTGACCGCGGAACGGCGGGTGGGATCGAGCAGGCGGTCCACGTCCTCGCCGCCTTCACCGGTGTTCGACTTGCCGCCCAACCGGTTCATGGCGATCGCCAGGGTCTCGTGGGCTTCCTTGGAGATGGAGCCGTAGCTCATGGCGCCGGTGGAGAACCGCTTTACGATGCTGGAAACCGGTTCCACTTCCTCAAGCGGCACCGCGGGACGGGAACCGGCCTTGAACTTCAGCAGCCCGCGCAGGGTCATGAGGTTCTCGGACTGGTCGTCAACGCCGCGGGTGTAGGCCTTGAAGATGTCGTAGCGGCGTTCACGCGTGGCGTGCTGGAGCCGGAAGACGGTTTCCGGGTTGAACAGGTGGGGTTCGCCGTCGCGGCGCCACTGGTATTCGCCGCCGCCGAGCAGGGGCTGGTGCGGCAGTTCGATGCCGTTCTCGGGGTAGGCCATGCGGTGCCGTGCCAGGACTTCGGCGGCAATGACATCGAGGCCGACGCCGCCGAGCTGGGAATGGGTGCCGGAGAAGTACTCGTCCACCAGGTCCTGGCCGAGGCCGAGCGCTTCGAAGGTCTGGGCACCGGTGTAGGAGGCCACGGTGGAGATGCCCATCTTGGACATGATCTTCAGGACGCCCTTGCCGAGGCCCTTGATCAGGTTGTAGACGCCGTCCTGCGGGGTGACCCCCACGACGTCGCCGGAGGCGATGAGCTGCTCCACGGATTCCATGGCCAGGTACGGGTTCACGGCGGAGGCGCCGTAGCCGATGAGTACGGCCACGTGGTGCGTCTCGCGGACGTCGCCGGCCTCCACCACGAGGGCGGTCTTGGTCCGGTTGGCGCTGCGCAGCAGGTGGTGGTGAACGGCGCTGACGAGCAGCAGGGACGGGATCGGCGCCCACTGGGCGTTCGAGTCACGGTCCGAGAGCACCACGTACTGGACGCCGCGGTTGATGGCGCCGGAGACCTGCTCGCAGATTTCGGTGAGCCGGGCGCGGAGGGCGTTCTCGCCGCCTTCCGGGCGGTACAGTCCGCGGACCTTCATGGCGACCCTGCCGCCGTCGGCGCTCTCGATGTTCGCGATCTTGGCGAGCTGGTCGTTGTTGATCACGGGGAAAGGCAGCGAGACCTGCGGCTGCCGGACCTGTTTGGTGTCCAGCAGGTTGCCGTTCGGGCCGATTGCGCACGTCAGGGACGTGACGAGCTCTTCACGGATGGCGTCCAGCGGCGGGTTGGTGACCTGCGCGAAGGACTGCACGAAGTAGTCGAAGAGCAGCCGCGGGCGCTTGGACAGCACAGCCACGGGAGTGTCGGAGCCCATGGCGCCGAGCGGTTCGGCGCCGGTGCGGGCCATCGGGCCCAGCAGGATCTTCAGTTCCTCGGTGGTGTAGCCGAAGGTCCGCTGGCGGATGTTGACCGAGGCGGCGGTGTGCACGACGTGCTCGCGTTCGGGCAGGTGGTTGAGGTCGATCAGGTTTTCCTTGACCCAGTCGGCCCAGGGATTCGCGGCGGCGACCTCGGCCTTGACCTCGGCGTCGTCGATAATCCGGCCGGCCCCGGTGTCCACCAGGAACATCTTGCCCGGCGAGACGCGGCCCTTCTTGACCACTTTGGAGGGTTCGACGTCGATCACGCCGACCTCGGAGGCGAAGATAATGAGGCCGTCTTCGGTGATCCAGTACCGGCCCGGGCGCAGCCCGTTGCGGTCCAGCGTGGCGCCGACCAGGTTGCCGTCCGTGAAGGAGACGGCCGCCGGGCCGTCCCACGGCTCCATGAGCATCGAGTGGTACTCGTAGAAGGCGCGGCGGGCCGGATCCATGGTGGCGTGGTTTTCCCAGGCCTCCGGGATCA
The DNA here is from genome assembly GCF_900102895.1 of Arthrobacter sp. ov407. Classification (GTDB taxonomy): domain Bacteria; phylum Actinomycetota; class Actinomycetes; order Actinomycetales; family Micrococcaceae; genus Arthrobacter. The sequence goes on from NZ_FNGD01000009.1 coordinate 76,393, forward strand.
TCATCATGATCGAGTGCGTGATGGGCCGGCCGGAGAGCCAGAGCAGCTCCGCAACCTCATCGAACGAGGCCGAGTCCGAGGCGCCCGGGGTGCAGATCGGGTACAGCTCTTCGGGTGAGTCCCCGAGCAGCCGGCTGGACAGCTGCGACTGCCGTGCCCGCATCCAGTTGCGGTTGCCCTTGACCGTGTTGATCTCACCGTTGTGCGCGATCGTGCGGAACGGCTGGGCCAGGGGCCAGGACGGGAACGTGTTGGTGGAGAAGCGCGAGTGGACGATCGCGAGCTTGGTCTTGAAGCGCTTGTCCGAAAGGTCCGGGTAGAACGGCTCCAGCTGCGCGGTGGTGAGCATGCCCTTGTAGACGATGGTCCGGGAGGACAGCGACGGGAAGTACACGCCGAACTTGTTCTGGGCGCGCTTGCGGATCCGCCAGGCGCGGGAATCGAGCTCGTTGCGCTCGAGGGTTTCGCCGCTGCTGGAAGCGAAGAACGGCTGCGCAAAGTACGGCATGCAAGCCCGGGCCATGGCCCCGACCAGGTCGGCCACGATCGGGACTTCGCGCCAGCCAAGGACGGTCAGGCCCTCGTCCGCGGCGAGGCCTTCGATGCCGGACCGGGCGGCGTCGGATTCGCGCTGCTCGGCGGGCAGGAACGCCGTTCCGACGATGTATTGGCCGGGGGCCGGAAGTTCGAAGTCTGTGACCGCGCGGAAGAATTCGTCCGGCACCTGCATGAGGAGGCCGGCGCCGTCGCCGGTACCTTCATCGGCGCCCACGGCACCGCGGTGCTCGAGATTGCGCAGGGCGGTCAGGGCGGCGTCGACGATGTCATAGCCGGGTTCGCCGCGGAGCGTGGCGATGATGGCCAGGCCGCAGGCGTCCTTCTCGTTCTCCGGGTTGTAGAGACCGGCAGCGGCTGGAATCGCCGCGAACCGGCTGAAGGGTGACGCGGCAGCCGGGGTCGGGTCCGGATCGGACCAGCTGGGGCTGTGAAGAGTTTGGGTCATTGGAGACGTCCTTCCTCCTGATCGTGCGTATGGGAGGGACAACATTGGCCCCACTCGGCACGCCGGCATGTGACGGGCGCAACAGAGTGTTTTCTAACTGGAATTGTAGGCCAGCCCGGCCTCCTGTACTAACAGTTACGCAGGTGCTGGCCCGGGCTTGCATGGACAGCGTCTATCTGCTGTCCGCAGCAAGCCCTCTTGCCACGACGCTGTGGAGTCGGGTCCTGCGAGCGGTGGCTCCGCAACCCGAGATACCGGCGCTGAGCTACTTGGTGCCCTCAGCCTCCGGCGCGGTTCCAGTTCCCTGGCGGCCGGATACTGCTCCGGCTGCCGGAGCTCCAGTGGCGGGCGCAGTGCCGCCGGTGGAGTCCTTGCCCGCATCCTCGGATGCGCGAACTGGCCCGCTTTGGTTCTCCCGGACATTAGCACGGGACTCACTATCTGAGACAGCAGAGTCCGCATGGCGGATGGTTGTTGCGTCCGCGGGAACGGTGGCGCGGTCGGCGTCGGTGGCTTCAGCGTCCGTCTTTGACTCTGCCGGGTTCGTCTCTGCCGGGTTCGTCTCTGCCGTCTTTGTCTCCGCCGTCTCAGCATCTGCCGTCTTTGTCTCAACCGCCGTCGGCTCCGCCGGCTCAGTCTCCACCGGCTTTGTCTCCACCGGCCCGCGGCCCGGGAGGAACGGGGTGTCCGGCTCGGACGGCTTGCGCAGCCCGAGGATGATGAAGGCCAGCAGGGCTCCAGCAAAGACGATGATGCTGGTCCAGACGTTGAGCCTGGTGGTGATCCCGAAGAGGCTGATCTGCTCGGCGTCGTCGATCCGCATGGCCTCGATCCAGACCCTGCCCAGGGTGTAGTACATGGCGTAGACGCAGAAGAGGCGCCCCCGGCGGAAGTTGAATTTCCGGTCCAGGGCCAGCAGGATCAGCACACCAGCCAGGTTCCACAGCGACTCGTAGAGGAATGTCGGGTGGAAAAGCGTGTCTGCCGGCATGCCCGGAGGGAAGTTCGGGTTGTTGGGATCGATCTGCAGTCCCCACGGAAGCGTGGTTGGCCCGCCGAAGAGCTCCTGGTTGAAGTAGTTGCCCCACCGGCCAATCGCCTGGGCGAGCAGCAGCCCGGGAGCCGCAGCGTCCATGAAGGCGCTCAGCTTCACCCCGGCTCGCCGGCACCCGATCCAGGCGCCCACGGCGCCCAGCAGGACGGCGCCCCAGATGCCCAGGCCGCCGCGCTGGATCTGCGGAATCAGGGACAGATCTCCCGTGCCATCGAATCCTGGTCCGAAGTAGGCATCCGGGGAGGAGAACACGTGGTAGAGCCGGCCGCCGATGATGCCGAACGGGATGGCCCAGATGGCGATGTCCCAAACGCTGCCCTCAGGTGCGCCGCGGCGCGCCCAGCGGACGGAGGTGAGCCACAAGCCGGCAATGATGCCGGCGAGGATGCACAGCGCGTAGGCGTGGATGCGCAGGGCCCCCCACGGCAGCGGGATGTCGAATCCGGACCAGCTGGGGCTCGGAATGCTCGCGGGAATCATCGCCGCCGCGTGGAGGACTGACTGCATTGCTTACGCTTCTTCCTTGGTAAGGCCGGTGCTGAGGTCTTTCGTCAAGGAGGCTACCGCATCCACGCCGCCGTCCCGGATGGCCGCGACGAGGGCGGTGCCCACAATCACGCCCTCCGCATACTCGGCGATCTCGCGGACCTGGCCGGCGTTGGAGACGCCGAGGCCCACGCAGACGCGTTCGGCGCCCGCGGCATGCGCTGCGGCGACAACGTTCCTGGCCGCCGAGCTGACCGAGGTCCGGGCGCCGGTGACGCCCATGATGGAGACGGCGTATACGAAGCCGCGGCTCGCATCGACAGTGCGCTTCATGCGTTCCGGGGAAGACGAGGGAGCCACGAGGAACACCCGGTCCAGTCCGTACTTGTCGGAGGCTGCCATCCATTCGGCGGCCTCGTCAGGGATGAGGTCGGGCGTGATCAGCCCGGCTCCCCCGGCCTCGGCCAGGCGGCGGGAGAACTCGTCCACGCCCATCCGGACCACGGGGTTCCAGTAGGTCATGACCAGCACGGCGGCGTCGGTCTTGCTCGTGATGCCGCGGACGACGTCGAAGACCTCCCGGACGTGGAAGCCCTTCGCGAGGGCCTCCGTCGTGGCCGCCTGGATGACCTGGCCGTCCATGACCGGATCGGAGTACGGGATGCCGATCTCGATGAGGTCGGCGCCGTTCTCGGCCAGGGCGATGCCGGCGGCAATGGTGTCTTCAACGCTCGGGTAACCGGCGGGCAGGTAGCCGATCAGGGCCGCCCGGCCCTGGGCACGGGCGCGATCAATGGCCGCGGCCGACTTGCTGGCATTCTGCGCGGCGTTCTCGTTGCCGTCCTGGCTGATGCTCACAGCTGTTCCCCCTCTTTGGCGATTTCGGCTTCAGGCGAGTCCTGGTCCAGCAGGTCGAACCATTCCGCGGCGGTGGCCACGTCCTTGTCGCCGCGGCCGGAGAGGTTCACGAGCACAATCTTGTCGGACGCGCCTGCGGCGTCCTCCGCGGCGAGCCGCTGCCCCACCTTGATGGCGCCGGCCAGGGCGTGGGCAGACTCGATGGCGGGGATGATGCCCTCGGTGCGGCACAGGAGCCGAAAGGCCTCCATGGCTTCACTGTCCGTGATGGGCTCGTAGCTGACCCGGCCGATGTCGGCGAGGTAGGAGTGCTCCGGGCCGACCCCGGGGTAGTCCAGGCCCGCGGAGATGGAGTGCGACTCGATGGTCTGGCCGTCGTCGTCCTGCATGAGGTAGGAACGCGCGCCGTGCAGAACACCCGGCTTGCCGAGGGTGATAGTGGCCGCGTGGCGTCCGGTTTCGACGCCCTCGCCGCCGGCCTCGAAGCCGTAGATCTTGACCGAGGGGTCATCGAGGAAGCCGTGGAAGATGCCGATCGCGTTGGAGCCACCGCCAATGCAGGCACAGACGGCGTCGGGAAGCTGGCCCGTCTGGTCCAGGATCTGCGCCCGGGCTTCCTCGCCGATGACTTCGTGGAAGTAGCGGACCATTGCCGGGAACGGGTGCGCGCCGGCGGCGGTGCCGAGCAGGTAATGCGTGTTGCCCACGTTCGCAACCCAGTCGCGCAGGGCCTCGTTGATGGCGTCCTTGAGCGTCTGGGATCCGTTGGTCACCGGGATGACGGTGGCGCCTAGGAGCTCCATCCGGGCCACATTGAGGGACTGCCGGCGGCAGTCCTCGGCGCCCATGTAGACCACACATTCCAGGCCGAGCAGGGCTGCGGCCGTTGCGCTGGCAACACCGTGCTGGCCGGCACCGGTTTCGGCGATGACGCGGGTTTTGCCCATCCGCTTGGCGAGCAGCGCCTGGCCAAGGACGTTGTTGATCTTGTGTGAGCCGGTGTGGTTGAGGTCTTCGCGCTTGAGGAAGATCCGCACCCCGCCGGCGTGCTCGGCGAAGCGCTTGGCCTCGGTCAGCAGCGACGGGCGGCCCGAGTAGTTCTTGTTCAGGTCGGCGATCTGGGCCGTGAACTCCGGATCGGCCTTGGCCTTCTCGAAAGTGTCCTCGAGTTCGTCCAGGGCCGCGATGAGCGACTCAGGCATCCACCGGCCGCCGTAGTTCCCGAAGTAGGGCCCCGGGGCGTGCCGCAGGGACGGTTCGCCCTGTGCGGGATGCTCCTGGGGGCGGCCGCCCTGCAGGAACGCGTCCACGGCACTTTCGTCAGAGCCGGCTGCTGGCGCATCGACCATCAGTCTCACCATCCTGTTCCACTGCTAGCTTTGCGGATCTGCAGACGAGATCCGCTCATTGTCCGGGCAAGTTGCGGGCCCGGTACCGCTCACGGTCCGGACGGAGGCGCCAGGACCGGCCGGCCTCAGGCGCGGGCGGCGATTGCCGTTGCGCCGGCAGCCATGAATTCGGCGATCCGCTCGCGGGGCGTCGCGTCGCTGACCAGCGCCTCGCCGACCAGGACCGCGTTGGCGCCGCGTGCCGCGTAGTGTTTGACGTCCTCGACGTCGCGCACCCCGGATTCGGCCACCACGAGGGCGCCGGCGGGAATGCCGCCGGCCAGCTCCGCGAAGACGGAACGGTCGACGTCGAGCGTCTTGAGGTTGCGCACGTTGACGCCGATGATCCGGGCCTCCGCGGCTACCGCGCGCTCGATTTCCTCGGCGGTATGCGTCTCGACCAGCACGTTCATGCCGAGGTCGCGGCTGAGGGCCGTGAACTCGCGCAGCTGGGCGTCCGAGAGCGAGGCCACAATCAGTAGGATCAGGTCGGCACCGTGGGCCCGGGCCTCCCAGATCTGGTACTCGTCCACCATGAAGTCCTTGCGCAGCAGCGGGATGTCCACTGCGGCCCGGACGGCGTCAAGGTCGTCCAGGGAGCCGCCGAAGCGGCGTTCCTCGGTCAGGACGCTGATCACGGCGGCCCCGCCGTCGGCGTACTGCGCGGCGAGGGACGCGGGATCGGCGATGTCCGCGAGCCGGCCCTTGGACGGGCTGCGGCGCTTGACCTCGGCAATGACCTTGAGCTGGTCCCGGGTGCTGGAGGTCCCGCCCAGGGCGGCCCAGGCATCACGTGCGGGTGCCGCCGCGGCGGCGCGCTCCTTCAGTTCCGCGAGCGTGACAAGACGCTGGCGCGCCTGCATATCCTCCCTGACACCGGCATTGATGTCGTCGAGAACGCTCACGCTCAGTGGCCGGAGTTCTTCAGCTTGCTGCCGCCGACGCCGTAGCCGGCCTTGCGCATCGCCCAGCCGGCGAGCAGGCCGATCACCATGATCGCCGCACCTGCAACAAAGATCGGGGTGTTGGCGATGACGAAGGCGATGGACGCAATGAAGGCGCCGATCAGCATCACGATCACGCAAGTCCACGCGGCCGGGCTGTTGCCGTGACCCGGCGCTTCGCTGTGGTCGACGTCGTCGTAGACGCCCTTCGGCGCAGCGGACGTGGATGCGGAAACAGTGGCTTTGCTCATTGAAATCTCCTCAGGATGAATACTGCTTACATTCTGCCATTTTTTGGCAGTGTTGTTGGCCGCGTTACTGGCCGCGCCCGCGGCATCGGCTCACGTGGGGTCGTCTCCGCGGGACAACCTGTCCCAGCTGTCAATCTCGTCCGCGGGGGCGGCCGAGGCAGTACCGCCCACTGCAGTCCCGCCGGCGGCGGGCCCGGCGGCTGCCGCGTCATATTTGGTGCGGCTCTTCCAGTAGCGGCCGGCCGGGACGATCGCCAGGGCGGCGAGTCCCAACAGGGCGCCGGCGACGACGGCGAGTACGGGGAACACTGTCACGTCCACTTGCACGCTGCTGCCGCTGATGCCGGTGGCGGCCGCGATCGATCCCTGCGCGGCTGCCAGCGGGTCCGCCAGCACGACGGCGGCCGCGGCGACGATGCCCGCGGCCGCGAGGAGGATGATGGCCGTGATGACCCAGCGGGCTACGCGGCCAGCGATGGAGGCCGCGAGGCCGCCGGCGAGGGCAACAAGCGCCAGGGCCGTCACAGTGGTCGCAGCCTTGCTGCCCTGGACTTGCAGGCCGTCCTGGCTGGTCACGGCCCCGCCGAGCTGCGTGGGGTCGAGGTGCACGGTGAGCCAGGTCTGGGTGGTGGTCCCGAACACGGCCAGCGCCAGGGCGGCGATCACCAGGACCAGGGTGGACTTGCGGGCCCAGCCGGGGACGGCGGGCCGGGTGGTGGTCTTCACTGTGTTCTTGGCAGAGGCTCCCGGCTGCTCCATCAGTTCTCCGCCCCGGCGTCGGGCACCGAATCGGCGGTGATGTTGTGCAGCGACCTGGCCGTGTGCACGGCGCGGAGCGGGGCGGCCGCCTTGTTGACGGTTTCCTGGGCCTCGGTAGGGTTGACCGAATCTGCCACGATCCCGCCGCCGGCCTGGACGTAGGCGCGTCCTTCCCGGAGCAGGGCCGAGCGGATTGCGATCGCCATGTCCATGTCCCCGGCGAAGTCCAGGTAGCCCACCACGCCGCCGTAGATGCCGCGCCGGTGCGGTTCAAGTTCGTCCAGCAGGCGCAGGGCCCGCGGCTTCGGGGCACCGGAGAGGGTGCCGGCCGGGAACGTGGCCTTGAGGACGTCGTAGGCCTTGGCGGCCGGGGCCAGCTCGCCGACCACCGTGGACACCAGGTGCATGATGTGGCTGAAGCGTTCCACTTCCATGAATTGCGTGACGTCGACAGATCCTGCGACGCAGACCTTGGAGAGGTCGTTGCGGGACAGGTCGACCAGCATCAGGTGCTCGGCGCGTTCTTTCTCATCCGCCAGCAGTTCCTCGGCCAGGGCCTTGTCCGCCTCCACCGTCTTGCCGCGCGGCCGTGAGCCAGCGATGGGGTGGGTGATGACCTCGTCCCCGGTCACGGTGACGAGGGCCTCGGGCGAGGAGCCGACGATCGTGTACTCGCGGCCCTCGGCGTCCTCGAAGCTGAAGAGGTACATGTAGGGGCTGGGGTTGGTGTTCCGCAGGACCCGGTAGACGTCGAGGGGGTCGGCGCCGCACTCCATTTCGAAGCGGCGGGAGATCACCACCTGGAAGACCTCGCCGTCCACGATCGCCTCCTTGCCGCGGTCCAGGGCGGCCAGGTACTCGGATTCGTCCCAGCGTTCCTGCACGCTCGACGCGAAATCCAGGGCGGCCGTTTCGAGTACGGAGACGGGCTGCTCCACGGGGCGGCTGATCTTTTCCAGCAGGGCTTTCACGCGGGCGACGGCGTCGTGCCAGGCGTCGTCGACGCGTTCGGTGCTGTTGTCGAAGTTGATGGCGTTGGCGATCAGCAGGACGGTGCCGTCCATGTTGTCGTGGACCGCCATGTCCGTGACGAGGTTGAGGGCCATTTCGGGCAGCTGGAGGTCGTCCTCCGGCGGGCTGGTCAGCTTCTCCCAGTGCCGGACGGTTTCCCAGCCCAGGAACCCGACCAGGCCGGACGTGAACGGCGGGAGGCCGTCGAAGCGTTCTGTGCGGAGTGCCGCGACGGTGTCGCGGATGGCGTCCACCGGGTTGCCGTCCAGCGGCACACCGACCGGGGGCTCGCCCAGCCAGTGCGCGCTGCCGTCCCGGGTGGTCAATGTGGCCCGGGAGCGGGAGCCGATGAAGGAATAGCGGGACCAGGCGCCGCCGACCGCAGCCGATTCCATCAGGAACGTGCCGGGCTGGCCCTGGGCGAGCTTGCGGTAGAGCCCGATCGGCGTTTCGGCGTCAGCCAGCACCTTGAGCCGGACGGGGATGACGCGGCTGTGGCCTGCGAGTTCACGGAACTCTTCGAGGCCGGGGCTGATGATTCCAAGGTCCTGCATGGCTGTGCTTTCCGCCTGTTCTTTAGGTGGACCTGTCACGGGATCCGGTCATGGGATCCTCTGTGTCCTTGTGCGAGGGGGGGCTTAGCTTCCGTGGCCGACGACGGCGTCGATCTCGCGGCCGTCGAAGCAGGTCCGGGTTCCGGTGTGGCAGGCCGCACCGACCTGGTCGACCCGGACCAGCAGGGCGTCGCCGTCGCAGTCCATAGCGAGCGACTTGACCCATTGCACATGGCCGGAGGTGTCACCCTTGCGCCAGTACTCCTGGCGGGACCGCGAATAAAACGTCACGCGTCCGCTGGTCATGGTGCGGTGCAGCGCCTCGTCGTCCATCCAGCCCAGCATCAGTACCTCTTGGGTATCGAACTGCTGGACGATCGCGGCCACCAGGCCGGCGCTGTCCCGTTTGAGGGCGGCCGCCAATCCGGCCGGCAGGGGGCTGGCGCTGACAGGACTGCCATCGACGGGGCTGTCATTGACGGGGCTGGGGGCGGTTGCGGGCTGCTCAGACATCAGATCAAGTCTAGTGCCTCCGGGCAGGCCGCTGGCCTCCGGGTCCTCCCGCCGCTTAACACTGGGGCACCAAATGAGCCGCCCGCCCCGTCACTCGCCGGATGAGGCCGCCAGGCGCAGTTCCGGCGGCGATTCCTTTGCCCACGCACGGCTGTCTCGTGCTAGTTTCACAAGTGATGCATTTCGTCGAACCGTCCCGAGAAGTCTTGGCCGAAACCCTGCTGGCGGCCGGCCCTGATGCCGCCACGCTCTGCACAGGTTGGCTCACCCGCGATCTTGCCGCGCACCTGTACCTGCGCGAGCGGAAAATCGCCGTCGGCCTGGGCCTGCTGATCAAACGCCTTTCCAAGGCCTCGGACCAGGCGACGGCCGAACTGGCGCGCACGCTGAAGACCTCAGAGGACTACGCCAAGCTAATCAACGACTTCCGCGCCGGTCCCCCAGCGCTGTCCCCGCTGCGGATCAAGGCCTTGGACGAGAGCTCCAACCTGATCGAGTACTTTGTGCACACCGAGGACGTCCGCCGCGCCGTGGACCGCTGGGCCCCGCGGGCCCTGGATCAGGCCTACTCGGACGCTCTGTGGGATGAGCTCGTCAAGCGGGCCGCCATCCTGTACCGCGGCGTGGATCTGGGCATTGTGCTGGTGAGCCCCTCCGGTCCGCGGCATGTGGCCAAACGCGCCCCCGTGTCGGTGGCCATAGTCGGCGAACCGGGCGAGCTGCTCATGCACGCCCACGGCCGCACCCGCCACGCCCTGGTGACCTTTGAAGGCCAGCCCGACGCCGTTGCGCTTTTGCAGTCCGCCGAAGTCGGTCTCTAACCCTTAAAGCAACGCGGGTGGGGATCAGCGGACTTCGAAGCCTGCCTCGCGGATCGCGGCCTTGACCTGCGCGATCATGTCCAGCGGGCCGAAGTGGAAGACCGAGGCCGCGAGGACAGCGTCGGCGCCTGCTGCCACGGCCGGCGGGAAGTGCTCGGGCTTGCCGGCGCCGCCGGAGGCGATGAGCGGGACCTTGACCCCGGCCCGCGCCAGGCGGATCAGTTCGAGGTCGAATCCGTCTTTGGTGCCGTCGGCGTCGATCGAGTTCAGCAGGATCTCGCCTACCCCGCGGTCGGCCGCTTCCCGCGCCCAGGCGATGGCATCGATCCCGGTCCCCTGCCGCCCGCCGTGCGTGGTGACTTCGAAGCCTGACGCCGTGGGCTGCGAACCCGGTCGGGTGCGCCGCGCGTCGAGGGAAAGCACCAGGACCTGGGAACCGAAGTGCCGGGTGATCTCGTCGATTACGTCCGGCCGGGCGACGGCCGCGGTGTTGATGGCAGCCTTGTCCGCGCCGCAGCGCAGGAGTTTGTCCACCTCAGCCACGCCGCGGACGCCGCCGCCCACCGTCAGCGGGATGAAGACTTCCTCGGCGGTGCGGCGGACGACGTCGAACGTGGTCTCCCGGTTGCCGGAGGACGCTGTGACGTCAAGGAAGGTCAGCTCGTCGGCGCCGCTGTTGTCGTAGCGGTGCGCCAGTTCCACCGGGTCCCCGGCGTCGCGGAGGCCCTCAAAGTTGATGCCCTTGACCACGCGGCCGGCATCGACGTCGAGGCACGGGATGACGCGCACGGCAACAGTCATGACTTCTCCTGATAATTGCTGGAGGGTAATTGCTGGAGGAACTTGGCGGGACCCGGCGGGTGCGCCTAGATGCGGCAGGCGTGGATGCTGCTGACCAGGATGGCGCGGGCGCCGAGGTCGTAGAGCTCGTCCATGATCCGGTTGGTTTCCCGCTTGGGCACCATCGAGCGGACGGCCACCCAGTCCGAATCGCGCAGCGGCGAGACGGTGGGCGATTCCAGGCCCGGGGTGAGTGCGGCGGCCTGCTCCACGAGTTCCTTGCGGATGTCGTAGTCCATCATCACGTACTGCCGGGCCACGAGGACGCCCTGGAGCCGGCGGATCAGTACCTCCGTGGCCGGGTTCTGCTCGCCCTTGCGGCCGATCAGCACCGACTCGGAATTCAGGATCGGCTCGCCGAAGATCTCCATGCCGGCAGCCTTGAGCGTGGTGCCGGTCTCGACGACATCGGCGATCGCGTCCGCGACGCCGAGGCGCACGGAAGATTCCACGGCGCCATCGAGGCGGACCACCTTGGCGTTGATGCCGCGCTCGGCCAGGTAGCCGCGCAGCAGTCCGTCGTAGCTCGTGGCCAGGCGCTTGCCCTCGAGCTGGGCGACGTTGCTGAAGTCGCCTATCGGGCCGGCGAAGCGGAAGGTGGAAGCGGCGAAGCCCAGCGGCAGCAACTCCTCAGCCTCGACCTCTGCGTCGAGCAGCAGGTCGCGGCCCGTGATGCCGACGTCGAGCGTTCCCTGGCCCACGTACACGGCAATGTCGCGGGGGCGCAGGAAGAAGAACTCAATATCGTTGTCCGGGTCCACCATGACAAGCTCGCGGGTGTCGCGGCGCTGGCGGTAGCCGGCCTCGGCCAGCATGGCCGCGGCGGCTTCGGACAGGGATCCCTTGTTCGGGACGGCAACTCTAAGCATGGGAAAAGTCTCTCTTGGGTGCGGAAGGATCTGTTGGGGCACATCGGCCACGCGGTGCACGGGATCCGCCAGCGAAGGCATGGCGGTCTCCGGTGCGGGCGCGGCTAAAGATGCTTGTAGACGTCTTCCAGGGTGAGTCCTTTGGCGAGCATCAGAACCTGCAGGTGATACAGCAGCTGCGAAATTTCCTCGGCGGCGGCTTCATCGGATTCATACTCGGCAGCCATCCAAACCTCGGCTGCTTCCTCCACGACCTTCTTGCCGATGCCATGGACTCCGGAATCCAGTTCAGCGACGGTGCGGGAGCCTTGCGGGCGGACGGCTGCCTTTTCACTCAGTTCTGCGAACAGCGACTCGAAATTCTTCACGCCCCCAAGCCTACTTGCTCCCGGCGCGGGAACGCCCGCCGGGCCGTTGCATGACGGAGGGGATGTGAGGCGATACACAACAAACACAGCCGGCGCGGGCGGCCAGGGAGCCGCCCGCGCCGGCTGTGGCTGCAGCTTGGCGGCTCAGCCGAACTGCTTGAGCGTCACTGCCGTAGCCAGGGCGGCGGTAACCGCCTCGTGTCCCTTGTCCTCGGTGGATCCCGGCAAGCCGGCCCGGTCGATCCCCTGCTGTTCGGTGTCGCAGGTCAGCACGCCGAAGCCCACGGGGACGCCGGTGCGGACGCTGACCTCGGTCAGGCCCAGGGTGGCCGCCTCGCAGACGTATTCGAAGTGCGGGGTGCCGCCCCGGATGACGACGCCGAGCGCCACGACGGCGTCGAAGTGCGGTGCCAGCCGGGCGGCCGCGACCGGGAGTTCAAACGTGCCGGGCACGCGCAGGACCGTCGGCTCACTGATTCCGGCGTCCTTCGCGGCGCGCAGGGCGCCGTCGAGCAGTCCGTCCATGATCTGGGTATGCCAGCTCGCGGCCACAATGGCCAGCTTGAGCCGTGAGGTTTCCTCCGGTTTGAAGGTGCTGAGGTCGATCTGGGGGGCGCCGTGGCCGCTCATAGGGTATTCCTTGCTGTTGAGTCTGATGGTTGGCCAGTGGCGGCCCGTGCGGGCCGCCGCCCGGTCAGTCTTGGTCGTGTTCGAATCCGGACAGGCCGGCGGCCGGAGCGGGTTCACCGTCCAGGACCAGGCGGTGGTCCATCCGGTCCTTCTTCGTTTGCAGGTAGCGGAGGTTCTGCTCCCGAGAGGGAACCTCGGTGGGGACCATCTCCACCACCTTGACGCCTGCCTGGGCGAGCCGGTCCTGCTTGTCGGGGTTGTTGCTCAGGAGCCGGATCTCGTGGAGACCCATCTCCGCGAGGATCTGGGCCGCGGCCTTGTAGCAGCGCGCGTCGACCGGCAGCCCGAGCTGCTCGTTGGCCTCCACGGTGTCGAACCCGGCCTCCTGCAGGGCGTAGGCCTTCATCTTGTTCGCCAGGCCGATCCCGCGGCCCTCCTGGCCGCGCAGGTACAGCAGCGTGCCGCCGAGTTCGTTGATCAGCTCGAGGGCATAGGCCAGCTGTTCGCCGCAGTCGCAGCGGTAGGAACCGAACACATCGCCGGTGAGGCATTCCGAATGGAGGCGCACCAGCGGGGGCTGGCCATCCACCGGGGCCATCGGTGAACTGACCGCCAGGTGTTCCGCACCGGTGGCCAGATCGGTCCAGGCCTGCGCCACGAAATCGCCGAAGGCGGTGGGCAGCTGGACAATGGGTCCTGCGCTGACCGGATGCGGCTGACGGGCCATGGCCATCTCTTCTCGGGTCTCCGAAGTCGTCACTATTTCTCCTCCATCAGACGGGGTCCGTTGCGTGGCTGCCGTGCTGTTCTGCTTCAAGATACGCCACCAGATCAGCAATCGAAATCAGGGGGCAGCCATGCTCAACCGCGAAGCCTCGCAATCCGTCCAGCCGCATCATCTCTCCGTTGTCGTACACAAGCTCTGCTATCACTCCCACGGGCTCCAGTCCGGCCAGCCGGCACAGGTCCACGGCCGCCTCGGTGTGGCCGGGACGTTCCCGCACTCCCCCCTTAACGGCGCGGAGCGGAAAAACATGCCCGGGACGGGTCAAAGAATTTGGCTGGCTTTGCGGGTCGGCCAGGATCCGGGCCGTCAGGGCGCGGTCCGTGGCGGAAATTCCGGTGCTGATACCCACCGCGGCGTCGCAGGACACAGTGTAGGCGGTGCCCTTGGCGTCCTCGTTGATTTCCACCATCGGCGGCAGGGCCAGGGCGTCGGCGCGGTCGGCGTCGAGCGGCACGCAGATCACTCCGGAGCTGTAGCGGACTGTCCAGCCCATCAGCGCCGGGGTCGCGTGCTCGGCGGCGAAAATGATGTCGCCTTCGTTCTCGCGGTCCTCGTTGTCCACCACCAGGACGGGGCGCCCGGCTGCCATGGCGCTGATGGCGTCCTCGATCGGGTCGAGGCCCGCCCGGCCGGTGCCGGCTGCGGCGGCGCGGAGCGCCTCTGCCAGGTCATGGCCGGGCTGGTCTTTGACTCGGCTCACTTCGCGGCCCCTTCCGTCGGCGCGGATTCTCCGGCGGTCGTTTCGGCCGCCCTATGCGCTGCCGGCGACGTTCCGCCGGCAAAGGAGAGCAGCCGCTCGGTGTACTTCGCCAGGACGTCGACCTCAAGGTTTACATGGCCACCGAGCGGCTTCTGGCCCAGGCCGGTCTCGGCCAGGGTGGTGGGGATCAGCCCCACTTCAAACCAGGGCGCCGGATCGTTGGCCGGGCTGACCGTCATGACGGTGAGGGAGACGCCATCGACGGCGATGGATCCCTTTTCGGCGATGTACCGGGCCAGGCCGGCCGGCACTGCGAACCGGAGCCGGTCCCAGTTGCCAAGCCCTTCACGCTCCAAGAGCTGGCCGACGCCGTCGACGTGTCCCTGCACCACATGACCGTCCAGCCGTCCCCCGGCGGGGACGCAGCGTTCCAGATTCACCGGATCGCCCGCAGTGAGCTCTCCGATGGTGCTGCGGTCAAGGGTCTCGCCCATGACGTCGACGCTGAAGTCCCGGCCATCGATCTGCGTCGCGGTGAGGCAGACGCCGTTGACCGCTATGGAACCGCCGAGGGCGAGGCCGTCCGTGGTGCCGGGCGCGTGGAGCCGAACGGTGGCACTGCTGTCCCCGTTGCGCTCAACGGACAGCACCTTCCCCTGCTCGGCGATAATTCCGGTAAACATCAATTGCCTCCTGCGGCGGTGTCCGCGCCGGTGCGGTGCGGGGTTGTATCGGATGAAGTAGAGGTGGCGGCCGGATCGACCGGGGTAGCCGGGGTCGCCGGGGTCGCCGGGCGAAGATGGAGCCGGAGGTCGCGGCCGAGGACCTGGACGGCGCCCCCGGATGCCGGGTCCCATTCCCACTGTTGGGCATCGGCCAGGGTGGTGATGCCGAGGCCCTCCAGGGCGGCCGTGCCGGAGCCGAGCAGTGTCGGTGCCAGGTAGATGATGAGTTCGTCGACCAGGCCGGCCGCAAGGAACGCGCTCAGGATTCGCGAGCCGCCTTCCACCATGAGGTGACGGACGCCGTGTGCGAACAGCTGGTCCAGGGCCTCGCTTGGATCGCGGGTGGCCAGGTGCAGGACGTTGCCGTCCGCCCCGTGGATGGCGGCGTCGTCGGGAATGCCCCGGTACCCCATGACGGCGCGCAGGGGCTGTTTACCGTCTGCTTCGCCGTCGGCGTTCCGGGCGGTGAGCCGGGGGTTGTCGATCAGCACCGTCTGGGTGCCCACCAGGATGGCGTCAATCCGGCCCCGCAGGGCATGGTTGTCGGCGAGCGATTCCGGGCTGGAAATCCACTGGCTGGTGCCGTCGCTGGCAGCGATGCGGCTGTCGAGGGTCTGCGCGATGTGCAGGGTGACGAACGGCCGTTTCGCGGCGACGGCGTCGAACCAGCGCCGGTTCAGATCCAGCGCCGCGTCGGCCGCCAGCTCCGAGCGGACGCGGACGCCCGCGGCGCGGAGCGTCAAGGCCCCGCCGGCGGCCGGATCGTGGGGATCGTCGACGGCGTAGATGACGTCGGTGATGCCGGCGTCGATTATCGCCTGCGCGCAGGGCCCGGTGCGCCCGCAGTGGTTGCAGGGCTCGAGGGTCACCACGATCGCAGCGCCGCGGAGATCCAGTCCCGCCGCCGTCGCCTGGGCGATGGCGTCAGCTTCGGCGTGGGCAGTCCCGGCTCCGCGGTGGTATCCGGTGGCGAGGAGCCTTCCGTCGGTCCCAACGACGACGGCGCCCACGAGCGGGTTGGCGCCCCGCGGACCCTGCGCCGCGGCGGCGAGGGCAGCCTGCATGGCAGCACTCTCGGCAGCGCTGAACGGGGCTGGGCTGAACGGGGCAGCGTCGAGCGGGGCAGGGTTGAATCCGGCGTTCAAGCCGGAGCCGTTGAGGGCACTCACTTGGCCACCACCGGGTCGGGGAAGGCGGTTTCGACCGTGACCGGCCGGTTCGCCAGCTTCGAGGCACGCCACCAGACGAAGAATCCGGTGAGCGTGAAGAAACCGTAGAAGAGGTACATGACGGCGCTGGCGTAGTAGCCCGCGCTGAATAGCAGCGGCACACCGACGATGTCCACCGCCACCCAGATGAGCCAGAATTCGGTCCAGCCGCGGGCCATACCGTAGGTCGCCAGCAGCGAGCCCATGAATGTCCAGGCGTCGGCCCAGACCGGCGGGTACGAGCCGAGGGAGTCGAAGAGCGGCGTCAGCGCGGCGGTCCCGGCCACGAGGCTGAGAGCCAGAATAACCCGGGTTTTGTTGCTGGCCCAGCGTGGCGCGACGGCTGCCCCGCCGCCGGCGGACTGCCTGCCCTGCTGCCAGCGGTACCAGCCGTAGAGGGCGACGCCGATGAACATGACCTGGCGCCCGGCCTGGCCCCACAATGTAGCGGGCGTGGCGGAGCCGAAGACGTTGCCCAGGAAGACCGTCAGAAGCAGTAAGTTGCCGGCGATGCCGACGGGCCATGCCCAGACCCGGCGGCGCATGCCGCCGACGGCGCTGGCGAGGCCAAAGATGTTGCCCAGCACTTCACGAAGAATCAGGACAGATCCGCCTACCGGGATCTGCGCTTCGAAGAGCCATCGCAAGAGGTCCATGCGTGTGTCGTTCCTTCCCTCAAGAACCGCGATGGCTCCGGGGGTATACGACAGCACAATTATGCGGCGCCTTCTGGGCGCCGCAGTAACAGCTGTACGTGCTTCTCTCATCCAGACTTTAACTGTCGGTACCGGAATTTCACCGATTCAACCGTTTGCCGGCATCCTTTCCGAAGAAAGGCGCTGGCGCGCGGGTCGCGGACTGTCACCGCCGGTTCGGACTTACACCGACCCCGGAGCACGTATGTGTGTTGTTATTCTGACACAACTGCCGGGCAGCGCGGGCTATTCCCTGCCGCGCAAGTTACGGTCTGAGTCTTCTTGGCACGGCAATTCCCTACCGGGACCGTGGTTGCCTCAGCGACTCCCGGCCGCCCGGAGCCTTTCGACGGCCGCCGCCGGATCCGCGGCGCCGTAGACGGCTGACCCCGCCACAAAGACATTCGCTCCCGCCTCGGCGGCTCGCACGATCGTCTCCTCGGTGATGCCGCCGTCGACTTGCAGCGCCACTCCGACGCCGGCGCCGTCAATGGCCGCCCGGGCCCGCCGGATCTTGGGCAGCGTCAGGTCCAGGAAGGACTGCCCGCCGAAGCCCGGCTCCACCGTCATGATCAACAGCAGGTCCAGTTCCGGGAGCATGTCCAGGTAGGGCTCCACGGGGGTGCCCGGGCGCAGCGCCATGCCGGCCTTGGCGCCGCGGGCGCGCAGCTCCCGCGCCAGTTTGATCGGCGCGATCGAGGCTTCGGCGTGGAACGTCACAGAGGCCACCCCGGCGTCGGCGAAGCCCGGCGCCCAGCGGTCAGCGTCGGCGATCATCAAGTGGACGTCCAGCGGCACCGGGCTGACGGCCTGGATGCGCTGCACCACCGGCAACCCGATCGTCAGGTTGGGCACGAAATGGTTGTCCATGACGTCCACATGCACCGCATCGGCATTGCTGATGCGGTGCAGTTCGGCCTCAAGATTGACGAAGTCAGCCGAAAGGATGCTCGGGTTGATGCAGCACTGGGCCATGGATTTCCTTCTCGTTCGTACTTAGCTGGTTCGTACTTAGCTGGTTCGTACTTAGCTGGTTCGTACTTAGCAGGCAGTGCCCCAGTATCAGTGAAACTCAGGCCTTCTTGTGAATCAGCGCCAGGAACATGGCGTCCGTCTGGTGCACGTGCGGCCAGAGCTGGGCGGTGAGCTCGTGCCCGGCCTCTAGGTGGCCGGTGAGGCTGACGCTGTCCAGCACGGCGCCGGAGTCGAGGAGCTCGAGATCCTCGCGCTTGCGCAGGACATCACTGACGACGGCGGTGGTCTCGGCCGGGTGCGGGGAGCATGTCACGTAGGCCACCACGCCGCCGGGCTTGACGGCGTCGATCGCTGAGTTGAGCAGCTGGCGCTGCAGCGGGCCAAGGTCCACGAGGTCCTTGGGAGTGCGCCGCCAGCGCGACTCCGGGCGCCGGCGCAGGGCGCCCAGGCCGGTGCACGGGACATCGACGAGAACACGATCGAAGGACTCCGGCTGCTCGGCGCCGATGTCGCGGCCGTCCCCGGTCCTGACCTCCCAGGCGTCCCGCGGGACCGCGGACAGGGCCTGGCGCACGAGTTTGGCCCGGTGCGGGGCGGATTCGTTGGCCAGCAAGTGGGCGCCCTGCTGCCGGGCGAGGGCAGCGAGCAGGGCGGCCTTGCCGCCGGGGCCGGCGCAGAGATCCAGCCAGCGCTCCCCCGCGCTCCCGCTGTCCGTCCCTTTTTCCCCGTCGGGATCCGCGCTGGTTTTTGCGTCGAGGCCTGTGCCGCGGCCTGTGCCGAGGTCGACGGCGGCCATGGCCCGGGCCACGAGCTGCGAGCCGACGTCCTGGACACGGGTGCTTCCGTCCCGGACCGAGGCGAGCCGGCCGAGGTCCCCGCCGCTGGAGAGCGCGGATCCCTCGACGAGTTCACCCGGGGTGGCCCCAATTTCCAGGGCCTCGTCCAGGCTGCCGACGCCGGGCAGTGCCACGAGGTTCACCACGGGCGCGGCGTTGTCGGCTTCGAGGAGCTCGTCAATCTCAGCGACTGGGCGGCCGTGGGCCACGAGCGACTGGCGGAGCGCGCGGACGATCCACTCGGGGTGGGCGTAGCGGATGGACGCGATGGTGGTGGCGTCGGTCTCGGTGCTGAGCAGCACCTCGAGCCACTCGTCGAGGGTGCGGGCGGAGACTTTGCGCAGCACGGCATTGATCAGGGCCGAGGGACCGGCCCCGATCACGGCGCGGGCCAGCCCCACGGTCTGGTCCAGGGCGGCGTGGGCGGGCACGCGCATGGCGAGCAGCTGGTGCGCACCGATCCGCAGGGCATCGAGGATCGCGGGATCCAGCTGGTCAAGCGGCCGGTCGACGCAGCGCGCCAGGATGGCGTCGTACGTGCCCTGGCCGCGGAGAGCGCCGTAGCTGAGCTCGGTGGCGAATCCGGCGTCGCGCTTGTCCAGCCCGTGGTGCCGGATCCGGGCAGGCAGCACCAGGTTCGCGTAAGCGTCCTCGGCTGCCACGGCGCGGAGCACCTCAAAGGCAACCAGCCTGGCCGGATCGGCGCGGCGGGTCCGCTGGGACGGGGCGCTCTCGGTGAAGCCGCGCTGCGGGCCGCGGTTGCGTTCCCTACCTTGGGCGTTCCGCCGGCTGCCGCCGCGGGCCCCCTGGCCACTGCCTCGGCTGCTGCCGCTGGTCCCGGACTCGCTCATTCGAATACCACGCTTTCAAGTGTTGCCTGCCCACGCGCCCAATCAGCGGCGGCCATCATTTTCTTGCCCGCGGGCTGGACCCGCGTCAACTCCACCGGGTGCGAACCCGTACCTACGAGGACTCGTTTTCCGTCCATGGCCAGCCTTCCGGGCCGAAGTGCGGCGGACTCCGGGGACTGAAGCACCGGTTCCAGTTTGATCCGCTGGCCATCCAGCATGGTCCAGGCGCCGGGCTCTGGCGTGACTCCGCGGGCCCGGCGACCGATCGCCAGTGCGGGCTGCTGCCAGTCGAGCCGGCCGTCCTCGAGGCTGAGTTTGGGTGCCAGGCTAACCTCGCCCTGTTGCGGCAGCGCCACGGCCTTGCCTGCGTCGATGGCGGACAGGGTCTGGGCCAGCAGGACTGCACCGGTGTGGGAGAGCCGTTCGAGCAAAGCCCCGGCGGTATCGACGGGGTGCACGGTCTCGGTGAGGGTTCCGAAGACCGGGCCGGTGTCCAGCCCCTCCTCGAGACGGAAGGTGACGGCGCCGGTGACGTCGTCGCCGGCGATGACGGCGCGCTGCACGGGGGCGGCGCCGCGCCAGGCCGGCAGCAGGGAGAAGTGCAGGTTCACCCAGCCGTGGCGGGGAACAGCGAGGGCAGCACTGGGAATCAGGCCGCCATAGGCAACGATCGCCGCGACGTCCGGCGCGGCGGCGGCAATGCGGGCAGTGACCCCGGCATCCACTTTGGCGGCGTGGATGATCTCGATGCCGAGCTCGGCGGCCCGGGCCGCCACGGGCGACGGCGTCAGGACCCGCTTGCGTCCCAGCGGGGCGTCCGGGCGGGTGAGGACAGCGACGACGTCGAACCCGGCGTCAATCAGGGCGTCCAGGGACGGCACGGCGACGGCCGGGGTTCCCGCGAACAAGACCCTCACGGGGTGATTCCGAAGCTGGACCCGCCAAAGCTCGTCCCGACGCTCTTCGCGCGCTTGCTTGTTGTCTGTTCCGTAATGGCGTCGTAGTTGGCATTGCGGATGGCGCGCAGGGCGGCCTTGCGGTCCTCGCCCTCGAGCCTGTCGGTGTAAAGGATGCCGTCCAGGTGGTCGGTCTCGTGCTGGAAGCAGCGCGCCAGCATGTCCTCGCCCTCAACGGTGACGGGGTTGCCATGGAGGTCCACGCCGGTCACCCGGGTTTGGCGATACCGCCGAACGGGGAAGCCGAGGCCCGGGATGGACAGGCATCCCTCGACCTGGTCCGGCTGGAAGTCCTCGCTGTTTTCCAGCACGGGGTTGATGATGTGACCCTCCACGCCGCCAATCCGGTAGGTGAAGACGCGCAGGCTGACTCCGACCTGGGGTGCGGCCAGGCCGGCGCCCTCGACATCCTCCATGGTTTCGGTCATGTCGGCGACGAGCTTCGCCAGTTCAGGCCCGAATTCCGTCACGGGATCGGCAACTGTGCGCAGCACAGGATCCCCAATGATGCGGATATTCAAAATGGCCATGTGCAGTCGGTCCTCACGGTGGGCGGCTAGGGATCCAGTCCAGTTTAGTTGCAGCTGCCGGGCTCCTGCTCTGGATGCCTGTGCAGGGACGCCGGCTCAGCACTTCGGTTCAGGGATGCCGGTCCACTGTTGCCCGTTCAGCGCTGCAGGCTCAGCGCTTCACGGGAGGGGCCAGCGGAAGCAGTGCTGCTCCCGCTGTCGCGGTGTCGGCTGACATTTCCCACACGCGGCGCAGCGCGCAGAATTTCCACCAGTGGTGTTTCAGGACGTCGGGGTTGGCCCGCTGCGGACGGACTTCGGTCTCGCCCACCGCCACGGCCAGGAGGATGGGGGATTCGCCGTGCTGCCAGGCCTCCCACTCCCCCGCCACGGGATCCACGAGGCTCTCCTCCGCCTTCATGCCGGCCACGAGCTGCATGACCACCTTGTCATCCAGCGGCTTGACCGTGCCGTCCCGGCTGGTGCCCTTGGTCTTGTAGTCGATAAGACAGGTCCTGCCATTGATCCGTGCCACGAGGTCCAGGGTGCCTGCATAGCCCACCGTCTTGTTCCACACCGTAATCTCCGGGGCAATGGGTTCAACCTGGAAGAGCTCCCACCATTCGTCGAAGCGTGCCGCAAAGGCTTCCTCACCGTTGGCGGCCAGGGCCTCCCGTGTTTCCTTCATCTGGTGGGGCCGGCCGAGCGCGCGCAGCGCAACCTGCTCGCAGTAGTTGTGAACGCGGTCGCCGCGCTTGGCGGCATCGTCCCGGTACGACTCCGCCGCCTTGGCAGCCCGGCTGACCGCCTGGCGCAGTTTGGCGGGGCTCCTCAGGACGCCGGGGAGCTCGGGATCCTGCGCCAGGCTGTTCGCGCCCATGTATCCGAACCAGCCATCCAGGCCGTGTGGCTGCTGGCCGATCACTGTGGTGATGGAGGGGACGGAGAACTGTGCCGATGTGGAACGGGCGTACATGCGGCCATAGTCCGTGGCGTGGGCGAGGAGTGGAGCGGTCATATAAAGACTCTTTCACGGGGGTCCGACAACGGTGAAAAGCAAAATGGTCCGCCCCGCTGAGTCAGCGGAACGGACCATTTCGTTAGTGGGCGATACTGGGTTCGAACCAGTGACCTCTTCGGTGTGAACGAAGCGCGCTACCACTGCGCCAATCGCCCTAACGACATTGAATGCTAGCCCACTCGGGCGGATTTTAGAAATCGGTCCCGGGAACCGGACTTCGCCACCTGTTCGCCGATCTCTCGCGCAACACCATGTGTACCAGGCCGGTGCAGTGGACATCTGCATTGGTCCCACGGAGAGTCCCGCGCAAGAGCCCCGGCACCGTTTCGAGCCGCGGCCTGGGACGGACGCTAATTACAGCGCTGTAATTAGCAAAATCCCCTAGAAATCAAGGAAGTATGGCCATATAGAGGTGGCCGATGCGCCTCGATTTGTAGATTCCCGGAACCTCCTATAGAGTTCTTACTCGTTGGAACGCGAGGAAATGCCGAATGCGGCACGGAAACGCACGCCAACAATGCGGACGTAGCTCAGCTGGTAGAGCACCACCTTGCCAAGGTGGATGTCGCGAGTTCGAATCTCGTCGTCCGCTCGCAGGACACTGTCACGGCAAAGGTTCTTCGGAATCCTGTCTACACGGTGGGTTGGCCGAGAGGCGAGGCAGCGGCCTGCAAAGCCGTATACACGGGTTCGAATCCCGTACCCACCTCGGTGAAAACCCTGGTTTCCGGTTCCGACCGGATGCAAGGGGCGATTGGCGCAGCGGTAGCGCGCTTCCCTGACACGGAAGAGGTCACTGGTTCGATCCCAGTATCGCCCACCAAAGCAAGGTAACTTGCTTGATGCAGTACCACCGGCCCAGCCGGCATGGACTAAAATGCGGACGTAGCTCAGCTGGTAGAGCACCACCTTGCCAAGGTGGATGTCGCGAGTTCGAATCTCGTCGTCCGCTCTCTTCATTACAACTCCACTCCGGATCCTTCCGGTTGCGGGCGATTGGCGCAGCGGTAGCGCGCTTCCCTGACACGGAAGAGGTCACTGGTTCGATCCCAGTATCGCCCACCACAAGAGCAGCTCCCCGGAGCTGCTTTTTTTTGTGCACTGGGGTCCTTCTACCCTGTGCATCTCGCCCTCCGACTTTTATCCTGTGGGCGGACACCCTTGGCACCCCCGCCACCTCCCGCTAGGGTAGAAAACGCTAGGAGCGATCTGGCTCCGCGACCGAAGGGAGGTGCCCGTGGGTTTACTTGACGATCTAAAGGGCAAGGCTCAGCAAGTGATTGGTGGCAACGAAGAAGCCATCAAGGACGGCATCGAAAAGGCCGGCGATTTCGTCGACTCTAAGACCGGCGGAAAGCACGCCGACAAGATCGATGCCGTGCAGCGGGGCGCTTCCGACTTCGTGGACCAGGCGAACGACCGGCCGAACACGGCTCCCGTCGCCGATCAGACTCCCGTAGCCGGCGAGCGACCTGTAGCCGGGGAACCCCCCGTAACCGGGGAACCCCGCCAGCCAGGCCTCTGACCCAGATACGTCAGCGAGGTGCCGGTCCCGCCGAGAGGTGGCGCCGGCACCTCCGGCATTTAAGGGCGACTCCGGGCAGTTGGAGGGGCTGGAGGCTAGGACGGCTCGTGGTTTTGGCCCTCGCGGGCCAGCGCGGTGAGCCGGGAGACAGCGCGGAAGTACTTCTTCATGTACCCGCCAGTCATCATTTCCTCGGTGAAGAGCTGGTCGAACGGCACTCCGCTGGCAAGGATGGGCACATCTTTGTCGTACAGCCGGTCCGCCAGCACCACAAAGCGCAGCGCAACGGCCTGCTCGGTAATCGTGTGGACGTTCTTCCACACGACGCCTTCGATCCCGTCCAGCAGCTGGCGGTAGCGGCTCGGGTGCACGCCGGCCAGGTGGTTGATCAACGTGCTGAACTCGTCGCGGGCCACGGTCTTGCCGTCGAATTCGGCATGCATGTGGTGGGTCAGGTCATCATTGCGCAGCGGCGCCGGTGCGGCCGGCAGGCCACGATGGCGGAAGTCCTCGCCGTCGATCCTGACAACATCGAACTGGTCAGCCAGCACCTGGATTTCACGGGCGAAGTCGACGGCGGCGAAGCGCCCGTCGCCGAGGGAGCCCGGCAGCGTGTTCGATGTTGCGGCAAGTTTCACGCCGGCGTCGGCCAGTTCGCGCATGAGCCGAGACATGAGCACGGTGTCGCCCGGGTCGTCGAGCTCAAATTCGTCGATGCATACGAGCCTGTAGTGGCTCAGGGCCTCAACGGTCTTGCGGAAGGACAGCGCCCCGACGAGGTTGGTGTATTCGACGAACGTGCCGAAGGCCTTGGGACCGGGGGCGGCATGCCACAGCGACGCCAGCAGGTGGGTCTTGCCCACACCGAATCCGCCGTCGAGGTAGATCCCAGCCCGGGACGTGTCTTTCTTGCCGAAGAGCCGCTTGAACAGGCCGTCGCCGTCGCGCGCACCCACGCCCGCCGCGAAATGCTCCAGGGCATGGACCGCATGGGCCTGGCTGGGCTGGGAGGGATCGGGCCGGTAGCTCGAAAACGACACCTCACCGAACCGGGGCGACGGATAGAACCCGTTGAGGAGTTCGTCCACGGAAACTGCCGGCGTACGGGCGGCGAGCTGTTCGATCTGTACCAAGGTGGTCCGTTCTGCTGGTCTCTTGTCCCCAGCAAGAATACCGGCAAAGCATGCCCGGCCCGCGTGCGCGTGTACGGACCCGCGGCCGGCGTGAGGAAGACCACATTTCCCCGTGTGAACGCGTTGGAGCATTCCCGCCCGCCCGTGACTAGTGTTGTAAACAGGCCCGGCGCCGCGCATGCTTTCCGCGCCCTGCCTCCTGACCGTTCCAGTGAAAGGCCATCGCAATGTCCTACCCCGTTGAGCAGAACGAGAAATTCGCCGAGTACGCCCACCCGGACCGCCTGGTGTCCACCGAATGGCTGGCCACGGCGATCGAGGATGGCGCCCTCGACGGCGGCAACCTCGTGCTGGTGGAATCCGACGAAGACGTCCTGCTGTACGAGACCGGCCACATCCCCGGGGCCGTGAAGATCGACTGGCATACAGACCTCAACGACGAAGTGACCCGCGACTACATCTACGGCGAAGCGTTCGCCGCGCTGGCTGCGGCCAAGGGGATTTCCCGGGACAGCACCGTGGTGATTTACGGCGACAAGTCGAACTGGTGGGCCGCGTACGCCCTGTGGGTCTTCACCCTCTTCGGCCACGAGGACGTCCGGCTCCTGGACGGCGGCCGGGACAAGTGGATCGCGGAGGGCCGTGCGCTCTCCACCGAAACGACCGTCGCCTCCCCCGCTGACTACCCCGTCGTCGAGCGCAACGACGCCCCGATCCGCGCCTTCAAAGATGATGTCCTGGCCCACTTCGGCAAGCCGCTGATCGACGTCCGCTCGACCGAGGAATACACGGGCCAGCGGACCCACATGCCCGCCTATCCGGAAGAGGGCGCGCTGCGCGGCGGCCACATCCCCACCGCGGCCTCCATCCCCTGGGCCCGCGCGGCCGCCGGCGACGGCTGCTACCGGAACCGCGGTGAACTCGAGACCCTGTACCTCGGCGAGGCCGGCCTGAAGGCGGGCGATGACGTCGTGGCGTACTGCCGGATCGGCGAGCGGTCCAGCCACACCTGGTTTGCGCTGAAGTACCTGCTGGGCTTCGAGACTGTGCGGAACTACGACGGTTCCTGGACCGAATGGGGCAATGCCGTGCGCGTCCCGATCGTCAAGGGTGCCGAGCGCGGCGCGGTTCCGGCCGGCCGTTAGTTACGGTCAGCATCGCCCGGAACTGTCAGCGACAGGGACAGGGACAAGGACAAGGACAGGAACAGGGACACAATCGGCGCGAATGCGTAAGCTGGGAATGATGAATACTTCAACCCTCCCCGCTGCGCTGGCGGACATTGTCGACGATTTCCAGGCCCTGACCGAAGCCGAGCGGCTGCAGTTGCTCCTCGAGTTCTCGCAAGGACTTCCGGAACTTCCGGAGCGGCTCCGGGACCACCCGGAGCTGCTGGAGCAGGTCGTGGAGTGCCAAACGCCGCTCTTCCTGACCGTCGAGACGGAACCGGCCGACGGCGTCGGGCCGGAACGCGTCCGGCTCTACTTCAAGGCCCCCAGGGAGGCCCCGACCACCCGCGGCTTCGCCGGAGTTCTCCATGAAGGACTCGACGGGCTCAGCGCCGCGGAAATCCTGGCCGTTCCGGACGACATGCCCGAGCTGCTGGGCCTCACCCGGGCCATCACTCCCCTGCGCATGCGCGGAATGACCGCCATGCTGGGCCGGATCAAGCGCAAAGTCGTCGCGTCCGGAACCCGGCAGTCGCCGGCGCAGTCCTGACCTCCAGCGCCCGGACAGCCAGAGGACATGGCCCGTAAACACGCGTCGCAGGGAACTCCGGCCACCGCAGCACTCGCGGCCGCCGGGGTTCCCTTTGTCGCCCACCCCTACGCACATGACCCCGCAATGGCCAGCTATGGCCTCGAAGCAGCGGAAGTGCTCGGCGTCGACCCTGCCCGGGTCTTCAAGACCCTGATGGTCGACGTCGACGGCCGGCTCGCCGTCGGCGTCGTGCCCGTGAGCGGAAGCCTGGACCTCAAGGCGATGGCCGCAGCCTTGGGCGGCAAGAAGGCAGAGATGGCCGACCCGGCCGTGGCGCAGCGACGGACCGGTTACGTGCTCGGGGGCATCTCACCGCTCGGTCAACGCCAGTCCTCCCCCACGGTGGTGGACGACAGCGCCCTGGAGCTGGAGACCATCCTCGTTTCAGGCGGACGGCGTGGCCTGGACATCGAGCTGGATCCGGCCGAGCTCATTCGGCTCACGGCTGCCCGCACCGCCAGGATCGGAACCCGGCGCGACTGACCTGGTCTCAGTTCGTGCCTCAGTTCGTGTCAGTTCGTGTCTGAGTCCTGCGTGGCGTACCCGGCCGCCGGCTCCTGGTCGCCGGGGTTGGCGCGAGGCGCAAGCTGCTGCCGGAGCCAGGCCGCTACCTGCCGCTCCCAGCGCTCCGGATCCACGTTCCATTCCTTGGTGTGCAGGGCCCTGTCGAAGGGCTCGAACGTGACCATCTCCGGATTCTTCTCGGCCAGCGCGGCGGACGGCCCAAAAGGCACGTATTCGTCGTCCACGCTGTGCACAATGAGGGTGGGCGTCCGCAGCTCCACGGCCCGCGAAACCCAGTCCATCGCCTTGAGGTCAACGGGGGCGGCGAGCCCGGTCAGCCGCCGGCCCAGGCGGTGGCTGAGCATCAGCTGTCCGTAGCGGCCCACGGACGACGGGATCCGGTTCAGCTCGGCGTGGTGGGCCAGCACGTTGACCCAGTTGATCACCGGCGCGTCCAGGACCATTGCCCGGATCAGGTGGCGATGCCGGGAGAGGTCAGCGGTCTGGAGGCAAATCGCGCCGCCCATCGACCAGCCGAACAGGACTACCTCGCGGGCGCCCTGTTCCAGGGCGTAGCCGATAGCGGCCTCGACGTCGCGCCATTCGGTGGAGCCCAGGCCGTAGCGCCCGTCGCTGGCCGACGGGGCCAGGCCGTCGTTTCGGTAGGAGATCAACAGGCTGGACATGCCCAGTTCCCGGGCGGTCCGGACGGCCCGCAGGCCTTCCTGCCGGGTGGCGCCGCGCCCGTGAACCATGATTGCCCAGACGTCCGGGGCCAGATCCTCCACCGCCGGCGTGGCGCGGATCAGCCAGGCCGGCGCGGTCCCGGAATCGACGTCGATCAGCACGTCCTCCACTGGAAGCCCCAGCGCGGCCGGATCCGGATAGGCCGCCCCGCTCCACCAGCCACGCCGGGCGGTGGCCAGGTCCCCGCTGTAGACGTGGTCGACCTCGCGCAGCACGGTGCGTTCGGCCGGCGAGTAGGACAGGATCCGGCCGATCCGCGCATGGCCGCGGCCGCCGTCGAAGAAGAAACCGTAGACTCCGTCCACGGTCGAATCCGGGGTGGCGGCAAGAATGACCTGCAGCGCCCGCCCCTCGCGGATGACGGCCAGCACTTCCTGGTCCTCCGCCCGGATCCGGGCCGGAGTGATGACGCGGCGGGCGAAATAAAGCGCGAGGGCCGAGGATCCGGCGGCGAGCACGCCCGCAGCGGCGCTGCCGCCGATGATGCCCCCCAGCGCCCACTTGGCGCTTCCGGACCGGGCGGCGCCAGGGGCTGCCCCAACGGGGAGTGCTGTTCCGCGGGCAGCGTTTCGGCGGACCGCAGTCCGGCGAAGGTCCGGGCGGAGGTCCGGGCGGAGGCGCAAAGAGGATGCCATGGCACCATTCTTACTGAACCGCAGCCCAACCATGGCATTGGCACGTTTCAGGCAACACGGTTCAGCAGGACGGGTTCAGGCAGCCCGGTTCAGGCAGCACAGTTCAGGCAGCAGGGCCGCCGGCATGGACACGCCAGGCTCCGGCAGGACACAACCATGCAGGGCAACACCAGCGCGACTAGGCTGGGGTCATGAGTGATCCAATCGTCATTTTGACAGAAGAGCCCCTCGGTGCGGATGACCGCGTCAACATTGAAACCCTGGTTGCCGGCGGTGATGCGCCCCTGCTGATTCTGGTGCCGGCCAACACCGAGCGACACCTGGTGGTGGATTTCCTGGAGAACCTTTCCTTGCTGGAAATTGCCAAAGCCTTCCGTGAACTGACGGCACACTCCGATCCCACCGTGGAGCGGGCAGAAGCCGCCGACACCCTGGCCGCTTCGCTGGCCGCACTGGCCGGCCTGGGCGGCGGCGTCTCGGGCGAAGTCGTCGAGGGCAAGGCCGTCGACGGCCTGGTTGCCAAGGTCAAGGAACTCAGTGCCGGACAGGCTGTGGTCATCACCCGCCCGCACGCTGTCGCCGACACCTTCCACACCGACTGGGCCACCAAGGCGCAGGACAAGCTGGGCCTGCCCGTCCTGCATCTGTATGCCGGGTCGGGATTTATCGGGGACTCCTGAGCGTTATTGAGGCTATGAGCATCTTTAACAGGTCCAAATCCATGCCCTCGGCAGTGCCCGCCCCTGAGCCCGCCGCCGAGTCCGCCGCTACGCCGCTTGAACAGCCGGCGGGCGAACAGACGGCAGCCGAAAAGCCGGTCGAAAAGACCGATGCCCAGTGGCGCGAGGAACTGACGCCCGAAGAGTACCGCGTGCTCCGCCAGGCCGGCACCGAGCGGCCGTACACCGGTGAATACTGGGACACCCACACCCGGGGCGTCTACCAGTGCCGGGCCTGCGGCACCGAACTCTTCACCAGCAACGAAAAGTTCGACTCGCACTGCGGCTGGCCGTCCTTCTGGGCGCCGCTCGCCGAGGGCACCGTGCGCTACATCCATGACCGCACGATGGGCATGGAACGGGTGGAGGTCCGCTGCGGCACGTGCGATTCGCACCTGGGCCACGTGTTCGACGGCGAGGGCTACGGCACCCCCACGGACCAGCGGTACTGCATCAACTCGGTCTCCCTGAAGCTCGCTCCCGCGGACGACGCCGGGCAGTAACCCGCAGCCCTTCCTCTCCTTCCGCTGGAACGGCTTTTCAGAATCACTTGCCCCAGACTTTCTTATGCTCGAAGCAATTTTGCATTAGAGCCTCTGTTTGCTTGCTACGCTCGATTTAGATCCAGCGACACGCTCCACAGCAACCAGAAAGGCGACCGTCGACGATGACCACGACCGCTCTCACCGCCCCCGCCCCGATCACTGCCGGCAACCAGGAATGGCTGCGGCTCAAGGCTGCCGCCACGGCACTGCAGGCCCTCCAGGTCAAGGACGGATCCGTGCCGGATGCCGAAGCCCACGAAGCCGCGGCCGGGCACGTTGAAGCCATCACCGCGGCGGTCACGGCCCTGGCCCCGTCCTTCCCGCACGATGCGAAATACCTTGAACTGCTCGTCACCGACTTCGGCCGCTGGGCCGAGGGGGGCTTTGGCGTCCCGGACTTCCTGGATTCCCTTCAGGCCTTCCAGCCGCAGCAGCACCGGGTCAACGGACTCCAGCACCTCGTCGTGTTCCCGATGTACACCCAGAACGGCAGCAGCAGCCGCCTCGTCGAGGCCGTGCTGATCGAGGTCATCTGGCCCGAGTTCATCGACGGCTTGGAGACGGGCGAATACTCCAACAAGCTCTTCGTCCCGATCCGCTTCCTGGACTTCACCCCGGGCTACAACACCAACTCCGCTGTCCTCTTCCCCGAGACCGTCGCTGTCCGAGAGACCCCGACGTTCACGTGGGGCGCGATCTTTGCCGATCGCGAGGCCGCCCGCTTCCGCCGCGTCCTGCGCGCCGCCGCCGAGATCACTTCCCTGCAGCTGCCCGAGGACGCCGCAGGGCTGCTGGAGGACCAGGAGCTGACGCAAGAAACCTTTGTCATGTGGGACCTCATCCACGACCGCACCCACATGCGCGGGGACCTGCCCTTCGACCCGTTCATGATCAAGCAGCGCATGCCGTTCTTCCTCTACTCGCTCGAGGAACTGCGCTGCGACCTGACCGCTTTCCGCGAATCGGTGAAGATCGAGAAGGATGAGGACGCCGACCCGGAGGCACGCCGGCACGCCAAGCTTGTCCAGTACGCCGTGATCTTCGACCGCATCTTCCGCTTCGCCATCACCGGCACCCGCGTCCGCAACTACGACGGCCTCGGCGGTCAGCTGCTCTTCGCCTGGATGCACCAGCACCGCGTCCTGCACTGGACCGACAGCAAACTAAGCATCGACTGGGACGAGGCCGCCGGCGTCGTGGTTGAACTCGGCGCGAAGATCGAGGAACTGTACTGGCGCTCGATCGACCGTCCCAAGATGGCCCACTGGCTCGCCGCCTACGAGCTCATCTCCGGAACGGTCACGCCCAACCCGGCCTCGGTCTGGGCCAAGGGTCCGGACGCCCTCCCCCTGGACGGCCCGCCCCGCGGCCTCACGGACCAGGTCCTTGACGACGAGTTCCCGCTCTCCATGTTCTACGAGGCGCTGGAGAAGAAGATGCGGCCCGTCATCGAATCCACTGCCGGCATCACCGGGTCTTCAGACACCGGCACAGCCACTGGCGCAGACACCGCCAGCGGCGCCCCGGCCCTGAACGCCGGATGAGCGCCGGACGCACCTTGAACGTGCTGGTCACGGGCGGCAGCGGGCCGTCCGGGATCGCCACGGCCCGCGCCCTCCGCGACGCCTGCCACAGGGTCTTCACCGTCGGTTCGAATGCCGCACGCATCGAGGCCGCCGCCGCCGAAGCCGGCGTCGGCGTCACCCCGCTTGTGAGCGACCTCGCCAGCCTGGCGGACGTACGGGCCTTGCGGGCTAGCGTGGCCGGCATGGCCGGAAACGTCGACGGCGTCATCCACCTGGTGGGCGGCTGGCGCGGCGCGAAAGGCATCACGGACCAGAGCGACGACGACTGGGACTTCCTGGAACGCAATGCCGTCACGACGCTGCGGAACGTCACGCGCGTCTTCTTCGACGACCTTGCCGCGTCGGACACCGGACGGTTCGCCATGGTGTCCTCCACGGCCGTGAGCGCCCCGACGGCGGGCGGGGCCAGCTATGCCGCGGCGAAGGCCGCCGCGGAAGCCTGGACACTTGCGGTCGCGGACGGCCTCCGGCGAGCCCAGTCGGGGCGAAAGGAAGACCCCGTGGAGCAGCACAGCGCCGCCGCGATCTTCGTGGTGAAGGCCCTCGTTGACGCGGGAATGCGGGCGAAGGCCCCGGAACGGTCCTTCCCGGGCTTCACGGACGTGGCAGACCTGGCGGCTGCCGCAGCCGGGCTCTTCAGCACTCCTGCCGGCGAGCTGAATGGCCAGCGGCTGCTGCTCAGCCGCTGAACAAATCCAGATTCAATGCCCCCTGCCGCAGTGGCCCGGGCCCACTCCCGCCGGACTCGGTGCCCCGGACTTGGCCGCCGGACTTAGCCCCTGCGGCCCGACCTCTTAGACTGAAAGCGTGAGCAAAACGATGACCAGCACAGTTGAAACTGACCCTGCCAGCACTGCGGTGCGGCTCCACGATCCTTCCGTCCGCGGCTTCGCCTCGGACAACTATTCCGGCGTGCACCCGGAGGTTCTCGCGGCCTTGGCCGCCGCCAACGAAGGCCACCAGGTCTCTTACGGCGAAGACGACTACACGGCGCGCCTGCAGCAACTGATGGAGGGGCACTTCGGTGAAGGCATCGAGTGCTTCCCCGTGTTCAACGGCACCGGCGCCAACGTCCTGTCCCTGCAGTCGCTGCTGCCGCGCTGGGGTGCCGTCATTTGCGCCTCCACCGCCCACATCAACATGGACGAAAACGGTGCACCGGAGCGGATCGGCGGCATCAAGCTGCTGCAGGTCCCCACCCACGACGGCAAGCTCACGCCTGCACTGATCGACCAGGAAGCCTGGGGCTGGGGCGATGAGCACCGCGCCCAGCCGCTGGCCGTATCCATCACCCAGACCACCGAGCTCGGTACCTGCTACACCCCGGACGAGGTGCGGGCCATCGCGGAGCATGTCCACGCAAAGGGCATGAAACTGCACATGGACGGCGCCCGGCTGGCCAACGCCGCCGCGCACCTGGGCGTTCCTCTGCGGGCCTTCACCCGCGACGCCGGCGTGGACATCCTCTCCTTCGGCGGCACGAAGAACGGCCTGCTGTTCGGCGAGGTTGTGGTCGCCCTGAACCCCGAAGCGGCCCACGGCCTGGTGTACCTGCGCAAGATGAACATGCAGCTGGCGTCCAAGATGCGGTTCATGTCCGCTCAGTTCATTGCCCTCCTCGAGGGTGACCTGTGGTTGCGGTCGGCCTCGCACGCCAACGCCATGGCCGCCCGGCTGCGCGCCGGCGTTGAGGCTATCCCCGGCGTCGAACTGAGCCAGAAGACCGAGTCCAACGGTGTCTTCGCCGTCCTGCCTCCCGGGGTCGCGGACCGGCTGCGCAAGTCCTTCCGCTTCTACGACTGGAACGAGGCGGCCCGCGAGGTCCGCTGGATGTGTTCCTTCGACACCACCGAGGAAGACGTTGATTCCTTCATTGCGGCCATCAAGCGCGAGCTCGCCGGCGCCTGAGCCCTGCACGGCTTCCCCTGCCCGGCGGCGAGCCTGCCGGGCAGGGGCCTGGCCGTTGCATAGCCTTCCAAGGTGAGCTCCCTCGATCAGGTTCCGGCAGATTTCCTCTTCGCCTTGGGGACCCTTCGACAGGCACGCTGCCGCAGCGAGCTGCACCTGGACGAAATTCCGGCACCGTCGCGGCTGGCGCCGTTCGCAGTGGCTCTGGGGGCCGAGGTGATCGGACCGGGCGAGTCCCCCGCCGGCGGGCCGGTCCACGGCCCGGCCGCCGCGGCCCTGGCGCGGGCGTCAGGCAGCGACGACGTCGAACTGGCCACCGGCCGCTTTATTCTGCTCCACGATCCCGACGGCTCCGCCGTGTGGGACGGGGAGTTCCGGATCGTCACCTACATCCGTGCCCAGCTGGAAGCCGAGATGGGCAACGACGAGCTCCTGGGGTCCGTGGCCTGGACGTGGCTGGTCGAGGCGCTGGATAACCATCAGGCCCCGTACCGCTCCGCCGGCGGCACCGCCACCAGGGTGCTCTCGGAGAGCTTTGGAACATTATCGGACCGGCCGAATTCAATCGACATTGAGCTCCGCGCCTCCTGGACCCCGGCCACCCCGGACATCACCTCGCACCTTGAGGCGTGGTCGGACATGGTCTGCACCTTCGCCGGACTGCCGCCACTGCCCGAGGGCGTGACGCCCCTTCCCCGGCGCCCCCGCGGACACGCATGAGGCGCCTGTTCGGCCACGGTCACGGCCTTAGACGCCATGTTGTCGGTAAACTGTAGAGACCATGACCCCTCAGAATCCGGAAATCAGCACGGCCGGCGCCATTCGCAATACGGCCGAGGCCGCTGACACCACAGCCCACATCACCGTGGAAGGCTTCGACAGCCTGGTCCCTGAAGTAATCGACCTCGACGTTCCCCGCGACGGCGTGCCGCTGGTCATTGAAACCCAGTCCGGACTCGAACGCTGCGCCGCGGCCCTCGCCGCCGGCCACGGCCCTGCGGGCGTGGACGCGGAGCGGGCCTCAGGCTTCCGCTACGGCCAGCGCGCCTTCCTGGTCCAGATCCGGCGCGAAGGCTCCGGGACCTGGCTGATCGATCCAGAACCCTTCGGGGACCTGAGCATCATCAATGACGCATTGCGCGGCGTCGAATGGATCCTGCACGCCGCCAGCCAGGACCTGCCCTGCCTGTCCGAACTCGGCATGTGGCCGGACAAACTCTTTGACACCGAGCTCGCCGCGCGTCTGGCCGGGTTGCCCCGGGTGGGCCTCGCCGCCGTCATCGAACAGCTCTTGGGCTTCGGCCTGGCGAAGGAACACTCCGCCGCCGACTGGTCCACCCGCCCGCTGCCGGAACCGTGGCTGCGCTATGCGGCGCTCGACGTCGAAGTCCTCACCGAACTGCGCGAGGAACTAATCGAACTCCTCGTGGCGGACGAAAAACTGGAATACGCCGAGCAGGAATTCGCCGCCATCCTCGAGGCCGGACAGGCCCCGCCCCGCGTTGATCCGTGGCGCAAGACGTCCGGGCTCCACCAGATCCGGGACCGCCGCCAACTGGCCGCAGTCCGGGAGCTGTGGCTGGAACGCGATTCACTGGCCCAGAAGCGCGACGTCGCCCCTGGCCGGCTGATCCCCGACTCCGCCCTCGTCGCCGCCGCCAAGGCAATGCCCTCCACTGTTCCCCAGCTCCTGGGCACCAAGGGCTTCCACGGCCGCGCCGCGCAGCGCGAGGCACCCCGCTGGCTGCGCTGCATCGGAATGGCCAGGGCCCTTGAGGACCTGCCGCCGCTGCACCTGCCCACCAACGCGCCCCCACCCCCGCGCGTCTGGGCGGACCGGGACCCGGAGGCGGCTGCCAGGCTTGCCACCGCCCGTCCGAAACTCCAGGCCAGGGCCGAGGAACTGAACCTGCCAGTGGAAAACCTGCTAACTCCGGACTACCTTCGGCGGGTCGCATGGCGTCCGCCGGCTGAGCTCAGCGAGGAAGGCGTGGCCGAGGAACTGGCGAACCTCGGGGCGCGCCAGTGGCAGATCGAAATTGCTGCTCCGCTCATTGCCGAGGCCTTCCTGCACCCCGAGCCGCTGCCCGTGAAGGAGCCCAAGGCCCCCGCGGAGACGCCATCGGGTTCCACGCTCTAGCAGGTCCTCCCGGGACTGCTCCTTTTCCTCCTTGTCAGCCATGTTACTGGCGAGTAACATAAGTCATGATGTCGCCCGGATCCCTCCAGCCTGTGGCAAGCCCTGCCACCGGCGGGGTTCCGGCAACCATGTCTCAATGAGGAGTATCAGGTGAGCCAAGCCCACAGCAGTGGAACCCCCAGCAGCGCGAGTCCCCGCACCGCGGGTCCCCGCGCCGTCCGCGACGTCGTCTTTGTCGACGGCGTCCGCACCCCGTTCGGCCGCGCGGGCGAAAAAGGCATCTACGCCGGCACCCGCGCCGACGACCTCGTGGTCAAGTGCATCCGCGAACTGATGCGCCGCAACCCCTCGCTTCCGGCGGACCGGATCGACGAGGTCGCGATCGCCGCCACCACCCAGACCGGCGACCAGGGGCTGACCATCGGCCGCACCGCCGCCCTGCTGGCCGGACTCCCCCGGACGGTGCCCGGTTTCGCGATCGACCGGATGTGCGCCGGCGCCATGACGGCCGTAACCACGACGGCGAGCGGCATCGGCTTCGGCGCGTACGACGTCGTGATCGCCGGCGGCGTGGAACACATGGGCAACCACCCGATGGGCGCAGGCTCCGACCCCAACCCGCGCTTCATGGCCGAACGGATCGTGGACCCCGCCGCCCTGAACATGGGGAACACGGCCGAGAACCTGCACGACCGCTTCCCGGCCATCACCAAGGACCGCACCGACGCCTACGCCGTCGCCTCGCAGGCCAAACTCGCCGCGGCCTACGCCAACGGCCAGATCCAGCCCGACCTCGTGCCCGTCGCCACGATGAAGCCGGGCCGGGGCTGGACCGTCAACACCGTGGACGAACCCCCGCGCCCCGGAACCTCACTCGGGGACCTGGCCGCCCTCAAGACCCCGTTCCGCGCCCACGGCCGGGTCACGGCGGGCAACGCCGCCGGCCTGAACGATGGCGCAACGGCCGCCCTGCTGGCCTCCGCCGATGCTGCCGAGGAACTTGGGCTGCCGGTCAGGATGCGCCTGGTCGCCTACGCCTTTGCCGGTGTGGAACCCGAAGTCATGGGCATCGGCCCGGTCCCGGCCACCGAAAAGGCCCTCAAGAACGCCGGACTCGGCATCGGGGACATCGGACTGTTCGAAATCAACGAGGCCTTCGCCGTCCAGGTCCTCAGCTTCCTGGACCACTTCGGGATCGCCGACGACGACCCCCGGGTCAACCGCTACGGCGGGGCGATCGCCGTCGGGCACCCGCTGGCGTCCTCCGGGGTCAGGCTGATGAACCAGCTGGCCCGGCAGTTCGAGGAGGACCCCTCGGTCCGCTTTGGCATGACCACGATGTGCATCGGCCTGGGCATGGGCGCCACCGTAATCTGGGAGAACCCGCATCACGCGGATTACGGCATCGAAGCACCCGTCATCGAAGCACAGCACGCAGAGACCACGACCACCAAGACTGGAGCCACAGCATGAGCGCCGCTGATTTCCGCAAGCTTGCCGACCTCTTCCCGAACGAGACGGTCACCCACTCCTATGTCCAGGACATTGAACTGCCGCCCGTCAACGGCAAGAGCCCCGGCATCTTCGCACTGGTCACTCTCGACAACGGTCTGGACCACTCCAAGCCCACCACGCTCGGACCCAACACGCTGATCGAACTCGGCACGGTCCTGGAAGGGCTCAAGGAACGCGCCGCCCGCGGCGAGATTGCCGGCGTCGGCGTCACCGGCAAGCCGTACTTCCTCGTGGCCGGCGCCGACCTGTCAACGGTCAAGTCCGTCAGCGGACGCGAACAGGGCCGGTGGATGGCCCAGCTGGGCCACGACGTCTACGCCACCCTGGCCGGCCTGGG
The DNA here is from genome assembly GCF_900102895.1 of Arthrobacter sp. ov407. GTDB lineage: Bacteria > Actinomycetota > Actinomycetes > Actinomycetales > Micrococcaceae > Arthrobacter. Next base: position 113,060 of record NZ_FNGD01000009.1, read on the forward strand.
CGTGCCGAGCTTCGCGTTCATCAACGGCCTGGCCCTGGGCGGCGGCCTGGAGATCGCACTGCAGTCCACCTACCGCACAGTCTCCACCAGCGCCGGCGCGCTGGCCCTTCCCGAGGCGTTCATCGGACTCATACCGGGCTGGGGCGGGGTCTACATCCTGCCGCGGCTGATCGGGCCAGAGAACGCCCTCAAGGTGATGATCGAAAACCCGCTGACCAACAACCGCACCCTCACCGGGCCACAGGCCTACCAGCTCGGCATGGCGGACGCGATGTTTGAACCGGCCGACTTTGTGGAACAGTCCCTTGCTTGGGCCGCGAAAGTCATTGCCGGCACCGTGGCGCCGGAGCGGGCGAACGCGGTGGACCCTTCCGCTCCCGAGGTCGCCGCACGCTGGGCGGCCGCCGTCGCCAAGGGCAGGGCCTTTGTGGAGGCCAAGACCTCCAACGCCTCACCGGCGCCGGCCAAGGTCCTGGACGTCATGGAAGCTAACCGCACCCTAACCCAAGCGCAGTCCGCCGAGCTCGAATGCGAGACGCTGGCGGACCTCATGCAGACCGACGAGTTCCGCTCCACCGTCTACGCCTTCCTGGACCTCGTGCAGCGGCGCTCCAAGCGTCCCGCCGGCGCCCCGGACCGCAAGCTCGCCCGCCCGGTGACAAAGATCGGCGTCGTGGGCGCCGGGCTGATGGCGAGCCAGCTGGCACTGCTCTTCGCCCGCCAGCAAAAGGTTCCGGTTGTGCTGACGGACATTGACCAGGCCCGCGTGGACAAGGGTGTGGGCTACGTCCACGCCGAGGTGGACAAGCTGCTCGCGAAGGGACGGATCAGCCCCGACGCCGCCAACCGCACCCGCGCGCTCGTCACGGGATCTGTTTCCAAGGAGGCCTTCGCCGACGCCGACTTCGTCATTGAGGCGGTCTTTGAGGAACTCAACGTCAAAAAGCAGGTCTTCAAGGAAGTCGAGGCGATCGTCTCGGCAGAGTGTATCCTTGCCACGAACACGTCCTCGCTGTCCGTCACGGCGATGGCGGAGGACCTGGAGCACCCGGAGCGCCTGGTTGGCTTCCACTTCTTCAACCCGGTGGCCGTGATGCCGCTGCTGGAGATCGTGCGCGCGCCGAGGACCGACGACGCCGTACTGGCCACCGCGTTCGAGCTCGCCAAGGGACTCAAGAAGTCCGCCGTACTGGTCAAAGACGCCCCGGCGTTCGTGGTCAACCGCGTCCTGCTGCGCCTCATGGGTGAAGTCACCGCGGCCTTCGACGAGGGCACGCCCGCCGAAGTGGCGGATAACGCGCTGCGTCCGATGGGCCTGCCCATGACTCCGTTTGTGCTCGGTGCCATGGTGGGCCTGCCCGTTGCCCAGCACGTCCAGGAATCGCTGCACGCGGCGTTCGGGGACCGCTTTAGAGTCTCGGAGAACCTGCAGGCGCTGATCGACAATGGCGTGACGTCCATTTGGGCCGTGCAGAATGGGACGCCGGTGCCGGGTCCGGACGGCAAGCCGTTCATCCCGGCCGGAACGCTGGCGCTGATGTCCTTCGGCAGCTCACCGTCCACCGGCGAAGAGGTGCTCCGCCGGACGCAGGACGCGCTGGCGGAGGAAATCGGACTCATGCTCGAGGAGGGCGTCGTGGCCGGCCCCGAGGACATCGACCTCTGCATGATCCTCGGCGCGGGCTGGCCGATGTTCCTGGGCGGTATCACCCCGTACCTGGATCGGGTGGGCGCCTCGGAGCGGGTCAACGGGAAGAAATTCCTGGCCCCGGGGGTGGCGTCCGAACCGGCGTAAATCCGGCCTACGCCGGCCGGGAGCCGGCCGGGAGCCGGATTGCACGGCTCCGCCTTGTGGCGCCGCTGCCTGGACTTTGGTCCGGGCGGCGGCGTCGCTGTCGTTGACGCCTAAGCGACGATCATGTTCCGGGCGCCAGCGCGGCCTCGAGGACCATCCGCCGCAGCCACGCGAGGTAGCGCTGCGGCGTCCAGCCGGCCTGCACCACGAGGTGCTCATACTGGTACGGGGAGGTCAGGAGCCACAGGGTCAAGGCCACTTCTTCCAGTGGAATATCGGACCGAAGCCCGCCACGCTGCTGCAGCAATCGGGCGACCTTCAGGAAGTCCGTCCGGATACGCTCCTGCAAGCCGGCATGCGCAGACGCAAGCTCCGGGTCGCCCTGCGCGGCAGCGGCCATGGCCTGCCACAACCGCCCGATCCTGCCGTTGAGTTCCGCCGCGAAGGAGGCCAGGCCGAGCAGGCCGGTCCGGGCGTCCTCCTCAGCCAGCACGGCTTGCGCCTCCGGCACTTCAAGGATGGACCGCCCGCCGTCCTCGCCGGCTGACGCCGCCTCCAGGGCAGCGAGCAGCAGCCGCTTCTTGGGCCCGTGGGCCTGGACCGTTTCAACGGAAACACCGGCGTCGGCCGCGATGGCACCCAGCGTCGTTGCCGTGAAGCCCTTCTCCGCAAAGCAGCGGCCAGCTGATTCGAGCACGCGTTGGCGCGTGGCGGAAGCCTGCTCTTCGCGCAACGCGGACCGGTAGCGCCTCGGACGGGAAGTTTCAATTGCCATATTGACTACTGTCTCACAGTAATGAAAACTGATGCAACGCACTCATCCAATAAGGAGACACCATGGCATCGGTACTCGTCTGCTCCAGCCCTTTGGTCGGCCACGTCACGCCGATGCTTGCGGTTGCCGCCGGCCTCGTTGAACACGGACATGACGTCCGCTTCCTCACCGGCAAGCGCTTCGAACGCCAGGTGTCCCGGACCGGCGCTTCGTTTATCCCGCTGCCCCCGGAAGCAGATTTCGATGACACCAGCCTGGATGCCGCCTTCCCAGGCCGCGTCGGCCTGAAGGGCCCAAAGGGGATCCGCTTCGATATCCAGGAGATCTTCATGCGCCCGGGCAAGGCCCAACACCAGGCCATCCTGGCGGCATCCGCGGAACGCCGCGTCGATGCCGTCCTGGCCGAATCACTGTTCATGGGTGCCGCGCTGCTGCTGTCCGGGCCGGCGGTCAACCGTCCGGCGGTCATCAACTGCGGAATCGTTCCGCTCAGCCTCGCCAGCCGCGATACCGCCCCGTACGGGCTGGGCATCGAGCCGATGCCGGGGTTGCCCGGCCGGGTGCGGAATCGGGCCATGCAGGCCCTGACCGAAAAAGTGGTCTTCGGCCCGGTGCAGAAGTACGCCAATGAGATCTCCAGGGATGTCACCGGGTCCCCCTTCCCGACCTTCTTCATGGACTGGCCGCGCGCCGCGGACCATATCGCCCAGTTCACCGTTGCGGACTTTGAATACCCGCGCTCCGACCTCCCCGGGACGGTCCACTTTGTGGGCCCGGTGTCCCAGGGTGGGAAGAGCACTCCTGACGCGACGGGTAGTACGGCCACCTTGGGCGGGACGCCCGGGGCCGGGCTTCCCGCGTGGTGGTCCGAACTCGACGCCGGCCGCCCCGTTGTCCATGTCACCCAGGGCACCGTTGCCAACGGGGATTTTGATGACCTGGTCCGGCCCACCCTGGAAGGCCTGGCGCACGACGACGTCCTGGTGGTGGTCACCACCGGCGGCCGCCCCGTGGACGCGCTTTCCGGCCCGCTGCCCGACAACGTCCGTGTCGCCTCCTACCTGCCCTACGACGAGCTGCTCCCCAAGACCGACGTCCTGGTCACCAACGGCGGATACGGCGGGGTGCAGTTCGCGCTGCGGCACGGCGTGCCGCTGGTCGTGGCTGGTCAGACAGAGGAAAAGGCCGAAGTGTCCGCCCGCGTGGCCTGGTCCGGCACCGGCATCAACCTCCGCACCAACCGGGCAACGCCCGAGGCCGTCGCCAAGGCTGTCCGCACCGTCCTGTCCAACAGCTCCTACCGGGAAGCAAGCGGCCGGATCGGCACCGCGATACGCGCCTCCCGCGGCGTCGATGAGCTGGCGGATCTGGTGGAGAGCGTCTGCAGCGATCGCTCCCTCGAACGGGAGTAGCGGAAACCCCGGCCGGCGTCAGATCTCGCTCAGCCGGCCGCCCGTGAGTTCCAGGACGCGGTGCGCGTTCAGCCTTGCATAACTTAGGTCATGGGTGACTATGACGACGGCGGCGCCCCGCGCGGCGGCGCGGACGACGGCGGTCTGTAGCGCCTCGAGGCCGTGCCGGTCCAGCCCCACGGTGGGCTCGTCCAGGGCCAACACTGCCGGTTCGCGGGCTAGGACCGTGGCCAGGGCGAGCAGACGTTGCTGCGAGGCAGACAATTCAGCCGGGTGGGCCGCCTCGGTACCGGACAGCCCCACCGCGGCCAGCGCCGCCCGGGCCTTGCCCTCGGCTTCGGCTTTCCCGAACAGCTGCCCGAGTCCGAACGCGGCTTCCCGCAGGACAGTCCGTTCGAACAGCTGGTCCCTGGGGTGCTGGAACAACAGGCCCATGGAGGCCGCGACAGTTCCCACCGGCACGCCGGCAATGCTGCGCCCGCAGACCCGCACGTCCCCCTCCGTGGGCCGCAGCAAACCGTTGAAGTGCCGCAGCAGTGTCGATTTGCCGGCGCCGTTGGGCCCGGTCACGGCGATGATCTCGCCAGGGTGCACGGCGAAGTCCACGTCGCGGAGCACCCGGGCCAGCACTGGCGCACCTCGCCGCCGCGGATCCTGGCCGTAGCCGAACCCTACTCCGCGCAATTCGAGCGACGCCGACCCGGGGCCGGGCGCCGCGACAGGCACCGGACCGGGACCGCGGACTCCGGCAGCAACGCTGGATCCAATAGCAACACTGGGTGCGATTGCTCTCGGCCCAAGAACGCCGGGGCCGCCTACACCAATCACACCGGCGCGCTCCAGCTCGGCCGAGCCGGCCAGTTGTGCCGGCGCCCCGGCGGCGGTGACGGTCCTGCCATCAAGTATTGTCCAGTGCGTGGCTTCCCGGGCGAGGCGGTCCGCCGCCTGGCTCAGCAGGACGATGCCGGTCCCGCTGCCGCGGAGGCTGCGGACTAGATCCTCGAGTTGCGCGGCTCCTGCCGCGTCGAGCGAGGCCAGGGGCTCGTCCAGGATGAGTACGTCCGGTTCCGCGATGACGGCGCAGCCCACGGCGAGCCTGCGCAGCTCTCCTCCGGAGAGCGTGGCCGGGTCCCGGTCCAGCAGGTCCGAGAGTCCCGTGCGCGCGGCGGTGCGCTCCACCGCGCTGAGCATGTCTTCCCGCGGCGTCGCGCGGTTTTCCAAGCCGAAGGCCAGCTCCTCCGCGACTGTGGCGCGCACCGAGGAGAGCATCGCGGACGCGTCCTGCGGGACGAAGGCCACGCGGCGCGACCATTCGGCGGGGTTGATTCGGGGATCGTCGGGCGCGCCGCGGAATTCCAGCAAGGTGCCGTCGAGCTCCAGGCTGCCGCGGAATTGTCCCGCGTGACCGGTCTGGAGCCAGCCGGCCATGAGTTTGCCCAGCGTCGATTTTCCGCTCCCGGAGCCGCCCAGGACGGCGGTCAGGGAGCCCGGCGTGGCCGAGATTGCCGCACCGCTCAGCACCGGGGTGGTCTCGCCGTGGAACGTGAACGCCTCGACCCGGATCTGCAGCGCCGTCCGGGTGGTCGCCGTCATGACGGCACTCCGGCAGGCCAGGAGGCCACAATCCGGCCGGCGACGGCTGCTGCCGCAAACACCAGCGCGGCAGCCCGGAAGCGCCGCTGGGCGGGCGGGTCGGCGACTTCGCGGTAAGTGGTGCGGGGACCCGGGCTGCCGAATCCGCGGGCGTCGAGCGCCTGGGCGCGGCTGCCGGCGTCGTCGATCAGGGCCAGGACCAGCGGCACCATCTGCAGGCGGAGGGCGCCGAGGCGGGACACCAGGCCGCGCCGGACCACCATCCCGCGTGTTTCCTGGGCCTGCCGGATCCGGTCCAGGCGCACGGACACGGCGGGCAGGAGGGTGAGGGTGGAGGCCAAGACAAAGCCGAACTGCGGCGGGACCCTGCGCCCGGCGAGGGCGGAGACGAGGTCGGGAACGCTCACGGTAAAGGAAAAGAGCAGGAAAGCCAGGACGCAGGCGGTGGTCCGGGTTCCGAGCTCCAGCGCGAAGCCCAGGCCCTCGGCGGTTACCCTGGCCGGGCCCCACTGGGCCAGCACGGTCTGCCCTTCCGGGAAGAACAGGCCGTGGAGCACCAGGAGGGACAGGCACAGGGGCGTCAGGATCACCGCCGCGGCAGGCAGGACGCGCCCCGCAACTTCGCGGCGCACCGCGAGGAACACCGCGGCGAGGGCCACGGCGACAGACAGCGGCCAGTACGCAGCCGCCGTCGTGACGACGGCGGCACTGGCGGCGGCAGTCAGCGCGGTGAAGGGGTGGAGACGCTGTTTCATAATCACGGACTCATTAGCGCGGTGTCATCAGCACGGTGTGAGTGTCACTGTCACAAGGTCACAGGGTCACAGGGTCACAGGGTCACAGGGTCACAGGGGTCACAGAGGGTCAGGCGTCCGGCGTTGCCGGGGACTTGCCGGCGAGCACCCGGTAGTGCCGCACGAAAGGGAACTGGAAGGTGGTGCGGCGGGGCAGGGCGTAGGCGAGCAGCGCTGCGATCGTGAAGACGATCGCCTTGTCCATGGGATCGGAGATCAGCGCCTGCTTGGTGATGGCGGCCAGGAGGGTGTCTCCCATGGCCCGGAAGGCGCTGACGATCGCCCCGGTGCCCAGCCCTGACGTGCCGCCAAAGACGAACGCCGCGATCGGGGCGGAGACGACGCCGGCCAGGATGCCGGTGACGAAGCCGGCGATGGGGGCGAAGTAGAAGCGGCGGAACAGGCCGCCGCGGGCGGCCATGCCGGCGAGGAAGCCGATGAGGGCAGCACCGGCGGCGAAGGGCAGGACGGTGGGGTTGAAGAAGGACCAGACGATGCTGCTCAGCGCGCCCGTGGCGGCACCGGCTGCGGGGCCGGCGAGAACGGCGATCAGGACGGTGCCGATCGCGTCGATGTAGAACGGCAGGCCGGTGCTGCCCATCAGCTGTCCGAGGACCACGTTCAGGACCAGGGCCACGGGGATCAGGACCACGGTGGAAGTGGGGAGAACCGGCAGGACGGCCACAATCAGCAGCACCGCGCCGAGCAGGAAGCCGCCAAGGGCCACGAGGGCAGAGAAACTGGCCGGGCCGTTGGCTATGTCCGCGGGCTGGGTCAGCACCAGGAAGATGTACGTGGCGGCGATGGCGGCGGCGCCTGCGATTTCGAGCAGGCGCCGCCTGCGGCCGGCCGCCTGTCCAGGGGCAGTGACGGTGAGGGCTGACTGTGACATGGGGAGTGTTCCTTTGGCTGGGTGCAACAAGTTCATCCGCCTCATGTCACCTCGGCGCAGCTACTATCCTAGCGAGCAGCGGCCATCCTAGCGATCTGCGGACCCGCCCGGGAACTCCCCGCGTTGACTCAGCAATGATGCCCGGCTTCAGGGTGTCGAGAACCGGGGGCCCACCGCGCGGGCAAGGGCGCCGACCGAGGAAATCAGTTCGTCGAAGCAGTGCCCGGGGTTGTTGTCGGAGACAATCCTGGCGTTCGGCGCCAGCCCCCACAGCCCGCGGAAGTCGGCCACCGTGGTGCCGATCAGCAGCCGGGAATCCGTCTCGACGTCGACCGTGGCCAGCCGGGTGGCGAACGGTGTGCGTCCTGCGGCGGCGCAGGCCGCGAAGGCGTCGTGCACGTGCGCCACATAGCCCTGGCCGTAAAGCCGGTGGAATTCCATGTAGAACCGCAGGGCATCGGACAGGCAGGCGACGAGGGGGTTGCCGGAGCGGCTGCGCTGGCCTTCGGGCTGCTCGGGCAGGACGAGTTCAGGCTCCGGCGCGCCGGCGGCCTCGCCGAGGCGGCGCAGGTGCTCCGGGCGCATCTCGATCCGCTCGGTCATTTCCAGGGCACACAGGACCGGCAGTTTGTCCTCGGGCATCCCCCGGTAGGCGGCAAACACTTCCTTGGCCGCATGCGGGTCCACCGAGGTGTTCCATTCGGCAGTCGGGGTCGTGTTGCCTTGATAGTAGAAGCTGCCGCCCATGATCACGAGTCCCTTGAGCAGCCGCGGGAGTTCGGGCTCGCGGCGCAGGGCCAGCGCGAAATTGGTCAGCGGGCCGGTGATCAGCCCGGTGATCTCCCCCGGGTGCGCCCGCACCTCCTCCACCCAGACGTCGACGGCGTGCCGCCCCGAGATCTGCTGGTGCGGCGGCGGCAGCTCGGCGTAGCCGATCCCCTGCGGTCCGTGGGTCTCCTCGGTGGTGACCAGCGGGATCTCCAGCGGGACCTCGGCGCCGATGGCGACCTCGATGCCCTCGCGGCCGCACAGCTCCAGCAGGGCCAGGTTGTTCAGCGCCACCTGCCGGGCTCCGACGTTCCCTGCGGTGCACGTGATTGCCTGGAGGTGGACCTCTGGCCGGGACAGCAGGTAGACCAGGGCCAGGGCGTCGTCAATCCCTGTGTCGACGTCCATCAGGATCGAATGCGTGACGGCAGGGTCCGCCGTGGAGGCGCTCACAGCCGGACCGTTCAGGGCCGCACTGTTCAGAACAGTGCCACCTTGGGCGTGCGCGGGAAGAGGTCATCCAGCTCGGCGAGGTCGGCATGGCTGGGTATCCAGGCCACGGCGGCGGCATTTTGGCGCACCTGTTCCGGCGTGGTGGCACCGGCGATGACGCTGCTTACGGACGGCTGGGCGGCAAGCCAGGAGAATGCCACCTGGACTTCGTTGAGCCCGCGTGCGGCCGCGAACTTCCCGAAGGCATCCAACTGTTCCCAGTCGGCGTCGTGGACCAGGTTGGTGCGGGTGTGGCTGAGCCGGGTTCCCTCGGGGGCCCGGCCCGCCGAGTATTTTCCGGTGAGCAGGCCGTTGGCAAGCGGGAAGTACGGCAGGACGCCCAGTCCGTATGCCTCGGCGGCCGGCGTCACCTCGAGTTCGGCGCGGCGGTCCAGCAGGTTGTAGTGGTTCTGGCTGGAGATGAAGCGGGCTCCCCCGCGGGCACGCGCCACGTACTCGGCCTCGGCGATCTGCCAGCCGGCCCGGTTGGAGTGGCCCAGGTAGCGGACCTTGCCGCTCGTGACGAGGTCCTCGAGGGCAGACAGCGTCTCATCGATGGGCGTGAGCGGGTCCGGGGTGTGGAACTGGTAGAGGTCGATCCAGTCCGTGCCGAGCCGGCGCAGCGAGGCTTCCGCCGCCTTGATGATGTAGCGGCGGGATCCGCGCGCTCCGAAGTCCTCGCCGTTGGCGCCGCGCATGTCCATGCCGAATTTCGTGCCGATGACGGCGTCGTCCCGGCGGGCACCGAGGGCCCTGCCGAGCATTCTCTCGCTGAGACCGGGCTCCCGGCCGTAGGTGTCCGCGACGTCAAAGAAGGTGATCCCGGCGTCGAGGGCGGCATGCACGACGGCGTCGGTGCCTTCCTGCGATTCAGTCACGGTCCCGGGACGGCCCAAGTTGTTGCATCCGAGTCCCACGACCGAGACGGACAGTCCGGAATTTCCCACGCGGCGATATTCAGTCATGGATTTAGCCTATATCGCCCCGGCGGGCGTCCCGGCCAAGGCCGCTACCCTGCGGGCAGTTCCAGCCCGTGCTCGTCCATGGCGTCCTGGAGTTGCGCGACGGTGCGCGGGCAGACGCCAGGCATCCCGGCAAGCCGGCGCTGGCCAAGCTGCACGAGGTTTTCGAGGGTTTCGACCCCCGCGTGTGCGAGGGACTTGCGCGCCGGCGCCGCCAGTCCTGCGGGGAGTGGAGTGCTGCCTGGTCGAGAAGATTTTCGCGTCACTGCGTTGCCTTCCAGTCGGTTTCCCCCAAACTGATGTGAGCCGTTGCCGGCTCCTTACCGGTGTGGCCTAGAGCGTGAAGCTGTTGGCCGGTTTCGGTGAATGCTTGAGCTTATAAGTGTCCTCGCCAAACGGCGCGGCGCCAATGCTCAGCTTGGTAAAGTCCAGGTCCTCGCCGCGGATGCAGACCTTTATGGCGCTGACCGTCTTGTTGACGTCCGGGGTGAGGCAGAAGATATTGAGCCTGGAGTCGGAAAACTCGCTGCGGTCCACAATCCCCAGGCCGCGCCAGGCCAGGTGGCTGATCAGGGCGTCCTTGGCTTTTTCCTCAAGGTACCGGTCGCGGCTGGTTCCATCCTTGGTTTTCAGCGCATACTGGGCCACCACCCAGAACTGCTCCGCCTCGGGGATTTCAGCGTAGCCGTCCTCAGCGCACTGCACCGCGAAGGCGTCCATGAGGCGCTCCGCGGCCTCGGCGTCTTCGACGTCGGTTTCGTCGGTGGTGCTCTGGTGTCCGACGACACCATGGTTCATCACGAACTGGCTGTAGTCCTCATCAAACCAGGCTTCCCTAAACTGCAGGGTGCCCTCTTCGTCGCGTTTGTAAACCCGGATAATTCCACTCATATGCCAGTTCCTTCCTGGGCCGGCCGGCGCCAAGGAGCGGCGCAGGACGGGTAGTGCTCAACAGATGTGCTGGCTACAGCAGCGGCAGGCTGCCGGTGCTGGGGTGTTCCTGTCCGGGCAAGGGGCGCGCAAACGGCACCTTGGTGCCCAGGACCTGGGCGACGACGTCGTGCGTGATCTGCTGGGCGGTCAGTCCGACGCGTTCGAGCACCTGGTTGCGGGTGCCGTGATCGAGGAACTCCACCGGGAGGCCGACCTCATTGAGGGCGGTGTCCACACCGGCCGCCCGCATCTCCTGGCGGATCCGGGAGCCGACGCCGCCGGCCCGCACACCGTCCTCGATGCAGATGACCAGGCGGTGGTCTGCGGCGAGATCGATGATGGACCGCCGGACCGGGAGGACCCAGCGGGGATCCACCACCGTGGAACTGATGCCCTGGGCTCCGAGCCGGTTGGAGACGTCCAGCGCGAGTTCAGACATGGCGCCCACGCTGACGATCAGGACGTCGTTCTCGCTGGAGCCTGCGGGGCGGCGGGCCAGCACGTCCACGCCGTCGTCCAAACGTTCGACCGCCTCAACTTCGGCGCCGACGCTTCCCTTGGAATAGCGGATCACGCTGGGGGCGTCTTCGATGGCCACGGCCTCGCGCAGTTCTTCCCGCAGCCGGGTGGCGTCGCGCGGTGCCGCGAGGTGCAGCCCGGGGACGATCTGAACCATGGCCATGTCCCACATTCCGTGGTGGCTAGCGCCGTCGGGTCCGGTCACGCCGGCCCGGTCCAGGACGATTGTCACGCCGGCTTTGTGCAGGGCCACATCCATCAGCAACTGGTCGAAGGCACGGTTCAGGAACGTCGCGTAGACCGCGACCACCGGGTGCAATCCCCCGAACGCCATGCCGGCAGCGGAGGCGAGGGCGTGCTGCTCGGCGATACCGACGTCGAACACGCGCTCTGGGTGCCGGGCGGCGAACTTGTGCAGCCCGACCGGAATCAGCATGGCACCGGTGATGCCGACGATGTCCTTGCGCTCGTCGGCAATGTCGGCGATCTCGTCGGCGAACACGGCGGTCCAGGACTTGGCGCCGCCGGCCTCGGTGGGTGCGCCGGTCTCCGGATCGATGATCCCGACGGCATGGAACTGGTCCGCTTCGTGGGCGCGGGCAGGGGCGTAGCCGTGGCCCTTTTCGGTGATGGCGTGCACGATCACGGGCCCGGCGTAGTTCCTGGCCGTGGAGAATGCGTTTTCCAAGGCCTCGAGGTCATGGCCGTCGACGGGCCCGATGTACTTCATGCCGAGGTCCTCGAACATGCCCTGCGGGGCCCACCAGTCCTTGATGCCCTTTTTCATGGCGTGCAGGCTCTTGTACGTGAACTTGCCCGCGTGGCCGCCGTTCTGCAGTTTGCGCTTCCACCAATCGAGCGTGCCTTCGTAGGAGGGGGCGGCGCGGAGGGAATCGATCGTGGGACGCAGGGACGCGAGGTAGTCGGCGAATCCGCCGACGGTTGGGGCGTAGGAACGGCCGTTGTCGTTGACCACAATCACGACTCGGCGCTTCTTGTCCGCCGCGATGTTGTTGATGGCCTCCCAGGCCATGCCGCCGGTCAGGGCGCCGTCACCCACCACCGCGACGACGAAACGGTCGCCGTCGCCGGTCAGCTGCCGGGCGCGCGAGATGCCGTCGGCCCAGGACAGCGACGAGGACGCGTGCGAGCTTTCGACGATGTCGTGCTCGGATTCGCCGCGGTCGGGGTAGCCTGACAGGCCGCCCTGCTGGCGAAGCGTGCTGAAATCCTGCCGCCCGGTGAGGAGTTTGTGCACGTAGGACTGGTGTCCTGTGTCGAAGACGATGCTGTCGCGGGGGGAATCGAAGATCCGGTGCACCGCGATGGTGAGTTCGACGACGCCGAGGTTAGGGCCCAGGTGCCCTCCCGTCTGGGAGACGTTGCCGATCAGGAAATTCCTGACCTCGGCTGCCAGCTGATCCAGCTGCGCCCCGGACAACTTACTCAGGTCCTGCGGATTCCGGATGGTGTCCAAGATTCCCAACGGCCCCTCCTTCGGGTGGTAGACATGCCTTTTAACTCTAACGCCTCCGGGCGGGACGTCGCGCCGGAGCCCTGCACCGGTCCCCCGCCCGTCCCCAGCATCCCATCCGTGAACCGGGAACGCGAAGGCCCCGGCCGGTCAGTGACCGGCCGGGGCCTTCGCGTGCGTTACCGGAGCTGGCCGGCAGCTCCGCCTAGTGCGCGGAGATCTGGCGCAGGACGTACTGCAGGATGCCGCCGTTGCGGTAGTAGTCCGCCTCGCCCGGGGTATCGATGCGCAGTACGGCGTCGAAGGACGTGACGGTACCGTCTTCGGCTGTCGCTGTGACCTTGAGGGTCTTCGGCGTCGTTCCCTCGTTCAGGGCGGTGACGCCCTCAACTGCGTAGGTTTCCGTGCCGGTCAGGCCCAGGCTGGCAGCGTTCTGGCCGGCCGGGTACTGCAGCGGCAGGACACCCATGCCGATCAGGTTGGAGCGGTGGATCCGCTCGTAGCTCTCGGCCACGACGGCCTTGACGCCCAGCAGCGCCGTGCCCTTGGCAGCCCAGTCACGGGACGAACCGGAGCCGTACTCCTTGCCCGCCAGGACCACCAGCGGGGTGCCGGCGGCCTGGTAGTTCTGCGCGGCGTCGTAGACGTAGGCCTGCGGGCCGTCAGCCTGGCTGAAGTCGCGGGTGAAGCCACCCTCCACGCCGTCCAGGAGCTGGTTCTTGATGCGGATGTTCGCGAACGTACCGCGGATCATGACCTCGTGGTTGCCACGGCGTGAGCCGTAGGAGTTGAAGTCCTTGCGTTCCACACCGTTGGCCAGCAGGTACTGGCCAGCCGGGGTGTCCGACTTGAAGGAACCGGCCGGGGAGATGTGGTCCGTGGTGACGGAGTCGGCGAGCTTGAGCAGCACGCGCGCACCGGTGATGTCCTGGACCGGCTCCGGCTGGGCCTTCATGCCCTCGAAGTACGGGGGCTTCCGGACGTACGTGGACTTCGGGTCCCAGGCGAAGGTGTCGCCGGCCGGGGTCGAGAGTGCCTTCCAGCGGTCGTCGCCGTCGAAGACGCCCTCGTAGCCGCGGGCGAACATTTCCTTGTCGATCGAGGAATCGATGACCTGCTGGACCTCGACCGGGTTCGGCCAGATGTCCTTCAGGAAGACGTCGTTGCCGGCCTCGTCCTGGCCCAGGGCGTCGTTGTCGAAGTCGAAGTCCATGGAACCGGCCAGGGCGTAGGCGATGACCAGCGGCGGGGAGGCCAGGTAGTTCATCTTCACGTCCGGGTTGATCCGGCCTTCGAAGTTGCGGTTGCCGGAGAGCACGGCGGTGACGGAGAGATCGTTGGCCTGGATGGCCTCGGAGATCTCGGCGTCGAGCGGACCGGAGTTGCCGATGCAGGTGGCGCAGCCGTAGCCCACGATGTAGAAGCCGAGCTTCTCCAGGTACGGGGTCAGGCCCGACTTGTTGTAGTAGTCGGTGACCACCTTGGAACCGGGAGCCACGGAGGTCTTGACCCACGGCTTGGACGTCAGGCCCTTGTCGACGGCGTTGCGGGCCAGCAGTGCGGCGGCCAGCATCACGGACGGGTTGGACGTGTTGGTGCAGGAGGTGATCGAGGCGATCGACACCGCGCCGTGGTCCAGCTCGAATTCGCGTCCGTCCGCGGTCTTGACGCTGACCTTGTTGGACGGGCGGCCGTTGGACTTCGGGCCGTGCGCGTGCGGGGCCACGTCACTCAGGTGTGACGCGGACGCGGTGAAAGAGGGCGAGTCCGAAGCCGGGAAGCTTTCGTCGATCGCTTCGTCCAGGCTTCCGTCGGCCAGGTCTTCCTTCACGTAGTTGCGCAGGTCCTCGCGGAACTGGGCCTTGGACTCGGTGAGGATGATGCGGTCCTGCGGGCGCTTCGGGCCGGAGATCGACGGAACAACCGTGGACAGGTCCAGCTCGAGGTACTCGGAGAACTTGATCTCGCGGGAGGGATCGTGCCAGAGGCCCTGTTCCTTCGCGTAGGACTCCACGAGCGCGACGTTCTCGTCTGACCGGCCGGTGAGGCGCAGGTAGTCCAGGGTGACGTCGTCGATCGGGAACATCGCGGCAGTGGAGCCGAACTCCGGGCTCATGTTGCCGATCGTTGCACGGTTGGCGAGCGGCACAGCCGCGACGCCTTCACCGTAGAACTCGACGAACTTGCCGACCACACCGTGCTGGCGCAGCTGTTCGGTGATGGTCAGGACGACGTCGGTTGCCGTGGCGCCGGCCGGGATGGAGCCGGTGAGCTTGAAGCCCACGACGCGCGGGATGAGCATGGAGACGGGCTGGCCGAGCATGGCAGCCTCGGCCTCGATGCCGCCAACGCCCCAGCCCAGCACGCCCAGGCCGTTGACCATGGTGGTGTGCGAGTCGGTACCGACACAGGTGTCCGGGTAAGCGCGGACGATGCCGTCAACTTCGCGGGTCATGACGGTGCGGGCCAGGTACTCGATGTTGACCTGGTGCACGATGCCGGTGCCCGGCGGGACGACTTTGAAGTCATCGAATGCCGTCTGGCCCCAGCGCAGGAACTGGTAACGCTCCCCGTTGCGCTGGTATTCGATCTCCATGTTGCGCTCCAGTGCGCCGGAGTTGCCGAAGGCGTCAATCTGGACCGAGTGGTCAATGACCATTTCGGCCGGTGCCAGCGGGTTGACCCGCTTCGGGTCTCCGCCGAGCTCCTTGACGGCCTCACGCATGGTGGCGAGGTCAACGACGCAGGGCACGCCGGTGAAGTCCTGCATGATCACACGCGCCGGCGTGAACTGGATCTCGGTGTCGGGCTCGGCGCTGGGATCCCAGCCTGCCAGCGCACGGACGTGGTCGGCCGTGATGTTGGCACCGTCCTCGGTCCTCAACAGGTTTTCAAGCAATACCTTGAGGCTGAACGGAAGGTTTTCTGCACCTTCGACGGAGTTCAACCGGAAAATTTCGTATTCGGTTCCGGCTACATTAAGTTTGCCTTTTGAACCGAAGCTGTCCACAATGCTCATCGCAGGACTCCTCTCGCAACAGTTTCATCTTTGTCGCGCCGCTGGACCCTTGCTAGTTAGGTCTGCCTAACTAATACAGGCATCAGTACATCGAGGTACGTGATGCAGGTAAGAAACGCAGGGAACGGCCGTTAAATTAACGCCAGTGGTGATGGAGCGCGACGACGGACTACTCCGCCCATCCTAGTGGCATCACGGTTGGGGAGTCAGTAACGCCACAGTCTCCATGTGATGGGTGTGCGGGTACAGGTCGAAAGCACGCAGCCCGGCGATCCCCCAGCCGCCCTGCCGGAAGTAGCCGACGTCGCGGGCGAACGACGCCGGATCGCAGGAGACATAGGCGACGGCCCGGGGACCGGCGTCGATCAGCTGCTTGACTACGGCTTTGCCGGCACCGGCGCGGGGCGGGTCCAGGATCAGGGCGTCGAAGTTGCGCGGTTTCTGCCGCAGCACGCGTTCCACCCGGCCCTGGACGATCTCCACCTGGGCGGCGTCGTGCAGGTTTTTGCGTGCATCACGGCTGGTTCCGGGCGCCCCCTCCACCGAGAGCACGGATCCGGTCACCCCCACGGCATCGGCCAGCGGTGCCGTGAACAGCCCGGCACCCGCGTACAGATCCGCCACCACTGAGCCCGGCGCGAGGAAGCCGCCGTCGTGCAGGAAGCCGGTAACCGCCCCGACCAGCGTCTCCGGGGCATCCCGGTGGATCTGCCAGAAGCCGTCGCCGGTAACCCGGTAGTCGTGACCCGCCGCAGATTCCTGGACATAGGTGCGGCCGCGCAACTGCAGCACCTCGCCGGTAGCCGGGTCCAGGCTGGCCACCGAGACGTCGTCGGGCAGCTGGGCCAGGATGCCGCTGAGCCGCTTGGACCGGGTTCCCGGGGTGGGCACCAGCAGTACCAGCGGCCGGGAGCCGTTCGCGGGGGCGGCGACCTCGACGCGGTCGATGCCCTGCAGGTCGATTTCCCAGAGCCGGAGCGCGTTGATGCCGGCCACGGCCAGCGGCATTTCGCTCACTGGCAGGATGGTATCGGAGCGGTGGGCGTGCATGCCGAGCTTGCCGGCCGGCGTCACGGCAAAACCGGCGCGCGTCCGCCAACCCAGGCCGGACACGGCAGCGCCAGCAGCGCCGTTGGTTCCCTCAGCTGGACCGTCCCCGGCCACCATGCCGACGGCTTCGACTGTGATCTGCCCTGCGGGCGCAACTTCGACGCCGGCCAGCCGCTTGAGCTGTTCGGCCAGGACGTCGGCCTTGAGGCTGCGCTGGCGCGCCAGCGAAATGTGGCCGAGTTCGGCGCCGCCGACGGGCGGGTGCCGGTGCGACCAGGAGCGCGCGGAATCGGCGAGGTCCCAGAAATGCGGCACCCGGTCCGGTGAGGGCTCCAGGACCTCCACCACGTCGGCGCGCCAGAATTTGGCGGCGGGGCCGTCGTCGGTGAGCCTGACCCGGACCTTCTCGCCCGGAATGCCGTGGCGGACGAAGATGACCCGTCCCTCGTGCCGGGCCACGCAGTGCCCGCCGTGGGCGACGGGTCCGACGTCGACGACGAGATCCGTGTGGGTGTGCGTCTGGGTGTCGGGGGTCATTGGATATCCTGCAGTTTCTTGGCTTCTTCTTCGGACGATTTCAGCTGCCACGGCACACTGCACACCATGACGCCGGACTCGAAGTGCAGCCGGGTCTTGATGCGCAGCGCGGTCTGGTTGTGGACCAGCTGCTCCCACCATTTGCCCACGACGTACTCCGGGATGTAGACCACGATCAGGTCGCGGGGCGAATCCCGGCGCATGTTCTTGATGTACTCCATGATCGGGGTCACGGTTTCGCGGAACGGGCTGGCCAGCACGGTCAGGGGTACCGGGATTTCGAGTTTTTCCCAGTCCGCGACAGTCGCCTCGGTCTCCTCCGGGCTGATGTCCACGGTGATGGCGTCCAGCCGCGACGGGCGGGAGGCCCGGGCGTAGGCCAAGGCGCGCAGGACAGGTTTCCGCACGTGCGAGACGAGCAGCACGGCGTGCACCCGGGTGGGCAGCGCGCGCGGCGAGGAGTCCTCGTCGACGGCGAGTTCCTTGGCCACGTTGTCATAGTGCGCCCGGATGCTCCACATGATCAGGAACAGCACGAACATGGCCAGCAGCGCGATCCAGGCGCCCTGCGAGAACTTGGTGATGAGGACGATCACCAGCACCAGGGCGGTCATGAAGAAGCCCACGGTGTTGATGGTCCGGGACTTGATGATGCGCCGCCGCACGGCAGGTTCCTTGGACAGTTTCAGTTCCCGCCCCCAGTGCCGGATCATGCCCAGCTGGCTCATCGTAAAGGAGATGAACACGCCCACGATGTAGAGCTGGATGAGCTTTGTGACGTCCGCGTTGAAGGCGATGATCAGGACGAGGGCGCCGGCCGCCAGGGCCAGGACGCCGTTGCTGAAGGCCAGCCGGTCGCCACGGGTGCGCAGCTGGCGGGGCAGGTAGCCGTCCTGGGCCAGGATTGAGCCGAGCACCGGGAAGCCGTTGAACGCCGTGTTGGAGGCGAACACCAGGATGACGCCGGTGGCGGCCACCACGATGTAGAAGGGGATGGAGCCCGAGCCGAAGACGGTCTGCGCGATCTGGCTGATGGCCGGGTTCTGGATGTAACCCTCCTCCAGCGGCTTGCCGTTCAGGAGGAATTCCGTCGCCGGATCCAGCACGATGTGCACCTTGGTGGCGTTGGCCAGGTAGATGATGCCGGCGAGCATGGCGGAGGCAATCACGCCGAGCAGCAGCAGCGTGGTGGCCGCGTTCTTGCTCTTAGGCTTCTGGAAGTTGGGCACACCGTTGCTGATGGCCTCGACGCCGGTCAGGGCCGCGGCGCCCGAGGAGAAGGCGCGCAGCAGCAGGAAGGCGCCGGCCAGCCCGACGAGTCCCTCGTCGAAGCCAGGCTCCGGCACGATCTCGAACGCCGCCGACGGCGCCTGCCCCAGCTGGCCGGTCGCGGCTTGGAAGACGCCGACGGCGGTCATGCCGAGGATCGAGGCCATGAAGATGTAGGTCGGGACGGCGAAGACGCTGCCGGCCTCCTTGATGCCGCGCAGGTTCACGAGGGCCAGGATCACGACGCCGGTCGTGGCAATCGCCGCCTGCTGTCCGTGCAGCGAGGGCACGGCGGTGGTCAGGTACGTCGCGGCCGACGACATGGACACGGCCACGGTCAGCACATAGTCAACCAGCAGGGCCGAGGCTACGGTGAGGCCTGCATACTTGCCGAGGTTGACGTTGGCGATCTCGTAGTCGCCGCCGCCGGAGGGGTAGGCGTGGACGTTCTGGCGGTAGGAGGCCACAACGGTCAGGAGCACCACCATGACGGCGAGGCCCACCCACGGCGCGATGGCCACCGCGCTCACGCCGGCCAGGGCCAGGGTCAGGAGGATTTCATCCGGTGCATAGGCCACCGAAGACAGGGCGTCCGAGGCGAAAATGGGCAGCGCGATCCGCTTCGGCAAGAGCGTGTGGGCCAGACGGTCGTTCCGGAAGGGCTTGCCTACCAGCACCCGCTTCACGGCATTGAAAATTGTCAGCACCACACAAAGCTAGTCTGATTCGGACGCGATGTCATGACGGCGAAGTTGGCGTCCGCAAGCACGCGGCCCGCCGCCCCGTGGCCGTGGCCTCCCCGCGCCGCGTGGCCGGTAGAGTTTTACGCAGTATCAGACGCAGAACCAAGAGGAGGCCCATGTGGCGCACTTCGTGATCATGGGTTGTGGCCGTGTCGGGTCAACCCTGGCACACACGCTCGAGGACGCCGGCCATTCGGTGGCCATCATCGACCAGGATGACCGCGCCTTCCGGCGGCTCCGCACAGGGTTTTCCGGACGGAAGGTCACGGGGGTCGGGTTTGACCGCGAGACGATGAAGCGGGCCGGCGTCGAGGAAGCCTATGCCTTCGCCGCCGTTTCCAGCGGCGACAACTCCAACATCCTCGCCACCCGGGTGGCGCGGGAGACCTTCCACGTTCCTCATGTGGTGGCCAGGATCTATGATCCGGGCCGCGCCGAAATCTACCAGCGCCTCGGCATTCCCACGGTCGCCGCGGTCCGCTGGAGCGCCGACCAGGTGCTGCGCCGCATCCTGCCCGAACAGCACATCGCCGGCGACTACCGGGAGCCCTCGGGCCGGCTGGTCCTCGCCGAGGTTGACCTTAACCCCGACTGGATCGGGCACCCGATCTCGTCGATCGAGAAGGCGGCCGGCATCCGGATCGCGTATCTGACCCGGTTCGGCGAGGGCATGCTGCCAGCTGCCGGCACGTCATATCAGGACGGCGACACCGTCCACGCCATGCTGAACGTGGACCGGAGCTCCGAGATCGGCCATATTCTCGCCAAATCCCCCGCCAAGGAGTCCTGAGTGAAAGTCGTCATCGTCGGTGCCGGAAGCGTCGGTTCCTCGATCGCCCGCGAGCTGCTGGCCCACAAGCACGAAATTCTGCTGATCGATGAGAAGCCGGAGGTCATCGGCCGCAGCGGCCTGCGGGGCGCGCACTGGCTGGTCGGTGATGCCTGCGAGCTGAGTACCCTGCAGGACGCCAAACTCGAGGACGCCGACGTCGTGGTCTCCGCCACCGGTGACGACAAGGTCAACCTGGTGGTCTCGCTGCTGGCCAAGACGGAATTCGGCGTCGGGCGCACCGTTGGCCGGGTTAACAACCCCAAGAACGACTGGATGTTCGACGACTCCTGGGGCGTCGACGTCGCGGTCAACACCCCCCAGCTCATGACCGCGCTGGTGGAGGAGGCGGTGGAGATCGGTGACCTGGTCCGGCTGCTGACGCTCCAGACCGGGGTGTCCTCGCTGGTGGAGTTCACGGTTCCGCACGACTCCCACGTGATCGGCCTGACCGTGGGCGATGTCAAGTGGCCCGAGGACTCCACGCTCGTGGCGATCCTGCGGGATCAGGCGCCCATCACACCGAGCCGCGACGACGTGATCGACGGCGGCGACGAACTGTTCTTTGTCACCACGATCGCGGCCGAGGACGAACTCCGCGCCCTGCTGGCACCCGAATCCCCGCTCGAGGATCAGCACCCGGTGACCTCGGATCAGCACGGCCACGGCACCCAGCCGGCCGGGGACGACGGCTTCGAGGGCTAGAGCAGCTCCGCTCTCAATAGTTGCCCTGTCAGTAATGGCCGTTCCCAGAGCTGGGAACGGCCATTACTGATAGGGCAACGGGTCAGTTGGGCTCTTTGGCGCCGGCGGGCACAGTGGCCGGCCGGGTGAGCAGCCAGGCAATCCAGATCCCGAGGATGTAGAGCGGGGCGCCCATGAGGAGCCTGGTGGTGGCGAGGGCGGCGAAGCCCTGCTCCCCCATGAAGTAGAGCGGAACCTGCACCACGAGCCGCAGGACCAGCACGGAAACGATCACCCAGGTGCCGATGCTGTAGGCCTTGACCCGTTTCGGGTCCTTGCGCCATTCCAGGCCCTCATTGCGGATGAAGCCGAAGAGCAAGCCGGCGATCGGCCAGCGTACGAACACGGAAATGGACATGGCCAGGATGTAGCCGAGGTTGGTGAAGAACCCCAGAACGTAGAAGTTCTCTGCCTTGCCGGTCGAGGTGGCCAGCCACGCGGAGAGTCCGACGCCGATGAAGCCCGCCAGCGCCTGCGTCAGCGGTTTGCGCTGGAGAAGCCGTGCCACGGTGAAGACGGCGGCCACCGACAGGGAAGCAATGACCGACAGCGTCAGGTTTTCCCGGTCAATGGTGAAGGCAATCAGGAAGACGAGGCCAGGCAGGATGCTCTCGGCGATGCCCTGCATGCCACCGGCGCTCTTGAGCACGTCGATGTTGCCGTTGCTCGACCGGTGCAGGCCGGCCTTGGCCGCATAGTCCTCGGCAAGCTGGGCGACCGTGGGCTGTGAGGCAGCGGGCTGGGCGGCGGCGGGCTGGGAAACAACAGGTGGGGAAATGTCCCGGTTGCCGCCCGCGGTTTTCCCCGGCTCCTGCTGTCCGGCATCCCTGTCTTCCCGCTGGGGGGCCCGTTCGGGGTGTTCGGGCAAGGTCATTGCTCCTCCTGGCGGGAGAGTATTTCGTAGCGGGGATTGAAGATCGTGGGCAGCCCGTCGCGCATGGTGACCATGCCCTCGAGCCGGAGCTCTGTTCCGGCGTCGACCCCGGGGATCCGGCGCCGCCCCAGCCATACGACGCGCAGCCGTTCCTTGGGGCCGGCGGGCCGCTGGCGCTGCGCACCCGGACGCACCCGGTGAGTGGACACCTCGTTGGTGGGCAGGCTGCTGGCCGCTGCGGCTCCGCCCTTGGCACCAAACGCGGGGAAGCGGGTGACGGGAGCGGGGGCATCGTGATCGATCAGGATCGCGATGAAGGATGCCACCTGGTTGGCCGGCATGTACGTGACGGACTCGATGAAGCCGTGGCACAGCACCCGCCCGCGGTCCGGCAGGTCCCGGACCGACATGGCGGGGGCGGTTTTCCTGCCGGCGGCATCAGCCAATCTGGGTTATCTCCGGTCCGCGTTCGGGCTGTTCGAATTCGGGGGCCTGCGGCGACGGGGCGGCCGGGGTGTCTTTGGGCAGGCGCAGCTGCAGCAGATCACGCGGCGGCATGGGGTTCTCGCCGCGGACCACGACGATCTGCCGGAAAAGCCCTTCCAGCCCGGCCGCGGCGTCGCGGTCCAGTGCCGCCTCGCCGCCGAAGACGCCGCGGAGGAACCAGCGCGGGCCGTCGACGCCGATGAAGCGGGCCACGCGGTACCCCTGACTGCCGTCCGCGCCGCCGGCGGGAAGCTTCGCCACGAGCTCGGTGCCGAAGCTGCCCTCGACCTCCTCGACCTGGCCGCCCTGGCTGCCGACCGACTGGCCGATCTGCTCACGGATTTCATCCCACAGGCCCTCGGAGCGGGGGGCGGCGAAGGCCTGCAGCTGCAGGCTCGAGCCCTCCAGATCCATGGTGACGGCGACGACGCGCTGGCTCGCCTCTTCGACTTCCAGGCGGAGTTGGAGTCCATCGCGGGGTGCGATCAGCAGCGCACCGAGGTCCACGTACCCGTCCTGGTCGTCGATTTCCGAGACGTCGAAGGGGCCTGCCGCGGCCCGGCCGGCGGTTTTGGCGGCGCTCCCGGCCGGCGTCGCGGCGGCATCAATGGCAGCTTCCGTGGCCTCGCCCGGCTCTGTCGGCTGCTCCTGCTTGGCTTTCCTGCCGCGCCCAAAAACCATGGGGTGTCTCCTTCAGTTGTGATCCTGTGCCGCCGCCCGGCGCCATCCAGACGCCTGTCCGCGTGGCAGCCCGCTACCCTGCGGCCGCCTGCTCAATTTTTCCTGCACCGCTGATCTTGCCTCAGCGCCTGTGTTGCTGCTGTGTCTGTGTTGCTTCAGTGCTTATGTTGCTTCGGTGCCGTGCTACTTCAGTGCCGTGCAGCACCGCAATATCCCGATTGACCCCCGTGGCCAAGCCGGGCCTGCGCTCAGGCCGGTCCGCCGAAACCGCCGGTGGAGCCGAAGCCGCCCCCACCGCGGACCGAGCCGTCGAGTTCCTCGACCGGAAGGAACCGGGCGTACTCCACACGCTGAATGACCATTTGTGCAATTCTATCGCCGCGACGGAGCTCGATCGCCTCGTCCCGGTCCGTATTGAGCAGTGTCACCGCGATTTCTCCGCGGTAGCCTGCGTCCACCGTGCCGGGAGCGTTCACAACCGTCAGTCCGTGCTTGGTGGCGAGGCCGGACCGGGGATGGATCAGCGCAACGAAGCCATCCGGGAGCGCAATCGAGACGCCAGTGGGAACGAGGCGGCGCTCCCCCGGTGCGAGGACGACGTCCACGCGGGCGCGAAGGTCGGCGCCGGCGTCGCCCGGGTGCGCATACGACGGCGGCTCCAGACCGTCGTCGAGCATTTTCAGCTGTACCGTCAAGGTGGGCGTTCCGTAGGCTGCGTCGCGGGCCGTCACTGCGGCACTGGCGACGGCGGTGTTTTCTTCAGTCACAGTCCCTCACTCTAACTCCCGCAAGGAACATCGTCCTAGCCGCCACTGGCCTGCCCGCGCACACCGCCCACTGCATTGAAGCTGGGTTGAAGCGGCTTGGAGCGGACTGAGGCCGAGATGAAATAGCCCCGGAAAGATGAAAAGCTGTGCTTATGCCCGAATCCAGCGCAGCCGCGCCTGCCCCAAAGAGCGCCCCGAGCGACTCCCCTGTCCTTTACGCCGAGAAACTCTGGCCGAACTTCTGGATCTGGCTGGTGTCGGCATTGTTCTCCAGCGCAGGGATCCTCATGCTGGCGCCCATCAGCATCTGGGCCGGCATTACCGCGGCGATCGTGATCTTCGTCGTCATCTCCGTACTGCTGGTGCTGTCCACGCCGTCAATCACCGTCACCAGGACCACACTGCGGGTGGGCAGGGCCTCGATTGAACGCGGGTTCCTGGGCAAGATCACGGCATTCCGCGGCAAGGAAGCGACGGCGGAACGGGGCACGCGGCTCAATGGGCTGGCGTTCCTGTGTATCCGCGGCTGGGTGGATCCGGTGGTCCGGATCGAGATCGAGGACCCCTCGGATCGCACCCCGTACTGGCTCACGTCCACCCGCCACCCGGAGCAACTGATCGCCGCGCTCAACTCCTAGTTCCCACCGCCTCCTACCGGCTATCTGCCTGTCTGCCTAGCCCTCGCAATCCTTGCAGTACTTAAGGCCGTCTTTTTCGCGAGCAATCTGCGAACGGTGGCGGACGAGGAAGCAGGAGGCACACGTGAATTCGTCTGCCTGGGCGGGCATGACCCGTACCAGCAGTTCCTCCCCGGACAGATCAGCGCCGGGAAGTTCGTAGCCTTCGGCAAGGTCGGACTCATCTTCATCCACCACGGCGGAAGGCTTCTCCGTACGCCGCGCCTTTAAAGCCTCAATCGAATCCTCGCTGAGGTCTTCTTCGGTCTTACGCGGCGCATCGTAATCAGTCGCCATTATTTGTTGCTCACACTCCGCATTCGTTCGGTCGATTCGCCGTTCCAGGATGGCCCGCCGGGATGGTAACCCTGGCCTCCGGGAGCGGTTCACCGTAGTCAACGCCGGACATGCGGTTTTTGTGCCCGGTGTCGGGTCATTTTTGCTTAAGCACCTCCCGAATGCCAGAGCCCGCCGGTCCCCTCCCCACAATCTCTTCCGCAGACCGGCCAAAACCGCCGGAAAGCCGCGGAAAATCACGGCGCGCCTGCCGTCCTAACCCGAAATGCGCCCCGCTGGTGGCAGAGTTTCGATTGTTAGTAATGCCAGGGTGGAGGATTTGTATGCAGGATCTACGGCTTCTAGGCGTCCACGACGACGGAGAGCATCTCCTGTTGAGTGGCACCGGCGGCGAGATGTTCCAGCTGCCGATCGATGAAGCACTTCGGGTGGCAGCGAGCCGGACGTCGGCGAAGACCGCGTCCAGCGCGGCCGCACCCCCTATTGCCATGTCTCCGCGCGACATCCAGACCAGGATTCGCAACGGAGCCACCGCCGCCGAAGTAGCGGAGCTGTCCGGAATTCCGCTGGAGAAAGTCCAGCGCTATGAGGGCCCAGTCCTGGCCGAACGCGAGTACGTCGCCCAGCAGGCCCGCAAGGTGGAGGTGGCCTCCCCCGCCCCGGGCCACGACGTCTACCGGTCCGTGTTCGGTGAAAACCCGGCGTCCCTCAGCGACATGGTCGAGCACCGCCTCCGGGCTTACGGCGTCGAACCCTCAACACTGGAGTGGGATTCCTGGCGACGTCCCGATGGCAGCTGGAACGTGGTGGCCCGCTTCGAGCCCAAGCCCGGCGGTCCTGCCGGGATCGGCGAGGAGCCGCCGGCCATGTGGACCTTCCATCCCGCCCGAAAGTCTCTGCAAAACGCCAACCGCTGGGCCCAGCAGCTGAGCGAACTTGAGCCGCTCGAAGGACCCGTGCCGACGCGGCGCCTTACGGCCGTCTCAGACCGGCCCTTCGACTTTGAAACCGACGCTGAGGCCGCGGCACGCACGGCGACCGGCCAGCACAGCATTATTCACCAGATGCTGCTTCAGCAGGACAGGATCCACCAGGAACAGGACGCCGACGGGCTGCTGGACATGCTTCGTTCCCGTCGCGGACAGCGGATCGGGGTGGACGAAGACGCGGACGACGCCCTTGCCACGCTCCTGAACACCGGCGTCCCCGCGGCCCACCCCCGGCCGGCGGAAGTGTCCGAGGCCCCCCAGGCGACGGAACCGGAGTCCATCTCCGAAGCCGCTGCGGCTGACGAATCCGACCCTGCCCAAGCCGACCCTGTCGAAGCCAACACAGGGCAGCCGGAGGTTCCGGCCTTGGAAGCGGCAGCCCCGTCGGAAACCGATGCCTTCACCCGCCGCCGCGACGGCAGGCCGTCAATGCTTTCCCGGCTGACCCTCGCACCGCGCCTCCCGGACGAGGACGATGCCCTGAAACTGCACGACGGCGTCAGCACCGAGACTCGGGAAGTCACCATCGCCGCCTCGCAACTGCGCCCGGCGGGCAAGGCGCCCACCGCAAGCCCGGGCCTGGATGAATTGATCGGCGGCGGATCGTCCCGGCGGCAGCACCGCGAGTCCCACGCCGCTAGCCGGAACGACGCCGGCCGGATCGACGCCGGCACAGAGCAGCCGGAGCGCCAGCCGGCCAAGCCCAAGCGGTCAAGCGTTCCCAGCTGGGACGAAATCGTCTTCGGAACCCGCAACGACCAATAAGAAGACCCCGCAGCGTCAGCGGCGGGGCGCTTTCTTACCGTCCGCTTGGAAGTAGAGCAACGGGACTTCCCGCTCGGCTTTCGTCAGGGACCCGTGCTGGCCCACGACCTCCAGGGCAGTGGACCGGACCCTGCGCGTATCGTAGAGCGCCAGCGAGTCCCGGGCCGCGATCATGATGTCGCCGATCCGCGAGGCGGCCTCGGCCCGAACGTCACCGAACAGCCCGCCCGCGATCGCTTCCTCACGGGTGAAGGCCCATATTCTGTCCCCGAAACGGGACCGCCAGTTTGCCAGCAGTCGGGCGCGGGCGGCGTCGTCCCTTCCATCCTCGAGGTACAGGTGGACCATCCGCGGCTCGCCGGCGGTGTGGCGGACGCCGGCCAGGAGTGCCGGCTCCGCGGAGTAGTCGATCCGCTGCGATTCCGGCACATCCACCATGCCGTGATCGGCCGTCAGCAGCACGGTGGTGCCGGGCGGCAGGGTGGCGTTGAGCCGCCGCACCGTGGCATCGAGTTCTTCGAGCTGGTGCTCCCACTGGGGTGACTGGCAACCGTGCCGGTGCCCGGCCTTGTCGAGCTCATTGACATAGAAGTACATGAGCGAGGGCCCGGCGCCGGCCATGGCCTCGGCGGCCGCCTCGGTCCGGGCGTGCGACGTGGTTCCGGTGATGAAACGGCCTCCACGGAGCGCGGCCTCGGTCATGGCCGAGGTGCTGAACTGCGGGAGGCTGACGGTCGTGACATCGACGTGCTCCGCGGCCCTTTCGAATACGGTGGGGAACGGCTGCCAGATCCGCGGTTCCACGCCGGCGTCCCAGTTGCCAAGCATGTTCACTACCCGGTCCTGGTCCGGGTCCAGGACGTCGTAGCCCACCATGCCGTGCTGGCCGGCCGACAGTCCGGTGCCAAAGCTGGCGAGGGATGCCGCGGTGGTGGACGGGAACGCCGAATCCAGCGACACGGGCACCTGGCCCTGGCCGGCCTGCAGGACCGTGCGCAGGAACGGGGTGTGGGCGATCTTCTGCTTCAACAGGTTCCGGCCCAGTCCGTCGGCCAGCACCACGCACACGCGTTTGGCGGGCGGAAGATTCAGTTTGTTCTCGAACCCCGGGACACCCAGGCTTGCCGCCGCGCTGGTCAGGACCTCGGCGATGGACCGGTGTCCGAAAGCCGGGGCGGCCGGGAGCGGGGACGGACCCACGCCGGCGGCCACCGCGGCGGGCAAGGACACACCGGGGGCGGCCAGGCTGGGACTCAGCACCGGCTCTGGCAGCTGATCTTGGTCGGGTTCAGGCTGACGGACGCGAGCCATGTCAGCGTTGGTGGCCGCGGCTGAGGCGGTTTCCGAACACACCCATCCGCGGTCGGGGCGGCAGGCCGGGCCCGTTGTGCGGGACCGGGGCCGTGGAGCCGGTGTTCACGGCACGCAGGGCGCGGGCGAAAAGCTTGGCGTCCTGCACTGCCTGCAGACCGTCCGCTTCGGCGCTGATCCGCAGCACGATGTCTTCCTGCGCGATGGTGCCGCTGTAGCCATGATCGGCCTCGCACTGCGGGTCCCCGCAGCTGGCCGGGCCCATGTCGAGGCGCTGGCCGCCGGACCACGCGATGGACAGCGTCAGCTCCCGGACAGGGTCGGAGGGCTTGTAGTCCTGCGGCTGGGCGTAGACGTAGCTCAGGACCACCGAGCGGATCTGGGTCACGGGGACGGACTCGGTCGACACCTGGGCGACGGTCTGCTCGCCGGCGTCGTCGAGCTGTTGGTCATCGACGTGGGTGATGACCAACATGTCCTCGGTCAACACCAGGACAGTGATGTGGCGGCGGACCTCGGCGCGGTCGAAGTGGGTCTCGAGATGAACCAGGTGGGCCACGCAGTCGCGGCCGTCCAGGGCATCGGCGACGACGTCAGCCACGAGCCGGGGGTAGAAACCGGCCTGCTGGAGAGAACCTTCCAGGCTCTGGCCCTGCGCACTGTGGTCATGGAGGCCGTGGTGGTGCGCGGCCTGGCGTGCGGGGGCGGTCGCCAGGGGCTTGGGTGTTGGAGGCTGGGAGCTCATAGTCTCCATTTTCACAGATCGGCTGGGGACTTGCTAACTGCCCGGCCCCGGACGACGCCGTCGGCTGAGGCGGCCAACCGGGCCGCCCTGACAATATCCGGCCTAGCTGCGCATCGCCCGGCGCGCACTGTCCGTCCGCTGGGCGGCATTCGCGATCCTGACGTCGGCGGCAAGGATCGAGGCGCCGTCGGGCCCGGCGAGGACGGGATTGAAGTGCACCAGCGCGATCTCCGGATGGTTGTCCTTCAGCCTGGTGAGGCGGGCGGCGAGGTTTTCCAGGGCCGTGGCGTCTACGGCGGGCAGGCCCTGATACCCGAAGAGCTTCCGCGACGCCCGGGGCGTCCGGATGAAGTCGTGGACGTCGGAGCCGGAGAGCGGCGGCACACGGTGGGCCCAGTCATCGAGCAGGTTCACGGCGTCGCCGGCCAGGCCGAAGGAGATCACGGGCCCCAGCAGCGGATCTTCAATGGCACGGAAAGTGCAGGCCTGCCCCACGGGAACCATGGTCTGCACTTCGAGGGACGGGGAGCCGTACCGCTCGAGCGACTTGCGCATCTGCAGCACGTTGCGCCGCAGCGAATCGGCGTCCTGGATGTCCAGCCGCACGCCGCCGAGGTCCAGCCGGTGCCGCAGCGCCGGATCCGTGGTCTTCAGTGCCACGGGCCAGCCGAGCTGCTCGGCCGCTGCAACGGCCTCTTCCGCCGTCTCGAACCCGACGGACGGAACCAGCCGGATGCCATAGTGGCCCAGCAGCCGCGCTGCCGTGTCCTGGTCCAGCCGGACGAGCTGCTCGCCGCCCACATTGCGCAGCAGCTGCTCCAGGTCAGCCCGGGCAGCCTCCGGGTGGCAGCCTTCGGGTTCCACGAACAGGCCTTGATCCCGGTCCAGCCACTGCGCGTAACGCACGACGGCGGCCAGGGCCGCCACCGCCGCACCCGGGTTGGAGTAGCACGGAACAGGTGGAGCCAGCAGGGGCTGGTGTGCTTGTTCCGGTTCCGCGCCGACCATGCCTTCCACATAAATGGAGGGATCAAGGATTCCGCTAAAGGCGGCGACCACCGGTTTGCCGGCCGCCGCGGAGCATTCGGCCAGCACGCCGGCGATCTTTTCGACGGTGAGGCCGTGCGCAGGAAGCAGCGCCACCACGGCGGCGTGCACAGTGTCCGCGGTCAGGGTTTCCTGCAGGCTCCGCCGCAGGGCCGGCAGCGCCCGGGACATGCCGGCGTCGAGGTCAACGTCGGCAACGATCCGTTCCACGCCGAGCCCCTGGCGGGCGGCACTGTCCGCGACCACCTTGCCTAGGGCGCGCGAGTTGCTGAAGACGGCGATTCCGGGGCCTCCGGGCAGCGGTTGGCTCGACACGATCTGGGCGACGTCCATGAGCTCTTCGATGGTCTCTACCCGGATCACGCCGGCCTGCCGCATCATGGCGTCCAGCGCTTCCGGCGGCGCCTGGGTGGTGCGGACGGCGTGCCCGGGCGGCAGGTTCAGGCCCATGGCGTCGGACTTGGCCACAATCACCGGTTTGGTCCGGGCCAGGCGGCGGGCCAGCCGGGAGAACTTGCGCGGGTTGCCGATCGATTCCAGGTACAGGCCCACCGCCGTGGTGTCGGGGTCGTCCTCCCAGTACTGCATCATGTCGTTGCCGGAGACGTCGGCGCGGTTGCCGGCGGAGAGGAAGGTCGAGATGCCTACCCGGCGGCGGCTGGAGGCGGCGTAGAGGGAGACGCCGATCGCGGCCGACTGGCTGAACAGCCCCAGCCCGCCGCGGCGGGCCAGGGCCGGTGCCATCGAGGCGTTGAGGGACACGGCCGGGTTGGTGTTGACAATGCCCAGCGACGCCGGCCCAATCACGCGCATGCCGTTTTCTCGGGCCTGCCGCACGAGTTCGCGCTGGCGGGACAGGCCGCGGTCGCCGTCGTCCGCGTATCCGGCGGTGGCCACCACGATCCCTTTGACGCCTGCGGCGGCGCATTCCTGGACCACCTTGGGGACCTCGTCGTACGGGACCGCGATGATGGCGAGCGTGACCGGGCCGGGGACCTCGGAGAGCCGGGAGAAGGAGAGCATGCCGGCGAGTTCCAGGGCCTCCGGGTTGATTGCATAGACCGGGCCGCTGAACCCGCCTTCGATGACGTGCTCGAGGAGCTGGTAACCCACGGCGCCCCATTTGCGGCTGGCTCCGATCACGGCCACGGAGGACGGGGCGAGCAGTTCCTGGATGCTGCGGGCCTCGGCGCGGTGCTCGCGGGATTCCATCACGGCCCGGGACTTGTCGGTGGGGTCGATGTTGAACTCGAGGCTGACCACGCCGTCGTCGAAGTGCCGTTTGACGTCGTAGCCGGCGTCGGAGAAGACCATGAGCATCTTGCGGTTCTCCGGGAGCACCTCGGCGCTGAACTTGCGGATTCCGTTCTCGCGCGCGGCGGCGGCGAGGTGTTCGAGCAGGATCGAACCGATGCCGCGACCCTGGTGGGCGTCGGCGATGTTGAAGGCGACCTCGGCGTCCGCCGGGTCATCGAGCCGGTCGTAACGGCCGATGCCCATGATTTCGCCGCCGATCGTGATGACCAGGGCCACCCGGTCCTTGTAGTCCACTTCGGTGAAGCGCTTGAGTTCCTTGCTGGAAAGCTTGGACTTGAACGCGAAGAAGCGCATGTAGATGGACTTCTGGGACTGGCCCACGTGGAAGGCCTGGACCGCATCTGCATCGGAGGGGTGGATGGGGCGCACATGCGCTGTGCCGCCGTCGCGCAGGACAACATCGGCTTCCCAATATTCCGGATATACGCCGTCCGCCGGCTGATCCACCATAGGCTTAGCCTAGTCATAAACTTACGCAGTCCCCGTTCAGCACCCCCTCAGAAGGATCCACCAGCCTTATGGCACGCCGCCAAACCACGCCCCCGGCAGGGGAAGCCAGTCAGGATTTCACCGAGAACATCGTCGATATCGATGTCACGTCCGAGATGGAAGGCTCGTTCCTTGAGTATGCCTATTCGGTGATCTACTCGCGGGCCCTCCCGGACGCCCGCGACGGGCTGAAGCCCGTACAGCGGCGCATTCTCTACATGATGTCCGACATGGGGCTGCGCCCGGATCGCGGCCACGTCAAGAGCGCCCGCGTGGTGGGCGAGGTCATGGGCAAGCTGCACCCGCACGGCGACGCCGCGATCTACGACGCCATGGTGCGCATGGCCCAGGACTTTTCCCTGCGGCTGCCGCTGATCGACGGACACGGCAACTTCGGCTCGCTCGACGACGGCCCCGCGGCCCCCCGCTACACCGAGGCCCGGCTGGCAGCCGCGGCCCTGACCCTCACGGACCACCTCGACGAGGACGTCGTCGACTTCGTTCCCAACTACGACAACCAGCTGACCCAGCCGGACGTGCTGCCGGCCGCGTTCCCGAACCTGCTGGTCAACGGCGCCACGGGCATCGCCGTCGGTATGGCCACCAACATGGCCCCGCACAACCTCGTGGAAGTCATCGCCGCCGCCCGGCACCTGATTGACAACCCGGATGCCACGCTTGAGGACATCATGAGATTCGTCCCCGGCCCGGACCTGCCCACCGGCGGCCGGATCGTGGGCCTTGACGGCATCCGCGACGCCTACGCCACGGGCCGCGGCTCCTTCAAGACCCGGGCGAAGGTGGACATCGAGCAGCTCTCGGCCCGCCGCACCGGCCTGGTGGTCACGGAACTGCCGTACATGGTGGGCCCGGAGAAGGTGATCGAGAAAATCAAGGACGCCGTTAACGGCAAGAAGCTCACCGGCATCAGCGACGTCGTGGACCTCACGGACCGCAAGCATGGTCTCCGGCTGGTCATTGAGCTCAAGAACGGCTTCAATCCCACGGCCGTGCTCCAGCAGCTCTACCGCTACACACCGATGGAAGACTCCTTCGGCATCAACAACGTCACGCTCGTCGACGGCCAGCCGCAGACCCTCGGGCTGCTCCAGCTGCTCTCGGTCTACGTGGACCACCGGATCAATGTCGTCCGGCGCCGCACGGCCTTCCGGCTGGGCAAAAAGAAAGACCGCCTGCACCTGGTCGAGGGCCTCCTGGTCGCGATCGTGGACATCGACGAGGTCATCCAGATCATCCGGTCCTCCGACGAGGTTGCCGCGGCCCGGACCCGGCTGATGTCCATTTACGATCTCTCCGAGATCCAGGCCAACTACATCCTGGAACTGCGGCTGCGGCAGCTGACCAAATATTCCCGGGTCGAGCTGGAGAAGGAGCAGGAGGAGCTCCGCCGGGAGATCGCCGAGCTGGAGGCGATCCTTGGCTCCCCCGCGCTGCTCCGCGCCCTGGTGTCGGACGAACTCGGTGAGATCGCGGAGAAGTACGGCACACCGCGCCGGACCGTGCTGCTGGAATCCGAGGCCGTCTCCCCCACCGTGGCAGCCGCATTGGGCGCAGCCACCGGGGCCAAGGGCAAGGCCGCACCGCTGGCCCTTGAGATCGCGGACGATCCTTGCTGGGCCATCCTCACCGTGTCCGGGCAGATCGCCCGCACCGCCAACCAGGACAGCCTGGCCGAGGCCGGCCCGCGGACCCGGCATGACGTTTTCTCCTCCGTGGTCAAGACCACCGCCCGCGGCGAGATCGCAGCCGTGACTTCGCAGGGCCGCATGCTGCGCCTGCAGGTCATGGACATGCCGGTGCTGCCGCCGACCTCGGGCACGCCGAATATGGCCGGCGGCGTACCGGCCAAGGATTTCATCACGCTCCTCAAGGGCGAGTCGCTGGTGGCCTTCGCTCCGCTGGACCAGGTCCTCGCAATCGGAACGGCCCAGGGCGTGGTCAAGCGGGTGCAGCCGGACTATCCGCTGAACCGCGAGGACTGGGAAGTAATCGCGCTCAAGGACAAGGACACCGTAGTTGGCGTTGCACCCACCGGGTCCGACGACGACGACCTCGTCTTCATCACGCGCCAAGCCCAGCTGCTGCGTTTCAGTGCCTCCGCCGTCCGCCCGCAAGGCCGAACCGCGGGCGGCATGGCTGGGATCAAGCTTGCTGCCGGGGACCGGGTGATGTTCTTCGGGACCGCCGGCGCCGCTGACGCCGCCGCCGTCGTCGTGACCATCGCGGGGACGGACGGCGCCCTGCCGGGCACCGCCCCCGGGGCTGCGAAGGTCACTGCGCTGGCCGAATACCCGGTCAAGGGCCGGGCCACTGCCGGGGTGCGGGCCCACCGCTTCCTCAAGGGCGAGGACACCCTGCTCCTCGGCTGGGCCGGCCACGGTCCGGCCAAGGCTTCCTCACTGGCCGGCGTGG
Source organism: Arthrobacter sp. ov407 (assembly GCF_900102895.1). Lineage (GTDB taxonomy): Bacteria > Actinomycetota > Actinomycetes > Actinomycetales > Micrococcaceae > Arthrobacter. The sequence goes on from NZ_FNGD01000009.1 coordinate 146,538, forward strand.
CGCGCTCACTCCCGGGCGAGCATGGCCGCCGCGACGGCTCCGGAATCCCGCTGTCCCAGGCGATCGACGCCATTGGACCCAGCATGGCGTGGTCAGAGGAACCGGACGCCGGCACCGACACGTAGCCCCGGGGACGCACAAAGCCCGGCCGGAGGCGCTTTCGCGATCCGGCCGGGCTTTGTGACTTGCTACGGCATGTGGACGAGGGTCAGGATGTTGCCCTCCGTGTCCAGGAACCACGCGGCCGAGCTTCCGTCCGGAGTGGTGGCTATGCCGTTCTCGGTTTTTAAGCCCGGGAAATCGTATTCCTCGAAGACGACGCCGTTGGCGCGGAGTTCAGCAACAGCGCCCGCCAGGTCATCGACCATCCAGCCGATCTGCGTGTTCTTGGCTGTTCCGGCATTGGGCGTCTGGTACAGGAGAAACGCGGATCCTGCGCCGCATTTGTACTGCAGGTTGTCCTCGGCGGCCGCGTTTTCGGGTTCGAGCCCGAGCTTATCGCGGTAGAAATTCCGTGCGCGGGTGATGTCTGCTGCCGGTAGCACTGCGCCGACTTGCTTGTCCTTGAGCATGGCTATTCTCTTTCCAGGCCCGCCCCCCGGAAGGAATAATACTCCTCCACGTGCGCAACGTACCTGAGAAACTGAAAGCGCGCTTCCGCGGCCGCCAGCGGCGTGGCCGGGACGTTTGTCCGGCGTACGTCGGACCGCTGACTGAGGTGCGGCAGACCGCTGGCGGGAATGTTCAGCCGATGAATTCGTTGAGCGTGATCACGTTGCCGTCCGGGCCCGTTCGGCCGTTCCGCGACCGCATGATTCGCCGGGCCGGGTCACGCGGCGCCCCGTCACGAGACGCCCCGTCATGCGGCAGTCACTGGATCGGTGGGTCGGAAGTAGTGGTTCCGTCGGGGCTGCCGGCGGGGGTCGAGGTGGGGTGGCGGGATGAACCACGGGATGCCGGTCTGGATCTGGATGGTCCATTGTTCCTTGTGGATCAGATGGTGGTGATGGCTGCACAACAGCGTCCCGTTGTCCGTGCCGGTGCTGCCACCGCGGGACCAGTAGGTGATGTGGTGGGCCTCGCACCACGGTGCCGGAATCGTGCATTGCGGGAAGGCGCAGCCCCGGTCCCGGGCGGTGAGTGCTTTGCGGACATGGGGCGGAAAGACACGGGAGGCCCGTCCGATATCCAAAACCTGCCCATCCCCACCCAGCACCACGGGGATGATGTCGGCGTCGCAGGCGATCTTGCGGATGGTGTCGGCGGTGACGGGCCCAGTGAACAGCAGCGTCCCGGTGCCCGTCCCGGGCTTTCCGGTGGTTGCTGTGGCGCCGGTGGTCTCGCCGAGTCGGGTGAGCAGGTCGCGGTAGTCGATGGTGGCCATGACCTGCGGCCGGAGTCCGCCGGCGGCGGGCAGCCCTCCGGTTGCCAGCGCCGCCTTGCACGCGCCGACCAGACCGTCGAGGAGCTTCTGCGGCCGGGAGCGGAGGTCGAGACTTGCCGTTGCGTCGGTTTCGACGCCCATGCCGGCGGCCGAAACTGCGGCCGTGCCCTCTCCCGTGCCGGCATCAGGATCCGTGACCTCTGCGTCGTCCGGTCCCGTGGCGCTGCCCTCACGGGTGTCGGGTCCCGTGCGGGGGTTGGTGGCGGTGTTCATGACGGTGAGGAGGTGTTCGAACTGGTCGGTGGTCGCGAAGATCTCGAGGTGGTGCAGGCCGTGGCGGCGGCGGCGGATGAAGGCGCCCTGGAGCTGGCGGAGCAGTTCCTCGGAGGGTTCGGCGCCGTCCTGGTCCAGCGCGTCGGCCCAGCTGCGGGTGACGCGGACGAGGAAGTCGGCGTCGTTCTCGGCGGCCGTGCGGGTCAAGGCGTGCTCCATCCGGGCAGCGGCCTCGTCGGCGCACAGGGGCCTGACCCGCGCCAGCGCGACGGCGATGACCGTCGCGGCCCGGGACGCGACCTCGCCGGCCGCGACCGCGGCCCCGAGCTCCCGGTGCACGGGTGGCAGGGTCCGGCCGGCGAGTCCTTGGCGGGGCAGCACGGCCTCGGCGAGGGAGAGCCGGCGCCGCGCCTCCGCGGCGCCGATCCGCAGCCGCGCCCGCAGGAACTCCACGGTGTTCCGGTACCCGTCATCCACGACTGACGCCGGCACGGAAGACGCGTCAGCGGTTACTGTCGCGGACGCGTCCGCGCCTGCTGCGGCGGTGGTGCCGGGCGGCTCCGCGGCTCCGGATCCGCCGGTCTCCCAGCCGCCGGGGCTCTCCCGCCAGCCCGTGGTCCACGAGGTGACAGCCCCCGCGGCAACCCCGGCGGCCGCGGACTGCTTCCGGGTCCGGTCCACTGCGGCGGTCGCCACGAGCTGCAGATACTCCATGGTGCGGGAGAGCTCCTCGACCTGTCCGGCGAAGTCCGCGGCCTCCTGGAGTCCCCACGATCCCGCGTCCTCCACCGCCGTCGCACTCACCGTCTGCAACGCTGCCAGGGCCCCGTCCACACCGTCAACGCCGCCCACACCGGACTGCGGCGCCGGGTCCGTGCCCCGGTCCGTGTCCTGCCCCTCGTCCTGGCAAGCAATGAAATCCCTGACGGCTTCCATGACTCAACGATCCCAAAGGGGTGCGACATTGTAGGCGGAACAGACTGCGCTGCGTCGTCCTGACAGATTCAGCTTCCCACCGCCTGCACCACGGCTCCGGATTCCGCACCGACTCTTGCAACGGGTCGGGATGCCCGGCGGAACAAATGCACCTACACTGCTTCAATGCCTATCATTCCGGATACCAAGGACTGGACCTGGGTCCTGTCACGGCCCTGCCCCGAGTGCGGTTTCGATGCCTCCGCTGCGACCCCTGCCACGGCGCCGGGGATGGTCACCAGCATGCTCCCGCGGTGGCGGGTGGCCCTCCGACGGCCGGACGCGGCGGAACGCCCCAGTGAGGCCACGTGGTCCGTCCTCGAGTATGGCTGCCACGTCCGGGACGTCTTCACGCTATTCGATCACCGCCTGTCGCTCATGCTGACCGAGGACGATGCCCGGTTCGATGACTGGGACCAGGACACGACGGCAATCGAGAAGGACTACGCCAACGCCGACCCAGCCGAAGTCGGCGCTGAATTGACCGCCGAGGGCGAGCAGATTGCCGCGTCCTTCGCGCGGGTCCCGGAGGAGGATTGGGGGCGCAAGGGGACCCGGAGCAACGGCTCGGTGTTCACTGTCCTGACCTTCGCGCAGTACTTCCTGCACGACGTCGTCCATCACCTCCACGATGTGGACGGCTAGCGCGAAGAGCTACGGCACTGCCGGCTCCAGATCCTTGTCCCACGCCATGCTCCGGTTGACCGCCGCATAGCCCATCTTGACGTAGAGCGCGAGGGCTCCGGTGGGGTTCTCCGAATCAACGTCCAGTGAGGCCACGTCCATCCCCGCGGCGGTGAAGCGGCGCATGGCATCGGCCAGGAGCGCCTGTGCGATGCCCCGGCCCCGGAATTCCCGCCGGACTCCCAAGAGCTCCGTGTACCCCTCGCGGTACCCCCGGGCCAGGGCGGCCTCTGCGTCGTGGGTGGCCAGCTGGTAGCCGGCCACCGTCCCGGTGGAACGGTCCAGCACGACGCCGCTCAAGTCCGGCCGGGCCTGCGGATCGTTCACCACAAAGCCCCAGGCCTCCTCGTCGCGCGGCTCGCTGCCCCAGTGGTCCCGAAATGCCGCGTTGTGCGCCAGCCGCACCGGCTCATGCAACTCCGGTCCAAACGTCACGAGCTCCAGCCCGGGGTCCAGGCCGGCGTCAGGCACAGCCTGGTTCAGCGGCCGGTGCATCTCGTTGTAATAGCGGACAACGCCGTAGCCTGAACCGGCGAACAAGGCGGCCTGGTGTTGGTGCTGCTGCTCCATGTAGAGCCGCAGCCTGGGGCGCAGGACCGCGGCCCGTGCGTCCCCGGCCTCGTCGGCATTCCCCGCCGCGCCTGCGTCCTCGGCGAAGCGGTCCCTGGTCCGCTGTTCCATCCAGCCCAGCAGCCCGGTACCGACCCCGCTCCCCTGCCACTCAGGGTCAACGCAGCCGGAGCCGTTCGCCTTGTCACCATCGCGGTTCTTGGTGATCCGGCCGTACGCCCGGGCAACACCGTCCGGATCGAAGCCGAGGATGGTGTTCACCGCCACAGGGTTGTTCGTCGACTCCAGGATCTGTTCCAGGTCCGCCCGGCGCTCAAACCAGACGGGCTGCTCGACGGCGGCCGTCCGGGCGATCAGCCCGGCCCACGCGTCCAGGTCCCTGTGCTCCGCCGCGCGCCAGGACAGCCGCGGATCGAGTGCGGGCCGGGACGGGAGCGCGCCGTTTTGGTTCATGGCAACAGGCTAATGGGCGGGCTACCCCCGCGCCAGCACGGCCGCAGCCGCCGGACCGTCGCCCGCGGCAGGCGCGGCAGCAGCGGCGTCGAGGTCAAGTCTGGTGTCAGCGGCGTCGATATCGTTCGGGTTGTGGGTGACAAGGACAACGGTCCGGTCGCGCAGCCCCTCCCGCAGTTCGGCGAGCATGAGCCTGCCTGACTCGGCATCGAGGTGCGCCGTCGGTTCATCGAGCAAGATGACATCGGCCCCGGTCATGAGCGTGCGCGCAACGGCCAGGCGCGTACGCTCCCCGCCGCTGAGAAACGCCCCGCCCGGGCCGATCCGGGTGTCCAGTCCGTCCTCAAGCCGGGCCATGACCGGACCGAGTCCGACGGCGTCGAGGGCGGCGCGCATCTGTTCGTCGCCTCCGGCCGCTGCAGCCTTTCCGGCCCGCGCCGCATCCCCGGCCGCACGCGTGGCACTACCCGTGCCGGCGCGAGCGGTCTCCGGCTCCGGTCGCGCCAAGAGAAGGTTGCCGCGGATGGTCGAGTCGAACAAGTGCGCCTCCTGCGGGCACCAGGCTGCGCGTCCGCTCAGGTACAGGTGGCCTCGGGCCGCCGGCAGGAAACCCAGGATCGCAGCCAGCAGGGTCGACTTGCCGGAGCCGGAGGCACCGGTGACGGCCAGCCAGCGCCCGGGGCCCGCCTCGGCCGTGAGTCCGGTATAGACGTTGCCGCCGCCTGGCCACGCGGCAGCGAGGTCCACCAGTTCGATTCCGGGTCCGCCGCCGGGCCGCGAAGCCACGTGCACAAGTCCGTCGGCAGCGGCGTCGTCGTCCAACGGCTCACCATTCGCCCCAGGCTCCAGGACGCCTGCCTCGCTGATCCGCCGCATCACGGCACGCAGCGCCGGGTATTGCCGCACTGCCGTGGTGATCGCCGCGTACGGGTCCACGAGGGCAAGCTGCACGAGGACGACGACGGCGACCGTCTCCGGTTCGACCGCGCCGCTCAAAGCGAGCGGGGCGGCCAGCACGGCGCTGGCCAGGGCGGCACACGTGCAGGCCAGGACGGTCAGGGCCTGGCCGAGCCCTTCCGCCCACGCCGACCGCTGTGAGGCAGCGGTCGCGGCCCGGTCCGCCCTGCCTATCGCACCAAGCACGGGTCCGCTCACGCGGTTCGCATTCAGTTCTGCGCGCGCGTCCAGGGCGGCGGCCACGTGACGGAGCACGCCCGAGCGGAGCCTTTGCTCGGTGCCGGCAGACATGCGGTCGGCAGCCAACGCCAGTGCCGGGGCAACGACGATGCTCAGCAGCGCTGCCGCGGCCACAGCGGGCAGCGCTGCGGGAAGCAGCAACCCGATGCCGCACACTGCGGCCGCGGCGACCGCAATGGCAGTCACGGGCGGCAGCACCACGCGGGGCAGCAGCTCGCGGACAGTGTCGACGTCGTCCACCACCGTGCCCAGGACGTTGCCACCCTGCAGGAGCCGGCGCAAAGACAGTGCCCGCCGGCTCAGCGACTCCCACAACCGGCCCCGGAGCCGGGTCAGGGCGGCGAACACGGCGTCATGCAGCAGCAAACGCTCGGCGTACCGCAGGCCCGCCCGGCCGACACCGAAGAACCGCACGCCGACTATCGCGGTGAGCAGGTACAGAATGGGCGGCTGTTGGCTGGCGCGGATGATCAGCCAGCCGGACAGCCCGGCGAGGGCGACGGCGAACAGGGCCGCCAGCGTGCCTACGACTCCGGCGGCGGCAAACCGTCCCGCCACCGGCGCCAGCAGGCGGCGCAGCTGGGAGGTGACTGAGCCCGCCGAGCCGGCGGCCACGGCAGGCGCGGCGCCGGACTCAGGACGGCCCGACGCCGGGGTCGGGGTCGGGGTCTGGCTCGGACCCGGCGTCGCTGCCGCTGTCGCTGTCTCCGCGACGGAAGCCGGCCGGATTGCCGCGTCCTGCACGTCGGCATCACCCCGGGCAGGTGCCGACAAAGCTGTGACGGCGTCCGGAAGTTCGATGCCAGGGTGCCCGCCGGCGCGCGGAGCCACCGCGACGAGCGTGTCGGCAAGCTCCCGGGTTTGCCGGTCGTGAGCTACGAGCAGCACGGTGACTTTTCCCCGGAGCCCGGCGAGGGTCCGATTCACCAATGTGGCCGATTCCCGGTCCAGATGGGCGGTGGGTTCATCCAGGAGCAGTACGCTGGCGCCGGCCTCGATCCGTGCCAGCCCGCGGGCCAGCGCCACGCGCCTCAGCTCCCCCGGGCTCAGCTCGGCGGGGTTCTTGGCGGCCAGGTGCTCTGCGCCCACGGCGGTGAGGCACCGCTGTGCGGCCGCATCGTTTTCCGCCCCGCCGTCCGCACCGGCTGCAGTGTCGGCCGCGGCGGCGTCGGGTCCATAGGTGGGAACGCCGAGATACAGGCGGATCTCGTCCAGCACTGTGGAGGCCACCATGACGGGGTGTTGAGGCACCCAGGCGAGATCCGCCGTCGTGAATCCTCCGAAGCGTCCGGACACGACGGTTCCCGTGCCCGTCCCGATGGTCCCCGCGAGGACTCCGAGCACAGTGCTCTTGCCGGCACCGCTGGCCCCGTCGAGTGCCGTGATCCGGCCGGCTGGGGCGGTGAAGCTCAGTGGTCCGACGGCGGCGTCCGTGCGTCCGCCGAATCGAACGGTCAGCCCGTCCACCGTGACGGCAGGCGGCCCAGCAGCGGGCTCGGCGGCCGGCTCCGGGGTCAGCGGTGTCGCTCCGGGGTCTGCGAGGACGCCAGTGGTTTCGGCGAGCGCGGCCCGGCCTTCGTCGCTGGCGTGGTGTGCTGTGCCAAGCTCCCGGAGCGGCAGGTAGCAGTCGGGAGCCAGGATGAGCGCCAGCAGCCCTGCCTCAAGCGCCATGTCGCCGTGAACCAGGCGGACGCCGATGAACACGGCGACCACTGCCACGGAAATGGTTGAGATCAGCTCGAGGGCCAGGGCGGAGAGGAAGGCCGTGCGCAAAGTCCCCATGGTCCGGGAGCGATACTCCTCGGACATGTCCTCCAGTGCCTTGCGCTGGGCGGCGGCCCGGCCCAGTCCCACGAGGACAGGCAGGCCTTTGGCGAGCTCGAGCATGTGGCCGGAGAGCCGCGCCAGTGCGGACTGGGCTTGCCTGACGCGTTCCTCCGTGTACCGCCCGATCAGCACCATGAACAGCGGCACCAGCGGCACCGTCAGCACGATCACCACCGCGCTGATCCAGTCGGCAAACAGGATGCGGGCCCCCAGCAACAGCGGGATGGCCGCGCAGTTCACCAGTGCGGGCAGGAACTGCGTGTAGTAGTTATCCAGGGCATCCAGCCCCCGGGTGGCCAGCACTGCGAGGCCGCCGTCGGCGGGGCCGGCCGACCGCGTCCCGTTCCGGAGCGCCTGCTCCAGCAGCTGGGAGCGCAACTCCTCCTTCACCCCGAGCGCCGCACGGCGTGAGGCCACCGTCTGGGCCCACACGGTCAGTGAGCGCAACACGGCCCCGGCGACACCCAGAACCAGCTGGTCTGCCCAGGTGGGGTCATGCGCCGCGAGACCGGCGAGCATCGATGCCACAGCCTGAGCCATCAGCACAAGGGACAATGCCTTCAGGGCGGCCAGCAGGCCCAGCAGGTAGAGCGCGGAACGGGTCGCAGGGCCGGCGGGGAACGGTCTCATCGGGGAGTTAGTCCTTCGGTGCCAGCGCTTTGGCGGCGATCGCGGGAAGGAAGCTGTGCGCCTCCGGAATGTGCGCCGCGCTGACCCTGCGCCGGAACACCCAGTACGTCCAGGCCTGGTACGCCAGGACCAGCGGCAGCCCGATGCAGGCCACGATGCTCATCAGGCCCAGGGTGTAGTCCGAGGACGAGGCGTTGGAGACGGTCAGGTTGAACGCGGGATTCAGGGTGGACGGCAGCACCACGGGAAAGGCTGCGCCGAAGATAGATGCGCTGCCGAGCAGGAGGAATGCCCCCAGCGACATGAAGGCACGGCCTTCGGCATCCTTGCGGGCGAAGTTCCACGCCAGGAACGCAGCGACAACGGCGGCGACGACGGCGGCGATAGTCCAGGCCTCGCCGCTGAGAAGCTGGAGGCTCACGGCCCAGCCGGCGATGGGCAGCAACAACACGGGCAGCAACCGGACGAACCACGCCCGCGCCCGGTGGCGGACTTCGCCGTCGGTCTTCAGCGCCAGGAACCCGAGCCCGTGCAGGAGGGAGAACCCGACGACGGCGAACCCGCCGAGGACGGCGTAGCCGCTGAACCAGGCGAACGGGCCGCCCTCGCGGTCACCGTTGGCGTCCAGCGGCAGACCCGTGGTGGTCAGGGCCAATGCCGCGCCGACGCCGAAGGCCGCGACGAACGATCCTGCCGAGATGGCCCAGTCCCAGCGGGCGCGCCACCGGGGGTTGTCCACCTTGCCGCGGTACTCGAATGCGACTGCCCGGAAGATGAGCGCCACGAGGACCAGCAGCAGCGGCAGGTACAGCGCGGAGAACAGCGAGGCGTACCACAGCGGGAAGGCCGCGAACGTGGCGCCGCCGGCGGTCAGGAGCCAGACCTCGTTGCCGTCCCAGACCGGGCCGATCGTGTTGATCAGGACGCGGCGCTCCGTGTTGTCCCGGGCGAACACCTTCATCAGCATCCCGACGCCAAGGTCGAAGCCCTCAAGAAAGAGATAGCCCGTCCACAGCACCGCGATGGCGACGAACCAGATGGTGGGTAGCAGTTCCATGCTGAGAATCCTCTGCGCTTTTCCGTGTGGGGTTGCTGGATAGGTGGGTTGCTGGGCGGGCGGCTAGTAGGCGAAAGCCAGGACGTCGCCGTCGGGTTTGCCCGGACCGCCCCGGGGGGTGCCGTCTTCGTTTTCGTCAACGGGGGCATGCACGAGTTCCGGCATGGCCGAGGCCACGCCGCCGCGGACGTACTTGACCAGGAGCTTGACCTCCACCACCAGCAGCACCGCATAGATCGAGGTCAGGACCACGAGGGAGGTCAGGATCTCGCCGGCCGAGACTCCCGGTGAGACGGCCGCGGCGGTGAACATGAAGACCTGATCGATTCCGCTGGTGTCCGGGTTCGGGGCGACGACGAACGGCTGGCGGCCCATCTCGGTGAAGATCCAGCCCGCGGCGTTGGCACCGAACGGTGCCAGGATGCCGAACACCGCCAGGCGCATGAGTCCGCGGGAGGCCGGCACGGTGCCCTTGCGGGTGGCCCAGAGTGCCAGAAGGGCGGCGAGGGCGGCCACGCCGCCGAAGCCGATCATCATCCGGAAGCCCCAGTAGGTGACTTCCATGACGGGCACGTATTGGATTTGCTGGCCGGCGCGGTCCCCGTAGATGGGGTTGTCCGGCACTGTGGTGCCGTACTTGGACTGGTACTCATCTAGCAGGCTGTTGACGCCCTTGACCTCGGTGGTGAAGTCGCCCTTGGCCAGGAAGGACAGGATGCCGGGGACCTCGATCACGGCCACGATGGCGTTGCAGTTCTTGGAGCCGACGTTGCCGACGCTCAGGACCGAGAAGCCGGTACCGTCGTGGCAGGCGGCCTCGGCGGCGGCCATCTTCATGGGCTGCTGCTCGAACATGAGCTTGCCCTGCAGGTCTCCGGTGACGGCGGTGCCTGCGAAGGAAATCATGGCGACGACGGCGCCGATGCGCAGCGAGCGGATCCAGACGGTGTGGTCGTTGCGGTCCCGGCCGAGGATGCCGGCGGCTTCGCCGGGAATCACCTTGCCGTCGGCCCCGATCGTGTCGATGCCGTCGTGGCGGCGGCGCCACAGGTGGTACCAGGCGATGCCGAGGAGGAAGGCCCCGGCGACGGCAAGGGCACCGAAGAGGGTGTGCGGCACGGCAACGAGGGCGGTGTTGTTGGTGAAGACGGCCCACGCGTCGGTCATGACGGGCCGGCCGTTGAGCATTTCGACGCCGACGGGGTGCTGCATCCAGCTGTTGGCCACGATGATGAAGTAGGCCGAGAACACGGAGCCAATCACGGCGACCCAGAGGCAGGCCAGGTGGACGCCGGGTTTGAGTTGTTTCCAGCCGAAGATCCACAGGCCCAGGAACGTTGACTCGACGAAGAAGGCCAGGAGCGCTTCCATGGCCAGCGGTGCGCCGAACACGTCTCCGACAAAGCGGCTGTACTCGCTCCAGGCCATGCCGAACTGGAATTCCTGCACGATTCCGGTGGCGACGCCCATGATGAAGTTGATCAGGAAGAGCTTGCCCCAGAACTTGGTCATGCGCAGATATTCCGGCTTGCCAGTGCGGTACCAGAGCGTCTGGATCACAGCCACCACCAGCCCGAGGCCGATCGTGAGCGGCACCATCATGAAGTGGTAGACCGTGGTGATTCCGAATTGCCAGCGTGCGATTTCCAAGGCGTCCAAGGCAGTCCCTACTTTTGGCTAGGTTCGAGCAACTTCTACGCGGCGTAGAAATACGTCTTCTACAGAGTGTAGAACACATCGGCGCTTGCCTGTAACTCAGACTCCCACGGCACGTCACGGCCTGCAATGGCCGGACAGCCCCCGCCCCGGGGCCTCGGGGCGGCCTCTCCGACACGCCGAACGGCCGTGTTCTACTTCATGTAGAAAGAATGCGCAAAACGCGGTAAATTTGTAACTGAAGTGTTCACATACACCGCACCGGCAGGCACCAGCATGTTCCCAGCACGACGCCGGCGCGGCAGTCATAGAAGGATGTACGCAATGGCAAGTCTCGGTGAACTGGAACGGGCCGTGATGGACCTGCTCTGGGCAGGCCAAGAAGCTGCGACGGCCAACACGCTGCGGGACCTTCTCGCGCAGAGCACCCACCCCCAGGACGGCACCGCCGGGCATGTGGGCAAGGACCTCGCGGTCACCACGGTGCTGACCGTACTCTCGCGCCTCGAGCGGAAGGGCCTCGTGGAACGCGAACGCGGTACCCGCCCCCACCGCTACCAGGCCGTCTCCAGCCGCGCGGACCACACTGCGGAGCTTATGCACGAGGTCCTCGGCTCCGCACCGGACCGCGAGGCCGTCCTGGCCCGGTTCATCGGTTCCGTCACGGACAACGAAGCAGAAACCCTGCGCAAGCTATTGGGCCGCAGCTAACGCCCGATGTTCTGGACCTCATATTTTCTGGCGGTCCTGGCGATAGCATTGGCGTGGCCGGTGCCTATCCTCCTCTCCCGTGCCCAGTGGCCGGCCCGCTCCCCCTTCACGGCCATGCTGCTGTGGCAGGCGATCGCCCTGGCCGGCGGCCTGTCCATGATCGGCGCCATGCTGGTCTACGGGCTCGAGCCGGTCGGGGATAACCTGCTCTCCGGTCTGCGGGCCCTGGCCGGGATGGCCTTCAACAATGCCCCCACCACCGATCTGGGCTTCTGGCACATCTTTGCGCTCTCAACCGCGGCCCTGCTGACGGCGCACCTCGTTTTCACCCTGCTGCTGACCTACTACAAGATCCAGCGCCAGCGCCGGCGCCACCGCGAACTGCTGGACCTTCTCGCCTCACCATCCTCCGACGGCCCGGGAACCATGGTCCTCAACGTGGACTCGCCCGTGGCGTACTGCCTTCCCGGCGGCGCACGGTCCGTGACTGTTCTCTCCGACGGGCTCATGGCCGCCCTGGAGCCCGATGAGCTGCGTGCCGTGCTGATTCACGAGAACGCGCACCTGAGCCAGCGCCACCACCTCCTGCTGTGGGCCTTCGCCGCGTGGCGCCAGGCTCTGCCGTGGCTCCCCACCACGCGGCTGGCGCAGGAGTCGGTCAACTCCCTGATCGAAATGCTTGCCGACGACGTCGCGCTGAAGACGGAGAGCAAGACGACCCTGATCAAGGCGATTGCCATTGTGGCCAGCGGGTCCCCGGCCACTCCGGCGGCACGCCTGGCGTTCGTCGAGCCCGGCCTGTCCGACGTCGACGCCAGCCAGCCCGGCGCCACCGGGGGTGCTGGCTCGGCCGGCACGACGGCGTCCCGCGTCAGCCGTCTGCTCTCGCCCCGGCCGCCGCTGTCGGAACCGCTGCGCGCCGCCGTCCTGGCATGCTGTGCGCTGCTGCTGGCCCTTCCGACGGCCTTGTTGCTGGTCCCCGGCTTGCTCGGCTAGGGCCGGCCCGATGCCAACCTGATCCTCCCGCTCAAACGGCGGGCCGCCCCGCCAGAAGAGCGGCGAAGCGGTCCGGGTTGGGCGGTGCCGCTCTTATTTCAGCAGCTTGCTGCCCTTGAATTGGAGATCGACGGCGCCCGCGCCGTTGCCCTTGGAGGTGCCATTGATCGCCGAGGTGGTCATGGCGAAGGTCAGTGTGGAATGGGCGATCGCGTCGGCCATTTGCTCCAGCACCGTGGTGTTGACGTTGCCGATAGTGTCGCAGGCCTGGTGGTAGCAGGCGTCATGCGCCACATTCGCTGTCCCGCCGAACACCGCCGCCTCCTGCGCGGTCTTGATGCCTTCCGCGCCGGTGAACAGGCCGCCCGCCGGAATCCCGTTGGTGATGAACCCGGAGTAGTCCGAGCGCCCGTCGAACTCTGTCGGCGCGGTCGGCAGGTTCTGGGATTTGAAGTAGTCCACGAATACCTTCTCGACGAGCCCGGAGCCATTGGGTCCCTTGGTGCCGAAGGAGGAACCGTCGCCGTCGTAGACGTACCGGACAAAGTTCGGCGAGCCGACCATGTCGAAGTTGAGGTTGACCGCGTGAGTCTTGACCTGGCTCGCCGTCAGCTGGGATGCGTAGTAGTCGGAGCCGATGAGTCCTGGTTCCTCTCCTCCCCAGAAGGCGAAGCGGACCCTGTTGACGGGGGTCTGGCCGGACGCCTTCAGCTGGATCGCCGTCTCGAGGATGGAGGCTGTCCCGGTGCCGTTGTCGTTGATGCCGGGCCCCTCGGGCACGGAATCCAGATGCGCCCCCACCAGGACGGTGCGGTCCGCGCGTCCGCCGGTATCGGCCAGGATGTTGAAGGACGTCAGCGCGGTGACGGTGGCATTCACGGAGAGGTGCATGCTGACGTTGCTCAGCCCGGCGAGTTCGGCGCCGGTGGCGAAGCTTGTGCTGACCACCGGGAGACCGGCCTGAGGCGCGTCCAGCGTGCCGCCGAACAGGGCAAAGCGCTCGTCCCCCGGGTCGACATTGCCCTGGTTGAAGATGATGACGCCGGCTGCCCCGGCCGCGGCTGCGTTGTCCGCCTTGATCCGGAAGGTGCAAGTGCCGCGCTGGATCAAGGCGATGTTGCCCGCCGTGAATCCGCCAAAGTCAGCTGCCTCGCAGCCGCTTGTGGAGGCCCTGTCGCCGGCCAGGTTGATGTCGACGGCGGTCAGTGGGGCCGTGACGTTGCCGGAACCGGAGTAGGCCATATCGAGGAAGCCGTCTGGGGCGTCATAGGCGTAGCTTCTTGGGGATGGCGAGAGCCGCCCCATGGAGGCCGAGACGGTGTCGTAGCGGTCGTAGGGAAAGGTTTGGCGGACCGGGGTGTAGCCGGCGGCACGTAACTTGCCCTCGACGTACTGGGCGGAGGCTTCATAGCCCGGGGTGCTGGCAGCGCGGGTGCCTGCGTTGGCGTCCGCGACCGCCTGGAGCGCTGCGAGATGCTTCATGATGTTCGTTGCCGACACGGCAGCACGCAGGGAGGCCGTGTTTGTTCCGTTGTCTGCGAGTGCGGGCGGCGCAAGGGTGGCCGCCAACCCGATTGAGGCGGCGATGGCCGCGCGGCGGATATTCCGGCGTTGCTTCATAGGGATCTCCTGGATTCGGCTGCGGAATCCGAATCCGGGCGTCCTTGCCCGCATCGGTGAGATGAAGCTATCGGAAGCACCTTGGGCAAAGGTTGGTAGCGGCAGGCCCAGCGGAGCCGCCGCGGGAAATCAGCCACCGGCCCTTCCCGACGGCGGGACGTCAGGCGTCGATGCGCTCCCGGTCCAGGTTTGCGGCGCCTGCAATGATGAAGTCCTTGCGCGGCGCCACGTCCGAGCCCATGAGGAGATCGAAAGTCTCTTCGGCCTGCTTGGCGTTCTCGATCCCGACCTTGCGCAGCGTCCGGTGACGCGGGTCCATGGTGGTTTCGGCCAGCTGCTCGGCATCCATCTCTCCCAGCCCCTTGTACCGCTGGATCGGCTCCTTGTAGCGCTTGCCCTCTTTGGCGAGCCGCGCCAGCAGGACATGGAGCTCAGCCTCAGAGTAGGTGTAGATCATCTCGTTGGCCTTCTGGCCGGCGTTGACCACCTCCACACGGTGCAGCGGCGGAACGGCGGCGAAGACGCGGCCCTCGTCGATCATCGGGCGCATGTAGCGGAAGAAGAGCGTCAGGAGCAGGGTCCGGATGTGGGCGCCGTCGACGTCGGCGTCGGTCATCAGGATTACTTTGCCGTACCGGGCGGCGCTGATGTCGAACGACCGGCCGGAGCCGGCTCCCACCACCTGGATCAGGGCCGCGCACTCGGCGTTGGAGAGCATGTCCCCCACAGAGGCCTTCTGGACGTTGAGGATTTTGCCGCGGATCGGCAAGAGCGCCTGGAAGTCCGAGGACCTCGCCAGCTTGGCGGTGCCGAGGGCCGAGTCACCTTCGACGATGAACAGTTCGGAGCGTCCGACGTCGTCCGTGCGGCAGTCGGCAAGTTTGGTGGGCATGGATGAGGTTTCCAAGGCATTCTTGCGGCGCTGGGTTTCCTTGTGGACCCGCGCCGAGATGCGGGACTTCATCTCGCTGACGATCTTTTCCAGCAGCAGCGCGGACTGGGCCTTGTCGTTGCGGTTTGCGGACGTCAGCTTGGCGCTGATCTCCTGTTCCACCACCTTGGCCACGATGGCCCGCACGGCCGACGTGCCCAGGATTTCCTTGGTCTGGCCCTCGAACTGCGGTTCTGCCAGCCGGACCGTCAGGACTGCGGTCAGGCCGGCGAAGATGTCGTCTTTTTCGATCTTGTCGTTGCCGGCCTTGAGCTTGCGGGCGTTTGTCTCCACGGCCTTGCGGAACGTCTTGAGCAGGGCCTGTTCGAAGCCGGACTGGTGGGTGCCGCCCTTGGGCGTGGAAATGATGTTGACGAACGTGCGGACCGTGTTGTCATAGCCGATCCCCCAGCGCAGCGCGACGTCGACCTCGCAGTCGCGTTCGACCTCCGCGAGCTGGCTGTGGCCCTTTTCGTCAAGGACGGGCACAGTTTCCTTGAATTTCCCGGCACCGTGAAGACGCCAGATATCCGTGACGGCCGGGTCGGCGGCGAGGAAGTCGACAAACTCGGAGATGCCGCCGTCGTGGTGGAAGACCTCCTCATGCGGGCCCGATTCGCCGGGCGTGCCGGCAACCCTGCGTTCGTCCCGGACCGTGAGCTTCAGTCCGGGGACCAGGAATGAGGTCTGTCGGGCACGTGCGGCGAGGTCGTCGTAGGAGAACTTGGCGTCGGGTGTGAAGATCTGCCGGTCCGCCCAGTAGCGGATCCGGGTTCCGGTCACGCCGCGCTTGGCCTTCCCCACGACATCGAGCACGGAGCCGTCGATGAACGGTTCGAAGAGCGTCGCGGGGTCCGGCTTGGTGCCTGGATCCTTGAACCGGCCCGGCTCCCCCCGGCGGAAGGACATCTTGTACGTCTTGCCGCCGCGGTCCACTTCGACGTCGAGGCGGGCCGAGAGTGCGTTGACCACGGAGGCACCCACGCCGTGCAGGCCGCCGGAAGCGGTGTAGGAGCCGCCGCCAAACTTTCCGCCGGCGTGCAGCTTGGTAAATACCACCTCGACGCCGGTCAGCCCGGTTTTCGGTTCGACGTCCACCGGAACGCCACGGCCGTCGTCGTGGATCTCCACCGAATTGTCCGCATGCAGGATGATCTTGATGTCGTGGCCGAAGCCGGCGAGGGCCTCGTCGACGGAGTTGTCGATGATTTCCCAGAGGCAGTGCATGAGTCCGCGGGAGTCCGTGGAGCCGATGTACATGCCCGGGCGCTTACGGACGGCCTCGAGGCCCTCCAGCACGGAGAGGTGCCGGGCGGTGTAATCAGAACTGGGTGCCACGGGTCGTGAACTCCTTACAGGATCGGGACCGCCCCTGCAGCGTGCGCAGGCGGGCAGTCACAGAATTTGACGCTCTTCCTAGGTTAGTCGGACTCCGGGTCATCCACGGTTTGCCACTCCCCGCAGGGACTCTCCGGCCACTCGCCGTTATTGAGACGTGATACGCGGACAGCGAAAGTAGGCCATCCGTGCCATGTATCGGCCACGAATGCTGGTTATATAGGTATACCGATCTACTAAGGAGGCCGAACATGACAACAGCAGTTGCGGACCGCACACTGACTGCCGCAGACCGGTGCGATCGTTGCGGAGCACAGGCATATGTCCGAGTTGTTCTCGGTGCCTCCGGCGGTGAGCTTCTTTTCTGCGGCCACCACGCACGCGCCGTAGAGCCGACACTCAAGCCGCTCAGCTCAGACTGGCATGACGAGACTGACCGCCTTCACCAGAAGGCCCCGGTTCCGGTCGACTAGACCGCACCGGTTTCGGCTCGGCGCCCTACAGGGTTCCGGGCGACCTGAGACCACTGCATCAGGGCCCCTCCATATCGGAGGGGCCCTGATTCGTTAAGTGACTGGTTCCCGGGCGTGCAGCAGCGATGTACTTGGCGGCATCCACAGCAAAATGGCGGCAGTAACAGCAACGCGGGGTCACTTCCGGCCCAGTCCGATGAGGACGGGCGGGATGTAACCCCGCGTTGCTGTGAACTTCGCCTAGCCTGCGGCCGGTCGGCGCTTAATCCAGGTAGTCGCGCAGGACCTGTGACCGCGACGGGTGCCGCAGCTTGGACATGGTCTTGGATTCGATCTGGCGGATCCGCTCACGGGTGACGCCGTAGACCTTGCCGATTTCGTCTAAAGTCTTCGGCTGGCCGTCGGTGAGGCCGAAGCGCATCGCGACCACGCCGGCTTCGCGTTCGGAGAGCGTGTCCAGCACCGAGTGCAGCTGTTCCTGCAGCAGGGTGAAGCTCACGGCATCCGCGGGAACCACGGCTTCGGAGTCCTCGATGAGGTCGCCGAACTCGGAGTCGCCGTCCTCGCCAAGCGGGGTGTGCAGCGAGATAGGCTCGCGGCCGTACTTCTGGACCTCCACGACCTTTTCCGGGGTCATGTCCAGCTCGAGGGCCAGCTCCTCCGGGGTGGGTTCGCGGCCGAGGTCCTGCAGCATCTGGCGCTGGACACGGGCCAGCTTGTTGATGACTTCCACCATGTGCACCGGGATGCGGATGGTCCGGGCCTGGTCGGCCATGGCCCTGGTGATCGCCTGTCGGATCCACCAGGTGGCGTAGGTGGAGAACTTGAAGCCCTTGGTGTAGTCGAACTTCTCGACCGCACGGATCAGACCCAGGTTGCCTTCCTGGATCAGGTCCAGGAACAGCATGCCGCGGCCGGTGTAACGCTTGGCCAGCGAGACGACGAGGCGGAGGTTGGCCTCCAGCAGGTGGTTCTTGGCACGCTTGCCGTCGTGGATGACAAATTCGAGCTCACGCTTGAGCTTCGGATCCATGCTGCCGTCGTCGGCGGCAATCTTCTCCTCGGCGAAGAGTCCGGCCTCGATTCGCAGGGCCAGGTCCACTTCCTGCTCGGCGTTCAGCAGGGCGACCTTGCCGATCTGCTTCAGGTAGTCCTTGACGGGGTCGGCGGTGGCGCCGGCGGACATGACCTGCTGCACCGGGGCGTCGTCGTCGTCGGCGTCGGAGTACACGAAGCCGGAGCCGGTGGTGGCCGCGGCCTTGCCGGCGACTTCTTCGCCTTCTACGTCGTCGCCGAGCTCGGCGGCGTCGGGCGTGACGTCGTCGAGATCCTCTTCGGCGTCGACGTCATTGTCGGACGCACTGGCTGAGTTGCCGGCGGCTTCCGCCGCGGCTTTGGCGCCGGGCTTGGGCCCGCGCTTCTTGGGCTCAGGCTTGGCGACTCCGGTAACGGTGTCGCCACCCTCTGCGGAAGCGGCGTCCTTGACAGCCTTGTTGGCTGCGCGCGTCGCGGCGCGCTTGGCGTTGGTCGCCGCCTTCTTCTCCTCAGGGGACAATTCGGCCTGGTCGGCGGATTCCTTCTTCGCGGAAGTCGGGGTCACTGAAAACCTTTCTAGCTGCGGTTCTGCGGATCGCCATACGGGCAACACCACTATGACCCTGTCAAGTCCGTGTTTGACATCAAGCGCAACCACGGCCAGCAGAGCCACTTAGTAGAACTGCTGGGATGGCCTTAATGTTCCCTGTTTCCAAGGTTCATTTAGGGCACTTGATACACGGACCCAACCGGGTCGCGGCAACCATTGTCTCACGGTTTTCATTCTGGGCGCCTTTCGGGACGCCGGGTCCACAATATTGCCCGGGCTTCCCCGCCGCGTCAGTTACTCATGCCGCGTCAGGCGCAAACTTCTGCCAGGCGGCCTCGCGCCTGGCCGCCCAACCGCAAAGGGTGCCGCGCCGGCCGAGCTCTGCCAGCAGCTCCGCGAGCCTGTATCCCGGGTGCTCCTGCAAGGCCTGCCGGTACAAGGCGTCGGCGTAGGAGCCGCGGCCACGGCACCATTCGATCCACCCCCGTGCCGTCACTGCGGCTGCAGTTGGCTCCCCGTCACCAAGACCGCCGAGCCGCTCGAGGACCCGCTCAAGCCCGACCAGCAGGGTCCAATCCGGGACTGATGGCGCCAGTCCGAGCAGGACCTCCCCGTAGCCGGGGACCGCTTCGGTAACCGGAACGGCGCCAGCAGCGGGCCTGCCGGTGGTAGACGCCTGCGGCAGAGGACTAGGCGTCGGCCCGAGCCGTGAATAGGACATGGTTCCGGGCGGGGCGGCGGACCCGGCTTCCGTGTCGAACATGCCGAAGTCCTCGGCGCCGTACTCGGCCGCGGACCGTCCGGCCGCGGCCATGACGAGGACGGCGTCCCGCCATGACGGAATACACAGACTGGCCCGCAGGTAGCCGGCCAGTTCAGGTGAGAGCACAAGTGGCTGAGCCGCGTTCCTGGGTTCGAAATCACTAGGATCCAGGTTCCCGGCGGGGTGGTTCCCGTTCCCGGTGGCGTGGTTCCCGGCGACGGTCGTTCCGGCATCGGTGATGGTAGCCCCAGGGGCCACGGCGCCGGAGTCAGAAGGAAGCTCCCGGCTAGTGGCAGCCTGCATGGCCATGGTCCAAACATCGAGCACCTGGTCAAATTGCGCCCGGTCCCGCCGTCGCGGGGAGAATTGCTCCGCCCAGCCGCACTCGGCCGCGCGCACCGCCGGGTCCACAGGCAACGACGCCGGCTGAGTCCCTTGCGCACCGGGGACGGCGCCGACACTGCTGCCGCGGTAGACCATCTCGGCGTTGAGCCTGCTGTTCTTGATCTGCTCGACCGGCCGGCCGGGCGACCCACAGCAATCCGGATCATCGCATTGCGCGTTGCGCCAGAACTTAGTCCCGATAATCCAGGCGTCCCGCAAGGGCAGTCCGGCTGCCTCGAGGGCAAGCTCGAGTTCCTTGAGCAGGCCCGCCCACGCAGGGCCACCGCCGGGACCGCTCGTGTCGGTGTCGGTGAACAAGGCCAGCAGCGAGCCGTCGGCTGCGTCGTCCGCCTCCAGGTAGGCCACGACATTTCGTGCGAAGTCGGCCAGCATGTCCCTCCGGCCGGAGCCGGCGCGGCGCTTGGAGACGGCGGTACCCCGCCCACCGGCCACGGAGGCACCGTCTCTACCGCCGCTCCCACCGGCTCCGCCGCCGGGCTCGGGGAGGTCGACCCGCAAGGTGGCTCCGAGCCGTTTGCCTTGCAGGGTCATGGCCACCAGGCTGTTTTCCGGCCAGTAGCCGAGAGAGTGCGGGATGAAGCCGAGGATGTCTTCGGGGCCGGTGATTCTCAAGTGATCGGGAGCTGTCATGAGCCCAGCTTCGCGGCGTCCGCGTCCCCGCGGCAGTACCAGACTGCGCTATGTGGATAACCGCGCCGAGTTCGCAACCGCTATGGCGGAACCGCCGCCAACGGACGGAGTCCTGTCACCCCCGAATGCTGACAGGACCCCGCCGGCTGTTGCGCCGTGCCGCGCTACTTCGAGGCAGTGCCACCCAGTGCTGCCGCGTTGGCGTCGGCCGTCCGGCGAATCTCTTTGACCTTCGCGATCTGCGGGGCAAGTTCCTGCATGCGGGTTGTCAGGTACTTGTCCAGGACTTTGTCCAGGGCAGCGTGGAACCCGGTCTTGTCCCGGCAGACGGCGTCGGTCACGGCGATTCTGAACTCTTCCTGGCCGCCCGCAGTTTTACCGGCATCGGCGGCCTGCCCCGGGTTAGCAAACGAGGCGTAAGGGGTTTCCTTCATGCAGGCCACCCAGTCAGCGACTGCTTTGGTAATGCCCGAGTCGCCGGAGGCGGACAGGGTGGCCGGGAAAAACCAGTTGGAGGCGATGCCGGTGGCGAGCATGTAGTTTTCCGCGCTGCCGTAGATCTGCGTCATGGCTTCGCCGCGGCATCCGCCGGAGGACGTTCCCATACCGTCCACCGTGGTCATTGACGCGGTGTCGCCGGGCCCGGTGAGTGCCTTGGTGAAGGCCGGATTGGCGAAGAGTTTGCCGTCCGCGGACCCGGGAGCCGGCTCGTGAGGTCCCTGCGGCCCGGTGCTGGCGTAGCCGCTGGCCTTGGCCGCCTCAACCGTGAGCCGTTTGAATCCGATGGCACCGTTGAGGTCCAGCGTCAGGTCGGAACTCGGCGGCGTGTAGTCGAAGCCGGCCTTGGCCATGCAGCGCCGGACAGCCTCCTGCATGCCCTTTTCGGCGATCGGATCTGTTGAGGCGTAGGCCTCTGCCTGGCGGATGATCCCTGGGACGGGCTCCGGGGACGCGGTAACCGACGCGGCCGGGATCGCAGCCGCAGCCAGTGCGGCGCCGGTGCCTACGATCAGCACGCCAGCGCCGAAGATCTTCTTCTTCATGGTGGACTCCTTCGGTTGTTTTGGGCAATGCGGTGGCCGGCCTTCCCTGTGTGGGAAGGCCAGGCAGGTGGGACGGTGATGTTGGCGGCTAGTTGAGGACGTTGTTTTCGTAGGCGAAGGCCACGAGCTGGATGCGGTTCTTCAGCTTCAGCTTGGACAGGATGCTGCCCACGTGGGATTTCACAGTGGCTTCGCTGAGCACCAGTGAGGCCGCGATCTCGGCGTTTCCCAGCCCTTTGGCGGTCAGGAGAAACACGTCGCGTTCCCTGCCGGACAGGCCCGCCAGAGCAACGTCGTTCCCGGAAGAGGGCGTGGTGTAGTCGCGCAGCAGTTCGTTGGTGATGGCCGGGGCGATGACTGAGTGCCCCGAGTGAACCGTTCGGATGGCGGCCAGCAGGAAGTCGGGTGTGGTGTCTTTGGTCAGGAAACCGGCCGCGCCGGCCTGGATGGCGCGGACGACGGCTTCGTCGTGCTGGATGGTGGTCAGAACGATGATTTTGGTGGCACTTCCACTGGGCGTTTCCAGGATCGTCTTCGTGGCCGTGATTCCGTCCATGACGGGCATCCGGATGTCCATGAGAAGCACATCAGGGCAGGTCTCCTGTACGAGTTCGACGGCGGCCTCTCCGTTGACGGCTTCGCCGACAAGATCCATGTCCGTCTGGCTGCGCAGGATCATCTTGAGTCCGGCACTGAACAGCGGCTGGTCATCGGCCAGGGCAATCCGAATCGGGGTACCTGTCACAGCAGTGCTCCGTCCAGGACTGGAAGTTCAGCTGTCGCGGGGACAGATTCCGGGTACCGGTCAGGACCCGTCGCAGGGAGGAACGCCATCACTTCGAAGGTCTCGTCGCCCCGGACTGTTTCGACCCACCCGCCCGCGGCCGCGGCGCGGGCTTTCATTCCCGCGATCCCGCGGCCCGACGGGGTTGTGCTCGGTGTCGCGGCAGGGCTGGTGATCAGCGACGATCTGATACGGAGCTCAAGGGATGCTGCCGTCCACACCAGGTGCAGCTGCGTGCCCTGGCTCCGGTCTC
This sequence comes from Arthrobacter sp. ov407, assembly GCF_900102895.1. Lineage (GTDB taxonomy): Bacteria > Actinomycetota > Actinomycetes > Actinomycetales > Micrococcaceae > Arthrobacter. The sequence continues at coordinate 168,776 of NZ_FNGD01000009.1, forward strand.
CGTGCTTGAAGGCGTTTGTGAGGCTCTCCTGCGCCAGCCGGTAGACCGTTAGCTGCTGGCCTGCGGTCATGTCCCGTGGCTGGCCCGTCGTTTCGATCGTGACAGGCATGCCGCTGGAGCTCAAACGTTCGGCAAGAATCACCAGGTCTTCAACCCTGTGCGCCGGGTGGTCGGTGACCTCCGTGGAGAAACCTTCGATGAGCCGGCGCGTTTCGACCAGTGCGGTCCTCGCCGATTCGGCGATGACCTTGGATGCTTCTTCCACGGTTTCCGGTTCTGTGCGGTGGATGAATCGTATTCCGTCGGCCTGCGCCACGATGACTGTCAGTGAATGGGCCAGGACGTCGTGGAGCTCCCCGGCGATTCTGTTGCGTTCCTGTTCTACGGTGAGTTCGGTCGCCGTCTCCCGGAGTTTGGTTTCCGCCGCGAGCTGCGCCCTCCGGCTCCTCGAGAGGTTGTTTACTGCCACACCGACGGCCCAGGTGGCCAGGTTCAGAGCGGCGAAAGCCCCGAAGATCAGAAAGGCGTAGGTGAGGGTTCGCAGTAATCCCCTGCCGTATATCGGGCTGGCGAAGATGATATTTATCCAGGTCTGGTCGGTGAACCAGTTGACGGTGATGATGCCGGCAAAGATGACAGCCGCACTGGGTGCGACCCACCGGCTTCGGGTCTTCCATCCGATCGCTGCGAAGAAGATGACGACGGGAACAGCAGCGTAGCTCAGCACGCCGGACAGAAAGACCAGCGGGAAGATCTTGAGGCTCTGTAGGACCAGGGAGACGAAGACCAGCCCCAGGGCGGCCGCCGGCAGGATCTCGGCCACAGCGACACCCGTCACGAGCGCCAGCAGCAGGGCACTCTTTTGGTCGAAATGGCGCTCCTCCAGAATAAAGATCGCCCCCAGCAGCAGCACGGCCATGGCCGGTGCCGCGAGGAGCCTCAGAGACTGGATCGTTTTGAACATGGCTTCACCCTAAGCGGGCTTCCGCACCACTGACGCTCATTCTGAGTGAGTTCCACCGGAATGATGAACAACTTCACTCCAACGGATGATCCATCAGCCACGGCAGCCATAGAGGATCCACAATCGTTTCGGCACAGCGACCGTGAGCTTCAGGCGTTCCCGCGAGCCGCACGAACCTGCCAAACAAGCGAACCTGACAAACTGCGGATCAGGGCGTGCGGCGCCGCTCCGCGACCAGCCTGCGCTGCCCGGCGAGAGCCTTGAGCAGCGGCGGAACCATGACCCCTTGGGCTGCCATCTGGCGCCGGACTTTCCGCCGGGTCGCGATGATGCCGCAGGCTCCCCCGGCAAGCACCAGGAACTGCACGCTGAGGGCGACGCGGAACGGATCCAGGCCGTAGAGCTCACCATGGGAGAACCCGCTGGCGTGCAGGAGGTCGAGCACCAGCCCAATCAGGTAGATGGACACCAGTGCGGCAAAGAAGCCGCCCACGTTGACAATGCCGGTGGCAGTGCCGAGCCGGTGAGCGGGGTTGAAAGTCCGGGCGAAGTCGAAGCCGATCATGGAGCCGGGACCGCCGACGGCCAGGGTCACCACGAGGGCAGCCAAGAGCCAGAGCGGTGCGCGTCCCGGCAGCAGCAGCACCGCTGCCCAGGCGACGGCGGTGCACCCGGAAATCAGGAGCACCATGGTGGAGCGCCGCAGCGGATGCCGGGCAACGAATCTGCCCATCAGCGGTCCGGCGGCAATGGCACCGGCCACGTACAACGCCATAAGGGCCGAGACGGTTCCGCCGTCCAGCCCCTGGGCGGAAATCAGGAAGGGGTAGCCCCACGTCATGGCAAAAACCGTGCCGCTGAACTGGACGGTGAAGTGGCTCCACAGCCCGAGCCGGGTCCCGGGTTGCCGCCAGGCGTGCGCCAGCGAAATCCCGGTAGCGCGCAGCCCCTGGGAATGCGGCGGAGCCGGGTGCCCGGGCGGAAGGTCCTGAAGCAGGAGCAGGACCAGCACGACGGCGAGGGCCGACATCGCCGCGAGTGTCAGGAAAGCCGGAGTCCAGCCCGCGGAGTGCAGGATCATCGCGAACGGCACCACACTGAAGAGCTGGCCCAGCTGCCCGGACATGCCGGTCAGCTGCGTCAGCAGCGGCACACGCCCCGGCGCGAACCAGAGCGGGATAAGCCGGATCACGGAGATAAACGTCATGGCATCCCCAGCGCCCACCAAGACGCGTCCCAGAACTCCGCCGGGGATGTTGTCGGCAAACGCCAGCTGAAGCTGGCCGAGCCCCATCAGGACACCGCCGCCGGCCAGCATCGCGCGGGAGCCGAACCGGTCCACGAGGACGCCTACGGGAATCTGCAGCGCCGCGTAGACCAGGAGCTGGAGCACGGTGAAAAAGGAGATCTCGGCCGCGCTGGCGTGGAAGCGTTCCGTTGCCTCCAGGCCGACCACCCCGAAAGAGGTGCGCTGGCTGACCGCCACGAGATAGGCAAAGATCCCAATGATCCAGATCAGCCAGGCGCGGGGAGAGGTCACTCCCCCATTATGCCCGGGTTCATGATAAATAGTATTTATTCGCCGGGTTCTTTACGGGCCAGGTACGCCTCGACGGCAGCACCAAGGGCATCGGCGTTGGGGATTTGGTCGTTCTCATCTGCCAGCAGCGACCTCCGCACCGTCCCCTCGGCCTTTTCGTCGTACCGGGTCTCCAGCCGTGAGACCACCTGCTGGACCTCCTCGGATGCCTCGATCTGCTCGGCAATCTGCCGGCCCACGTCACGGCCGGCCTCGCGCAGACGGTCGGTCGGCAGCATGAGGGACGTTGCCGCGCCCAGGTACTCCAGCCCGGCTACGGCAGCCGTTGGGTACTCGGCTTCGGCCAGGTAGTGCGGCACATGGATCACATAACCGGCGATGTTCCGGCCGGCCTCCGACAGCCGCAACTCCAGGATGTGCCCCACCGCAGCCGGGACCTCCACCGTGGGCTTCCAGACCGAGATTCCCTCGATCAGCTCCGGCCGGTTGCCGTGCACGGTCACACCGACCGGCCGGGTGTGGGGCACCGGCATCGGGATCGAATGGATCCAGGTGACGAGGTTGACGTCGAGCTCCTCGACCAGGCCGACGACGGCGCGCGCGAATCGTTCCCATTGCAGGTCCGGCTCGAACCCCGCAAGGAGCAGGAACGGGCTGCCCAGCCCGTCGACCAGCCGGTAGAGGGCAAGGCTCGGCGCCTGGTAGTCCTGCAGGTGGTCCTCGACAAAGCTGATCTGCGGGCGCCGGGAGCGGTAGTCGATCAGCTGGTCGGCGTCGAACTCGGCGATCATCTGGGCATCGAGGGTGTCCAGCAGTTCAGCGGTGATCTGCCGGACCACGTGGCCGGCGTCGGCGAAGCCGGTGAACCCCATGACGAGGTTGAGTCCGCGCAGTTCGGTGCTGGAGAACAGCGCGTCATCACGGATGTAGAGCGTCTGGGGATCCAGCAAAGAGCCGGAAATCCGTTCAATCACGGCGTGTTCCTTTCACGATGGCGGCGGTGGAAGAGGCGGGGCGCGGTCCGTCGTCCGGACGATGCCAGGCAGAACCCGCCGGTCAGGCAGATCCTGTCCGCCAGTCCCATGCGGCACTCACCGCACGGCAGCGCCGCTACCTGTACAACGCCCCGGCGACCGGGCAAATTCCTGCCTGGGGTGTGCTCCAGCTCTCATTCGATTGAATTTCCGCACTGCCGAGAGACTACGATCGGTGATGGCCCTAGGGCTTGTTTTGCAGACACCGGGTTGCGTCCCAGACCGACGGCGCCCCCGGGATCCGCGGCAGGGCGCCAAACATGCAGTTCCTGCCGAATATCACCGAGAACCATCACAGAGAATTGAGGACTGTCCGCGTGGTCAAGAATAGCGAAGTCAAACTTAGTGCAGTCGCAGGGGATTTGAAGAAGTCCCCCAGCGATGCCCTCGTCATCGGCGTCGGACAGGGTCCCGACGGCCCCGTGTTGCTCGACAACCCGCTGACGGCCAAGGCCGCGGAGGCCTTGGCGGAATCACTGAGCGTTCTTGGCATCACCGGCGCGGCGGACCAGGCTCACCGGTTGCCCGGCCTGCCCGAGACTGGGGCCACCATCCTGCTCCTGGCCGGCGTCGGCAAGCTGCCGGCGAAAAATGCCTCAGCGAAGCAGCCGCTTTCCGAGGAGGCGCTGCGCCGCGCCGCCGGCTCTGCCGTCCGCCAGTTGGCCGGCGTCACCACCGTCACCGTTGCCCTTCCGACGACGACCCTGGCCGAGGTCGCGGCTGTCGCCGAGGGAGCCGCCATGGGCGCCTACTCCTACACCGAGTTCCGGTCCTCCAAGGACGGGCTCAAGGACCCGGTGAAGAACGTCGTCATCCGCACCGACTTCGCCACGGACAAGGCGCTCCAGCCGGTCCTGCGTCGGGCGTCCCTGATCGGCACGGCCGTGAACGCGACCCGCACGCTGGTGAACCAGCCGCCGAGCCACCTCTACCCTGAGTCCTTCGCCGACGCCGCCAAGGAACTGTCGAAGGGCCTGCCGGTCAAGGTGACGGTCTGGGACGAGAAGCGCCTCGAGAAGGAGGGCTTCGGCGGCATCCTCGGCGTCGGCAAGGGCTCCACCCGGCAGCCGCGCCTCGTGAAGGTCGAATACGCCCCGGCGAAGGCCACGGCCAAGATCGCCCTCGTGGGCAAGGGCATCACCTTTGACACGGGCGGCATCTCCATCAAGCCGGCCCTGGGCATGGGCGACATGAAGAGCGACATGGCGGGCGCCGCCGTCGTCCTCAACACCGTCCTGGCCCTGGCGGGCCTCGGACTGCCCGTCAAGGCGACCGCGTGGCTCTGCATCGCCGAGAACATGCCCTCCGGCGCTGCCCAGCGCCCGGCCGACGTCCTGACGATGTTCGGCGGCAAGACCGTCGAGGTCCTCAACACCGACGCCGAGGGGCGCCTGGTCATGGCCGACGGCATCGTCGCCGCCAGCCAGGAATTCCCGGATGCCATCATCGACGTCGCAACCCTTACCGGCGCCCAGCTGATCGCCCTGGGCGACCGCACCGCCGGTGTGATGGGCTCCGACTCACTCACCGGCGCCATCAAGACCGCCGCCGACCGGGCCGGCGAGCTCGTCTGGCCCATGCCGTTGCCGGAAGAGCTCCGGGCCAGCCTCGACTCGCAGGTCGCGGACATCGCTAACATCGGCGAACGCCACGGCGGAATGATGACCGCGGCCGTTTTCCTGCGCGAATTCGTGGGCAAGGGCAACGACGGCGAACAGATCCCGTGGGCACACATCGACATCGCCGGCCCGTCGTTCAACAACGGCAGCCCCTACGGCTACAACCACAAGCAGGGCACGGGCTGCACCGTCCGGACCCTGGTGGCCTACGTCGAGGACATCCTCGCCAAGGCCGTCTAGTCAGCATTGCGGCTTTGTGGCCGGGGCGGCGGTGCTTCCCCGGCCACAAAGCCGCGTGACACTGGACACAAGCGCTCCACAAACGCCATGGCAAGGTGGAGCATGTATTAGTGGTTCGCTAAGGTAAACCTTGTTTCCCAGAAGCAGACCCACATGTAGTAGTCACAAATGAAAGGGAAACCTGCCGGCTGGCACAATCACAGCAGGCAGGTTCCAAGACCAGATGATGCGTACTCTCGTGTCATCGTTCACGCGAGGGAGCGTTTTAGTGGCCGATCAGGCAACTGCGCAAGAATTCGACATCCTGGTACTCGGCGGCGGCAGCGGCGGCTACGCCACCGCACTGCGTGCTGTCCAGCTTGGCCTCACCGTCGGCCTCATCGAAAAGGGCAAGCTCGGTGGTACGTGCCTCCACAACGGCTGTATCCCCACCAAGGCCCTGCTGCACTCCGCCGAGTTGGCCGACCACGCCCGCGACTCGTCCAAGTACGGCGTCAACGTGACTCTTGACAGCATCGACATCAACGCTGTCAATGCTTACAAGGACGGCATCGTTGCCGGTAAGTTCAAGGGCCTTCAGGGTCTGATCAAGGGCAAGAAGGGCATCACCGTCATTGAGGGTGAAGGCAAGCTTCAGGGCACCGACACCGTCGTCGTGAACGGCACCGCGTACAAGGGCAAGAACATTGTCCTCGCGACCGGCTCCTACTCCCGCACGCTGCCGGGCCTGGAAATCGGCGGCAAGGTCATCACCTCCGACGAAGCCCTCACCATGGATTACATCCCCAAGAGCGCGATCATTCTGGGCGGCGGCGTGATCGGCGTCGAGTTCGCTTCAGTCTGGAAGTCCTTCGGCGTCGACGTCACGATCGTCGAAGGCCTCCCGTCGCTGGTTCCGAACGAGGACGCCACGATCGTCAAGGCCTTTGAGCGTGCCTTCAAGAAGCGCGGGATCAAGTTCTCCACCGGTGTCTTCTTCCAGGGCGTCGAGCAGAACGACGACGGCGTCAAGGTCACCCTCGTAGACGGCAAGACCTTCGAAGCCGACCTCCTGCTCGTAGCAGTCGGCCGCGGCCCTGTCACGGCGAACCTCGGCTACGAAGAGGCCGGCATCACCATCGACCGCGGCTTCGTCATCACCAACGAGCGACTCCACACCGGCGTCGGCAACGTCTTCGCCGTCGGCGACATCGTCCCCGGCGTGCAGCTCGCGCACCGCGGCTACCAGCAGGGCATCTTCGTCGCCGAAGAGATCGCTGGCCTCAAGCCGGTCATCGTCGAAGACGTCAACATCCCCAAGGTCACCTACTCCGAACCCGAAATCGCCACCGTCGGCTACAGCGAGAAGGCCGCCAAAGAGAAGTTTGGCGAGGACCAGATCCAGACCCAGGAATACAACCTGGCCGGCAACGGCAAGAGCTCCATCCTGGGCACCAGCGGCCTGGTCAAGCTGGTCCGCCAGAAGGACGGCCCCGTGGTGGGCGTCCACATGATCGGCGCCCGCATGGGCGAGCAGATCGGTGAAGCCCAGCTGATCGTGAACTGGGAAGCCTACCCGGAGGACGTGGCCCAGCTGGTCCACGCGCACCCCACCCAGAACGAATCCCTGGGCGAGGCGCACCTGGCGTTGGCGGGCAAGCCCCTCCACGGCTAGGCATCCCCGCAAGACCACAGAGCTTAGTGCACCCGGCCGGAAATGCCGGGTGCACTAAGCTCGAACAAGGCAGCAATCATCCGCACTAAAGATCAATAAGGAGAACGGGGACGACATGTCTGAATCCGTTAACTTGCCCGCCCTCGGTGAGAGCGTCACCGAAGGAACCGTCACCCGCTGGCTCAAGCAGGTCGGTGACCGGGTAGAGGTGGACGAGCCGTTGCTCGAAGTCTCCACCGACAAAGTAGACACCGAGATCCCCTCTCCGATCGCAGGCGTGATCGAGGAAATCCTCGTCGCCGAAGACGAGACCGCTGAAGTTGGCGCCCCGCTGGTCCGCATCGGCACGGGCGACGCCGCCGCCCCCGCCGAAGAGGCACCGGCCGCCGCCCCCGCCGAAGAGGCACCGGCTGCAGCTCCGGCCGAGGAGGCACCGGCCCCCGAGGCCGAGGCTCCCGCCGCCCCGGCCGCCGCAGAGGCTCCGGCTGCAGCTCCGGCCGGCGAAGGACACGACGTCACGCTGCCGGCACTGGGTGAAAGCGTCACCGAAGGCACCGTCACCCGCTGGCTGAAGAGCATCGGCGACTCCGTAGAGGTCGACGAGCCCCTGCTCGAGGTCTCCACCGACAAGGTTGACACCGAAATCCCGTCCCCGGTTGCCGGAACCCTCCTGGAAATCCGCGTCAACGAGGACGAGACCGCCGAGGTCGGCTCCGTCCTCGCCGTCATCGGTTCCGGCGCCGCTGCACCGGCCGCACCGGCGCCCGCCGAGGCACCGGCCCCGGAAGCGGAAGCCCCCAAGCAGGAGGCTCCGGCCGCTCCCGCACCGGCAGCAGCTCCCGCTCCGGCTCCGGCTCCGGAAGCACCCAAGCAGGAAGCTCCCGCAGCCCCGGCTGCTCCGGCCGCCCCCGCACCGGCTGGCGCGGAAGCTGCCGCACCGGCAGAGTCCGGCTACGTAACTCCCCTGGTCCGCAAGCTGGCCAACCAGCAGGGTGTCGACATCGCGGCCCTGACCGGCACCGGCGTCGGCGGCCGCATCCGCAAGCAGGATGTGCTGGCAGCTGCCGAGGCGAAGGCCGCACCGGCCGCTTCCGCACCGGCGGCAACCACTGCGGCCCCCGCCGCATCGGCACCGGCCTCAGTTGCTGCGTCCTCGCTGCGCGGCACCGTGCAGAAGGCCCCGCGGATCCGCCAGGTCATCGCCCGCCGCATGCGCGAGTCGCTGGACATCTCCACCCAGCTGACGCAGGTGCACGAGGTCGACATGACCAAGGTGGCCAAGCTGCGCGCCAAGGCCAAGAACTCCTTCCAGGCCCAGAACGGCTCCAAGCTGACCTTCCTGCCCTTCATCGCCAAGGCTGTTGCCGAGGCCCTGAAGCAGCACCCGAAGGTCAACGCCTCCTACGACGAGGACAAGCAGGAGATCACCTACCACAACGCCGAGCACCTGGCGATTGCGGTGGACACCGACAAGGGCCTGCTGGTTCCGGTCATCTCGGACGCCGGCAACCTGAACCTGGCCGGCCTGGCCGGCAAGATCGCCGACGTCGCCGACCGCACCCGCAACGGCAAGATCGGCCCGGACGAGCTCTCCGGCGGAACCTTCAGCATCACTAACATCGGTTCCGTGGGCGCCCTGTTCGACACCCCGATCATCAACCAGCCGCAGGTGGCCATCCTCGGCACCGGCGCGATCGTCAAGCGGGCCGTCGTGGTCGCCGACGAGAACGGCGATGACTCGCTGGCCATCCGGTCGATGATGTACCTCTCCCTGACGTACGACCACCGCCTGGTGGACGGCGCCGACGCGGGACGCTTCCTGCAGACGCTGAAGGCACGCCTCGAAGAAGGCGCCTTCGAAGCCGACCTCGGGCTCTAGGGTCTAAAAGCACGACGACGGCGACGGCGGTGCGGGCGCCGGTGGGAAACCACCGGGGTACCCGTGCCGCCGTCGCCGTTTGCTGTTCCGTCCCGGGACGGCCCGGCGGGTCTTACTACAGTGCGTAGAAGACTCTGGCTACACTGATGCCATGAACATCGTCTATAACGTCATGGTCTTCCTGCACATCATCGGCGCCGCCATGATCGTCGGCATCTGGATCGGCCAGATGAAGAAGCCCACCGTCCACCCCCGCCAGTTCGACGGCGCGATGCTGCAGCTGATCACGGGCATCATCATGGTGGGTCTGATCCCGGCCCTGGACATGAACGCCAACTACGTCAAGCTCGGCATCAAACTCGTCATTGCCTTGATCGTCGGCGTCCTGGCCTTCATTGGCAGCCGCAAGTACAAGAAGGGCGAGCCGGTCAGCAAGGGCCTCGCGCACAGCGTCGGTGGCCTTGCCCTGCTCAACGTCGCGATTGCGACCCTTTGGCAGTAGTTTCTGACCAAAAGCGGCGGCGCCGCACCCCGGCCGGGGTGCGGCGCCTCTGTCGTTAAGGCGCCGCCGTCGTTAAGCGGCTTGTCAGTCGCCGGCGATGCAGAATTCGTTGCCCACGGGATCCTGCATGACATCCCAATGGAAGTCGCCTATGTCATTGCCCTCCACGAACGCGCCACCGAGGGACTCGGCGTGAGCGCGCAACGCCGCAGGGTCGGACCCATGGATGTCCAGGTGCAGGCGGCGCCTGCCTTCCGTGGGCTCGGGAACCTGCTGGAAGGCCAACTGCGGGGCTCCGGGGCCGGCAGGCCGGAGCCAGACAAACTGTTCGAAGCGCGACGAGACCGCCGTGCCCAGCAGTGCGGCCCAGAACTGGGCCAGGCGTTCGGCGTCGACGGCGTTGACCATGATTCGCAAGCGATGCGGGCCGACGGCACCACAGGCGCCTGCGCATCTTTGGTAATGTCCATGACGACACTGTACGGACGAGACCGCAGTTAGGTCACAATCCTCTGACAGCGGAACCCCCGTGCGTCGGCCGAGCAGAATCCCTAGGATTGATCACGGCAGGCTCCGGCATCTCGCCGGGTCCCTGATTCACAACGACGTCGAGGAGTGGACATGGCAACAACACGCACCGCACACACTGTATGGAATGGCGACCTGATGACAGGCGCCGGCAACACCACCCTGGACAGCTCCGGGCTGGGCAACTTCGACGTCACCTGGAAGGCGCGCGCCGAGGCCGCCGAGGGCAAGACCAGCCCCGAGGAGCTCATCGCGGCAGCACACTCCGCCTGCTTCTCCATGGCATTCAGCAACGGCCTGGCCCAGGCCGGCTTCACGGCCGAGGAGATCAATACCAAGGCCGACGTGACGTTCCAGCCCGGCACCGGGATCACCGGCAGCCACCTCACCGTCGCCGCGCGGGTCCCAGGCATTTCCGCAGACGACTTCCAGCGGCTGGCCGGGGAAGCCAAGGTCGGCTGCCCCGTCTCCGCCGCCCTGACCGGCATCGAAATCACCCTGGACGCCACCCTGGCTTCCTAGCTCCGGCCGCAAGTTCTAGGCCCGCAGTACAAGGGCCCCGATACACGGCCCGCAGTACAGCAAAGGCCCCCGCCCTCCTGGAGTGTCCAGGCAGGCGGGGGCCTTCGCTATAGGTCCCGCGCCGACGCGCGGGACCGCCTAGGCCTGGCCGGCCTGCTCCCGCGCAGGCAACGGTGCGGGCCGGACCCTGCGGTAGCCCTCGCGCAGCGGCGGACGGTCCGTGGGCAGTTCCTGGATCATTTCCTTCAGCGCCCCGATTCCGTATTCCAGCTGCGGGTCGGTGCCGGCGGCGTACGCGTGCGGCGGGAAGGTCACCTCGATATCCGGGGTGACGCCGAAGTTCTCCACACCCCAGCCCACTCCACCGGCGAACCAGGTGGCGTAGCGCGGCTGGGTGACGCCGGTGCCGTCGGCCAGCGCGAAGCGGTTGTCGATCCCGACGACGCCGCCCCAGGTACGGGTTCCGATGACGGGACCGATCCCCCGCAGCTTGGAGACCTGCGTGATGATGTCGCCATCGGAGCCGGCGAACTCGTCCGTGAGGATGATGACCGGTCCGCGGGGAGCGTGGTGCGGGTACGTCCGCGGCTTTTCCCCGCGCGGCATGCTCCAGCCGGTGACCTTGCGCCCGATGAGCTCGGCGACGAGCTGGGAGGTGTGGCCGCCGCGGTTGCGCCGGACATCGACAATCAGTCCGTCCAGGGCCGTTTCGGTATCGAGGTCGCGGTGCAGCTGGGCCCAGCCGTTGGCCATCATGTCCGGGATGTGCAGGTAGCCGAACGTCCCGTTCGAGGCTTCCCGGACGGTCCGCCGGTTGCCGGCGACCCATTCCTGGTAGCGCAGGCGCTCCTCGTCCTTGACCGGGACCACCGCCACGCGGCGCTGGGCGCCCGCGGCCGCGCCGTGGCCGGCGCCGTTGCGCAGGGTGAGTTCCACGGCGCGGCCGGCCGCACCGACGAGCTGCACTGCCGGGGTCAGCGTTTGGGTGAGTTCGACGCCGTCGATCGCCAGCAGGACGTCGCCGGGCTTGGCGTCGGCCCCGGGCCGGGTCAGCGGCGAGGTGGCCAGCGGGTCGGAGGACTCTCCCGCGAGGATGCGGGTGATTTCCCAGCCCTCGCCGGTGAACTCCAGATCCGCGCCGAGGCGCCCCTGGGGGCTGCTGCCGTTCTCGGTGACGGCCACGGGGCGGACGTAGGCGTGGGAGGTGCCGAGCTCGCCGTGCAGCTCCCACAGCAGGTCCACAAGGTCATCAAGGGAGCCGAGGCGTTCCACCACCGGACGATAGCGGGCGTGGACGGACTCCCAGTCCTGGCCGGCCATGTCCTCGGTCCAGAAGAAGTCGCGCTGCAGCCGCCATGCCTCGTCAAAGGCCTGGCCCCACACACTGAGCGGGTCCAGCTGCACCCGAATGCGGCCCAGGTCCACCTTGATGAGCTGGCCGGAGTCCTCCTCGGCCTTGGCGCCGGCGGGTGCAACCCGGATCTGCTTGTCCTCGATGAATACGATCTTTTCTCCGTCGCCGGAGAGCCGGTAGCTGTCCAGAGCCTCAACGATCGTGGAGGTGCGTCGCTTGGCCAGATCGAAGCGGACCAGGCTCGGCGCGGACCCCTTGTCCTCAAGGCTGGCCCGGCCTTCGCCGGTGGTGCCGGTAAGTTCGCTCTCAAGCCAGAGCAGGGCCCCGGCAGCGGTGGCGAGTGCGGAGTAGTTGCCTTGCGGCACCGGGACGCCGATGACGCGGTGGGCCAGGCCCTCGGCGTCGACCCGCACGGAAGGCACGGGCTTGGCGGCGGACTGCGCCCCGGGTGTAGCACCGTCTGTTCCCGCAGCACCGGCGTCGACGTCGACGTCGCCATCCTCAAGGGCGACGCTCGGGCCGAACGGGGATGGGGTGTCGGCGGCGAGGGCAACGAGGTACGGCTTGATCGGGCTCGGGAAGGACAGATCGAAGGAGTGGCCGTCGTAGACCGGATCGAAACTGCGGTTGGAGAGGAAGGCAAGGTATTTGCCATCCGGGGTGAACGACGGTGATTCGTCGCGGAACCGGCCGTCGGTGACATCAATGATCGCCGCGCCTGCGCCGCCGTCGATCCTGGTGATCCGGAGCCGGCTGCGGGACCCGAAGGACGTGACCGGCTCGGACCAGCCGAGCCACGCGGAGTCCGGGGACCAGGTGAATCCTTCAATGCTGCCTTCACCGATGCTGCTCAGCTGGGAGATCGTGCCCGTGCGGGTGTCGACAAGGTAGATGTCCCCGAAGGACGTGCCCACTGCCAGCCAGCGGCCGTCGGGGCTGGCTTCGATGGCGCTGGCCCGGCTGGGCCTGGGGAAGTCGATCCGGGTGACCTCGCTGGATGCAGGCGCAGCCTCCACGGCGGTGCCCGCATCGGCCGGGTGGGCCTGGGGGCCGGAGCCTGATGCGTCGACACCAGCCGCGGCCGGGTCTGCTGTGACCGGGCTGGACACGGTGCTGATTACGGCCGCGGGGGTTGATCCTGACCCGGTCAGCGCGGCAGCGGACACCGGCTTCGGCAACGCCGTGCCGGCGTCTTCGGACGGTGCTGCGGACTGAGCCGGCACGGCGGGCTGCGCCGCCTTGGTGGCTGCCGCCGACGCGCCAGCCAGGGGCGCCGCAATGGCTTTCAGGTACAGGGCCTCGACGCCGTCGTGGTCGGCGACATAGGCGATCCTGCCCTCGCCGAAAGGCCGGGGCAGCCGTGCCCGGACGCCCGGGGTGGCTTCGAGGACGCGGGACGGGCCATCCTTGTGCCGCAGCCAGTGGACGGTTCCGTGGGATTCGACGGCGCTGGACGCGCCCGTGCGGTCCGGGACGACGTCTCCGAGGTGCCGCGAGGGCTTTAGCGGGGCGGGGCGCCGCGCTTGCGAGGCCGACCCCAGCGAAATGTCGAGTTTGACGGCTTCCGCGTCGAGGCTGGGCAGCAGCCAGAGCTCGCCGGCCGACTCGAAGACGACGCGTTCCCCGTCGGTGGCGGCGTGGCGGACGTAGAAGTCCTCGTGGTCGGTGTGGCGCCGCAGGTCGGTGCCGTTAGGCAGTACGGAGTAGAGGTTTCCGTAGCCCTCGTGGTCGGACAGGAACGCGATCCGTCCCTTGACCCACAGGGGGTCCGTGAGGTTTCCGTCCAGCGCGGCGGCGAGCCGGACGAATTCGCCGTTTCCGTCGGCGTCGATCCACAGCTTGCCGCCGGCACCGCCGCGGTACCGCTTCCACCAGGCGGGCTCACGCGATAGGACGCTCGCGAGCACCACAGGGCGTTCGTCGCCGACGACGGGGCCGAAGGCCACCGACTCGACCGGGCCGAACGGGAGTTCCTGTGCCCAACCGCCGGTCACGGGGAGGCTGTAGGCGTGGGTGTGCCGGCTGTCCGACTGGCGGAACGCGCTGGTGACCAGGACGTCGCCGTCGGGCGTGAAGCCTTTGACCCGGGTGGAGCTGTGGCCGAAGTAGCTCAGCTGCCGGTAGCCGCCGCCGTCTACGTTTGCTGTGACGACTTCCGGGGCCGTCCCCTGGACGACGGTCCAGACCAGGCGCTTGCCGTCGGGGGTGAAACGCGGGTTGCGGGCCGGCAACTGCAGGGAGGACACGCGCCAGGCACGGCCCCCGCCCACGGGTGCAATCCACACGTCGTCCTCGGCCACGAAGGTGACCAGATCGCCGTGGACATGCGGGAAACGGAAGTAACTGGAGGGGGTCATCGTTCGATCATAGCCACAACGGCCCTGACGGCCCGGGAGTTTCGCGGCCGTGCCGGGCATGGTGAGATGGATCATGCGAATCCTCATTGCCGGGGCCTCCGGGCTGATCGGAACCGCCCTTTCGAGCGCACTGCGCAGCGAGGGGCACGACGTCGTGGCCTTGGTCAGGCGTGCCCCCGCGTCCCCAGCCGAGTTCCGGTGGGACCCGGCCGCCGGCCGGATCGACGACACCGCTATGAAGGGCGCGGACGCGGTGGTCAACCTCTCCGGCGCCGGAATCGGCGACCGGCCCTGGACCAAGGGACGTGTCAACGAACTCCGCAGCTCCCGGCTGGGGGCGACGCGCACCCTGACGTCGGCGATGACCCGGCAGGAGACGCCGCCCGCGGTGTTCCTGAGTCAGTCCGGCTCCAACTACTACGGCAACGCCGGACTGGCGTTGCTCCGGGAGAACGCCCCCGCGGGCAGCGGTGTGCTCGCCGGGATCTGCGCAGACTGGGAGGCCGCGGCGCATGAGGCCCCGGCCGGGGTCCGCGTGGTCACGCCCCGCACCGGCGTCGTCCTGAGCCGTTCCGGTGGCGCGGTGGGAAGGCTGATGCCGCTGCTGCGCCTGGGCGTGGGCGGACCGCTGGGCAACGGCCGGCAGTACTGGCCTTGGATCACGCTCCCTGATGTTGCCGGCGCCTTTGATTTCCTGCTCGCCAGCACGCTGGCCGGGCCAGTGAATCTTTGCGCCCCGGAAAGCGCGGACGTCAACTCGCTGATCGCCCAGCTGGCCGGGGCCCTGCACCGGCCGGCGGTGCTGCGCGTCCCCGCGCCGGTGCTGCGCCTGGTGATGGGCAAGCTCGCCGATGAGCTGCTGCTCTCCAGCCAGCGGATGGAACCGGCTGTCCTGAGCGCAGCCGGCTTTGAATGGCAGCACCCATCTCTCGCAGCGGCCGTGGCGTGGGTGGCGGCCCGGGGCTAACCGCGCAGCGCGGCGTACCGCTGGAGGAACAGCGCCAGGGACTCGGCCAATGCCTTGATCTCGCCCGGATCGACGCTCTCGTTCGGTGCGTGGATGAGTGCGAGCGGTTCCTCGACGCCCAACAGGATGATCTCCGCGTCCGGGTAGGTGTCGGAGAACACGTTGCAGAGCGGGATCGATCCCCCTTGCCCCAGGGTTGCCATCGGCTTTCCGTAGGCCTCCGACATCGCGGCGCTCATGGCCTCAAAGGCCGCGCCGCCGACTGCCGCCTGGAAGGGTGAGCCGATGGCCTCGAGGTCCACCGTGACGTGGACGCCCCAGGGTGCGGCAGCCTTGAGGTGGTTGACCAACGCCGAGTGGGCGTCGTCGGCCGCCATGCCTGGCGGGACGCGCAGGTTTAGGCGCGCGGACGCCCGCGGGACGATCGACGCCGTCGAGCCCGTTACCGGCGGGCAGTCGATGCCGAGCACGGTGATGGCCGGTCGCGCCCAGAGCATGTCGGACACACTGCCGTCGCCCAATAATGAGACTCCCTCGAGCACGCCGGCGTCCGCGCGGAACTGCTCGGGCGGATAGGGCGCGCCGGTCCAGGTCTGGGTGTTGTCCAATCCCGTGACCGTGGTGTTGCCGTGCTGGTCCCGCAGTGATGCCAGCATGGCGATCAATCCGGCGAGCGCATCGGGGGCAGCTCCGCCGAACATGCCGGAGTGGAGTTCTGACGCCATCGTCTCCACCGTCACCACAACATTGACCATCCCGCGCAGGGTCACGGTCGCCGCGGGGTGTCCCACTGCGGCGTTGCCGGTGTCGCAGACCAGGATGGTGTCGGCGCGGAGCAGGTCATGGTGGCTCGCGACGAACGCCTCGAGCCCACCGGTGCCCTGTTCCTCCGACCCCTCGACCACCAGCTTCAGGTTCACCGGTACGTCGTTGCCGAGCGCTCTGAGTGCGAGCAAATGGGCAAGGATGTTGCCCTTACAGTCGGCGGCTCCCCGGCCGTACCAGCGCCCGTCCACTTCGGTGAGCTCGAAGGGCGGGGTTCGCCATGCCGAATCATCGAGGGGCGGCTGTACGTCGTAGTGCGCGTAGAGGAGTACGGTCGGCGCATCGGGATTGGGTCCTGGCCTCGAACCGACCACCGCGTCGGAGCCGTCCGGGGTCCGCGCGAGGTGGGCGTCGGAAAATCCGAGCCCGGCGAACTTGTCCAGCACCCACTGGGCAGCCCTGGCACACTCCTCCGGCGGGAACTGCCGCGCATCCGCCACCGACCGGATGGCCACGAACTCGGCGAGCTCCTCCCGTGCCGGACGCATCAGATCGGTGATGCGGGCGCGCAGGTCCACGGCTCACGCACCACCCGCGTTTGAGGTCTTGAGGTCGTCGACGTACTGCTGGAATTCAGCGAGCTGGTCCGGGCAGTAGACCTTGATAATCGCGAGCTCGCCCTCGGCGATCCGGGCGTTCGCGATCACCGGCCTGTTTCCAGGCCCGGTCGCCCCGTTCGTCAGCTGGCTCTGGAACGTGGCCCTGCTCAGGGCGTCGTTCGGGTTCGCGCAAACCGCGCCGCCGTCGTCGCCGAGCACCCGGGCTATCTGCTCGCGCGAGGGTGCTGTCCCGCCGGCTGATTCGATCTCCGCTATCAGCTGGTCGGCCTTCGCCAGGGACTGTTGGGTCTCCCTGGCCGACCTGAAGTTCAGCAGAGCGACAACGGCGAACACCACGAGCAGGACCATGGCAACGATGTAGATGACCGAGCGGCTGCGCGTGGTCGAGGACTCCTGACGCGTGCTCATGACTCCGGGACCTCCGTCTGCGCTTCTTGGGCGGGCAGCTTCCAGGAGGGCTTGCGGAACCGGTAGAAGAGGAACGGCACAAGCAGGCCGAGCCCCAGTGCGCCGCCGCCGACGATCAGGAAATAGACGAGCGGATCGCCGTTGCCGAACTGCGACGGCGGGACGAACCCGACAAGCAGTGCGGCCAGGGAGGCTGCGAATCCAACGCCGCACAGCCCGATCAGCATCGGCGCCCTGTAGCCACGCGGGTGGTCCGGGTCGTTGCGGCGGAGCCGGACCGCGGCCACGAACATCAGCAGGTACATGATCAGGTAGACCTGCGTGGTGATCACCGAGAAAATCCAGTAGGCGCTGGAGACATCCGGGATGAGCGCGTAGCCGAGCGCGATCACGGTGGTGACGAGCCCCTGGACGACCAGGAGGTTCTGCTGGATGCCGTTCTTGTTCAGCTTTTGCAGGAACGGCGGGAGGTAGCCTTCCTGACGCGAGATCAGCAGCAAGCCCTTGGACGGACCGGCCAGCCACGTCAGCATGCCGCCGAGGGAGGCAGCAACCAGCATGATGCCGAGGATCGGCGTGAGGCTTTGCAGGTTGAACGACGCCAGCACCGCGTCGAAGGCCTGCATGACACCCGCTGTAAGGGAGAGCTCATCGGCCGGGACGATCCAGCTGATCGCCAGCGCCGGCAGGATGAAGATCAACAGTACGAGTCCCATGGCCAGGAACATCGACTTCGGGTACTCCTTGGGCGGGTCCTTCAGGGAGGACACGTGCACAGCGTTCATCTCCATGCCGCTGTAGGACAGGAAGTTGTTCACGATCAACACCAGACTGGCCAGCCCGGCCCACTCGGGGAAGAAGTTAGCCGCGGTCATCGGAGCGGCGGACGGATTGCCCTCGCCGAGGAAGACCAAACCCAAGATGACGAGCAGGGCGCCCGGGATCAGGGTGCCGATGATCAGGCCACCGCTGGCCAGGCCTGCCACACCCTTCGTGCCGCGGGATGAGACATACACGCCGGCCCAATAGAACACCACGATCACCAAGGCCGTCCACACGCCGCTGCTGGCCAACGCCGGGTTGAAGACGTAGGCGAGCGTGCTCGCGACGAATCCCAGGAGGGTTGGATAGTAGAAAATCGTCATTGCGAACTGGCACCACACCGCCAGGAAGCCCATCGGTTTGGAGATTCCGGACGATACCCAGTTGTAGACGCCACCCTTCCATCCGGACGCCAGTTCAGCGGACACGAGGGAGGTGGGCAGCAGGAAGACGATCGCCGGAACCAGGTAGAGGAAGACTGAAGCGAGGCCGTAGACGGCCATGGTCGGGGCCGCACGGAGGCTGGCCACCGAACTCGTGGTCATCAGCGCCAGAGCCACCCAGGAGATCCACACGGCCGGAGGCGCCTTCGGCCGGGTCAATGCCTGTTCACTCACTGAAGCCACACCCTTGGATGCCTCGTGGTCTGTGCCACGGGCCAGGCGGAGCTAAACCGCCTGGGGCGAGTAGTCGACGGTTTGAACATGCCCACTGCCCCCTTATCACACAAAGTGCTCGGTGCCTACAGCATGGACCTAGGAATTAGCCGGGAACAGTCCCCAACTCCCCTATACGTCAGGTCGCCGGGGTGCTGATTTGCGCGGTTTCGGGCCCGCTTCCACAACAAATCGGTGATCAGGCACTCGCAAGCAGCGGTCTCGCAGGGAGGGTACCAACGGGCCGCCGACGGCGGAACCCTAGCCGTGCCCAGGCACGGGTCCTGGGGGAAGAACGTCGTGGATCCGCCAGCGCCCGCCGACGGGCACCAGGACGAGTTGAAGCTGCTGCCCGGAGGCGGCGGGAACCTCAGCCACCAAGGCGCCGTTCCTATCGACCTCCTGGTAAGCGGACCACTCCGCGGTGATGGCCACCACGGCCCTGGCGGGGCTGCTGTCCGCGGTGGTTTCGATCCGCGTCAATGACGTCGAGAATCCGGCCAGCACATGGCCGGACCCGCTGAGCTGCGTTCTGATCCGCGCGTCGGCAGCGGCGGCGGCAGACTCCGGGGCGTTGACGTCGTCGAGCAGACTGAAGTCCCCGGAGTTGAGCGCGAGCGAGCGCAGCCGGGCGAGACCGCGGACGGCCTCCGCCGGATCCGCCGAGGCCAGCAGCGCCTCCAGATCCGGGAGTACCGGGTTTGCCCCGCCGTCGGCCGTGACCGGCGGCGTTTCGCCTGCCGGGCCGTCCGGACGCTCCGCTGACGTCCCCTCAGCAACGGCAGATCCTGATGGCACCGGCGCGCCGTGGTCCGCACTGTGGTCCGCATTGTGGTCCGCGCCCAACCCCGGAAACAGCGCGGCGACGGCCTCGCGTGCCGGACCGCCGGAAGTCAACAGCCAGGTGCCAGACAGCAGGACCACGGCTGCGAAGATGAGCGAAAGGACCCGTCGTGCGTGGCGCTTTCGGAATCCGCGATGGAGTCCGGCCGCCATCTGGTGCCGAAGATTCCCGGGGCTGCGCATCCTCGACCCAGGCTGCACAACCCGGCGGGTGAGCAACTGTGGAATGACCGTCGGGTGGGCAGTGACAGAAAGGTCCACGGGTTCCGCCGCCGTGCTGCGATAGACCGCCGCGGCCAATTCGGCGGCCGAGGGCCTTTGCCGCCGGTCCTCGTCGAGCCCGGCCTCCAGCGCGGCGGCCAGCGCCGCCGGTACGTCCGGCACCAAGAGCGGCAGAGGCGGGCGCCCTGCGCCCGGGACCGGCGCCCGGCCCGTCAGGCAATACCAGCCCAGGGCCGCCAATGAATAGACGTCGCGCTCCGGCTGGAGGCCCGCCCTGACGGCATCCACCGGCGCCGGATCGGAAAAGCCCTCGGTCCCGGCGACGTGGGCTGCCCCCGCGTCGGCCACCATCCGGGCTACGCCCACATCCGCCAGCAACGGTTTCCCATGCGCCGTGAACAACACGTTGCCCGGCGAGACATCGCCGTGGGTGAAACCATGCGCATGCAGGTACTGAAGAACCTGGGCAATGGGTGTCAGGACCGTCACCGTCTCCCCGGCACCAAGTTGTCCACGGCCCGCGATCAGGTCCGCGACTGATCCCCCGGGCGCATAGTCCAGCACCAGGCCCAGGGCTTCCTTTCCGTCCGGCCCGGACCGCGGCCCGTGAAGGCGCAGCACGGTGTGGGCCCGGAGCAGGTGGTCGTGGTCCAGCGCCGAGAGGATCCGCACCTCCCGGCGCATGGCCTCTTCGGCCTCCCGGTCCGGGATTCCGCCGTCGTCCTCCCCTGCCTCTCCCCCGGAGTCGAAGCACTTGAGGGCGAACTCCCGGCCGGTTGACCGTTCGGTCACCAGCCACACGGCGGCTGTGCCCCCGCGCCCCAGCAGGCGTCCGACGTCGTAACCGGGAACCTCGGGGGCGGCGCAGCCCGCGGCAGGGAGATCTTCCATACCCAAGAAATAGCCGATTGCGCGGAATCGTGCAGAAGTTATCCACAGGCATGAGAGCTTAAGCACACAAACGCTTGCTGGGTGCGGCGGGGTCTAAGCTTGATGCCATGACTCTTGAGTTCAAACAGCTGGGTCTCGCCCCGGACTTCATCGATTACACGCGCGGCTGGGACATCCAGCGCGAATTGCATGAAAAAGTCCTCGCCGGCACCGCGCCCAGCACTGTACTGCTGCTCGAGCACTCCGCGGTCTATACCGCCGGCAAGCGCACCGAAGACCACGAAAGGCCCTTTGACGGAACTCCCGTTGTGGCCGTCGACCGCGGCGGCAAGCTCACGTGGCACGGCCCCGGACAGCTCGTGGGCTACCCCATCATCAAGCTCAAAAACAAGGCAGGCATCCGCGACTACGTGGAGCGCCTCGAAGCCGTGATCATTGCCGTCCTCGCGGACTACGGCATCGACGCCGTACGGATCAAGGGCCGCGCCGGCGTCTGGATCGAGCAGGACGAGAAGGGCCCCGACCGCAAGATCGCAGCCATCGGCATCCGCGTCCACGACGGCGTCACCATGCACGGCTTCGCGATCAACTGCAACAACGATCTCGCCCCCTACGGCCAGATCATTGCCTGCGGCATCAGCGACGCCGGAGTCACCACGATCGCCCAGGAAATTGGCAGGGACGTCACGCCGGCGGACCTCGTGTCGCGGATCACCGAAGAACTGCGCGAGAATGAACAAGCCCTAGTTGCAACCCCAGAAGGAGCTCTACTGTGACACTGGCACCAGAAGGCCGGAAGATGCTGCGCATTGAGCAGCGAAATGCGGCCACACCGGTGGAACGGAAGCCGGAATGGATCAAGGCCAAGGTCCAGATGGGCCCCGAGTTCGTCCAGCTCAAAAACCTCGTCAAGAAGGAAGGCCTCCACACCGTGTGTGAAGAGGCCGGCTGTCCGAACATCTTCGAATGCTGGGAAGACAAGGA
>NZ_FNGD01000008.1:0-194045 GCF_900102895.1 Arthrobacter sp. ov407
ACTATTGAGTCTCATGACTTAATGGACATTTCTGTCTCAAGACATCGTGGACAGTGTGTCTCAGGACATCGTGGACACTCGGACCGGTTTTGCTCGGGTCATGAGCAAAATGCACCCCGATATCAAGATCCGGCATTTGGTGGCGACATGGCCTGACGACGCCGAGAGGGGTGCGGTTTCACGGTTCTGCCGGCGTCATAAGGTGTCCCGGGCCTGGTTTTACAAGGTCCGGGCCGCGGCTGCCGCCGTGGGGCCGATCAGAGCCATGGGAACGGCCTCGACCAGGCCGGCGGCCAGCCCGGCTAAGGTCGATGCCTCGATGGCGGAACTGGCTCTCGCGACCCGGGAGTCCCTGAAGAGCCTCGGCTATGACCACGGACCGCTGAGCGTCGCCGCAAAACTGCGACGCCAGGGGGTCCGTCCGCCATCACGTGCCACCTTGGCCCGGATCTTTACCCGGGCGGGAGTCGTGGTCCCGGAACCGGGGAAGAAACCCCGCAGCGCCTACCAAAGATTCGTCTATCCGGAACCCAACGGGTGCTGGCAGATCGACTCCACGCAGTGGCTGCTGGCCGGCGGAGCCACGGTGGCCATTTTCCAGCTCATCGATGATCATTCCCGCCTGGCACTGGCATCTCTGGTCGCAGACGCAGAGACATCCGAGGCGGCCCTCCGGGTGGTGCGAATAGCTATCGATCGCCACGGAGTGCCCCAAAAGTTCCTGTCGGACAACGGGGCAGCGTTCAATCCCACGCGGAGGGGCCGCACCGGGGCCCTGGTGGAATACCTCAAAACCCTCGGCGTCGTGCCGATCACCGGCAAACCCTACAAACCCACCACCCAGGGCAAGAACGAACGCTTCCACCGGACCCTGCACACCTACCTGAACCGCCATCCCCGGGCCGGGACCATCGCCGAGCTACAGGCCCGTGTCGATGTCTTCGACACGTACTACAACACCGAGCGTGAACACCAGGCGCTGCCGCCCGGCACGACCCCGGCCGAGGCCTGGAACGCCACCGCGACAGCCCTGCCGCCAGAGCCCCCGACCCCCGAAACCCGCAAACCCGCACCCCGCCAGAGCGTGCAACGGAAGGTGGGGCGTCAGGGCGAAGTCACCGTCATCGGAATGCACTTCTACATCGGAACGAACCACGCAGGAGAACAGATCCACATCCTCTACGACGACGAAACCATCATGTTCTTCGACGCCCGCGGAACGGAAATCATCCAACACCCGCGCCCGCCCAAGGGAACCGTCTACATCAGCCGCAACGGCCCCACCAAGCAGCCGTCCACGAAGTCCTGAGACATGAACTGTCCACGATCAGTTGAGACATGAAGTGTCAACGATGAGGTGAGACATCACACGGCCTCCAGACAACCCAAAATGATAGGGCAACCGGGCGGGTCAGGGGGCTAGGACACATAGCGTAGGCTTAAAAAACCATGGCAAACATTGATTTTCCCGCTGAAATCCGCGCGCTGCGGGCCACCTACGTGTCCATCGAGAACGTCTCGAACGTCGAGGCGCTCAAGGAAGACATCGCCGAGCTCAGCGAGCGGGCCGGTGAACCCAATCTCTGGGACGACCCCGCCGCGGCACAGGTCATCACCTCGAAGCTCTCGCACAAGCAGACCGAGCTCGAGCGGCTCAACAAGCTCGTGGCCCGGATCGACGACCTAGAGGTCCTCGTGGAGCTCGGCCAGGACGAGGACGACGCCGACTCCATGGCCGACGCCGCCGCGGAACTCGAATCGGTCCGCAAGGCGCTGGCCGACCTAGAGGTTGTCACGCTGCTCTCCGGCGAGTTCGACGAGCGCGAAGCCGTGGTGACCATCCGCGCCGGCGCGGGCGGCGTGGACGCTGCGGACTTCGCCGAGATGCTGCTGCGGATGTACCTGCGCTGGGCCGAACGCCACGGCTACCCGACCACCATCATGGATACCTCCTACGCCGAAGAAGCCGGGCTGAAATCCGCCACCTTCGAGGTCAAGGCGCCTTACGCCTTCGGCACGCTCAGCGTCGAGGCCGGCACTCACCGCCTGGTCCGGATCAGCCCGTTCGACAACCAGGGACGCCGCCAGACCTCCTTTGCCGCCGTGGAAGTGATCCCGCTGATCGAGCAGACGGACTCCATCGACATCCCGGACAACGAGATCCGCGTGGACGTCTTCCGGTCCTCCGGCCCCGGCGGCCAGTCCGTCAACACCACGGACTCTGCGGTGCGCCTGACCCACATCCCCACCGGGACCGTGGTGTCCATGCAGAACGAGAAATCGCAGCTGCAGAACCGTGCCGCCGCCCTGCGCGTGCTGCAGTCCCGGCTCCTGCTGCTGAAGAAAGAACAGGAGGACGCCGAGAAGAAGGCGTTCGCCGGCGACGTCAAGGCCTCGTGGGGCGACCAGATGCGCTCCTACGTCCTGAACCCGTACCAGATGGTCAAGGACCTCCGCACCGAGCACGAGGTCGGCAACACCTCGGCCGTGTTCGACGGCGAAATCGACGATTTCATCGACGCCGGCATCCGTTGGCGGACGGACAACCGCAACGCCGAGAAGTAGGCGCCGCGCTTCGACTTGCGCCCCTGCCGGGAGGTCCCTGGCAATCGTGCGACACGCCCCTCAGTTCCGGCGGTTCCGCCGTTACCCGTGCGTATAGTCGAGGGGCCGGAGCTCTACTTCCCCCAAACGAAAGCCCTTGCCCCGGCGGCAGAACCAGGCCCCCGCGGCCCCGTCCTGCAGGGTACTTAGGGCCATGATTCGTTTCGAAAATGTCACCAAGGTCTATGACCAGAAGGCGCGGCCGGCGCTGGATTCGATCAGTCTTGAGATCGACCGTGGCGAATTCGCCTTCCTCGTCGGTGCCTCCGGCTCCGGCAAATCCACGTTCCTGCGCCTGGTCCTCAAGGAGGACCGCGCCTCTTCCGGCGCCGTCTATGTTGCCGGCCAGAACGTCGCTAACATCTCCAGCTGGCGCGTGCCGCGGCTGCGCCGCGGAATCGGCGTCGTCTTCCAGGATTTCCGCCTGCTGCCGCAGAAGACCGTCTTCGCCAACGTCGCCTTCGCCATGCAGGTCATCGGCAAGAGCCGCAGCGTCATCCGCGACACCGTCCCCGAGGTCCTGAAGACCGTGGGCCTTGAAGGCAAGGAAAACCGCCTCCCGCACGAACTCTCCGGCGGCGAGCAGCAGCGCGTGGCGATCGCCCGCGCCGTCGTGAACCGTCCCGGCATCCTGCTGGCCGACGAGCCCACCGGAAACCTGGACCCCACCACCTCCATGGGCATCATGGGCGTGCTGGACAAGATCAACCAGAACGGCACCACCGTGGTGATGGCCACGCACGACGACGACATCGTCAACGAGATGCGCAAACGGGTGGTGGAACTCAAGAACGGCGTCGTGATCCGCGACGAAGCCAAGGCCCTCTACACCTCCATGATTCCCGTGGTGGGCCAGTCGCGCCGCCTGCGCGACGCCAGCGGCCGGGACGAGCCGCCGGTTGTCCCGCCCCGGGCTGGGACACGCGCCGAAGCCCGCGCCGAGATCCGCCTCGCAGGGGAGGGACAGGCGTGAGGCTTGCATTCGTCCTGAGCGAGATCGGCAGCGGCCTGCGCCGCAACCTGGCCATGGTGATCTCCGTAATCCTGGTGACCTTCGTGTCGCTGACCTTCGTCGGTGCCGCAGGCATGCTGCAGCTGCAGATCAACCAGATGAAGGGCTACTGGTACGACAAAGTCCAGGTGGCGATCTTCCTCTGCAGTGACGGTTCGACGGCGCCCGGCTGCGCCACCGGCCCGGCGACGCCGGAGCAGGAGGACAGCCTGCGCAAGCTGCTGCAGTCACCCGCGGTGGCCCAGTACGTCAACGACTTCGAGTACGAGTCCAAAGACGACGCCTACAAGCACTTCAAGGAACAGTTCTCGAATTCCCCGATCGTTGATTCGGTGACCCCGGACCAGCTTCCGGCCTCCTTCCGGATCAATATGAAGGACCCGGAGAAGTACGAGATCATCAGCGAGACCTTCTCCTCCCAGGCCGGCGTGGAGACCGTGATCGACCAGCGGCAGCTGCTGGAGCGGCTGTTCTCGGCCATGAACGCGGCGTCCCTGGTGGCCGTGAGCATCGCCGGCGTCATGATCATTTGCGCAATTCTGCTGATTGCGACCACCATCCGGCTGTCCGCGTTCAGCCGCCGCCGGGAAACAGGGATCATGCGTCTGGTGGGCGCGTCCAAGATGGTCATCCAACTGCCGTTCATCCTCGAAGGTGTCATCGCCGCGGTGATCGGCGCGGCCCTGGCCTCCGGCACACTGTGGGCCGTGGCCCACTTCTTCCTCGGCGAGGTCATGTCCAAGCAGTATCCGGACACCGCGTTCATCTCGCCCGGGCAGACCCTGATCCTGGCTCCTGCCCTAATTGGCCTGGGCGTCGTCCTGGCCGGAATTTCCTCCCTGCTGACCCTCCGCCGGTACTTGCGGGTCTAGCTTTGCGCAACGAAAAGGGAATGCTTATGACACCGATGGCCCCCCGCACCCTCCGGCAATCGCTCCGGCTTCGTCTGGTGGGACGCCGCAGCCGGATGATCAGCGCCACCCTGGCGCTGGTCCTGGCCGGGAGCATGGGAGCCTCGAGTCCGATGGCATTCGCCGACGACCTTGAGGACCAGCAAGCCGCATTGAAGGATCAGGCGGCACGGGTCCAGGACTCCCTTGAGTTCGTGGACGCCAAGATCTCCCAGGCCGCGGCGGACCTGGTGCTGTACCAGGGCCAGCTCCCAGGCGCCCAGCAAGCTCTCCTGGACGCCCAGGGCAGGGTGGCCGGCGCGGTCCAGGAAGTCCAGGCCCTCGCGGCCCGCGTGGACCTGGCGCAGCAGAACAAGGCAAAAATCACCCAGCAGATCGATGCGGACAAGCAGAAGATTGCGGGCACCCGGAAGCTGATCGGGCAGATCGCCACACAGGCGTACATGTCCGGCGGCGTCCCGTCCAACTTGTCGCTGTTCTTCGGCTCGAACCAGGGCAGCAGCCTGACGGACACCATCGACCTCGCTGACCAGGCCCTGCGCAGCCAGAACTCCGCGATGGACAAGCTCACCCAACAGAGCGCCACGAACGTCAACGCGCAGGCCCGGCTGGCGGCCGTCGAGGCTGAAATCACGGATCTCAAGGCCAAGGCCGACGCCGCGCTGGCCCGGGAAAAGGCAGCCCGGGACGAGGCAGAAGCCAAGAAGGCCAAGGTGGACAAGCTCATCGCCGACACAACCCGGCTCGACGCCCAGCTCCAGGCCGCCAAGCCAGGGATCCAGAAACAGCTGGCTAAGGTCAAGGCGCAGCAGGACGCCGTCGCCGCCGAAATCGTCGAACGCGACCGGAAGCTGCGCGAGGCCTGGGAGGCCGAGCAGCGGCGCATCGCCGCGGCCGCGGCCGCCGCCGCCCGGGCGCGGGGACAGGCCAAGCCACCGTATGTCCCTGCCCCGCCAGGGCCCCCGTCGGCCTTCGGACTGCGGCACCCCTTCAACGGCGTCCCGATCACCTCCGGATTTGGCTGGCGTCCAACGCCGCCGGGCACCATCGACTTCTACGGCCAGGGCGGCTACATGCACACCGGCATCGACTTCGGTGCCGCCTGCGGCACGCCCGTCTACGCCGCGGCTGCCGGTACCGTCTTCTCGGCCGGCTGGGCCAACGACGGGGGAGGCAACAACGTGAAGATCTCCCACGGCGTCATTCAGGGCAACTCGCTGACCACGATCTATTACCACAACACTTCCGTGGCGGTCTCGGTCGGCCAGCACGTCAACCAGGGGCAGCTGATCGCCTATTCGGGCACCACCGGCAACTCCACCGGCTGCCACTCGCACTTCGAGACCTGGCTCAACGGCCGGGCCGTGGACCCGATGAACCTGCTGTAGCCCGGCCCGGCAAAGGCCAGCCGCCGCGGCGGCTGCCCTACCGTAAACTGGAAAGGCTCCGCACCACCTGGCCGGAGTGAACCACCCACAAAACCTAGGAGTCCTACCGTGCCCAAAGAAAGTGGCCGTAAGGTAGTGGCCACCAACCGCAAGGCCCGGCATGACTACCTCATCCTTGACACTTATGAGGCCGGCATCGCGCTGATGGGCACGGAAGTTAAGTCCCTGCGCGAGGGCCATGCCTCGATGGTGGACGGCTTCTGCACGTTCTACAACGACGAGCTGTGGATGGAGGGCATCCACATCCCCGAGTACCACCAGGGGAGCTGGACCAACCACGCCGCGCGCCGCCGCCGCAAGCTGCTGTTGCACCGCGAGGAGCTCACGAAGATCTCGCACAAGATCCGTGAATCAGGGTTCACGATCGTGCCACTGCAGCTGTACTTCGTGGACGGACGCGCGAAAGTCGAAATCGGCGTCGCCCGCGGTAAGAAGGAATACGACAAGCGCCAGACGCTGCGCGAGCAGCAGGACAAGCGCGAGGCGCAGCGGGTCATGCGCGAACGCAACCGCCGCTAGCCGCAGCGGGCCCCGGGAATGTTTCCTGGAGGCCGTGCGTTATAGTGGGTAGTCCGGGAAGGATGCGAAAGTGTCCGGTCCGGGTTTGATAAAAAAATACGGGGATGATCGGTTTCGACGATGTTAGTCGCGACAGGTGAAGCGGGCCGAGGATGCAGAATTATCTCGTAAACGCTGTCTGCAAACCAATAAGTGCCGAATCAAAACGCACTGACTTCGCTCTCGCTGCCTAAGCAGTAAGACAGTCCGTCAGCCCGAGGTTGCTATTGCCCCGGATCCTGGCGTCATTTAGATAGCCACTGCTGTTTACCTCCGTCATCGGGGTAAACGGGACTCTTAGATGACTGGGCCCGGATCAGCCAGCTGTTTGTAGCATGGCTGGGGCCGAGAAAATCCAACGCAAACTGCGCCCGGAGAAGCCCTGACAACACGACATCGGACGGGGGTTCAATTCCCCCCATCTCCACACAAGATAGGCCCTAGATCCCAGTGATCTAGGGCTTTTCTTTTTGGCTGTTGCCATGAAGCCCCGATTTGTTGCCATGGAAGGAATCCCGGGAGCCGATCGCCCCAGATGGATTGCGCTGACGACGAGGGCGACCAGTTGAGTTCGCCCCGTTCCGCAGTTTTACCGCAATTTTCGATGCGTCGTCGGCGTGTGTAGAAAGTGAGTTTGGGCTGACGGCGGACGATGTCGGCAGCACCAGTGGGCACGACGCCCCCGCTGACTGCTGACGGAGAGGAAGAACCGGGATTCGATGACTTTTGTAGTTCCCGCCAAGATGCGCTGGATAGTTCTCGGCGACGAAACGGAGGCGGCTGCCCTGGTGGATACGGCTGCCCGTGATAACGGTTTCAGATCGAGGTCAAGTGCATCCGGTTTTCTTGTAGAGATACCCCGGTCCCTGCGGAAGCGCAGGCCCGAAGCCTGGCTCACGGGAATCGTCGGAACCTCGGAGTGGGGTACTGAGATTCTCTGGGACTGCGGCACCGACACGAACCGCTCCTATGAGCACCTGCTGGAGCTCGAAGCGGCGTTCCCTGCCGGGAAAATTCGTTATCACGGCATGGTTGAGGCATCGGCCGCTGCGGGAGTAGTTTTCGATGGGATACGGGCTTTCCGGGCCGTGGCGGCCGGTCTCCAGCCCGACGAACGCGTGCTCGCCGTCGGCCAGGGACAGGTGGAAAGAGAAACCTGCATCGTTGTGCTGACGGATCGGCGCCTGCTGGTCTTGCGAGGTTGCCTAGAGGCGCCGCCATATCTGGACGCCCGCTTGGAAACCATCAAGGCAGTGAAACTGGGCAAGAAACGTAGTGGGGAGACTCTCCGCATTGGCGCCCCTCCCGGCGCCTCCTTTGTCTCCCATCTGGGGCACGGCGAAGGTCATGCTATCGCCGCTGGGTTCAGACTGCGCGTCGAGGATTTGGCGTGCTCCTTCCCGGCGTTCCCGGCCGGAGTTCCGGGTGACACCTCCGTCGACGACGACAGCGGGTGGCGTTCGACCCGGCCAGGGACACGATCCCCCAGGGACGGGGTGACACTGTGATGCCCGGTCTCGTGGACGCCTGGCGGACGGACCCTGCGACGCTGCGGGATGTCGTACTGGACGCACCGGCGATGGAGGCACGCCTGACGCAGTGCCCCGAATTGGAGCGGGTATGGATTCTGTGTTTGCTCGACCGAACTCGGGAAGCGATCACAGAAGGACTCGAGCTCCTCGCCTGCTCCCGGGACCGACTGCGGCCCCTCCTAGCGCTCGCCCAGGCCTACCAGCGCGAATACAACTGGCACCAAGCCGCCCGGCTGCATGAGGAAGCCTTACGTCTGTCCGGTACGCGGGCCCGCGAGGCATTGGTCCGCCGCCAAATCGGCCATCGACTCTTCAACGAGGCCCGCTACCGCGAAGCAGCCGCGGAATTCGAATGGGCCCGCGATCTCTACCGCAGCACCGGCCAACGCGAGCACCTCGTCCGTGCATGCCAGGAAGCAATGGTGAGGTCCCGGGAACTTTTTCACGGGCAGCGTTAACCGGGTGCGAACTGTCGGAGGAACCCCGGCAGCCGGCCGCCCCACCTGATGGCGCGCATGACAAAGGGCAGGGAAGCGTCTTCTGACACTTCCCTGCCCTTCCTGCTGGGCGGCGCTACATGCCGAGGATCTTCGCCTTCTGGACGCCAAACTCTTGTTCCGTGAGAATCCCTTGATCCTTCAGCGCCCCGAGCTGCTTGAGCTGTTCGAGGGCTTCGTTTGAGATGCCGCCGGCGGCCGGGGGAGGCGGCGGCTGCTGGTAGACAGGTTGCTGGGGTGGTGGTGGCGGTTGCTGCTGCGCCATCTGCGCATCGTATGCGTCCTGCTGCTTGGCCGCCGTCGCGGCGTCCTTTTCGGCAAACTTGTTCGCCTGCCGTCGCTGGACTCGGCCGCTGACTGCACTGGCCGTCCCGGCAACCACCGCCGTCCGCGCCACACCCCTAAGAAGTCCCATAATCCTTCTCCTCTCACTCTTCTTCTTCTGCGTCAGGTCTTATGCGTCGGTTGCCGGCGACTCGGCCTCGAGAGCCTCGAGCGCTTCCATCACGTCGGGCGCAGGGATACGCGTGCTCGCGATGAGCTCGCCCCCGCTGTCGCGGACAGCCGCCACGAAGGGTGCAGCCCAGGTGTTCTCGTAGACAATCAGCGCGGCGACTGTCCCGGGGAGAAGCGCGGCCGATGCCTCGGCGATGTCATCATCGCCCAAAAGCCCGGTCTGCGCTCCGTCGAAGTAGGAGAATGCCGCGGCGGGACCGCCTGGGTCGGTGAGTTCGAGAACCTCGACCGTGCCGTCGTCATTCTTCATGACGACGAGGAGATCGAAGAGGCGGATCACGCCCTGCTCGACGAGTTTGACGAGTTCTTCACTGGCCCGTCCCGTCAGTCCCTCCACGGGGAACTCGAGGAGTACGAAGTCGACCGGCCCGTGGGCCTCGGTCTCCGGTGTGATTGTCACTGGTATTCCTCCGGTCTGTTTCGAGAGCGCTGTCTGGCGCACTGGTCTTAGTCTGGACGTCCTCTCCCGGCGCGTCACCACCCGAGTCGAATGATGCCGACCGGGCCGGGATCCCAAGACCACTAAAGCGCCAACGGGAGTCCCGCCGCATCATCCGTTACGGGTGAGCCCAAGACGTGAAACGTCAAAGGGCCGGAAGCAACGGCTTCCGGCCCTTTGAGTGTTCAACTTGAGTGTTCAGCGCTTCTTGATGTGTGCCACTGGATCGGTGTGGGCATCAACGACGTGCTTCGCCTTTTTCTCGGCCCGTTTTTCCTTGATCGTTTTAACCGACTTCTTCGACACGCTCTGGTGCGGCGTCTTGTCAGGCATGGTGCTCTCCCTCACGGCAGGGGCCCGGAGTAGCCCCGTCTTTTAAGCTACGCCTCGGGAACCGCGGCGTCCACGATCCCTGCGAAGCGGCTGCCGACGCCGTCATACACACTGCGTACGAGCCCGGGGCCGAGGACGGGGATGTCGCGGGCCTCGTGGTGGGCGCAGCAGACATAGGTGAAGTCCGGCCACCATTTCTTGGGCCGTGCAGCTTCGGAAAATCCACAGACGGCGCAGGTGAGTTGGACCCAGACGGGCCGCTTGCCTGTCCGATTTGCCCTGGACTGGACCAGCCACGCCGGGGGGTTGTCCAGCAGCTCGCCGAGCTCGGCCTCGGACAGCCGTGAGGGGATGCCGTGACGGTGCGCCATTTCCAGTGGAATGTCGAGGGTCTGGGCTGCTTCACGTCGGGTAACCATCCTTCAACGATACGGGAATGAGGGCGGCCCGCAGCCACCGAAGCCGCCCGGTGTTAGGCTCGACACACCACCGCCGGGCCCAGTCCTGGCCCGGTGGTGAGCCGGCGGCAGGCTGGGGGAGTTTCAGCCGGCGAGGAAGAGTCCGAGGGCCGCGGCAGCGAGACCCGCGAGGAGATTCGAGCCTATGTTGAGCGCAGCCGCCCGGTAACGCGTTTCGCTGACCAGACGGACCGTTGCTGTGGTCCAAGAGCTGAAGGTTGTCAGGCCGCCGGCCAGCCCGGTGGCGATGGCGGCGTGCCAGTCGGCTCCCAACTCCAGGTGGCCGGTTAGGCCCACAGACAAACCGATGATGAACGATCCGGCGACGTTGACCGCAAACGTCGCCCACGGCCAATGCGGACGGGAACCTTGGTGGTGCGCAAACCAGGAGTCGACGGCGAATCGCAGCAGTGCTCCCGCCACCCCGCATACTCCGACCACGAGCGCGGTCATCATTGGGCACCTCGGCCGAGGTCGGCAATCGCCTTGCCGGCTTTCCAGCCGGCGGCGGCGGCCCCGAGGCCCAGGACGAGCGAGAGTCCGAGGTAGGCCAGCCACGTGGCGTGGAAGCCGCCGCGGATCTGCTGGTCAATGGCAATCACGAGCGCCGAAAAGGTGGTGAAGGACCCCAGGAGGCCAGGGCCGATACCTGCCCGCAGCCAGAAGGCCGTCTGTGGCCGCGCGATCCAGATGGTGGTCAGGGTGGCCAGGACGAAACTCCCGGCCACGTTGATCGCCAAGGTGGTCCACGGCACCGCACCGGCGCTTTCGGGAAAAATCAGGCCGGCTCCGAACCGCAGCTCAGTTCCGATCAGCCCGCCGACGGCGACGGCGGACCAGGCCTTCCAGCCCGGCACGCCGGGGCGAGGCGCGGCCCGGCGCTCGTCCAGCGCACTCTTCACTCAGGTCTCCGAAACGCTGCAGCCCGCGTGCGCGGCATCGCTGTGGACCCAGAGAGCTGAGGCGACTTCCTCGGCAAAATCGAATTCCCGCGGTGCCGCGGCGGACCCAATCCGCACCACGATCGGGCCGCCGAACGGCCGCCGACCCACCACCTCCACTTCGGCGTCGAGGTCGATGTCCTCGGCGGCGAGGTAGCGCAGCAGCTCCGGGTTCTCGTCGCTGATCCGCGTGATTCGGCCGGTATGTCCGTCGTCGAGTTCGCTCAGGCGGTGGGCGGCGGGCACCAGCACCGAGCCGTCCGCGGCCGGGATGGGATCGCCGTGAGGGTCCCGTGAAGGGTTTCCCAGCTTGGCCGCCATCCGTTCAATGAAAGTGTCGGAGACGGCGTGTTCAAGGAGTTCGGCTTCGTCGTGGACCTCGTCCCACCGGTACCCGAGCTCGCGGACGAGGAAAGTCTCGATCAGCCGGTGCCGCCGGACCATGGACAGGGCGAGCCGGACGCCGTCGCTGGTGAGCGTGACGGCGCTATACGGTTTGTGGTCTACGAGGCCTTGGTCCTTGAGCTTGCGGACCATTTCCGAAACCGAGGAGTTGGCGACGCCGAGGCGCTGCGCCAGCTGCGTGGAGGTGATGGGCTTCCGCTGCCACTCGGTGAAGGAATAGATGACCTTGACGTAGTCCTCGATCGAGGAGGAGGGCGTACTGGTCTTCACAGAGCTAAGCCTACCGTCAGCTGCTCCCGGAGAAAGTGAGCCACAGCAGGACCAGGTTAAGTGCCACGACGAGCACCACGCTGATGATGGCTGCGATTCGCAGGGCCATGCCGTCGGCAAACCGGCCCATCAGGGCCTTGTTGCTCGTCAGCACCACCAGCGGGACGAGGACAAAGGGAATTCCGAAGCTGAGGACCACTTGGCTCAAGACGAGTGCCCAGGTGGGGTCGAAACCCACCGCCAGCAGCACAACGGCCGGAATCAGGGTCACCACGCGGCGGGCCATGACAGGAATCCTGATCTTGAGCAGACCCTGCATGATGGTTCCGCCTGCGTAGCAGCCCACCGAGGTCGATGCCAGGCCGGACGCGAGCAGCCCGACCGCGAAGATCACGCCGACGATGGGTCCGAGGTTGGCGGTGATGGCGGCGTGCGCGCCCTCGATCGTGTTCGTTCCCGCTTCGCCGCCGAGTGTGGAGGCGGCAAGGAGCAGCATGCCGATGTTGACCAGTCCGGCGATGGCCAGCGCGGCCACGACGTCGAACCGGGTGGCCCGGACCAGGCGCGCGATGGCCGACGGCGGAACGTGCAGGTGTTCGTCTGGCCGGTGCCGGTCCCGGGACAGGGCCGAGTGGACGTAGATGGCGTGTGGCATGACGGTGGCGCCGAGCATGCTGGCGGCCAGCAGCACCGTGTCCGGGCCCTGGAAGCCGGGCACGAGCCCGGCCAGGGCGGCCCCCGTATCTGGCGGGCTGATGAACAGCCCGGCCAGGAATCCGATGCTTATGATGCCGAGCAGGAACATGATGATGAATTCGAACGGCCGCTGTTTCTGCCGGGCCTGCACCGCGAGCAGGAGCATCGACACCGCGCCGACAATCACGGCCCCAAGGGGGAGGGGAAGTCCGAACAGCAAGTACAGGGCGATTGCCCCGCCCACCACCTCAGCGAGGTCGGTGGCGGCGGCCACGACTTCGGCCTGCAGCCAGAAGGCGCGGCGCCAGAGTGGCTTGAGCCGCTCGCCGAGGATCTCCGGCAGGCTCTTGCCCGTGACGATCCCGAGCTTGGCAGACTGGTACTGGACGAGGACTGCCATGATGTTGGCGGCCACGAGGACCCACACCAGCAGGTAGCCGTACTGCGCGCCGGCGGTCAGGTTGGCGGCCACGTTTCCGGGGTCCACGTAGGCGATCGACGCCACGAACGCCGGCCCCAACAGGCCGATCAGCGCGCTGCGGGCGCCCGGATGTTTGTAGGTCCGTGTGTCCTGCGGCGGTTGCCCGTGTCCCGTTACATCCAGCACTGCCAGCTCCTGTGATTGGCGCGTCCGCGTTGACGCGATGATCGGCACCGGCCGGAAAGCTGCCGGTGTCAAAGTTTCGTATGCCTACAAGTAATTATTAGGCATACCGAAACAATAAGCCGGACGGGCCCTGCGTGCAATCCGGGAGGAGTCTCGCTGTAACAAGACCGGGCCCGGCCGGGGCCCTGCTCCGTCCCGGCGTCAGGTCCGGAAGGCCCGCCACGTCTGGGTCAGGTAGGGCAACCGGAGCACGTCGCCCGGGGCGTGGCCCAGGTGCTCGTGCAGGTACCAGTCGAGGTTCGCCGAGACTTTGGTCCGGGTGGAGTCGGATGCCGCGAGGTAGTAGCTGCGGGACTTGGTCAGCTCCTGGATGTCCTCCGTGGTGACGGAATCCTCCCACCGGGTCAGGTGGCTCTCCAACCCGGTGAACTCGGTGCCCAGGGGCGGGCGGAAGTGTGGCTTGTGGACGTCCCCGGCGTGCATGATGCGGGAGAGTCGGTGCACCCAGGGCACGGCGGTGTCCAGCTGGTTCCAAATCAGGCCCAGCACGCCGTGCGGCCGCAGGATCCGGGCAATCTCGGTGCTGGCCAGGCGGGGGTCGCACCAGTGCCAGGCCTGGGCGACCGTGACGAGATCGAAGGACTCCGGCTCGAGGCCCGTGTCCTCGGCACTGCCCTCGACGGCGGTGACCTCCGGCAGGGTCCGGCGCAACTGCTCGAGCATGTCGGCAGAGGGGTCAACAGCCACCGTATGCAGTCCACGTGCTGCCAGAAGCGCAGTGAACTTTCCGGTGCCGGCGCCGATGTCCGCGGCGTCCTCGGCCCCAGCCGGAATCAGCCAGCCGGCCGACTCCTGTGGATAGCCAGGGCGGACGCGCTCGTAGTGCTCTCCGCCGTCCTGGAAGCTTTGCCCGAGTTCCCGGCGCCGCTCACTGTGCAGCTTAGGACCACTGTGCAGTCTAGGCTCACTGTGCAGTTGGGGTCCGCCGCTTGCCACGTGCGATCTCCTTCAGGAAGGTTCTGCCGGTTTCAGATACCTTTCGAATTTACCGCACCCGCGCTGGGTCCGGCTCCCGCCGCATGTTAGTCCACTGTGCTAGTCCGCCGACTTAGTCCACTGTGCAGGGCGCGGCACCAGCGGTGCCCGGGGTGTTCGGCGCCCAGTGGGGGTAGCTGCGGGTGTCGTTGGCCGGCACCCAGCGGCCGGCGTCTACCACGTAGTCCCAGCCGAGTCCCGTTTGCCGAAGCTGGTGCAGGCCAGCCAGTAGGCGCTCGGCATCCTCCAGCCGTGAGCCGAGACCGAAGCTGGCGCGCAGGGAGCCGGCGGGCAGGCCGAGCCGCTTGAGCAGCGGGTGGGCGCAGAAGCGGCCGTCGCGCAGGCCAATGCCGTGTTCGGCCGACAGGTAGGCGGCCACCAGCCCGGCGTCGTAGCCTTCCACGGAAAAGTTCACGACGCCGATGGTGCCGGTGCCCGGCAGATCGCCACCGGAGGAAGAAGCGGGAGGCGAATCGGCGAAGATCCGGTGCACGCTCACGCCGTCGATGTCCTGGAGACCTTCGACGAGGAAGGACCGGATGGCGTCCTCGTGGCCCTGCCACTGTTCCGGGTCCAGGGCTGCGATGACCTGCGTGGCGCGGGCCAGGGCGGCCGCACCGAGGACGTTCGGGGAGCCGCCCTCGTGCCGCGCGGGGCCGGTGGTCCAGCTGACGGAGTCGAGCCGGGCGTCCCGGACGGCGCCGCCGCCGGCCAGGTGCGGCGTGCCGGCGTCGAGCCAGTCGGTCCGGCCCACCAGCACACCGGCGCCGAACGGGGCGTAAAGCTTGTGCCCCGAGAAGGCGAGGTAGTCGACGTCGTCCGCGGCGATGTCGATCCGCCGGTGCGGGGCCAGCTGCGCGGCGTCGACAACAATCCTGGCGCCATACTCGTGCGCCAGTGCGGCCAGGGTCCGGATCGGCAGGATCTCTCCGGTGACGTTGGAAGCGCCGGTGACGGCCAGCAGGCTCACGCCGCCGCGCGCGAGCTCGTCCCGCAGCCGGTCCACGGTGGCCGCGAGGGTGGGGGCGGCCACGACGCTGCGGTGCGGGACATTCTGCCAGGGCAGGAGGTTGGCGTGGTGCTCGATGTCGAGGTAGAGGACCTCGCCCGCGGGCCGGCCGTCACGGAGTGGCAGGCAGCCGGCCAGCAGGTTCAGGGAATCTGTGGTGTTGCGGGTGAAGATCACGGAATCGTCCGGCCGGCCGCCCACGAAGTCCCGCACGATATCCCTGGCGTTCTCGTAGACGGACGTGCTGATCTGCGATGCGTAGCCGGCGCCGCGGTGCACGCTCGCGTAGTACGGCAGGATTTCGTTCAAGTAGGCCGAGACCACGGACAGGGCCGGGGCGGAGGCACCGTAATCGAGGTTGGCGTAGCGGGCGTGGCCGCCGGTGATCAGCGGGGCCAGGATTTCGGCCCCGGTGACGGCGGCCAGCGGGCGGCCCGCGAGGGCGTGGAATTCGGGGGCAGCGGGAAAAATGGCAGTTGTCATGGGACCTCACTCGAATAGGACCCCACTTCGTGGGAATCCGCGCTTGCCGGGTCCATTCCGGACCGGCCAGGTCGTCACCCGGGGCACCCCACCGCGAATGGAGGGTTGCCGGCCAGCAAACCGGGGTTTAGCGCTGGCACTCGTGACCTGCATCGAGCGTAGGACATCCCCGCGGCCGCGGAAAGGCGGCCACGGATTGTGAAGCGGATTGTTACGTGCGCAGAACGCGCGTTCGTCGAATAAAAAGCGGCGGCGACCCCCGGGTTGGGGCCGCCGCCGCAGTTTGTTTGATTCAGCGTTTGTCGGGATTGAGCCTAGAGAAGGTCGTCGAGACCGGGGTTGAGCCGCTTGAGGACTTCCGAGTGGAGGATCGAATTTGTGGCGAGGGCGTTGCCACCGAACGGGCCGTCCTCGCCCTCGAGCGAGGTGAAGCGGCCGCCAGCCTCGGTCACGATCGGCACCAGGGCGGCCATGTCGTAGAGGTTCAGCTCGGGTTCGCAGGCGATGTCCACTGCTCCCTCGGCCACGAGGCAGTAGGACCAGAAGTCACCGTAGGCGCGGGTACGCCACACTTCCTCGGTGAGGCCCAGGAACTCGTCCAGGTTCCCGCGTTGCTTCCAGCCGCCAAGGCTGGAGTAGGACAGCGAGGCGTCCTCAAGCTTGGAGACGTTGGATACCTTCAGACGTGTGGCGGCGGCCAGCGAGCGGCCCATATAGGCGCCCGCCCCCTTGGCCGCCCACCAGCGCTTGCCCAGTGCCGGTGCGCTGACGACGCCGACCACCGGCTCGCCCTCGTCGACGAGGGCGATCAGGGTGGCCCAGACGGGGACGCCGCGGACAAAGTTCTTGGTGCCGTCGATCGGGTCAATGATCCAGCGGCGGGAACCGTGACCTGAGCTGCCGAATTCTTCGCCCAGGACCGCGTCGCGGGGACGGGACCGGGAGAGCTGGCCGCGGATGGCTTCTTCGGCGGACTTGTCGGCATCGGTGACGGGCGTGAGGTCCGGCTTCGTCTCGATCCGAAGGTCGAGCGCCTTGAAGCGGCTCATCGTCTGGGAATCGACCGAATCTGCCAGTACATGGGCAAGGCGCAGGTCATCGTTGTAGCTTGAAGCGGGTTGGCTCATGGTTCCAAACTACCGTCAAACCGGGCTGCCGGGCGGGAGGCCGCGGCACGGCGCCGCAGGCCAGCAGCCGGGCGGCTTAGGAGACGGTGCCCAGTTCCTTGGTTTCCTGCGCCTCCAGCCGCGGGTCCGTGCCCAGCAGCCGGCGCAGGGACGCGAGCCTGGCGGGTCCCGAGGGCCCCGCGTGCCCGGCCGCAACCCACTTGTCGACGCCGCAGTTGACGGCGGTGGCGTCGTGCTTGCAGCCGCGTTCGCAGTCGTCGGTGCCCGGTTCCAGGTCTGGGAAGGAACGGAGGATCCGGTCCGGGTCCACATGGGCCAGCCCGAAGGACCGGATGCCGGGGGTATCGATGATCCAGCTGCCTGCCGGGGCGTCGTTGACTTTGAGCGCCAGCGCGGAGGAGGACGTGTGGCGGCCGCGGCCGGTTACCGCGTTGACGCCTCCCGTGGCCCGTTCGGCCCCGGTCAGGGCGTTGACCATGGTGGACTTGCCGACGCCGGAATGGCCCAGCATCACGGTGACCTTGCCGTCGAGGTAGTCGCGCAGCTGGGACACCGCATCCTTGTCGAGCCGGGCGGAGAGCCCGTCGTCGGAGCGGGCGTCTATGCCGGAAGCGGCGGAGTCCGCGGTCTTGGAGATGATGACGGGGAAGTCGAGGTGCTGGTAATTGGACAGCAGCTCGGCGGGATCCTTGACGTCAGCCTTGGTGACGAGCAGCAGCGGCTCAATGCCGGCGTCGTATGCGGCCACCAGCGCACGGTCGATGAATCCGGTCCGCGGCTCGGGATTGGCGGCGGCGACCACCACAACCAGCTGGTCGGCGTTGGCCACGACGGCGCGTTCGATCGGGTCCGTGTCATCGGCGCTGCGGCGCAGGAGCGTCTTGCGGTCCTGGATCTTGACCAGCCGCGCGAGGGTGTCGGGCTCGCCGGTGACGTCCCCGACCAGGGAAACGAAGTCGCCGGCAACTACGGGATTGCGGCGCAGCTCCCGGGCCCGCGCCGCAATGATCTTGCGTTCGTCGGGGGTCCCTTCGCCGACGACGGCGGTGTAGCGGCCGCGGTCAACGGTGATGATGCGTCCGGTGACGGCGTCGTCGTAACTGGGCCGGTCCTTGGTGCGGGGGCGGGTGCCCTTCTTGTTCGGTCGGATCCGGACGTCGGATTCGTCCCAGGAATCAGTGCTGCGTGCCACTGGCGGTGTCCTCATCTGCGGCGGGTCCCTGTGCCAGCATGGCTTCCCAGAGTTGCGGGAAATCGGGCATGGTCTTGGCCGTGGTCGCGATGTCCTCGACCTCCACGCCGTGCACGGCAAGGCCGAGGATGGCGCCTGCCGTGGCCATGCGGTGGTCCGCGTAGCTGTGCACCACACCGCCGTGCAGCGTGGCCGGGCGGATGATGAGACCGTCGGCGGTCTCTTCGGCGTCGCCGCCGAGGCGGTTGATTTCGGTGACGAGGGCCGCGAGCCGGTCCGTTTCGTGGCCCCGGAGGTGGGCGATGCCGCTTAGCCGTGAGGGCCCGGCGGCGAGGGCGCAAAGCGCTGCCACGGTGGGGGCGAGCTCGCTGGTCTCGTTGAAGTCGCCACCCTTGATCTCCGTCCCGCCGCTGACGGACAAGGTGCCGCCGTCCACTGTCACCGTCGCGCCCATGGCGGTCAGGATGCCACGCCAGAGATCACCGACCTGGGTGGTCTCCGCGGGCCAGTTCGGGATCCGTACGGTGCCGCGGGTGGCCAGGGCCGCCGCGAGGAACGGTCCGGCGTTCGAGAGGTCCTGCTCGATCCGCTGGTCGAAGGCGCGGATGGGCCCGGGGGAGACGACCCAGTGGTTCGGCACCGAGTCATCGACCACCACGCCCACCCCGCGCAGCACGGCCACGGTCATGTTGATGTGGTCCAGGCTCGGTACGGGCTGTCCGACGTGCTCGAGATGGAGTCCCTCGGTGAAGCGGGCCCCGGCCAGCAGCAGGGCGGAGACGAACTGGGACGATGCGCTGGCGTCGATGATGAGGTGGCCGCCGGGTACTTCGCCCGTGCCGTGGACGGTGAAGGGCAGCGACGACGCCGGACCGCCGTCGGGTGCGTTCACTGCCACACCCAAACCGGCCAGGGCCTCGATGATGGTGCCCATCGGGCGTTTGCGGGCGTGCGGGTCGCCGTCGAAGCGGGACTCACCGCGGCGCAGTGCTGCCACCGGAGGCACAAAGCGCATGACCGTGCCGGCCAGGCCGCAGTCGATCGCGGTGTCCGCCGCGTCGGCGTCCATGCTGATCGGGATGATTTCCAGGTCCGGGCCGAAGGCGCCGTCGCCGGGAACCTCCGTGACGTTGGCCCCCAACTGCCGCAGGGCCTCAATCATCAGTGCGGAATCCCGGGAGTGCAGGGGGGCCCGCAGCCGGGACGGTCCGTCCGCGAGGGCGGCGAGCACGAGGTACCGGTTGGTCAGGGACTTGGACCCTGGAACGGTCACGGTGGCATCGACCGGCCGCGCGGCGAAGGGCGCGGGCCAGTGCGGACCTACGTCGGCAGCATGGGAGCCGGCAGAGTGTGAAAGGGCAGTTGCTGAGGGGGTGGTGCCAGTCATTAAGGTCTTAGGCTCCGGACGAGTGCTCTACGGCCTTGCGGACGACTTTGTCGGCCTTCTTCAGCTGCTTGTTGGTGGTTTTCCGGGCATCCGCTGCCAGGTGCCCGGCCCGCCAGGCCAGGCTGGGCTTGCCGGCGGTATCGACCGCGGCGAGGAGCAC
This sequence comes from Arthrobacter sp. ov407, assembly GCF_900102895.1. Classification (GTDB taxonomy): domain Bacteria; phylum Actinomycetota; class Actinomycetes; order Actinomycetales; family Micrococcaceae; genus Arthrobacter. Next base: position 19,621 of record NZ_FNGD01000008.1, read on the forward strand.
GCCGCCGGTAAGGGTGACGTTTTTCAGGAGCTGTTTGCGGCGGGCGTCGCGGGCTTCCTTTGAGGAGATGTCCGCGCTGCGCCATTCAACGTAGCTGTTCAGGACCGAAATGACGGCGAGCAGGGAGGCTGCCAGCCGGGCGGACTTGCCGAGGGCGAAGCAGAGACCTGCACCGATCTGGGTGCCGCCGATCACGCGTGCCAGGACTTTTTCGTCGGGCTGGAATGGCAGTGCGTCGGCCGTACGGCGCAACAGGGGGGACAGCTGTGCGGCGGTGTCATCCGCGTTCTTGAGCTTGTCCATGCCGGCGAGGACGAAACTGGAGGCGAGCATGGGCCGGGCGAGAAAGCGAACAAACGACATGAATTTCCTCCTGGATGGACGAACCGCGGCTTCACTGCGGGAGAACCGGTTCTAGTCTTGCACTTTTGCGGAATATTTGCCCGCAGGCCGTGGTTGTGAAAAGCAGATCCCAGCAGGCTAACAAAGGCAGAGATTTGACTCTCGTCAAAGACAGGGCGGAACCGGAAGCCAGTTCCGGGCATACGTGGACCCTCGCGCTTCCGGCAGTTCCGGGTGCCCGGCGGAAGGTGACAGTAGACTTGAACGCAATGAGCACCATGGACCCGGCCGTTGCGGCCATGCACGAGGTTGCCGGAAACGACGCCACGCCCACCAAGACACCTGATGCCGGCACGTCCGGCTCACCAGAACGGCCCGCTGTGCAGATTTCGCCTATGCAGGTGCCCGCTGATGGTCCCGCCGCCTTGGAAACCGAGGTGGACGGAAAGCCCCTGGACGTCTCCACCGAGTCAGCGGAAGAGCGCCGGGTGCGCTTTGAACGCGACGCCATGCAGTACGTTGACCAGTTGTATTCGGCGGCCATGAGGATGGCCCGGAACCCCTCCGACGCCGAGGACTTGGTCCAGGAGGCGTACACAAAGGCGTTTTCCGCGTTCCACCAGTACAAGCCCGGAACCAATCTGAAGGCCTGGCTGTACCGCATCCTCACCAACACGTACATCAACCTGTACCGGAAGCGCCAGCGCGAGCCGCTGCAGTCGAATTCGGACACCATCGAGGACTGGCAGCTCGCCCGCGCCGAGTCGCATACGTCGTCGGGACTGCGTTCGGCGGAGGCCGAGGCCCTCGACCACCTGCCCGATTCCGATGTGAAGCGCGCACTCCAATCGATTCCGGAGGAGTTCAGGCTCGCCGTGTACTTCGCCGACGTCGAGGGCTTCGCGTACAAGGAAATTTCAGACATCATGAACACCCCCATCGGGACCGTCATGTCCCGGTTGCACCGCGGCCGGAAGATGCTGCGGGACATGCTTGCGGACTATGCCGCCGAACGAGGATTCAGGGCCGCAACCGAGTCAGGCGCCGCGGCCGACAGCAACAAACAGGAGAACAGGAAATGAGCGACTGCCAGGGACTGGGCGATTGCGACGACGCCCGGATGCAACGTATCTATGAATATCTGGATGGTGCGCTCACGCGTGAGGACATCGCAGAGATCAAGGACCACCTGGACAGCTGCCCGGAGTGCCTGGAGCAGTACGACCTCGAATGTGTCATCCGCGTGATGGTTAAGCGTTCGTGCACCGAAGCAGCTCCGGAAAATCTCAAGAATTCCATCCTGGACCGGATCCACTCGATCCGGACTGTGGAGGCTTAAGCCCGGCCCCATACCTAAATAAACGAATGACCCCGGAAGCCGTAAGGACTCCGGGGTCATTCGTCTAAAGCTGTCATTCCAAGCTTTGCTTAGGCGTTGGGGCGCTTACCGTGGTTCGCGCCGCCACGCTTACGGTCACGACGTTTACGTGCACGTTTGCTCATAGCTGGCCTCCTTAATCTTGGTACTCAAAAGAGCTGCCCTCAAGTCTCCCACATCGCGGCACCCGCCGCGAACCGGGGGCCCGCCGCTACGGGGCGCGGCTAGTCGCGCGTGGGGCTCAGCCGTCCAGCGAATTGCGGATCGAGATCCGGGCCTGGTCCAGCACGGTCTTGACTGTTTCGAGTGTGATGGCGGTGACGGGATGGCTCCCGGCATGGCGCCGCAGTTCCACCCGCATGTCGTCGCGGAAGGCCTGCACCAGCATTTCCGCCTCCTTCAGCCGCCGTTCGCCCTCCGGGGAGTACCCCGGGCTGCCCGCGCCGCCGGCAGAGCCCGCGGCGCGGGCCGAGCTCCGTGCAGCCTCCGCCGTTGCCGCGAGATCGGCCCGGAGGCCGCGCATGTTGACGCGGATGTCCTGGCGCAGGTTGTCCGCCAGCCGGCGTACCGAGGCAGAGATGTCGTTTTCGACGCCGGCGAGTTCGTCCCGCCGGCCGTTCAGCTCCGTGAGTCCTGCCTCGGTGATGCTGTAGTTGGTGCGGCGGCCCTCCGTGTGGGTGGCCACGAGCCCTTCTTCTTCGAGCTTGCCTAGGCGCGGGTAGATGGTTCCGGCACTGGGGGAGTAGGTGCCGCCGAAACGCTCGCTGAGCGCCTTGATGAGTTCATAGCCGTGCTTGGGGCCTGATTCGAGCAGGGCGAGCAGGTACAGCCGCAGCGCGCCGTGGGCGAAAACGGGAGGCATCAGAGGGCCGTTTCGGTGTCCGCGGTGGGCTGGCCGTGGAAGATGGACGTTTTTCCCGAGACCGAGTTGGTCCGGACCAGCATCAGCTTGGCGTCCGGTCCCGCGATGGTCTGCACCGTGCCGCTGGACTGGGCGTACCTCAGTTCATCGATGACCACCGCCCCGCTGGCGGATTTGGCGACGATGTCCACGCCGACGTCGTGCGGAAGCCGGATGGTGACGTCGCCGGAGACCGAGTTGGCGCCGAAATCTTGAGTAAAGCCGTGCAGGTCGAAGTTCAGGTCGCCGCTGACAGTGTTCGCGCGGATGTGGCTGAATTCCCCCGAGGCCGTCACTTCGCCGGAGACGCTCTTGGCGGTCAAGACGCCGCGGTGGTTGCGGGCAATCACCTCGCCGCTCACCGTATTGACGGACAGGTCCCCGGAGGTGCCGTCGGCCAGCACGGAGCCAGAGACGGTGTTGAGCCGGGCGTGGCCGCTGATCCCGGAGACCATGCCGTCGCCGCTCACCGTCCCGGCTTCGACCTCGACGCCGGCGGGCAGGGCGATGCTGATGACCACGGAGTTGCTGCTGCCGTTGTTGACGGTGCTCATCAGGTTCTTGAACCAGCCCTGCGGCCCGTGCAACTGGTGGCGGACTTCCAGGCGGCCGTTGACGACGGACACCGACAGCGGATCGCCGACGATTTCGGAGACTTCGACCCTGGCCACGTCCTCGTCATGGGTGACGATATCGAAGCGGCCGCGGACGATGCCGAGCTTGAGGGAGCGGACGCCGTCGACGTCGATGGTCTGCGGGCCGGTCACGGTCCACGTGTTCTCTGACATGGTTCCTCCGGAAAAGCGAAAGGGGGCGGACAACTAACGATATATCGCAACTATGAAGTCACGATATATCGCGCTATCTTCCAGGTCAAGATATATCGCGAAACTCCGGGAAGGGTGTGGCCCGGTACGGCCGTTTGCCGGGTGGCCGGCCTATTCCGGCGCGTCCAGGCCGAGCCACTGGAACCAGCCGCGGTGCAGCACGAGCCACGCCATGAGGCCATACCCGGCCTGGCCGGGCGTGCCGCCGTTGGCCGCGAGGTCCTGGCGCCATTGCTCGTGGTTCAACAGCGGCGAGAAAGTGTCGACGTAGAGGTGTTTCCGGCGCGTCGTTACGTCGGCGAAGGCGGTGTTGAGTTCGCCGAGCCTGCGGTTCTGGGCGGGGTCAAGCGTGGGCGGCGGGCCCACGACGAAGACCTCGATCTTGTTCTGCGAGGCGGAGTCCAGGATGTTGGCGAGGTTCAGGCGGCTGCGGGCCGTGGACAGGCCGAACTCAATGTCACGTCCGGACAGGCCGATCACCAGGCGGTTGTCGTGGTGGTTGCCGAAGCGGCGGCCGGCCTCCTCGAGCCAGCGCGCGGCAATTCCCTCCGTGCCCTCTTCCGGGCAGGGCAGGGAGTAGCACTCCAGTGCGACGCTGTCCTGCGGCGTGCGGGCCAGGACCCGCCCCAACCAGCCCAAGGCACGCGGATCACCGAGCCCGGCCAACAGCTCGTCCCCAACGGCTGCGATCCGCAGCTTCCGATCTTCCACGACTACCTCTTCACTTCAATGCTGTCCATCAAGCTGACCACTAACAGTCCATTAAACAGAACTGCCCGGCCGGAGTGTTGTGTTTCAGTCTCCGGCCGGGCAGCAATGACGCTATTTACGTGCAAATGCCTGCTTGAGCAAGCTGTCCTGTTCTGCCGAGTGGCGCTTCATCGACCCTGCCGCGGTGGAAGCCGAGGCGGGGCGGGAGATGAGGCGGACCCGGCGGTCCAGGGCATCGGGCAGGTTCAGGCCGATGAACGGCCACGGACCCTGGTTGGCCGGTTCGTCCTGCGCCCAGACGACTTCGGCGTTCGGGTACTTGGCCAGCTCCGCGGCGATTTCGGCGGCCGGCAGCGGGTAGAGCTGCTCGACACGCACGATCGCCGTGGTCTTGTTCTCGGTCTTCTGCCGGGTGGACAGAAGATCGTAATACAGGCGTCCGGAGACCAGCAGCACGCGTTCGACGGCGTCGGCCTGCAGCTGAGCGTGTTCCGGAATGACCGGGCGGAACGAGCCGGTGGTGAAGTCCTCCACGGAGGACGCTGCGGCCTTCAGGCGGAGCAGCTGCTTCGGCGTGAAGATGATGAGCGGCTTGCGGGGCCTGCTGTAAGCCTGGCGGCGCAGCAGGTGGAAGTGCGAAGCCGACGTCGTGGGGTTGGCCACGATCATGTTCTCTTCAGCGCACATCAGCAGGAACCGCTCGATGCGGGCGGAGGAGTGGTCCGGTCCCTGGCCCTCGTAGCCGTGCGGCAGCATGAGAACGAGCGAGGACCGCTGGCCCCATTTCTGCTCGGCGGAGGAGATGAACTCATCGATGATGGTCTGGGCGCCGTTGACGAAGTCACCGAACTGCGCCTCCCAGAGCACCAGGGCATCCGGGCGTTCCACGGAGTACCCGTATTCGAAGCCCATGGCGGCGTATTCGGAGAGCAGGGAGTCGTAGATCCACAGCTTCGCCTGGTTATCCGACAGGTGGGCCAGGGGCAGCCATTCGTCGCCGTTGGCGCGGTCGTGGAAGACGGCGTGCCGCTGCACGAAGGTGCCGCGGCGTGAGTCCTGGCCGGCGAGCCGGACGGGGACGCCTTCCATGATGAGCGAGCCGAAAGCGGCAAGTTCACCGAAGCCCCAGTCGATGCCGCCTTCACGGGACATCGCCTCACGCTTCTCCAGCAGCTGCTTGAGCTTGGCGTGGACGGTGAAGCCCTCGGGGATGTCGGTGTGGGCCTTGCCGATGCGGGCCAGGGTCTCCGCGGAGATCGCGGTGGACTTCGGGGCGCTGACACCGGAATCGGACTGCTGGGCCATGGGACGTTCGAGATCGGACACCGCGGCGGAATCGGCCGTGATGATCGGGATCGGGGACGTCTGGGCCGCGTGGGTTTCGGCGAAGACGCGCTCCAGGCGTTCCTGGTAGTCGCGCAACAGCTGCTCGGCTTCTTCCTCGGTGATGTCACCGCGGCCGATCAGCGACTCGGTGTACAGCTTGCGGACCGAGCGCTTGGCTTCGATCAGGTTGTACATCAGCGGCTGGGTCATCGAGGGGTCGTCGCCCTCGTTGTGGCCGCGGCGGCGGTAGCACACCATGTCGATGACAACGTCCTTGTGGAAACGCTGACGGAACTCGTAGGCAAGCTGACCGATGCGGACCACGGCCTCCGGGTCGTCGCCGTTCACGTGGAACACCGGTGCCTGGATCATCTTGGCGACGTCCGTGGAGTAGGTGGAGGAACGCGAGGACGACGGGGCGGTGGTGAAGCCGACCTGGTTGTTGACCACGATGTGGATGGTGCCGCCGGTGCGGTAGCCGCGGAGCTGGGAGAGGTTGAGCGTTTCCGCGACAACACCCTGGCCTGCGAAGGCGGCGTCACCGTGCACCATGATCGGCAGCACGGGGAACGCCTCGCCCTGGTCGAGGCGGTCCTGCTTGGCGCGGACGATGCCTTCGAGGACGGAGTCCACGGCCTCGAGGTGGGACGGGTTCGCGGCGAGGTAGACCTTGGTCTCCTTGCCGTTGTCCGAGGTGAACATGCCCTCGGTGCCGAGGTGGTACTTGACGTCGCCGGAGCCCTGCACGGAGCGCGGGTCCTGGGTGCCTTCGAATTCGCGGAAGACCTGGGCATAGGTCTTGCCCGCGATGTTGGTCAGCACGTTGAGCCGGCCGCGGTGGGCCATGCCGATCGCCACTTCGTCGAGTTCGTCGTCGGCGGCGTCGGAGATGATCGCGTCCAGCAGCGGAATCAGGGACTCGCCGCCTTCGAGCGAGAAGCGCTTCTGGCCGACGAACTTCGTCTGCAGGAACGTCTCAAAGGCCTCGGCGGCGTTGAGCTTGGAGACGATGCGCAGCTGCTCGTCGCGGCTCGGCTTCGAGTACGCGTGCTCCAGCTGGTCCTGGAACCACTTGCGCTCGGCGGGGTCCTGGATGTGCATGTATTCGATGCCGGCGGTGCGGCAGTAGGCGTCGCGGAGAACGCCGAGGATGTCGCGGAACTTGAGCTGTGGCTTGCCACCGAAGCCGCCCGTGGGCCACTCGCGGTCCAGGTCCCACAGGGTCAGGCCGTAGGTCAGGACGTCGAGGTCCGGGTGCTTGCGCTGGACGTACTCGAGCGGATCGGTGTCCGCCATGAGGTGGCCGCGCACGCGGTAGGCATGGATCAGCTGCTGGATCCGGGCGACCTTGTTGATCTCGTCGGCCGGGTCCACCTGCAGGTCAGGGCTCCAGCGCACGGGCTCGTAGGGGATGCGCAGGGACTCGAAGATCTCGTCGTAGAAGTTCTGCGCACCGAGCAGGAGCTGGTGCACGAGCTTGAGGAACTCGCCGCTGCCGGCACCCTGGATGACGCGGTGGTCATAGGTGGAGGTCAGCGTGAGGACCTTGCTGATCGCGTTCTGCGCGATGATCTTCTCGCTGGCACCCTGGAACTCGGCCGGGTAGTCCAGTGCGCCGACGCCGATGATGGCGGCCTGGCCCTTGGACAGGCGGGGCACCGAGTGGACGGTGCCGATGCCGCCGGGGTTGGTCAGGGACACTGTGGTGCCGGAGTGGTCGTCCGCGGTCAGCTTGCCGTTGCGGGCGCGCTTGATCAGGTCCTCGTAGGTGTGCCAGAACTCGGAGAAGTTGAGGGTCTCCGCCTTCTTGATGTTCGGGACCATGAGCAGGCGGGTGCCGTCAGGCTTGGGCATGTCGATCGCGATGCCAAAGTTCACGTGCGCCGGCTGGACAGCCACCGGCTTGCCGTCGATCTCGTCGTAGTAGACGTTCATTGACGGGAACTGGGACAGGGCGCGGATGACGGCGTAGCCGATCAGGTGCGTGAAGGAGACCTTGCCGCCGCGGGCGCGGGCCAGGTTGGAGTTGATGACCACGCGGTTGTCGATCAGCAGCTTTGCCGGAATGGCGCGGACGCTCGTGGCGGTCGGCACTTCCAGGCTGGTGACCATGTTCGACGCGATGGCCTTGGCCGGGCCGCGCAGGACCGAGACGACATCCTCTTCGGGCGCCGTCGGGGCCCTGAGGTTCTTGGGCAGCTGCGCCGGGATCGGCGCGGTGCCGGGGCCGGCGTCGGAGGTCCTGGCGCCGTCCCGGGCGACGGTGGCCGGGGCTTTCTTGGCAGCCGGTGCGGGTGCAGCCGTGGCGGCGGGAGCTGCGGGCGCAGGTGCTGCCGGAGCGGCAGCAGGCGCTACCACGGGGAGTTCACGGGTGGAAGGATGCACAGCTGTCGCGGTGCCGGACGTTCCGTTGGCGGGAGAGGCGTCATTAGCTTCGAAGGATTCAAACAGAGGCCACCACTTGGCGTCGACCGTGTTCTTGTCCTGCTGGTAACGCTCGTACAGTTCGTCAACGAGCCACTCGTTTCCGCCAAATTCCTCTGGTAGACGGTGGCTAGGCTGCTCTGGCACTTGAAATACGCCTCTTCCATGAGTTTGATTCCCTCTGGCTTCCACGGTGCCTCGGCACAACGATTGAGCCAGTCTCTGCGTCCAGTGAACCCAGACCCATGCCAGTCTAGTGAGGATTCTGGCCAAACCGCCAATAAGCGTGACCCAAATCATGATCCGCCCCCGCAGCCACCGAATTGCAGTGAAGAAGCAGTGCGGAATCGGCTCGGACCCGGTGCCTTAAACGGTGTCTTGCACGGTGTCTTCCGCGGTGCTTAACACAGTGCCGGACGCGGTCCCGGCCCCGCCGTGAACCGCCCTAGAATCAAAGAAGAACCCGTGTGGCGCCGACGGCGCCAGCCGAGGGTGCCAGCAAAGGAGCAGCCGTGCGTTTCCTGAATGAGCCCACCACCGATCTGACTTACTCAGACCTCTTCCTAGTGCCGTCGCGGTCGGATGTCATCTCGCGCCTGGACGTCGACCTCGCGGCCGATGACGGGACCGGCTCGGCGATTCCGCTGGTGGCGGCGAACATGACGGCAGTGACGGGGAAGCGGATGGCCGAGACCATGGCCCGCCGCGGTGGCCTTGGAGTCCTGCCGCAGGACGTCCCGCTCGATGTCATCCGGGACGTCACGGCCTGGATCAAGGGGCGCCATCCGGTCCTGGAGACCCCCGTGACGCTCGCGCCCACGGACACCGTGATTGATGCCCTCCACCTGATGGGCAAGCGACCGCACGGCGCCGTTGTGGTGGTGGATGAGTCCGGCGCTGTCGCCGGTGTTGTCCGGGCCGCCGACTGTGAGGGCCAGGACCGTTTCGCGTCGCTGGCCTCCGTCATCCGCCACCAGCCGCTGGTGCTGGATGCCGGATTGCTCTCTGCTGGATCGTTTGGGGCTGGATCGTTTGGGGGCGGACCGGCCGCGGACGCTGTGCAGGCCCTCCGCCGCGCCTTTGAGGCGATGGACGCTGCCGGGACAGACTACGCACCGGTGCAGCAGAACGGCGTACTGGCCGGTGTGCTCACTCGCAAGGGCGCCCTGCGCTCCACGCTTTACCGGCCGTCCCTGGACGACGACGGCAAACTCAAGGTGGCCGCCGCCGTCGGAATCAACGGTGACGTGGCCGGGCGGGCCGCCGAGTTGCTGGCTGCCGGCGTGAATGTGCTGGTCCTCGATACCGCGCACGGGCACCAGCAGAAAATGTTCGACGCCCTGGCCGCCGTGAAGGGACTCAACCCCGGCGTCCCGGTGGTCGCCGGCAACGTCGTCACCGGCGAGGCCACGCGTGAGCTTATCGAGGCCGGGGCGGACATCGTCAAGGTCGGCGTGGGTCCGGGCGCCATGTGCACCACGCGCATGATGACGGCCGTGGGCCGCCCGCAGTTCAGCGCCGTCCTGGAGTGTTCCGCCGCCGCGCGGGAAGCGGGCGGTCGGGTGTGGGCCGACGGCGGGGTCCGCTACCCGCGCGACGTCGCCCTGGCCCTGGCCGCCGGGGCCAGCCAGGTCATGATCGGCTCATGGTTTGCCGGCACCCACGAAAGCCCCGGGGACCTGCAGCTCGACGCGGCGGGCCGGCAATACAAGGAGAGCTTCGGCATGGCGTCCGCCCGGGCGGTGCAGAACCGCAACCAGCGCGAGGGCGCCTTTGAAAAGGACCGCAAGGCGCTGTTCGAGGAAGGCATCTCCACGTCCCGCATGTACGTGGACGCGGCGCGGCCCGGCGTCGAGGACCTGCTGGATATGATCACCGCCGGCCTGCGCAGTTCCATGAGCTACGCCGGCGCTGCCGATCTCGCCGCTTTCCGGGAGCGTGCCGTGGCCGGCATCCAGTCCGCGGCCGGGTACGAGGAAGGCCGGCCCGTTCCGCAGAGCTGGTGAGTTCGGCGTGGCCGGTGACGCGGGCTGGCGGGGGCTGGCGGCGGCCGCTCCTGTAGACTGAAATTCTTATGGACAGTAAATCTAGGTGCCGGCCTGGGGGCTGTCAGCGGAGAACGGAAACCGTTCCCGCGCAGTCCACCCGCAGAGCCGGCAAACCCCGTTCACGCGCCCATCATTCTCCGGCCATACGCCACACCGGAGCCTTCCAGGAAACAGGGTCGGCCGCCGCCGACCATCCTCCGCCGGGCAGAGCCTTCCAGCATTTACGGTCCCTGCAGCGGCCCTTCCTTTGCGCCTCTGCCGCTGCTGCGGAAGCAGGCCGCTGAGATGGAATGGCTACTTCTAGCAGCAGGCCTCCTGCTCATCCTCGGCACCGGGTTCTTTGTCGCCGTGGAATTTTCCCTGGTCGCCTTGGACCAGGCCACCGTGCAGCGCGCCGTTGACACCGGCGACACCGCCGCCGTGCCCTTGCTCAAGTGCCTCAAGTCGCTCTCCACCCAGCTCTCCAGCTGCCAGCTGGGCATCACCATGACCACGCTGCTGACCGGCTACGTCATGGAACCGTCCGTCGGCAAGCTGCTCGAGGGCCCCCTCACCGCGCTCGGAGTCCCGCCAGCGGCGGCTGCCTCGCTGTCCCTGGTCCTCGCGATGGCGGTGGCCACCCTGCTCTCCATGCTGATCGGCGAGCTGGTGCCCAAGAACATGGCAATCGCGCGGTCCTTGCCGATCGGCAAAGCCGTCGCCCGGCCCCAGCTGGTGTTCACCGCCATCTTCAAGCCCGCAATCGTGGTGCTCAACGGTTTCTCCAACAAGGTCCTCAACGTCTTCGGCCTGGAGGCCAAGGAGGAAATCTCCGGCGCCCGCACCCCGGCCGAACTGGCCTCGCTCGTGCGCCGCTCCGCGGCCATGGGCACCCTCGACGCCGGAACGGCCAACTTCATCGCCCGAACCCTTAAGTTCTCCGGGCGGACCGCCGCGGACGTCATGACCCCCCGCATCCGCGTGGAGACCATCGACGCCGACCAGCCGGTCTCGGACATCGTCGAGGCCGCCAAGCGCACCGGATACTCCCGTTTCCCGGTCATCGGCGAGTCCTCCGATGACATTCGCGGCGTGGTCCATATCAAGAAGGCCATCGCCGTGCCCGCGGACCGCCGCGCCAAGCTGCAGGCCGGAGCCATCATGACCGATGTGCTCCAGGTCCCCGAAACCATCCACCTGGACGCCCTCCTCGCCGAACTGCGCGAGGGGAACCTGCAACTGGCCGTCGTCCTTGACGAGTACGGCGGAACGGCCGGCATCACCACCCTGGAAGACCTCGTGGAGGAAATCGTCGGGGAAGTGGCTGATGAACATGACAAGGTCCGGCCCGGCCTGCTCCAAAGCGCCTCGGGGGACTGGTACTTCCCCGGCCTGCTCCGGCCCGATGAACTCTCCGAACAGATCCCGGGCCTGACCGTGCCCGACGAGGCTGCCTACGAAACGGTGGGAGGCTACGTCATGAGCCAGCTCGGCCGCATCGCGGCAGTCGGCGACACTGTCGACGTCGTCGGCGGGACACTGAGCGTGACCCGCATGGACGGCCGCCGGATCGACCGGATCTGTTTCCGGCCCACCCGGGTACCCGGCGACGGCCAGCCCGCCAGCCAGGCCGGAGACGCATGAGCGACTGGGCAGGAATCCTGTGGCTTGCCTTCCTGCTGGTGGGCAACGCCTTCTTCGTGGCGGCAGAATTCGCCGTCATGTCCGCCCGCCGGAGCCAGATCGAGCCGCTGGCCGACGCAGGTTCCAAGCGCGCACAGACCACGCTGCGGGCCATGGAGAACGTTTCCCTCATGCTCGCGTGCGCCCAGCTCGGTATCACCGTCTGCTCACTGCTGATCCTGTTGGTGGCCGAGCCCGCAATTCACCACCTGCTGGCCGTGCCGCTGGAAGCGGCGGGCGTCCCCATGGGGGCCGCCGACATTGTGGCCTTCGCCGTCGCCCTGCTGGTGGTGACGTTCCTGCACGTCACGTTCGGCGAAATGGTGCCCAAGAACATCTCCGTGTCGGTCGCGGACAAGGCGGCGCTGTTGCTGGCGCCGCCGCTGATGTTCATCGCGCGAATGGTCAAGCCCGTCATTGCGGCGCTTAACTGGTCCGCGAACCACATCCTGAAGCTGCTGCGGATTGAACCCCAGAATGAGGTCACGTCCTCCTTCACGCTTGAAGAAGTGCAGTCGATCGTTCAGGAATCCACCCGCCACGGACTCGTGGACGACGACGCCGGACTCATTACCGGAGCGCTGGAGTTCTCCGAACACACGGCATCCCACGTGATGGTTCCATTGGGAAAGCTCGTCATGCTCAAGGCGGCCACCACGCCGGCGGAATTCGAAAAGGCAGTGAGTCGGACCGGGTTCTCGCGCTTCCCCATGCTCGATGACGACGGCATGCTGTCCGGCTACCTCCACATCAAGGACGTGCTGTCCATCCCGGACGCCGGATACCACCAGCCGATTGCCGAAAGCCGCATCCGCTCGCTGGCGAACCTGGCCATGGACGACGAAATCGAGAAGGCCATGTCCGTCATGCAGCGCACGGGCTCCCACCTGGCCCGCGTGATCGGCCCCGACGGGCTGACCCAGGGAGTGCTGTTCCTGGAAGACGTGATCGAGCAGCTCGTCGGCGAAATCCGGGACGCGACGCAGGCTACCGGCTACCGCAGGCTGGGCCAAGACCAGTAAAGGACAGCCCAGTAACGGACAGCCAAGTAACGGACAGCCCAGTAGCGGCGGCACGGCACGCCGGGTAGCCCTAAATAGGAATGATTCCCATTTAGGGCTACACTCGGGCTGTTGCTATTGCTCCTGATTCTCAATAACAGATCCGAGGTTTTCCGTGCGCCGTCCCGCTGTCCGAGCCATGCTGGCTGGTCTTGCCGGCTTGGGCCTCCTGCTTACCGCGTGCAGTCCGACGGCGGGCAGTTCGCGGGGGACCGCCGGCGACGGCGTGGTCGACGTCGTCGCTTCCACCAGCGTTTACGGCGCCATCGTCTCCAGCATCGGCGGCGACAAGGTCCGGGTCAGCTCGATCATCAACCGCACCAGCCAGGACCCGCACTCCTACGAGGCCACCACGCAGGACAAGCTGGCTGTCTCCAAGGCTGAGCTCGTGGTGGAGAACGGCGGGGGATACGACGCCTTCATCGACACGCTGGCAACCGACACCGGGCTGGAGCCCGGCGACATCATCAATGCCGTGGACGTCTCCGGCCTCGCCACCGAAAGCCCGGCAACGGCGAGCCCCGACTCCGCCGGCCACACCCACGAGCACACCGGGCTGAACGAGCACGTCTGGTACAGCCTGTCGGCCATGTCCCGCCTGGCGGACGCCGTCGCCGACAAGCTGGCCACGCTGGAACCGGCCTCGGCGCAGACGTTCAGGACCAACGCGGCGGCCTTCAAGGACTCGCTCGGCGGCCTGGAATCCAAGCTCGCCGCCATCAAGTCCTCGGCAGGCCACGCGCCCGTGGCCGTCACCGAGCCGGTACCGCTGTACCTGCTTGAGGACGCGGGACTGGAGAACAAGACCCCTGATGAGTACACGGCGGCGATCGAGGAAGACGCCGACGTCCCGCCCGCCGTGCTCAAGGCCGCCGTCGATCTCGTGGCATCCCGGGGCGTCCGGCTGCTGGCCTACAACACCCAGACCGAGGGGCCGCAGACGGTGGCGCTGAAAAAGGCCGCCGAGACCGCGGGTGTGCCGGTAGTGAACTTCAGCGAAACCCTCCCGGACGGCCAGTCCTATCTGCAGTGGATGACCGGGAACGTGGACAGCATCGGCAAGGCCCTAGGATGATCGCAACAGCGGGAGCAGCCGTCTCCGCGGAAAATCGAGGATACCCCCTTTGACACCGGTAGTGAGCCTCCGAGGCGCCTCCCTGGCATTCGGTCAGCGGACTCTGTGGGAGGGCCTGGACCTGGACATCAACCCGGGTGAATTCTTTGCCGTGCTCGGTCCCAACGGCAGCGGCAAGACCACCTTCCTGAAGGTCCTGCTGGGGCTGCAGGAACTGAGTACGGGAACTGCCGTGCTCGACGGCCACCCCGTTGAGCGGGGAAGCCGCCGGATCGGCTACGTGCCCCAGCAGAAATCATTCGACCCCGATACGCCCCTGCGCGCCCGCGACCTCGTGGCACTCGGCGTCGACGGCCACCGCTGGGGCATCCGCCTGGGCAATGCAAAAGTGAACCGGAAGGTCGACGAGCTCCTGGACCTCGTGGGCGCCTCCGACTACGCCAAAGTGCCGGTGGGGCAGCTCTCCGGCGGCGAGCAGCAGCGCCTGCGCGTGGCCCAGGCCCTGGCCACGGATCCCAAAGTGCTGCTGTGCGACGAGCCGTTGCTCTCCCTTGACCTTCAGCACCAGCAGGGCGTCAGCGCGCTGATTAACAAGCAATGCCGTGAGTCGGACAGCGCCGTGGTGTTCGTGACCCACGAGATCAACCCGATCATGGACTACGTGGACCGGGTCCTGTACCTGGCCGGCGGCCGGTTCCGGGTGGGCACGCCCGCCGAGGTCATGACCACCGAGGTGCTCTCCGATTTGTACGGCAGCCATGTTGAAGTCATCGAGGCCAATGGCCGGCTGATTGTCGTGGGGCTGCCGGACGGCGCGACGCACCACCACGAAGACGCTCATTCTGTCGCGGGAGAGGTGGGCTAAGTGGATCTGGGCAACCTGCTGCATTCAATCTTCAATTTCGAAAACTACGGCGAGCTGCTGGTCCTGGTGCAGAACTCCATCTGGGCCGGCGCCGTCCTCGGTCTGCTGGGCGGCCTAATGGGCACCTTCGTGATGAAACGCGACCTGGCCTTCGCGGTCCACGGAATCTCGGAGCTCTCCTTTGCCGGGGCGGCGTTCGCGCTGCTGATCGGCGCGAACATTATCCTCGGCTCGCTGGCAGGCTCGGTCATCGCGGCCGTGGTGCTGGGCGTGATGGGTGTCCGGGCACGGGACAAGAACTCGATCATCGGCGTCATCATGCCCTTTGGGCTGGGCCTGGGCATTCTTTTCCTGTCCCTGTACGAGGGCCGGGCGGCCAACAAGTTCGGCCTGCTCACCGGGCAGATCGTTTCGGTCGGAACGGTCCAGCTGCAGGTCCTTGCGGTTGCCGCAGTCGTGGTGATGCTGGCGCTGGTCGCCATCTGGCGGCCGTTGACCTTTGCCAGTGTTGACCCCGACGTCGCCTCCGCCCGCGGCGTTCCGGTTCGGGCCCTGGCCCTTGGGTTCATGGTGCTGCTGGGAATCAGCGTGGCGCTGTCCATCCAGATCGTGGGCGCCCTGCTGGTGCTGGCCCTCCTGATCACGCCCGCGGCGGCGGCCATGCGCGTCACGTCCTCGCCCCGGCTGGTGGTCACGCTGAGCATCGTTTTCGCGATGACGGCGACCGTCGGCGGCATCCTGCTGGCCCTCGGCGGCCGGCTGCCGATCAGCCCCTATGTCACCACGCTGTCGTTCCTGATCTACGTGGCCTGCCGGATGATCGGCAGCGCCCGGGCCAGGCGGGGGCTCAACGGGCGGGTATTGCGCAGCGCCTAGGGCCGCCGCAGGCCTCGCCTGCGGAATTTCCCCATATTTGGCGGCGGCCGACGGTGCGTTCCGGCGACCTGCCGGTAAATTCCGGGGTCACGAAGTCAAGGTGGGGAATTTCAGCAGCGGCTACTGGTTGGCTTGCAACGCCGTGCATTCGGGGCACAGCCCGAAGATTTCCACGGTGTGCTCCACCGCGGTGAAGCCGTGCTCGTTCGCGATCCGCGCGGCCCAGGCTTCGACCGCAGGGGCTTCGACTTCGACGGCCTTGCCGCAGTTGCGGCACAGCAGGTGATGGTGGTGCCCGGTGACGGCGCAGCGCCGGTACACCGCTTCGCCGTCGGCGTTGCGCAGGACATCCACCAGCCCGTCGTCGGCGAGGGACTGCAGGATCCGGTAGGACGTGGCGAGGGACACCGCGGTGCCACGCTCCTGGAGGATGCGGTGCAGTTCCTGGGTGCTGACGAAGTCCGCCAGGTCGTCCAGGGCGGCGCTGACGGCGAGGCGCTGCTTGGTGACGCGCTGTTCCTTACCCTGCACGGGTGCCGAGGCCGGAGTCCGGCTGCTGCCGGCGGTGGTGCCTTGGGACATCGTGGAACTCGCTTCGTCAAGGATGCGCGGGTGGGACTCGCCGAGGTGTGGTGGCAATGTCCAAGATTACCAGCGCCCAAGATGGCCAGCAGCGCTCCGTGGACACTGTGACGGCTGGTGCCTAGGCTGGCCGGATGAAGCTGACCAAATTCACGCACGCCTGTGTCCGCCTCGAGCAGGACGGCCGGGTGCTGGTGTTTGACCCGGGAACTTTTTCGGAGACGGACCAGGCCCTTTCCGGAGCACATGCCGTGCTGATCACCCACGAGCACGCGGACCATGTGGACGTCGACGCCGTCGCCGCGGCTTTGCAGTCAAACACTGCCCTTGAGCTTTTCGCCCCGGAGGCGGTGGCCGCGACGCTTCGCGGCAAGGCGCCCGAGGCCGGGAGCCGCATCCATGCAGCGGCCGCGGGCGAGGAATTTGAAACCTCGGGCTTCGCGGTCAGGACATATGGCGGCCAGCACGCCCTCATCCACCCGCAGATCCCGGTCGTGGCCAACGTCGGCTACCTTGTGGATGGCAACGTCTACCACCCGGGGGACTCCTTCGCGATTCCCGACGGCGTCGAAGTGAAGACGCTGCTCGTGCCCATTCACGCCCCGTGGAACAAGGTAGGTGAAGTGGTGGACTTCGTGATCGGCGTCCGCGCCCCGCAGGCCTTCCCGATCCACGACGCGCTCCTGAACGAGCTGGGCCGCGGCCTGGTGGAGGGGCATGTAACCCGGATCGGCGCCAAGTACGGCACGGAGTACCGGCACCTCTCCAGCGGCGACTCCGTAGAGGTCTAGCCTTCCGGGTTTCGCCTAGGCGGGCGCACCGGCGGATGAGGCCGGCTGGCGGTTAGGCAGGCCAGATGCCGGTTTGGAAGAACTCGCGCAGCACGGCCTCGTGGGGCTCCGGATCCAGGCCTTGGGCGTCCAGCCACTCCGGGTTGTAGTAATTCCCGGCGTAGCGGTCTCCGGCGTCGCACATCAGCGAGACAACACTGCCGCGCCGGCCCTCCGCGATCATCCCGGCGATGAGCTGCCACACGCCCCAGAGATTGGTGCCGGTGGAGGGGCCGGCGTGCAGTCCGGCATGTTCGCGCAGGTGCCGCATGGCCGCCACCGACGCGGCGTCGGGAACCTGGATCATGTGGTCGATCACGGCAGGCACAAAACTCGGCTCCAACCGCGGCCGGCCGATGCCCTCGATGCGTGACGGCAATCCGGCAGTAGCAGTCGCGCCTGCGGCGGGGATCCCGCCGTCGGGCCGGCTGTCCCGCCAGCCCGGATAAAACGCGGAATTTTCCGGGTCGACGACGGCGAGCCTCGTCTCGTGGCGGTGATACCGCAGGTAGCGGCCGATCGTGGCGCTGGTCCCGCCAGTGCCGGCCCCGACCACCACCCAGCGGGGGATCGGGTGCTCCTCCAGCGCCAGCTGGCCGAAGATCGACTCGGCGATGTTGTTGTTCCCGCGCCAGTCCGTGGCCCGCTCGGCGTACGTGAATTGGTCCATGTAATGCCCGCCGGTGCTGCTGGCCAGATCGGCGGCCGCCTCGTAGACCTCGGAGGCGTGGTCCACCAGGTGGCACGAGCCGCCGAACTGTTCAATCAGGGCGATCTTCTCGCGGCTGGTGGTCCGGGTCATCACGGCGATGAAGGGCAGCCCCAGCAGCTGCGCAAAATAGGCTTCGGAGACGGCGGTGCTGCCGCTGGAAGCCTCGACGATCGTGGTGCCTTCCCGGATCCAGCCGTTGACGAGCCCGAAAAGGAACAGCGAACGCGCCAGCCGGTGCTTGAGGCTGCCCGTGCGGTGCGTGGATTCGTCCTTCAGATACAGCTGCACGCCCCAGTGGTCGGGGAGCGGCACCGAATACAGGTGGGTGTCGGCTGAGCGGTTGTTTTCGGCGTTGATCCGGCGGACGGCCTCGTCGGCCCATACCCGGTCCTGCTGGTGCGCGGTGTTCACCGCTACAGCCTACCGGGGGCGGCGGGACGCCGAAGATAGAGTGGGGAAATGGACACCCTTCTCAATGCTGCTGCCCTCAAGGACCGGCTGGACGGCGTCGGCGGCGCCGGCCAGCGCACAGTGCTCCTCGACGTTCGCTGGGCGCTGGGTGACCCTCACGGTCACGACCATTACCTGCGCGAACACATCCCCGGAGCCGTCTTCGTGGATCTCGCCACCGAACTCGCCGGACCCGCGGAGCCCCAAAGGGGAAGGCATCCGCTGCCGCCGCTGGAGCAGTTCCAGGACTCCGCACGCGGCTGGGGCATCAACGACGGCGACGCCGTCGTAGCGTACGACGACAGCGGCAACATGGCCGCCGCCCGGTTGTGGTGGATGCTGCGCAACGCCGGATTCCACCAGGTTCACCTGCTCGACGGCGGCCTGGCGGCCTGGCGGGCCGCCGGGTTCGAGCTGGCGGCGGGACCCGAACAGCCGGCACCCGGAAACGTCACCCTGTCCGACGGCGCCATGCCCGCGATCGACGCCGGACAAGCCGCCACCTGGGGGCAGCGCGGCTTGCTTCTTGACGCCCGGGCGGCTGAGCGGTACCGCGGGGAAATCGAACCAGTGGATCCCCGCGCCGGTCATATTCCGGGCGCAGTGAGCGCCCCCACCACCGGGAACCTGCAGGCTGACGGGCGCTTTATGGCCCCGGCGGAGCTACGGGAGCGGTTCGAGCGGCTCGGCTACAGGGCCGAGATCCCCACTGCCGTGTACTGCGGATCCGGAGTGACGGCGGCCCATGAAATCGCCGCCCTCGAGATCGCCGGCTTTTCCGCTGCCTTGTACCCGGGATCGTTTTCGGAGTGGTGCCACGGCGCCTCCAACGATGTTGTCACTGGGCCGGAACCCTACGGCGAGCACGAGACTTCAAACTAAACACCAGCAGAAGCGCCGGTCAGCCCGCGGGCGCCGCAACCCCAAGCCCCTCGGGAAGTGAGAGATTCCTAGGCTGCAAACCTGTCTTTTAACTTGCTGCGTTTGAGCAACTTGGCGTGGTGCCGGAGCTGGCGCCGTTGGCGGGAGCCCGGCTGATCCGTGGCTGATAGGCGAAGCGGTGTCCCCGGCAGGGGTGGTGCAGTGGAGTGGTAGATGTGGCCGGTGGGGGTGGTGAATTCGATGGTGTGCCTGTCGCCGCTGCCGGATCCGGGATCGGCTGCGGGCCGGGCGGTCCAGCCGGGGGTTTCTTTAGTCTGGTTGCAGGCTTCACAGAGTCCGGCGCCGTTGTCCGTGGTGGTCTGGCCGCCGGTGTGGTGGGCGATGATGTGGTCCAGGTGGCGGATCGGAGCGTCGCAGTAGGGGGTGCGGCAGGTGTCGTCCCGGGCCCGAATGAAGCGGCGGTGCCCGGGCGGGAAGAGCCGGGCGCGGGACTCCATGCCGATGAGGTCGCCGGTGCGCGGGTGGGTGTAGAGCCGGCGGAGCCAGAGCCGGAACGCGGTGTCACCGGCGCTGCCTGCCGCGCCACCGGATCTGTTGGGGCCGCCGGGGTCCGGGGTGGTGCCGTTGATGAGGGTGCGGGCCCACTCCGCGGGGACTGTGCCGTAGCCGGGGAGCCGGGCGGGTTCGGAGTCGGCCTGGAAGAGCGTGCGGTCGGTCATGATGAGCTGGATCTCGATGCCGGTGATTCCGCCGGGGGTGCCGGTGCTGCGTTCGACCAGGGTGTCGGCCATGGCCTGGCCGCCGGTGCGGGGGTCCCCGGTGGCGCGCAGGGTGTCGGCGTGCCGGGTCAGGGCGGTGTAGACGGCGACGCCCTGGGCGACGGGGAGCAGTGCGGTGAGGCAGGCCATGGCGTCGGGGGCGGGGCGGAGGCTGACGTACCGCTCACTGGCGGCGTGCGCAGCGCGGTCGGTGACGGTGCGCGGGTCCAGCCGGTACGCGGCGGCCCGGGCGGTGGCCACCAGCCGCCGGTCGCCCACCCCTGACAGAGTTCCGGTGTCGGGCGCGAGTTCCTCGTCGACGGCGGACCGGTCGGCGGCGGTCAGGCAGGCGGTTTCGCGGACGAGCAGGGTGGCGCGCCATTCGTTGAGCTGCCCGGTCTGCAGGGCGGCGAGGGTGTGCGGCATCTCGGTCACGAGGGCTTTTGCCAGGCCCAGGAGCCGGCCGCCCTTGGCGGGGGACTCGCGCCGGGCCAGGGCGATCTGCGCGCCGATCCCGGCGCCGAGTTTCTCGGCCGGGACCCCGGCGGCGGCCTGGTCGCGGCGTTGGGACACATCCAGTGCGACGGCGTGCCGGGCCTGCCGGGCTGCCATGGCGGACTTCAGGTCCTCCAGGTCCCGGATCTCGTCGATCAGTCCGGCGGCGCTGTCCGGGGCCGGGAGGAAGGCCAGGATCCGGGCCAGTTCGGCGACCGTCACGGCAGTTGCCGGCGCCGGGTCTGCCGGCACCGTCTCGGGCCCCTGAATGCCGTCCATGGGTTAAGTGTCCCTGCGGGCTATGACATTAATGGCCCTCCGGAGCCGTTCCACCGCTTCGGTGGCCATCGGCGACCTTCCAGATCCCAAAGTCACTCCCGAAACGCTGCCCAGAAAAACGTCGAGCTCAAGACGCGTCCGCAACGCGTCGAACGCAGAGCCCAACTCGTCAAGCTGCCGGTATTGTTCGATCATCCCGGCGCGATCCTCGGCCTGACGCACGTCCCCGAGCACGTGGGCGCAGAATGCGAGCAAATCCTGGAGGTCGTCGCCACTGCGCCCTGTCACCGATGAAGCCACGTCGGGCCCCTGATTGCCGTCCATGAATCCAATGTCCTTTGGGGGTCTGACAAAATAGACCGGTCGCTAGTTGCGACGGCAGGAGCGCGCAGGGCGGCTGTCGAAGGGCTCCGGCGCATATGGCCCGGGGGGCTCTCGGTCCGCACCGAACACCCCGCGCTCCAAAGTGGAATACATGCCGGGACCGGGGGTAGCGTCGACGTATGACACCTGGACGTCCCGTACCCCCGCCCCTTGCCAAGCCGCTGCCGGATCTCGACACCACCGCGAACACCACCGCGGGCAGCGCAGCGCAGACCGCCGGCCCCACCTTGGCCGCTGCTTACGGTGCCACCGCACCGGATAGCGGACTCGTTCCCCTGACCGTGTCCCGGCGCGCCCCTAAAGAAGACGACGTCGAGATCGCCATCGAATTCTGTGGACTGTGCCACTCGGACGTGCACGCCACCCGGGGCGAATGGGGCGGCGACACGTATCCGTTGATCCCGGGCCACGAGATCGTCGGCCGCGTCAGCCGGGTCGGTTCCGCCGTCGACGACTTCACGGTGGGTGAACGCGTGGGCGTGGGCTGCATCGTGGATTCCTGCCGTGAGTGCGACAGCTGCCTGGACGGCCTCGAACAGTACTGCGAAAACGCCGCGGTGGGAACCTACGGGGCGAAGGACGCCCGCAACGACGGCGCCATCACCCAGGGCGGGTACGCCACGTCCATCGTGGTGGACCGCAACTACGTCCTGCGGGTCCCGGAGAGCCTGGATCCCGCCGCCGCGGCGCCCCTGCTGTGCGCCGGCATCACCACGTATTCGCCCCTGAACCACTTCGAGGTCGAGGAAGGCGACGTCGTCGGCGTCGTCGGGCTCGGCGGCCTCGGCCACATGGCCGTCAAGATCGCCAAGGCCATGGGCGCCGAGGTCAAGGTCTTCACGACGTCGGAGAACAAGTTCGCAGCAGCACGCGAGCTGGGCGCCGACGACGTCATCCTCTCCACCGACCCGGCAGCCATGGAGGCGGCGAACCGGAGCATCGACGTCATCATCGACACCGTCGCCGCGTCGCACGACCTCAACCCGTACTTCCGCACGCTGCGCCTGGACGGCGCGCTGTTCCAGCTGGGCCTGCCCGCGGAAGCAATGCCGCCCGTCAATCCCGGCGCACTGATCCGGCGCCGGATCGCGTACGCGGGTTCGCTGATAGGCGGTATCGCCGAGACCCAGGAGATGCTGGACTTCTGCGCCGAGCACGGCGTGGTGTCCGACGTCGAGGTGGTCGGGGCAGACCACCTCAACGAAGCCTACGACCGCATGGTGGCGGGCGACGTGAAGTACCGTTTTGTCCTGGACGTCAGTACCCTGGGGTCCCCGGCAGAAAAGGCGGACGCATGAGCACTCTCTTCACCAAAATCATCAACGGCGACATCCCGGGCCGTTTTGTCTGGCGAGAGGACGACGTCGTGGCGTTCCTGACCATGGGCCCGCTGGCCGACGGCCACACCCTCGTGGTGCCTACCGAGGAAGTGGACCGCTGGACGGACGCCTCACCTGAGGTCCTTGGCCGGGTCATGGAGGTTGCCCGCAAGATCGGCGCAGTCCAGGTGGAGGTGTTCGACGCCGCCCGGGCAGGGCTGATCGTGGCCGGCTACGAAATCAACCACATGCACGTCCACGTGTGGCCCTCCAACTCGATGGCGGACTTTGATTTCGGCTCGGCGGACCATCACCCGGATCCGGCCAGGCTGGACGCCAATGCGGAGAAGCTCCGCGAAGGCCTCCGCACGGCTGGCCATGCGGAGCACGTTCCGGCCGCCTAGAAACCAGGCCACTCCCGGCCGCCCGGTACTGGCGCCGGCGCAGCACCCCCAGAGGGTCTACGCCGGCGCCAGTACTTTGTTAAGGGCCGCCCGGATGCGCTTTTCGGACACCGAATAGGCCGTCCCGAGTTCGACGGCGAAGAGGCTCACCCGCAGTTCTTCAATCATCCAGCGCACGTGGGTTAACTCCGCACCGGCCCGCCGCCCGGGCAGCAGTGCGGACACGGCGTCGTCGTAGTCGTCCTCGAGGGCCTGGACAGCGGCCATGTGCTGGGCGTCCCGCTGCACGTTGCCCGGCAGTTTCTCAAGCCGTTTTTCGATCGCCGTCAGGTAGCGGGGCAGCTGGCTGAGCTGTGCGTAGCCCGTGCGTGCCACGAAACCCGGATACACCAGTTGCTCGAGCTGGCTCTTGACGTCGTTGAGCGCGCTGATGAGGGCCAGGCTCGTGGTGCCCTTGAGCTGCTTTTCGATCCGGCGGGTGCTGGCCAGGATGCGTTCGACGACGGCGGTGACCGTGAAGACGGTGTCGATCAGTTCCGCCCGGACAGTCTCGTACAACGCCTTGAACGATGCCTCGTCCCACGGCAGCCCGGCCGGCGTGAGTTTGTCGATGGCGGCCAGGGCGCAGTCGGCGATCAGCGCGGTCACGGAACCGTGCGGGTTCTGGCTGAACGTGAGTTTCTCGGTGTTGTTCAGGTGCTCCAGGACGTAGCGGTCCGGCGGCGGCACCTTCAGCGCCAGGAGCCTGATGACACCGCTGCGCATGGCTTCCTGCTGTTCGGACGGCGTCTGGAACAGCCGAAGCGCCACGGAATTTCCCTCGTCCACCAGGGCAGGGTAGCCGGTGACGGTGTGCCCGCCAACGCTGCCCTGGACCTGGCGCTGGACGGTTCCGAAGGTCCAGTCCTTGAGTCCGGACTCTTCCGTGAACCCGCCCGGGGCCGCGGCTGTGGCAGCCGACGGGGACGTGCCGGCCCGAGACGTTCGGGTGTCCTTCCCGTTTGCGCCGGCCTTCGCCCTCGCCGCCGCCGTCCCTTTCGCAGGTGCCGTGGTGGCCGGTGTGGCACCGAGGGATTCCGCGATGGCCCGGCGGGTGGCAGGGGCCAGCCGCTCCTGCAGTGCGTTAAGGTCCTTACCCTCATCCAGCAACTTGCCGCGGGAATCCACCACTCGGAAGCTGACCCGCAGATGCGCAGGCACGGCGTCCCAGTTCCAGGACCCCGGCGGGATGACCTGTCCGCGGATCCGGCGCAGCACCAGTTCCAGCGACGGTTCAAGCTCGTCCGTGGCGGGATCGAAGTCCGCGTCCAGCGCCGCGACGGCCTGGCGGGCGACGTCCGGGGCAGGAACGAAGTTCTTGCGGATCTGTTTGGGCAGCGACTTGATCAGCGCCGTCACGAGTTCCACCCGCTGCCCGGGGATCAGCCAGCGGAACGCGGCGTCGTCGAGCTGGTTCAGGAAGAGCACGGGGACCTCGGCGGTGACGCCGTCCGAAGGATTCGGCGGCGAACCGGGAGCCACGGGGTGGAACTCGTAGCTCAGCGGCAGCTCGAAGCCCTTGTGCAGCAGGGTCTTGGGGTAGGCCGAATCGTCCAGGGCCGCGGCGTCCTCGCTGATCAGCAGGGACTGGTCGAAGTCGAGCAGCGTGGGATCCTGCTGCCGCGCGTCCTTCCACCACTTGTCGAAGTGCCGCTCCGAGACGACCTCCGCGCCGATCCGGGCGTCGTAGAACTCGAACAGCGTCTCGTCGTCCACCAGGATGTCCCGGCGCCGCATCCTGGCCTCGAGCTCCTCGACTTCGTGCAGCAGTGCGCGGTTGCGGTGGAAGAACTTGTGGTGGGTCTGCCAGTCGCCTTCAACCAGGGCGTGGCGGATGAAGAGCTCGCGGCAGAGCTCCGGATCCACCTTGCCGTAGTTGATGCGCCGGCTCGGGATGATGGGCACGCCGTAAAGGGTGACCTTTTCGTGGGCCATCACCGCGCCCATCTTCTTGGACCAGTGCGGTTCGCTGTAGCTGCGCTTGACCAAGTCGGGGGCCACCTGCTCGGCCCAGAGCGGATCGAACTTCGCCGCGACGCGGGCCCAGAGGCGGCTCGTCTCCACGAGTTCGGCGGCCATAACGAAGGTGGGCGACTTCTTGAACAGGGCCGAACCCGGGAAGATCGCGAAGCGGCTGCCGCGGGCACCCGCGTACTCGCGCTTGCGCTCGTCGAGGATGCCGACGTGGCTCAGCAGCCCCGAGAGCAGGCTGATGTGGATGCCCTCGTGGTGGCCCACTGGATCGGCAAGGCGCTTGTTGTCCAGGCTGATGCCCAGCGGCCGGGCCAGCTGGCGGAGCTGGGCGAACAGGTCCTGCCACTCGCGGACGCGTAGGTAGTTGATGAACTCGTTGCGGCAGAGCCGGCGGAATGCCGTGGAGGACAGTTCCTGCTGTTTCTCCTGCAGGTAGTTCCACAGGTTCAGGTAACCGGTGAAGTCCGAGTTCTCGTCCCGGAAACGGGCGTGCTTCTCCGCGGCGAGCTGCTGCTTATCCGTTGGACGCTCGCGCGGGTCCTGGATCGTCAGCGCGGCGGCGAGGATCATGACTTCGCGGACGCAGCCGCGCTTTCCGGACTCCACGATCATCCGGCCGAGCCTTGGGTCCACCGGCAGCTGCGCCAGCTGCTGTCCGACGGCGGTGAGTCCGCCGCCGCCGTTTCTGCCGGCAGCGGCGCCGGCGGGCCGGCGGCCGGGGCGGCCGTCGCCGTCGTCCGCTGGTTCCTGGGCACGGGCGGCGCTGAGGGCGCCAAGCTCGCGCAAGAGACTGACGCCGTCGTTGATGGCGCGCGAATCCGGCGGCTCGACGAACGGGAAATTCTCCACATCCTTCGGTCCGCGGGCGACGCCCATGGCGGTCATCTGCAGGATGACGGCCGCGAGGTTGGTACGCAGGATCTCCGGGTCCGTGAACAGCGGCCGCGACTGGAAGTCCTCCTCGGAGTACAGCCGGATCGCGATGCCGTCGGAGACGCGGCCGCAGCGGCCCGAGCGCTGGTTGGCCGAGGCCTGGGAGACGCGCTCGATCGGCAGGCGCTGGACCTTGGTCCGGTGCGAGTAGCGCGAGATCCGCGCCGTGCCGGTGTCGATGACGTACTTGATGCCGGGGACCGTCAGCGAGGTTTCGGCGACGTTGGTGGCCAGCACGATCCGGCGTTTGCTGCCGGGGTGGAAGACCTTGTGCTGCTCCTGCAGGCTCAGCCGGGCGAAGAGGGGAAGAACCTCGGTGCCGGCCAGGCGCCGGTTGGACTGGATGCGGGCGTTGAGGGCCTCCGCCGCGTCGCGGATTTCGCGCTCGCCGGAGAAGAAAATCAGAATGTCGCCCGGCGCCTCCTGTGCGAGTTCGTCGACGGCGTCGCATACCGCGTCGAGCGGGTCGCGGTCCTCCTCGAGTTCGTCGTCCGCGGCGGCGCCTTCCCCGTCTCCGTCTCCGGCGCCGGCGGCGGGCTGGGAGAGCGGGCGGTAGCGGATTTCCACCGGGAAGGTCCGGCCCGAGACTTCGATGATGGGGGAGGGCTCTTCGTCAGTGCCGAAGTGCTTGGCGAAGCGCTCCGGATCGATCGTGGCCGAAGTGATGATGATCTTCAGGTCCGGGCGCTGCGGCAGGATCCGCTTGAGGTAGCCGAGGATGAAGTCGATGTTGAGGCTGCGCTCGTGGGCCTCGTCGATGATGATGGCGTTGTACTTGCGCAGCAGCCGGTCGCGCTGGATTTCCGCCAGCAGGATGCCGTCGGTCATGAGTTTGACCTTGGTGGACCGGCTGACCTCGCCGGTGAAGCGGACCTGGAAGCCCACTTCCTGGCCGATCTCGACCCCGAGTTCCTCCGCGATGCGCTCGGCCACAGTGCGGGCCGCGAGCCGGCGGGGCTGGGTGTGGCCGATCAGCCCGTTCTCGCCAAAGCCGAGCTCGAGGCACATCTTGGGGATCTGGGTGGTCTTACCCGAGCCGGTCTCGCCCGCGATGATGGTCACCTGGTTGGCCGCGATGGCGGCCATCAGATCTTCGCGGCGCTCGGAAACCGGCAGCTCGGCGGGGTAGGAAATATGGAATGTCATGGCTGGAGACAGTCTACTGGGGCGGACTGTCCGCTGGCGTGGCGACGGCGGCTGTGTGGTCCTGCTGTTCGGTCCTGCGGTTCAGTCAGGCTGCTCAGTCCTGCTATTCAGCCCCGGCGCATGTTGAGGGCCCGGCTGGATGAGCCGGGCCCGTGGTGTGTGCGCGGACTTAGAAAATCCGCAGGGTGTAGTTGACGCTCGGCAGGTCCCGGGCCATCCAGTACTCTTCCGAGCGGACGGGCGGGGTGTGGCCGAGGCCGTCCTTCCGCAGGGCGGAGATGGTGGCTGCGAGGCCGGCGATGATGAGGATGATGACGGCGATTCCGAGGAGTTCCATACCTCCATGGTTCTCCTGTCCCCGAACTAAAAAAAGTGGCAGAAATGACCAAAAAGCTATAATTTCTGCCACAATGGAAGGATGATCAAATCAGTGGCAATGATCGTGGTTCCCAACTTCTCGATCTTCGAGTTCGCGACCGCCTTCGAGGTCTTTGGCGTAGACCGCTCGGACCGTGGGAACGGCGTGCCCGCCTTCGATTTCCGCGTCTGCGCCCCGGAGCCGGGCGACGTCCCGCTCAAGTCCGGTCTGTCCATGCACGTCGGGCTCGGGCTGGAAGCGGCCGCGGACGCGGACCTGGTGGTGATGGCCCCGTACGGCCGGGACGAGGACGTTCCCGAATCCGTCCTGGAGGCGCTGCGGGCCGCCCACGCCCGCGGTGCGTGGGTGATGTCCATTTGTTCCGGCGCCTTCGCCCTGGCCCGGGCGGGCCTGCTCGATGGCCGGCGCTGCACTACGCACTGGCATTACTCCCAGGAACTCGCCAGCCGCTACCCGGCTGTCCTGGTGGATGAAAATGTCCTCTATGTCGAGGACGGGCGGATCATCACCAGTGCCGGCACGGCCGCGGGGATCGATGCCTGCCTGCACCTGATCCGTGTTGAGTTCGGCGCCAAGGTGGCCGCCGCCATCGCCCGGGACATGGTGGTCCCGCCGCACCGGGACGGCGGCCAGGCCCAATACATCGACCGGCCCATTCCGCAGTGCGGCTCGGAGCCCATGGAGCAGCTGCTGCAGTGGATGGTTCGGCACCTGGACGCGGAACACGCGGTCAACGAACTGGCGGCACGTGTCCATATGTCGCCGCGAACGTTTGCGCGGCGCTTCCGCGCGGAAACGGGGGCCACCCCGGCAGCCTGGCTCAATTCCCAGCGGGTGTTGCGGGCCCAGGAGCTGCTGGAGAGTACGGAGCTCAATATCGACGAGATCGCGAGGGAGTCCGGCTTCGGGCATTCGGTCCTGTTGCGGCACCACTTTGCCAAGGCGCTGGACACTAGCCCGCAGTCCTACCGGCGCACGTTCCGGGGGCACCTGGCCACGGCATAAGGGCAGGGACATAAGAGGCCACGGCGCAAAAGGCCACGGCGTAAAAGGCCGCGGCTAGCCAAAGCCCGGCGGCGCCGCCTCCTCGGCCGCGGCCCGGGCGCATTCGACAAGGTCGCGCCACGGGCCCGTCAGCGCACGCTCCGGCAGGACCGCCCGGCGTTGATCGGCCCGGATGCTGTACATGAACCGGTCCGGCTGGCCGGTTGTCCCGCTGATCCCAGCAACGTCGTCCCAGGGGCAGGCCTCGATCAGCGGCTGCCACCGGTCGGTGTCCTCCGGCGGCTCGGGCCGGACGGTCCACGTCCTTTTCATTCCGGCCACGCCGCCACTGCGCTGGACAGTTATCTTCATGGGACTCGGATCTCAATCAGACTCGATCTGCAGGGGCTCGGCTTATCGTCGGGCTCCCGGGAGCTTTACTTTCACAGTTTCCCACGCGGAGCGCACGGCGTCATGTTCCTTGGAATCCTCCCCGAAAAGCTCCCGGGCAGAGGAGGCAGTGGCCTTGGCGAAGGCGCCGAACGTGGCGGTGGGGGACAGCGTGCCGCCCGTCAACGTCTCGTACCAGATCCGTCCCGGCGCGTCCCAGGCATTGTCGCCGAGGGCCGTGGCAACCAGACAGAACGCGCGGTTGGGGATTCCGGAGTTGATGTGCACGCCGCCGTTGTCCGCACTCGTGCGTACGTAGCCGTCCATCGAGTCCGGCTGCGGGTCCTTGCCCAGCACGTCGTCGTCGTAGGCCGTTCCAGGAGCCTTCATGGAACGCAAAGCGGCCCCCTGCACTTGATCCGTGAAGAGGCCTTCGCCGATCAGCCAGCTGGCCTCCGCCGTCGACTGCTTGCGGACATACTGCTCAACTAGGGCTCCGAAGACATCGGACATCGATTCGTTCAGCGCGCCGGCCTGGTTGCGGTAGACCAGCCCGGCGGAGTACTGGGTCACGCCGTGGGTGAGCTCGTGGCCGATTACGCTCAGGGATTTCGTGAACCGCTCGAAGACCTGGCCGTCACCGTCGCCGAAGACCATTTGCTGGCCGTCCCAGAACGCGTTGTCGTACAGGCGGCCGTAGTGGACCGTGGCATCAAGGTGGAGACCTTGGCCGTCAATCGAATTTCGTCCGAAGGCTTCCGCGTAGAGGCGGTGCGTGTGCCCCAGCCCGTCATAGGCCTCATCGGCGGCGGGATCGCCGGTTGGCGGTTCGCCTTCTTTGCGGACAACGCTGCCGGGCAGCTGCTCGGCGGACTTGGCGTCGTAGACCGTCCGTTCCGGTGTGGACGGCTTGAGTTCCTGTATGCCCGGATATCTGCCGGGCCCGGGCACTGCGCGGGAGGCCTGGAAGCTCGGGACGTGCTGCAGGGTTGCCTTTGCCGCGCGGGCAGCCCTGAAGAGCTCCGGCTTGCGCTGTGCGGCCAAGCGGCGGAGCAAATAGGGCGGAACGATGGAACAGTACGGAGTTGGAAAGAACATGCGAGACCCCCTTCACGATTCGGGGCAGGCAGGGTAGCCCGCTACCGATGGAAACAGCCTACGAGGGGGCACCGACAATGGGCAGGGGCAAGCCGCTGATTTTCGCGTTCGTTCGGCGGGATTCAGAGCACAAAAAACCCCGCCGTTTCAGTGAAACAGCGGGGGGTTTGTTGGCAAAGCCAATATTTTGTGCCCTCGATTGGAATCGAACCAACGACCTTCTGCTCCGGAGGCAGACGCTCTATCCCCTGAGCTACGAGGGCATCCAGGGATCCTGCCGTTACCGGCGGGACGTCCTAGAGCTTAGCAGGAAGTTGGCCTCCAACGGAAAATCGGCAGGCAAGTCCCGCGAATGGCCCGCCCATTCAGTAGCCGGTGAATGTATCCACATGGACCCGGCGGGCACCCGCGCCACGTGCCGCGGCCCGCAGCGAACGCACGCTGGCGGGCGAGCCGGAGACGAAGACTTCCCGGCCGCCGATGTCGGGGACCAGTTCCCTGAGGGCCGGCGCGTCGATCCTTCTGGAGCCTGCGTCCTCCATGAAGGCCGGCGGCGCCGTACCGTCGGCAAGCCGGGCCAGGATGCGGGCCCCGGAGCGCTGCAGTTCTTCGGCGTAGCCCAGTTCGGCGGCATTCTTTGCCAGGTACAGGAGGACAATGTCGCGGCTCCCGGCAGAGGTTCCGGCCGCCGTTGCCGCCGCGGCCAGCTGGGCCATGTAGGGGGTGATGCCGATTCCGGCCGCGATGAGCAGCACGGGGGCGGCCGGGTCCCGGGGCAGGAGGAAGTCGCCGTCTACCGTGGTCGCGGTGAGCCCGTCGCCGGGGGAAAGGGCCAGCAGCGAGCGCTTGGCTGACGACACAGGCTCCGCCGTCCCCACCCCGATCGTCAGCAGAGATGCACCGGGCGCGCCGGTCAGGCTGAATACCCGCCGGATCCCCTTGCCATCACCTTTGCGAGTGCCGGCGGTGTCGGGAGGAAGGTGCAGCTCCAGGGACTGTCCGGGAATGAAGCGCACCGGACGCTCCGGGCGGAAGCTGAATTCCGTCGTCGTGGGCGTCAGCGGACGGCTGGCGACGAATCGCAGCCGGACACCGCCGCGCTGTCCAACAGCGAAGGCGAGCACGTTGCCCACGAGCAGCGCCAGCTCGGGGGAGTTGGCCACAAACCCCAGGTTGTAGGGGACCGCGAACAGCACCCCGACGACGGCGGCCAGCGCCATTTGCTGCCAGCGTCGCGGGGGCAACGTAAGGGGTTCGGTGAGCATGAACCCGACGAAGAACAGCACAGGACGCTGCGCGATCGGCTGCCAGAGGGCCTCGGGAAGCTCCATCCCGGCCCGGAGCAGTTCCGTGGCGACGATGGACACGGCGACCACGGTGAAGACGGCAGCCATGGCGAACTTCCGGGTCCGGTAGAGGACCAGCAATACCCCAGGCAGCACAAGCCAGAGCATCGCCGGAGTCGCCGCCCACCAGGTGGCAATGTTCAGCCCGGTCAGCCCGGCGAGGAATGCGCCCGCCGCGGCAGGATTGAAGATGTGGCGGCCGCGCCAGGCCAGTGCATACTTCGAGGCTGAGGCCAGGATGCAGGCCAGGGCGACGCCGGCGAGCTCCGCCAGCTGCAGCCCCTGTGTCAGCTGGCTGGGCCAGAAAAGGAAATACAGCAACAGCCCGGTGATGAGCGAGGATTCCGTGTGCGGCCGGATGTGGAAGAGCGCGGCCAGCGCCTGGTTGGAGGCGTACGTCAAGCCAAGGCACAAGGCAAGGTGCGCCAGCATTTCCGGCAGCCCGAACGTCAGCCAGCCCAGCACATTGAGCAGCAGGCTGTAGCCGGCCAGGACGGCCAGGACCCACAGCACCAGCCGGTACATCGTGAGCCGGCCCAAGGCCGTCTCCAGCCTCGAGCCGAGAGCAGTGGTGGTGATGGCAGTCATGAAAACAGGGCCCCTTCAAAATCAGCTGAGTATTCCGCGTGCCCGTCCGAATAGACCTTGAGCCAGGCGAAATCGAACTCCTGCTCCAGCCGTGGACCGTCGACAAAAAACAATGCGGTGGCGAGCGCATCGGCCACCATCGCGGTCCCGGCCATGGCCCAGCTGGCGACGACGCTATGCACCGGCGCCCCCGTGGTGCCGTCCAGGACATGATGGAACCCGTCGCCCCAGGCCCGCCGGTTGGCGGCGGAAGCGCAGAGGGCGCCGGCCCCCAGCCGGACGGTGCCGATCGCCCGGGTGGGATCGTAGGGATGCTCGAGGGCAACCACCACCGGGTCCGGCCCCGGATTCAGCAGGTCCCCGCTGGCATCGATGAAGTGCTCGGCGCAGCCGCCGTCCCGGAGCTGGGCGGAGAGCAGATCGGCGAGCTGCCCCTTGCCGGCCGCGCCGACGTCGATCACAACCGGAGCCGTGGTGGTCAGCGCGGTGCCCTGCCAGTCCAGCACATCCTCCCAGCGCGGCGCGGGAAGCGGCGCGCCGCCCGGGCGCAGGGTGTAGTTGGCGTCGTAGCCCAGATGCTCCAGGCTCCCGCCGATGAGCGGGGTCATTGCACCCCCGGTGAGCCGGTACAGGGTGCCGTACAGCTCGCCCAAGGCGGCCGCTTCGACGGGCAGCTCAACACGGCCAGGCGTTCGGGCGGCGTCCGCAATGAGCGAGTCTGGCCTGAACCGGGACCACGCGGCGTCGTACTTCTCCACCGTGGCGAGCAGCCCGCGGCGCTGTTCGCCGGACAGGAGGGACGGCGTGGAAATCTCCCAGCGGGTCCCGATCCCGTCGAAGCCGAAGTGCGTCCAGCCCGGATGCGGCACGATTCCTCTCTCCCTGTCGGGCTATTGGGCCTGTGACTTGATCTTCGCCACGGCCTGGTTGAAGCCGCCGCTGGTCAGCGAGGATCCGGCCACTTTGGAAACCTGAATCTCGTCGAGCTTCTTGCCAACCACCTGGGCCTGGATGCCGCCCGCGAACTCGCCCTGGAATTTCCGGGTGTTCGGATTCGACGGGTGCTGGGTGATCTGCACGTCGGACACGGCACCGCCGGCCAGCGTCAGCTCCACGCCGACCGTCTCAGTGCCGTTGGGGGAGGTGTAGTTCCCGTCGGCACTGTACGTGCCGTCCTTGTAGGAACCGGTGCCGGCAGCGGACTGGGACGCCGGGGGCGCGCCCTGCGCGGCCGGCGCCTGCGCGGCCGGCGCCTGCGCGGCCGGGGCACAGCCAGCCGCACTTCCGGCCACGGAGAGGCCGGCAATGCCGACGAGGACGCGGTTGCGGAAGGCGGTATTCATGCGGGACTCGATTCTTTATGGGGATCGGGCAGCGAACAATGTGGAGGCACTGACACGGTTGTAGACGTTGGTTTCAGGGTAACGGTTCACCCTCGGAGCGAGGCATTGAAGACCTTGGAGTCTCCCGGAACCTGCCCCAGCCGTCATGCCGGGCGCCAGATTCCGCCACACTACGGGCCCACCGGTAGGCTAGAAGTGTGACCCCAGAAGAACTCTCCCTCGCAATATCCGCCTGCCTGAAGGACGCCGTCGAGGCCGGTGACATAGCCCTTTCCGCGGCCGACATCCCGGATGCGGTGCGTGTGGAGCGCCCGAAGAACAGGGACCACGGGGACTGGGCCACCAACGTCGCCCTCCAGCTGGCCAAAACGGCTGGCACCAACCCGCGGGAGTTCGCGTCCGTCCTGGGCGCCCGGCTCAAAACGATCGACGGCGTGTCCGCGGTGGACATCGCAGGCCCCGGCTTCCTGAACATCACCGTGGACGCTGCTGCCGCCGGCACCCTAGCCAAGGCGATCGTCGAGGCAGGTGCCGCCTACGGCACCAACACCGCGCTCGCCGGGCACGTGGTCAACATGGAGTTCGTCTCGGCCAACCCCACCGGCCCGCTGCACATCGGCCACACCCGCTGGGCCGCCCTCGGCGACGCGATCGCCCGCGTCCTCCGGGCCTCCGGTGCCCACGTCACGGCCGAGTACTACATCAACGACGCCGGTTCCCAGATGAACGTGTTCGCGAACTCCGTGTTCGCCAGGCTGCACGGCCGGGACGTGCCCGAGGGCGGCTACCCCGGCCAGTACATCGCGGACCTCGGCCACGAGGTGCTGACGGAGCACCCGGACATCCGCGAACTCACCGAAGTGGCGGCCCTGCCGGTGATCAGGGGTGCCGCATACAAGGCGCAGATGCACGACATCAAGCAGACGCTGGCCGAGTTTGGCGTCGACTTTGATGTCTACTTCTCGGAGCAGGAGCTCCACGAGGCCGGCGCGATCGAAGACGCCGTCGCCCGCCTGCGCGAACAGGGCCACGTCTTTGACGACGGCGGCGCGGTCTGGCTGCGCACCACCGACTTCGGCGATGACAAGGACCGCGTGATGGTCCGCGCAAACGGTGAGCCCACGTACTTCGCCGCCGACGCCGCCTACTACCTGTCCAAGAAGGACCGCGGCTACACCGAGAAGATCTACCTCCTCGGCGCCGACCACCACGGCTACATCAACCGGCTCAAGGCCATCGCGGCCGCAGCGGGCGATGACCCCGAGGTGAACATCGAGGTCCTGATCGGCCAGCTGGTCTCCGTCAACGGCGCCAAGCTGTCCAAGCGCGCCGGCAACATCATCGAGCTCAAGGACCTCGTCTCCTGGCTCGGCAAGGACGCCGTCCGGTACTCGCTCGCCCGGTTCCCCGCCGATTCGCCGCTGACGCTGGACCCGGACCTGCTGAAGAAGCACAGCAACGAAAACCCGGTGTTCTACGTCCAGTACGCCCACGCCCGCTCTTGCGGGGCCGCCCGCAATGCCGTGGCCGCAGGCGTGGAGCGCCGTGTGGACGGCAAAGACGCCTTCAACGCCGCCCTGCTGGAGCATCCCACCGAAAACGAGCTGCTCTCGTACCTGGGCAGCTACCCCTCGGTGGTGGCCAAGGCCGCCGAGTTGCGCGAGCCGCACCGCGTGGCCCGCCACCTCGAAGTCATCGCCGGCGCCTACCACCGCTGGTACGACGCCTGCCGCGTGGCGCCCCAGGGCGAGGAACCCATCACGGACACCAACCGCACCCGGCTGTGGCTCAACGACGCCACCAGCCAGGTGCTGGCCAACGGCCTGGAACTGCTGGGCGTCTCGGCGCCGGAACGGATGTAACCGCCATGACCGAAGCATCAGGAAAGTCACCGCTCGCGCCGGACTGGCTCGAGGTCCCTGCCGACCTCAACGCCCTCCACGAGCCGCTGTGGGCGGGCGGTGTCGCGCGGAACGACGCCGGCGAGCTCACCATCGAGGGGCTGACGGTCAGCGAGCTGCAGCGCCAGTACGGCACGCCGCTGTTCGTGCTGAGCGAGACCGACTTCCGGGCCCGGGCCCGGGCGTTCAGCGACGCGTTCAACGATGCCTTCGCCGATATTTGCGGGGGAGTGGACGTCTACTATGCCGGCAAGTCCTTCCTGTGCACCTCCGTGGTGCGGTGGGTCGAGGAAGAGGGGCTGCGCCTGGACACCGCGTCCGGCGGCGAACTCGCCGTTGCCGCCCGGGCCGGCATCCCCGGCGCCGACGTCGCCCTACACGGGAACAACAAGTCCGACGGCGAAATCCACCGGGCGCTGGACATGCAGCTGGGCCGGATCGTGGTGGACAGCCTCGACGAGCTCGAACGCGTCGCGGCGATCGCCGCCAACCGGGAGGAAACCGCCAAGGTCATGCTGCGGCTGACCCCCGGAGTGCACGCCCACACCCACGAATTCATCGCCACCGCCCACGAGGACCAGAAATTCGGGCTCTCCATGGCCGGGGACTCCACTGACCAGGCCGGACTGTCCGCCGCAGAGGAAGCCGTGGCCGCGGCGACCCGGCACCCCAGCATCGAGCTGCTGGGCCTGCACTGCCACATCGGCTCCCAGATCTTCGAACCGGACGGCTTCGCCCTCGCCGCGGAGAGGCTGCTTGACTTCCTGGCAGCGATGCAGTCGAAGTACTCCATCGTGCTGCCCGAACTTGACCTCGGCGGCGGCTACGGCATCGCTTACACTCCCGTTGACACCCCGCGCCCTGCCACCGAAATCGCGCAGGCGATGGCCGCCGTCGTCCGTTCCAAGTGCGCTGCGCTGGACATTGCCGCCCCCCGGATTTCGATCGAACCGGGCCGCGCGATCGTCGGAAGCACCACTTTCACGCTGTACGAGGTCGGCACGCTTAAGACCGTCCGGGTGGATTCCCCTGGCTCCGGGGTCACCGTTGGCGCCTCGGCCAGCCACGACGCCGCAGAAGACGTTACGTACCCCCGCCGGTATGTGTCGGTGGACGGCGGAATGAGCGACAACCCCCGGCCGGTGCTGTACGACGCGGATTATTCGGCGATTCTCGCCTCGCGGAGCTCCGATGCGGCGCCGCAGCTGTCCCGAGTGGTGGGCAAACATTGCGAGAGCGGCGACATAGTTGTTAGAGATGTATATCTGCCCGAGGACGTGGCAGCCGGTGATCTGCTTGCTGTACCGGGGACCGGCGCCTACTGCTGGGCCCTGTCAAGCAACTACAACTATCTGGCCCGGCCGGGCGTTATCGCTATCAGCGACGGATCTGCCCGGCTCATTGTCCGCGGGGAAACCGAAGAAGATTTGCTCAACCGCGACATGGGAGTCTGAATGACTGAATTGCGAACCCTGAAAGTGGCCCTGCTGGGCTGTGGCAACGTTGGGGCCCAGGTTGCGCGGATTCTCATTGACGACGCCGAGGCCCTCGCCGCGCGCACGGGCGCCCGCCTGGAGCTGCAGGGCATCGCGGTGCGCAACCTCGATGCCGAGCGCGACGTCGCGCTGCCGCAGGAGCTGTTCACCACCGACGCCGAAGTCCTCGTCAAGGACGCCGACGTCGTCATCGAACTCATGGGCGGGATTGAGCCGGCCAGGACCCTGATCCTCAGTGCCATGCGGCACGGTGCCAGTGTGGTCAGCGGCAACAAGGCGCTCCTGGCCCAGGACGGCCCCACGCTGTACGAGGAAGCGGACAAGGCCGGGGTGCAGCTCTCCTACGAGGCAGCCGTGGCCGGCGCCATCCCCATCCTGCGGCCCATCCGCGACAGCCTGTCCGGCGACCGGATCACCCGGGTGCTCGGAATCGTCAACGGCACCACCAACTTCATCCTCGACCAGATGGACTCCACCGGTGCGCAGTTCGCCGATGCGCTCGCCGAGGCCCAGCGCCTTGGCTACGCGGAAGCCGATCCCACCGCCGACATCGAAGGCTACGACGCCGCCGCCAAGGCCGCGATCCTTGCTTCCCTGTCCTTCCACACGCGCTTCGCCCTGGAAGACGTCTCGTGCGAGGGCATCACCGCGGTCACCGCGGCGGACATCGCCGCCGCCAAAGAGGCCGGCTTTGTCATCAAGCTGCTCGCGATTGCTGAGAAACTGGATGACGAGGACGGCAAAACCGGCGTCTCGGTCCGCGTCCATCCCACGCTGCTGCCCCGCGAACACCCCCTCGCCGCCGTCCGCGGTGCGTTCAACGCCGTCTTCATCGAGGCCGAGAACGCCGGCGAGCTCATGTTCTACGGCCAGGGTGCCGGCGGCACCCCGACGGCGTCCGCCGTGCTGGGCGACCTCGTGTCCGCGGCCCGCCGCATTGTCCTCGGCGGCCCCGGCAGGACCGAAACCACCACCGGGCACGTGCCCTCGCTGCCCATCGACGCAGCCATCACGAGCTACTACATCGGACTCGACGTCGCGGACCAGCCCGGCGTCCTGGCCCGGATCGCGCAGCTCTTCGCGGAGCACGGCGTTTCCATTGAGATCATGCGGCAGACCATCCACCGCGATGCCGACTCCAACGTGGAATCGGCCGAGCTGCGGATCGTGACACACCGTGCACGCGAAGCCGCACTTGCAGCAACCGTCGAGGCCGTCAGGCGCCTGGACGTCATCAATTCCGTCACATCCGTACTCCGGGTAGAAGGAGTCTAAGTGGCTCACCAATGGCGCGGTGTCATCCGCGAATACGCTGATCGTCTTCCTGTCACGGAAGCCACTAAGGTCATCAGCCTGGGCGAGGGCGGCACCCCGCTCGTGCACGCCCGCCACCTCTCCGAGCTGACCGGCAGCACCGTCTACCTCAAGGTCGAAGGCATGAACCCGACCGGTTCCTTCAAGGACCGCGGCATGACCATGGCCATGACGGCGGCGGTGGCCGCCGGCGCCAAGGCCGTGGTCTGCGCCTCCACCGGCAACACCTCTGCATCCGCCGCGGCCTATGCGACGGCGGCCGGGCTGCAGTGTGCGGTGCTGGTCCCCGAGGGCAAGATCTCCATGGGCAAGCTCAGCCAGGCAGTCGCGCACGGAGCCACGCTGCTCCAGGTGGACGGCAACTTCGATGATTGCCTCGACATCGCCCGCAAGCTCGGCGAGTCCTACCCGGTCTTCCTGGTCAATTCCGTCAACCCCGCCCGGATCGAAGGCCAGAAGACCGGTGCCTTCGAAGTGGTGGATTCGCTCGGCGACGCCCCGGACTTCCACGTGCTCCCGGTGGGCAACGCTGGCAACATCAGCGCGTACTGGAAGGGCTACAAGGAGTACGCCGCGGCATTTGAGTCGCCCACCGCCGGGTCACTGCCCGCCGTTTCCACCAAGACCCCGGTCATGTGGGGCTTCCAGGCCGCAGGGGCGGCCCCTTTCGTGGCGGGCCACCCCATCACCGAGCCCGACACCATTGCCACCGCCATCCGGATCGGCAACCCGGCCTCCTGGGACACCGCGGTGGCGGCCCGGGATGAATCCGGCGGCGTGATCGAGGCCGTCACGGACGAGGAAATCCTGTCCGCGCACCGCTGGCTCTCCGCCCGGGAAGGCGTCTTCGTGGAGCCCGGCTCCGCCGCCGGCGTCGCCGGACTGATCAAGAAGCACGCGGCCGGGGAAGTGCCGGCCGGCAAGACGATCGTGATCACGGTGACCGGTCACGGCCTCAAGGACCCGCAGTGGGCCTTGCGCACCGAGGACGGCAGCGACGTGCAGCCGGTCAAGGTCTCCAACGACGTAGTCACCGTCGCCGCAGCACTGGGACTGGAAGAAAAATAACGTTGGAAACAACCCTCACCGTCCCGGCCGAATCAGCTGCCGGCTCCCCGGCCGTTCCGGCGGGCCAGCTGGTCACCGTGCGGGTGCCGGCCACCAGCGCCAACCTGGGCCCCGGGTACGACAGCCTCGGCCTGGCGCTCACGCTGCATGACACGCTCACCGTGGAAACCCTGGCCAGCGGCGAACTTGAATTCGAACTCAGTGGCGAGGGCGCCGAGTCCCTGCCCCGCGATGCGACGCACCTCGTGGTCAAGGCCCTCACCGAGGCACTGCACCGCCTCGGATTCCGGCACGAAGGCCTGCGGATCACCGCGGACAACGTCAACCCGCACGGGCGGGGCCTGGGTTCCTCGGCCTCGGCCGTGGTGGCGGCCGTCAGTGCCGCGAATGCCTTGGTCCCGGAGGACTCCCGACGGGGCCGGGACTGGATCCTGCAGCTCACGAGCGAAATGGAAGGCCACCCGGACAACGTGGCACCCGCCATTTTCGGCGGACTGGCGCTGTCATGGCAGGACAGTGACCAGTACAGCAGCACGTGCGCTTCCGTGGCCGCCTCGGTGATCCCGGTTGTTGCCGTGCCGGACTACGAGCTCTCCACTGAGGCCGCCCGGGCACTCTTGCCGGCGTCGGTGGGCCACCACGCCGCGGCCATGAACTCCGGCCGCGCCGCCCTGCTGATCCATGCCCTGACCGCCAACCCGGAGTTCCTGCTGCCCGGCACCGAGGACTACCTGCACCAGAGCTACCGCGCCCAGGCCATGCGGCCTAGCGCCGAGCTGATCGGCGCGCTGCGCCGGGCCGGGCACGCCGCCGTCGTATCCGGCGCCGGACCCACCGTGCTGGTCCTGGCCAACGGAGAAGCGGAAGCCCGTGAAGTGGTGGACTTCATCAGCATCCACACCGCGGGCAACACGCCGGAGGTGGGCTGGCGCGTGATGAAGCTGGCCGTGGACGTTGAAGGTGCTAAAGTGGAAGTGCACCGGCGGTAAATACGCAGGCGGTAAATTTGTAACCGTTGTAAGACCGCGATGTTGGCCACGTAGCCTCTCTCATCTTTCACTGCGCAATATTTTCCGGTGCCACCTGCTTTCGGTCTGACGCAGGAATCAGCAGAATTGTTTCTGCCCCCTGAAACTCAGCCCGCCGTTCCTCATTTCTCGGATCGTGCATGGTGAAGCAGTATCCGGCCCTGCTGGCCGAAATCCATCCGGCAAGGCCGAAATCCCGGCTGCAGATCTGAACTGCAGCCCAGATCAAATCACCGCGTCCAGCTCTTAGCCTGGACGCCGTCGAGGGGGAAGGATCCTTCGTGACCGAAACCACTGAGCTGTCTCCGGCTGTGGATACATCTTCTGCTGCCGAATCAACGACAGCACCCGCCAAGAGCAGCGGCCTTGCAGGCCTTAAGCTCGCCCAGCTCCAGGCCCTCGCCAGCCAGCTGGGCATTTCCGGCGGCTCCCGCATGCGTAAGGGCGATCTGGTCACGGCCATTTCCGCCCACCGCGCGGGCACCCCGATAAGCAAGGCTCCGGCCCGTGCTGCCGAGAAGGCGAGCGACAACGGCACTGTTTCCCAGGCAGCTGCCCCGGCAACGGCGCCCGCAAAGGCGCCGGCCGCCGAGGAGGCTCCGGCCCAGGAAAGCCCCCGCGCCCGCCGCGGCCGCAGCCGCCGTGCAGGCAGCGACGGCGTCGTCACGGCGCCTGCCGCTGAGGCACCCGCCGCCGCCCCGGTTGAAGCCCCCGCGGTTTCCACGGAGTCCGGCTCTGCCGTTTCCGGCACGGAATCCGGCGACCGCACGAGGCAGCCGCGCACCCGCAACCGCCGCCGCGGCGAAGCTGCAGCCCAGGGCACCGAGGCCGCTGGCCAGAACGCCGTCGAGGCCCAGGCCGAACAGCCCGCCGCCGAGCAGCGTGAGCAGCGCACTGAACAGCGCGACCAGCGCACTGAGCAGCGTGAACAGCGCACCGAACAGCGTGAACAGCGCCAGGGCGAGCCCAGCGAAGACGGCCAGCGCCGCGACACCCGCCGTGGTGGCCGCGACGAAAACGCCGGCAACCGCGACAACACCCGCGACACTGCCCGCGATAACACCCGCGACAGCGATGATAATGACGGCGGAAGCCGCCGGAACCGCCGCAACCGTCGCGACCGCAACGACCGTGGTGACCGCCAGGGCCAGCAGGACAGCCGCGACAACTCCTCGCGCAACGACCGCTTCCGCGACCGCAACGACCGTCGCCGCGGGCGTCAGCAGGGACCCGACGTCGACGACGTCGAGGTCACCGAGGACGATGTCCTCCTGCCGGTCGCCGGTATCCTCGACGTCCTCGAGAACTACGCGTTCATCCGGACGTCCGGTTACCTGCCGGGCCCGAACGACGTCTACGTCTCGCTCGCCCAGGTCAAGAAGTACAACCTGCGCAAGGGCGACGCCTGCGTCGGTGCCATCCGTGCTCCCCGCGAAGGCGAGGACCGCAGCCAGCAGTCCGCCCGCCAGAAGTTCAACGCCCTGGTCCGCGTCACCTCGGTGAACGGCAAGACGCCGGAAGAACTCAAGGACCGCGTCGAATTCGCGAAGCTCGTCCCGCTGTACCCCTCCGAGCGTCTGCGCCTCGAGACGGACCCGAAGAAGATCGGCCCCCGCGTCATCGACCTCGTGGCCCCGATCGGCAAGGGCCAGCGCGGCCTGATCGTTTCGCCGCCGAAGGCCGGCAAGACGCTCATCCTGCAGTCCATCGCCAACGCCATCACGACCAACAATCCTGAGGTCCACCTCATGATGGTGCTTGTTGACGAACGCCCCGAAGAAGTCACGGACATGCAGCGCACCGTCAAGGGCGAGGTTATTGCCTCCACCTTCGACCGTCCCGCAGACGACCACACCACCGTGGCCGAGCTTTCCATCGAACGCGCCAAGCGCCTCGTGGAAATGGGCATGGACGTTGTGGTGCTCCTCGACTCGATGACCCGACTGGGCCGCGCCTACAACCTGGCAGCACCGGCTTCCGGCCGCATCCTGTCCGGTGGTGTGGACTCCGCCGCGCTGTACCCGCCGAAGCGCTTCTTCGGTGCAGCCCGCAACATCGAAAACGGCGGCTCGCTGACCATTCTGGCCACCGCGCTCGTCGAGACCGGTTCCAAGATGGACGAGGTCATTTTCGAAGAGTTCAAGGGCACCGGCAACATGGAACTGCGCCTGTCCCGCCAGCTCGCGGACAAGCGCATCTTCCCGGCCGTGGACGTCAACGCGTCCGGTACGCGCCGTGAGGAAAACCTGCTTTCCCCCGAGGAAGTCAAGATCATGTGGAAGCTGCGCCGCGTCCTGTCCGGACTCGAAACGCAGCAGAGCCTTGAGCTGCTGACCAACAAGATCCGGGAGACGCAGAGCAACGTCGAGTTCCTCATGCAGGTGCAGAAGACGACGCTTGGTGCGAAGTCCGATAACGACAAGTAGTTGATTAGGGGCGGGGAGCTGAATCCTCGCGTGGTTCGCCGCGCGGGTTTTCCGCCCCCGCCCCTTCGCGTGGAGGCTCGATCCTGACGGATCTGAGCCTCCACGCTCCGGCAGGCCCGAAGCCACTCCCGGGGCGGAAAACCCGCGCGGCGCATGCGCTGCTACGCCCGATGCCACTCCCGGGGCGGCAGAAAACCGAGCGGCTTCGCTGTTTGCCCACCTTCGCTGTCGCGTTACTAGACTTGAGAGAGTCGAAAGAGGTTTGAAAATGTTTGAGTCCGTACAGGGCCTGTTGGATGAGCATGACTCTATCCAGGCCCAGCTGGGGGATCCTGCTGTTTATGCCGATCAGCGGCTGGCCCGGAAGCTGGGGCGGCGTTCTGCCCAGCTGAACGGCATCGTGGAGGCCTACCACCGCTGGGAAAGCATCCGCGATGACCTGGCGGCTGCCAAGGAAATGGCGGACGAGGACCCCGAGTTCGCGGCGGAGGTACCCGAGCTGGAGGCTGCGCTGGAGACTGCGGCGGCCAAGCTGCGCCGGCTGCTGATCCCGCGCGACCCGGACGATGCCCGCAACGTGATCCTTGAGGTCAAGGGCGGCGAAGGCGGCGACGAGGCTGCCCTGTTCGCCGCGGACCTCCTGCGGATGTACAGCCGGTACGCGGAATCCCGCGGCTGGAAGACGGAGATCATCTCCGCCACCGAGTCGGACCTCGGCGGGTACAAGGACGTCCAGATGGCCGTCAAGGGCAGTTCGAACGATCCGGCCGAGGGCGTGTTCGCGCGCCTGAAGTTCGAGGGCGGCGTGCACCGGGTGCAGCGTGTCCCCGTCACCGAATCCCAGGGCCGCATCCACACCTCGGCCGCCGGCGTGCTGGTGCTGCCCGAAGTGGACGAGCCCGAGGAACTCGAGATCAACCAGAACGATCTCAAGATCGACGTCTACCGCTCCTCAGGTCCCGGCGGGCAGTCGGTCAACACCACCGACTCCGCTGTGCGCATCACCCACCTTCCCACGGGAATCGTCGTCGCCATGCAGAACGAGAAGTCGCAGCTGCAGAACCGTGAGGCCGGCATGCGCGTGCTGCGTGCCCGCATCCTGGCACACCAGCAGGAGCTGATCGACGCCGAAAACTCGGCGCAGCGCAAGTCGCAGATCCGCACCATGGACCGCTCCGAGCGCATCCGCACCTACAACTACCCGGAAAACCGGATCGCGGACCACCGCACCGGTTACAAGGCCTACAACCTGGACCAGGTCATGAACGGCGACCTGGAACCCGTGATCCAGTCGGCCATCGAATTGGACGAGCAGTCCCGGCTCGACGCCATCGGCGAATAGGCGCGGGTCACTCGTGATGACAGCAGGCGATGATCCGAGCCTCGCGGAGGCCGTCAGCGACGCGACCGCAGTTCTCGCGGCGGCCGGCGTGCCCAGCCCGCGCGTGGACGCCGAGCTCCTGGCCGAGCACCTGCTCGGCGTCGGGCTCGGCCAGCTGCGCGCGTTGATGCTCGGCGACTCGCCGGCGCCGGAGGGCTATGCCGACCTCGTTGCCGAGCGGGCGCAGCG
Source organism: Arthrobacter sp. ov407 (assembly GCF_900102895.1). GTDB lineage: Bacteria > Actinomycetota > Actinomycetes > Actinomycetales > Micrococcaceae > Arthrobacter. Next base: position 63,235 of record NZ_FNGD01000008.1, read on the forward strand.
GATCCCGCTGCAGCACATCACGGGCGTGGCGCATTTCCGCTACCTCGAACTCGCAGTCGGTCCGGGCGTGTTCATCCCGCGGCCGGAAACCGAATCCGTGGTGCAGCTGGTGCTGGACTGGCTCAAGGACCGGGACGGGTTGGCGCACCCCAAGGTGGTGGACCTGGGCACGGGATCCGGGGCGATCGCAGGATCGATTGCGCACGAGGTTCCCGGCGCGGAAGTCCATGCGGTGGAGTACAGCGAATTCGCACACGCCTGGGCGGCGAAAAACTTGGCTCCCCTGGGCGTCCATCTCGTCCGCGGCGATCTGCGCGACGCGCTGGCCGAACACAACGGCACCTTCGACGTCGTCGTCTCCAATCCGCCGTACATTCCGGCCGAGGCGATCCCGAACGAACCCGAAGTGGCGCTGCACGACCCGCCCGAGGCGCTCTACGGCGGGGGAGCGGACGGGATGGAACTTCCGACGGCGGCGGCTGCCTCGGCTGCCCGCCTGCTGGTCCCCGGCGGCTACTTCGTGATGGAGCACGCCGAAGTCCAGTCGGCATGGATCGCCGCGATGCTCAACCGCACCGGGATGTTCTCCGAGGTGAGAACGCACCGCGACCTCAACGGCAAGGACCGTGCCACCAGCGCTGTCCTGACCGGCCGGTCCTGACGCCGTCGAAAAAATCGTGTGACAAGTGATGAAAGAATAGGCCAGTGACAACTAGCTACGATTGCACGGCAGCTGAGCAGCGCGCCGCGGGACTTGAACACGCCCAACGGGCCATCCGGGAGAACAAGTGCGTGGTCTTCCCCACGGACACGGTCTACGGCATTGCCGCCGACGCCTTTTCACCCCTCGCCGTGACCCTGCTGCTCGCGTCCAAGGGCCGGAGCCGGAAGATGCCCCCGCCCGTGCTGATCCCCAGGCTGAACGCCCTCGATGGCCTCGCCACGGATGTTCCGGCCGAGGCGCGGCGGCTGGCCGAGGCGTTCTGGCCCGGCGGCCTGACCCTGATCCTGCACGCCCAGCCGTCACTGGACTGGGACCTCGGTGAGACCAAGGGGACTGTGGCCCTGCGGATCCCGGCCGACGAGATCGCCCAGGACCTGCTCACGCTCACCGGGCCCCTTGCTGTGTCCTCCGCGAACCGCACCGGGCACGCAGCGGCGCAGACCGCTGCCGACGCCGAAGCCCAGCTGGCGGAATCCGTGGAGGTCTACCTTGAGGGCGGACCCCGGCCCGCCGAGGGTGCCGAGGCCCTCGCCTCGACCATCGTCGACGCGACGGCGCTGCCGCTGCGCGTAGTCCGGCAGGGCGCCATCAGCCTCGAACGGCTGCGCGGCGTGGTCCCGGGCATTCTTGGCGTCGGCGAGGAACCGGCCGCCTCGGAGGAGGCACCTTCGCAGGATTCGGCCGCCGTCGAGAGTGCTGAAGCCCCCGACACCGCCACCCCCGAGACCGCCACCTCCGACAGCAGCGGCGCCACCGCCGTCGACGATTCACCGAGGAACTGACATGCAGTCCAAAGTCGCCGTCGCGGCAGTAACCTTCGACCGCCACGAGGAACTCGCCCTTCTCCTCAAGGGGCTGGCCGAACAGACCGCCCCCATCCACTCGATCGCCCTCGTGGACTCGGGCACCGTCCCGGCCACGGACGTCGTCGCCGCAGGCGGGGACAACATCAACTACCTGCGCTCCGAGGCGAACCTCGGGGGCGCCGGGGGATTCGCCTACGCGATCCTGGCCGCCATGTCCAGCGGCGCGGAGTGGATCTGGATGATGGACGATGACGGCCATCCCGAGGACGCGAGCTGCCTGGCGGAACTGCTCAAAACAGCCGAGGAGCACCAGCTCGATATCGTGAGCCCGCTCGTCGCCGCCACCGCCGACCCGAACCGGCTCTCCTTCAACTTCCGGATCAATGGCCTGATCACCAACGACCGCTCGCGGCTGGCTCCCATGGGCTACCTTCCGGACATGGTGCACTTCTTTAACGGCGCGCTCATCCGCACGGAGGTCTTCTACAAGGTGGGAATCCCGGACGTGAAGTTCTTCATCCGCGGCGACGAAGTCGACTTCCTGTCGCGGGTCAAGAAGGCAGGCCTGAAATACGGCACCCTGGCCACCGTCGCCGTCCGGCACCCCGCCACGTGGACCGAAATGAAGCCGGTCTTCGGCGGCTTCATTACCCCCGTCATTCCTGAGGGCGACTTCAAGCGGTACTGCTATTTCCGCAACCGCGGCTATCTCACCCGGAAGTACCGGAACCTGCGGTGGTTTGGGGCGGACATTGTCGGGTTCCCCTACTACTTCCTGAAGACCGGGGACGTCAAAGGCCTCGCGCACTGGTTCCGGGCCTACTCCACCGGCTTCCGCGGAAAAGGCTTCGGCTCGCCGGCCCAACTGATGTCGACCAACAGCTAGGCCGGGCGTGAAGAACCTGTTCGCCGTCGTCGTTACCTACAACCGTGCCGACTTCCTGCAGAATCTGCTCGAGTCCTTCCGCCACCTGAGCACCCGGCCGGACCGGATCGTCGTGGTGGACAACGCCAGCAGCGACCACACCGCCGATGTTGTCTCCCGCGCCGTGGCCGCAAGCGGTCTGCCGATCCAGTATGAACGGCTATCCGCGAACGCGGGTGGCTCCGGCGGCTTCTCCCGCGGCGTTGAACTCGCCCTGGAGGGCGGTGCGGAGTGGCTGTGGCTCATGGACGACGACGTCGAGGTCCTCCCCGGGGCGATCGAGGCGCTGGCTAAGTTCACGCCGGAGTACTCCTGCATGATCGGCCGCCGCTACGACGCCGCCGGCCGGCCGTTCTTCTGGCAGCACCATTTTGTCGAGGCACTCGGCATCTTCCTGCCCGTCTCGGGCGACGTCTTCCGCAAGTCCGACGTGTTTCCCACCAACGTGGGAAACTTCGAGGGCATGCTCATCAAGGCGTCGCTGGCCCGGGACATCGGGCTGCCGGACCCGCGGTTCTTCATCACGTGGGATGACCTCATCTACGGCTGGCTCGCCGCGCAGCAGACGCCGGTGGTGTACGTGAACGCCTTTGTCATCAAAAAGGTCCGCGCCCAGCGCCAGGTGGACCTGGGCGTGCGCCACCTCAACGATTCGAGCGACCTCAGCCGCCGCTACGTGATGCGGAACCGGGGCCATGTGGCGCAGTACCTGCGGGTGCACGGCAAGTTCAACCGGCTCGGTTTCGGGGCGGGAACAGTCCTGACATATCTCAAGGAACTCACGCGCCTGGTGCTGGTTGAACGCACGCTGAAGGGCGCCGGCGCATTGTGGCGGGGATGGCGCGAATCCCGCGGCATCCTCGCCGACCGGTACTGGCAGCCGATGCCGCCGGTGCCCTATGCGGCGGGCCGGGAAACATCCTGACGCAGGCACAGATCCGGATGTACCGGCCCCTCCCTGCCGGTACAGACCCGGGGTTCCGGCGCGACAACGATTAGTATCGTGGGAGACCCTGGCGCCGTCCGGCAGTTGTACGGCGCGTAATTTTTGAAACAGGCGCATGGCCGCCGTGGTAGTGGAAGTCGGTTGCAATCTCTGTTGACTAAGAAATTTGAAGCGAGCGGACCTGCCGCAGCCCTGGACGAGAAGAAGCCCCCGCTCTGGATCTGGATCCAGCTCTTCCTCGACTCGGCGTCCTGGGTGGTGGCCATCATCCTGGCCCTGCTGCTGCGCTACGAGATGGGAATCCGGGAAGAACAGCTTGTCAGTGCCACGATCATCATGGGCGTTGCCGTTGTTGTCCAGGCCCTGGCCGGCTATGCCCTGGCGCTGTACCGCGGCAGGTATCCCTTCGGCAGTTTCCAGGAAGCCAAGGCGCTCGTCTTCGTCACCGTTATCGTGGCCGCTTCGATCACGCTGAGCCTGCTGGTACTCTACGAAGCCATCGGGATCGGCCGCAGCGTCGGACTCATCGCTTTCCCGTTCGCATGCCTCTTCATGGGAGCCGCCCGCTACGCCAAGAGGCTCTACGTCGAGGGCAAAAACCGTCCCGGCGACGGCGCCCAAAACACCCTTATCTACGGCGCGGGCTTCCTTGGCAACTCGCTGCTGACACGCATGCTGCAGGAGGCTGATTCACCGTACTTCCCGGTGGGCCTGATCGACGACGATCCCACGAAAAAGCACCTGCGGCTGTCCGGCGTCCAGGTCCTGGGCCGGGGCGACGATCTGCCAGCGGTCATCCGGCGCACCCGCGCTACGGTGCTGGTCCTGGCCTTCTCCCACGTGGAGGCTTCGGTGGTCCGGCGGATATCAGACGCGGTCACCGGCCTGAACATCAGGGTGCTGGTTCTTCCCCCGCTCCGCGACATGCTCGGCGGCGGCGCGCCCAAGGGTTTCTCCGATTTCCGGGATGTGGCGGTCGAGGACCTGATCGGCCGACGGCCCGTGGACATCAAGGTCGACGAGATTGCCGGCTATATCAAGGGCAAGCGCGTCCTGGTCACGGGCGCCGGCGGCTCCATCGGCTCCGAACTGTGCCGGCAGATCACGCAGTTCTCCCCGGCCGAGCTGATCATGCTGGACCACGACGAGACCGGCCTGCAGCACACCCAGATCTCCATCACCGGCCGGGGACTGCTCGCGGGGCGCGACACCGTACTGGCCAATATCCGGGACGCGGCCGCCCTCCAGGAGATCTTCGAGGACCGCCGCCCCGAAGTGGTGTTCCACGCCGCCGCCCTGAAACACGCCCCGCTGCTGCAGCAGTATCCGATCGAGGCCTGGAAGACCAACGTCCTGGGCACCCTCAATGTGCTGCGCGCGGCCGGGCGCACGGGCGTGTCACACTTCGTGAATATCTCCACGGACAAGGCGGCCAACCCGACCACCGCCCTGGGCCATTCGAAGCGCGTCGCGGAAAAGCTGACGGCCTGGATGGCCCGCCAGACCGGGCGGAAGTTCGTCTCCGTCAGGTTTGGGAACGTGATGGGAAGCCGCGGCTCAATGCTGCCGCTCTTCACGGAACAGATCCGGGTCGGCGGACCAGTGACGGTGACAGACCCCGAGATCACGCGGTTCTTTATGACTATTCCCGAGGCGTGCCAGCTGGTGATCCAGGCAGGTGCGATCGGCCGCGGCGGCGAGGTCCTGATCCTGGACATGGGGGAGCCGGTGAAGATCCTGGACGTGGCCGAACGGATGATCGCGATGTCCGGCAAGGAGATCGAGATCATCTACACGGGGCTTCGGCCCGGCGAGAAGCTCCACGAAGAGCTCGTCGGAACCGGCGAACTGGACGAACGTCCCCTGCACCCCAAGATCTCCCACACCCAGGCCCGTGTGCAGGATCCGGCCGGGCTGAACCTCGAGGCGTGGCTTGCCCGTGTCGAGGCCGAGCAGGGCATCGACATTGCGTCGATCCCCGACGACGAAGCGGATGAGCCCGGCGGCAACATCCGGGTTGCGTCATGATGCCCGTGCTCATCGCGGCCGGAATCACCCTGGTTGCGAGCCTGCTGCTTCCCTTTGCGGTCAGGCCGTGGCTGGTCAGGATGGGTGTCGTCGACGTTCCGTCGGCCAGGTCCTCCCATGCCAAGACCACCATCCGCGGCATGGGGGTGGCCGTTTTCCTGGCTACCGCGCTCGGATACGCCGCCGCCGTCCTCCTGCGGGCGGTGACAGTGGACCGGTCCATCTTCCTCGCGGTCCTGGCGATCATTGCCGCAAGCGCGGCAGTGGGCTGGATCGAAGACCTCCGCGGGCTCTCCATCCGGGGACGCGCCGCAGCCCAGCTGGGGATCGGCGCCGCCGGTTCTGCCGTCCTGCTCCTGCTCACCGGGCAGTCCTTCTGGTGGCTGCCGCTCGCTGCGCTGGCCATTGCGGCGTACGTCAACATTGCCAACTTCATGGATGGCGTCAACGGTATTTCCGGCTTCCATGGAGTCCTTGCCGGCGGCGCCTATGCGGCGGCCGGAGTCTTGACCGGCCAGCCGTGGCTCATAGCCGGCGGCGCCGTGCTGGCCATGGCGTTCCTGGGCTTCCTCCCGTGGAACCTGTCCCGCGGCTCCGTTTTCCTCGGCGACGTCGGCAGCTACCTGCTCGGCGCCTCGGTTGCCGCCCTGGCGGTGGCAGGGTTCTTCAGCGGCGTCTACGTGGAATACGTCCTGTCACCGATCCTGGTCTACCTTGCGGACACCGGTTACACCCTGCTGCGCAGGATCAAGGCGGGGGAGCGGTGGTACGCGTCCCACCGCGAGCACGTTTACCAGCGGCTGACCGACGTCGGCTTCTCGCACCTGCAGTCGGCCGGCACCGTCACGGCGTGCACCGCCGCAGTCATCGTCCTCGGGTTCATCGCCGCCACGGCGCCGCTGCCCACGGTGGTGCTCTGCGTGGCCGGCAGCCTGGCCGTGCTGGGACTCTACCTTGCTTCCCCGGACCTGATCCGGCACTTCCGACGCCGGCAGAAGGTCACCCGGGTGCCGGTGTCCTGAGGTCACCCGGAACGCAGGGCGGCACCGGCCAGGAGCCGGACGCCGCCCTGTTCTATCTCGTGTAGAATTCAGGGGCGGTACTTCGCCGCCCACTTTGACCAAAAATACGCCAGCGACGATTGGGATCTCATGACCTCCAACGCCGGGCCGGGACCCGCTTCCGGCAACGGACCAGTTGGTGTCTCCGGCCCCACAAAATCCCTCTGGCTTAGGCTGCTGGCCATGAGCTCCGCAGCCTCCGCCGCCGCCCTGGTGCTGACCGGCATAGCCGCCTTCATCTTCAACGGCGCCGTGGGCTTCTGGTCCGCCCTCTTCGGGGGAGCGCTGGTGATGGCGTTCTTTGCCATCAGCCTCGCGGTGGGCCACTTCGTCGGCCGCAGCAACCCCTCCGGAGCGATCGGACTGTTCGTCGCGACGTACTTCGTCAAGGTTGTCGGCTTTGCCGTAGTCCTCTTCGTCATCGGGGCTCCGGCCTGGCTGCACGGCCGCTGGTTCCTGATCGGCGCCGTCGTGACCGTGGTGTTTTGGCAGGCAGCCGAAATTTACGGTTTCAGCAAGGCCAGGCTCCAGATTTACAACGATCCCGAAACCCGAAAAGATGGCACCGATGTTTAGCCGCAAAAAGGGCCAACGGCCAGTTGCCAGCCCACTTGCCGGAGCAATTAACAGGCCAGCCAAATCACCTAAAACTACAGCCGGTGCCCCCGGTGTATCGACGGAGGGCAGCGACGGCGGATACAACGCCGGCATCGCCGTCTTCAGCTACATTGTTGGCGGAATCATCGTCTGGAGTTTGGTAGGGTGGGGACTGGATAATCTGTGGGGAACCCGCTGGATTGTGCTCGCAGGCGCTCTGCTTGGAGCTGCGGGAGGGTTCTATCTTTCTCATATGCACGGCCTCACCAGTAACAGAACGTCAGCTGGTGACGGCAATGCTGCACGTGGCCCGTCCCAGGACGAGGAACAGTAATGCCAAATAATTTCACAGGGGGAGAGGCGGGCACCAATGTCGCCGGTCCCCGCCCAACGCCCAATGATGGACACTGCAGAGAGGAAACGCGTTGATCGCGCTTGCGCTCCCGGCCCAAGATTCAGGAACCTTCACGCCTCCTGGAATTGAAGAACTTCACCTGCCGGCTATCATCCCCTGGGGTGCGGCCGAAGGATTTTCCAAGCAGATGCTGCTGGTAATCCTGTCGGTTGTCATTATCGCTACATTTTTTGTGATCGCTGCGCGGAAGCAGCAGCTCGTTCCCGGCAAGCTGCAGTTCGCAGGCGAGGCGGCCTATAGCTTCGTCCGCAACAGCATCGCCAAGGACATCATCGGCGGCCGGGACTTCATGAAGTATGTCCCGCTGCTGTTCAGCCTGTTCTTCTTCATCCTCGTGAACAACATCTACGGTGCAATCCCGCTGATCCAGCTTCCGACGTTCTCGCACGTCGGCGGGGCCTACGTTATGGCAGCGATCGTGTACATCACCTGGATCGCCGTCGGCATCAAGAAGAGCGGCCTGAAGTACTTCAAGCTGGCCACGGTTCCAACCGGCGTGCCGTTCTACATTCTCCCGATCGTGGTTCCGATTGAGATCATCTCCAATTTCCTGGTCCGCCCGGTCACGCACAGCCTCCGTCTGTTCGCCACCATGCTGGCCGGCCACTTGATCATGATGATCTCCGGCGCGGGCATTGAATTCCTCGTGATGCAGGAAAACGTGCTCCTCAAGGGCGCGTCCGTACTCGTCCTTGGTGGCGCCATCGCCATGTACATGCTCGAAGCGCTGATCATGGTGCTGCAGGCCTACGTCTTCACGCTGCTGACCGCGATCTACATCGAAGGTGCGCTCCACGCCGACAGCCACTAGGCGCAGCGCCAGCGGGCACAACGCCAGCTGGCACAACATAGTCTTCCCCTCACGGGGATGAAGCAACCCAAACAACCTGCCACATGGGTGGCATCTTGAAAGGAAGAAAAATGGAAGGCTCCATCAACGGCTCCCTCAACCTCATCGGCTACGGCCTCTCCGCCATCGGCGGTGGTATCGGTGTGGGTCTCGTGTTCGCCGCCTACATCAACGGTGTGGCACGTCAGCCGGAAGCCCAGCGCGTCCTGCAGCCGATCGCATTCCTCGGCCTCGCGTTGACTGAAGCCCTCGCCATCCTTGGCCTGGTCTTCGCGTTCGTTCTCAAGTAAACAGAACAACCGAACATCCAGAACCGAGTAGATAAGGACGGGTGAAATATGAATCAAGCGATCATCTCAGCCGCCACCGAAGGCGGTACTAACCCCCTCGTTCCCAATCCTTGGGAGATGCTTGTCGTCTTCGCCGGCTTTGCTGTCCTCATGTACGTCGTGGTCAAGTACGTTGTCCCGATGTTCGAGAAGACCTTCGCAGAGCGGGCCGAGGCCATCGAGGGTGGCATCGCCAAGGCCGAAAAGGCCCAGGCCGAGGCCTCCGCTGCACTCGAAGAGTACAAGCAGCAGCTCACGGAAGCCCGCACCGAAGCCAACCGCATCCGTGAGGAAGCACGCGCCGAAGGTGCCCAGATCCTTGCAGAGCTGAAGGAGAAGGCTGCTGCCGAGTCTGCCCGCATCACCGCACAGGCGCACACGCAGATCGAATCCGAGCGCCAGGCGGCCGTTGTGTCGCTCCGCGCGGAGGTCGGCACGCTGGCCACGACGCTGGCGAGCCGCATCGTCGGCGAGGCACTGAGCGACGATGCACGGTCGGCCCGAGTGGTGGACCGGTTCCTGGCAGATCTGGAGAACCAGAACGCGGGTGTAGCTAAGTAATGGCAGGTGTATCGAGCGAATCGCTGGCCGCTGCGCTGGCGGCCTTGGAAGCCAAGCTTCCCTCCGCGTCGCTGCAGTTGGCAAAGGAACTCTTCGGAATCCTGGGCACAGTGGACAGTTCGGCCGGCTTGCGCCGCGCCCTGACTGACCCGTCCCGCAGCGGTGACGAAAAGTCGGCGCTGGTCAAGCAGCTCTTCAGCGGGAAAGTCTCCGCTGACGCTGTTCAGATCGCTGCCGGCCTGGCCAGCTCCCGCTGGGCATCCGCACGGGATATCGGCGATGCACTCGAGACTCTTGCCGCTTCGGTGGTCATCGCTGTTGCCGAGAACAAGTCGGCCGTCTCTGCCTCCGGACTCACCGGACTGGAAGCGCTGGAGAACGATCTGTTCTCCTTCAACCAGACCGTTGAGTCCAGCCACGAGGTCCAGCGTGCTCTGTCCGAGCCGCAGGCCAGCCCGGCTGCCAAGGTGTCCCTCGCCGAGAAGCTCGTACCAGGTGCGAGCGAGGAAGCGAAAGTCCTGATCGGACAGGCCGTCACGGCTCCGAGGGGGCTCAAGGTCACCAAGCTGGTTCGCCGTTTCGCCGAGCTTGCCGCCAAACGCCAGCAGCGCTGGATTGCAACGGTCAACGTCACCCGTCCACTGACGGAGACGCAGACCAGCCGCCTGCAGGCGGGGCTGAACGCCCTTTACGGGCGAGAGCTCAAGATCAACATGAACGTTGACCCGGCACTGATCGGTGGCATCCGGATCCAGGTAGGTGACGAAGTGGTTGACGCTTCGGTCGCCGGCCGCCTGGGCCAGCTCCAGCGTCAGCTTGCTTAGCTAGCCGGACAAGCACAACCTAACGACAAGAAACCCCGGTCATCGTGAGCAACGATGATCACGAAAACAGGAGAGCAGGGACTGCAGATGGCCGAATTGACCATCAACGCCGACGACGTCCGTAATGCGTTGAACGAGTTCGCGGCGTCCTACGAACCCGGAAACGCAGAGCGCGTAGAGGTCGGCCGTGTAACAACCGCAGGTGACGGCATCGCCCGTGTTGAGGGCCTTCCCTCGGTCATGGCGAACGAGCTGCTTCGCTTCGAAGACGGCACCCTGGGCCTGGCCCAGAACCTTGACGTCCGCGAGATCGGTGTGATCGTCCTCGGTGACTTCACCGGAATCGAAGAAGGCCAGGAAGTCCACCGCACCGGACAGGTTCTGTCCGTGCCGGTTGGCGATGCCTTCCTCGGCCGCGTGGTTGACCCGCTGGGCCAGCCCATCGATGACCTCGGGGAGATCAAGGCCGAGACCACCCGTGCCCTGGAACTCCAGGCGCCCGGCGTGACCCAGCGTAAGTCGGTTCACGAGCCGATGCAGACGGGCCTGAAGGCCATCGACGCAATGATCCCGATTGGCCGCGGTCAGCGTCAGCTGATCATCGGTGACCGCCAGACCGGCAAGTCGGCAATCGCGATCGATACGATCATCAACCAGAAGGCCAACTGGGCTTCTGGCGATGTCACCAAGCAGGTGCGCTGCATCTATGTAGCCATCGGCCAGAAGGCATCCACGATCGCGGCCGTCCGCCAGACCCTCGAGGACAACGGCGCACTGGAATACACCACGATCGTGGCTTCCCCCGCGTCCGACCCCGCAGGCTTCAAGTACCTGGCACCGTACGCCGGCTCGGCTATCGGCCAGCACTGGATGTACGGCGGCAAACACGTCCTCATCGTGTTCGATGACCTGTCCAAGCAGGCCGAGGCCTACCGTGCAGTGTCACTGCTGCTCCGCCGCCCGCCGGGACGCGAAGCCTACCCGGGCGACGTCTTCTACTTGCACTCCCGCCTGCTGGAGCGTTGTGCCAAGCTCTCCGACGAGCTCGGTGCAGGCTCGATGACCGGCCTCCCGCTGATCGAGACCAAGGCGAACGACGTGTCCGCCTACATCCCGACCAACGTGATCTCCATCACCGATGGCCAGATCTTCCTGCAGTCGGACCTCTTCAACGCCAACCAGCGTCCCGCTGTGGACGTCGGCGTGTCCGTCTCCCGTGTTGGTGGCGCCGCCCAGGTCAAGTCCATGAAGAAGGTCTCCGGTACCTTGAAGCTGGAACTGGCCCAGTACCGCGACATGCAGGCCTTCGCCATGTTTGCCTCGGACCTCGACGCCGCATCGCGCCAGCAGCTGACCCGTGGTGCACGCCTGATGGAACTGCTCAAGCAGGGCCAGTACTCGCCGTTCCCGATCGAGAACCAGGTTGTCTCCATCTGGGCCGGCACCAACGGCCACCTCGACGAGGTTCCGGTTGAAGACATCAACCGCTTCGAGACCGAGTTCCTGGAGCACCTCAAGCACAAGTCCTCCATCCTGACGACGCTGGCCCAGACCAACGTCATGGACGATGACACCGCTGAAGCACTGAAGACCGCGATCGTGGACTTCAAGAAGGGCTTCTTCGGCGAGGGAGACAACCTCCTGGTCGGTGCGGGGCACGAGGAGCACGCCCCCATCGGCGAGGACCAGGTCGACCAGGAAAAAATCGTCAAGCAGAAGCGCTAGTTTCGCTGGCAGGGACTGCCGGGACCCGCACGGGTTCCGGCAGTCCCGGCCATCGAGATCTTAGGAAAGGATAAGTATGGGAGCCCAGATCCGGGTCTACCGCCAGAAGATCAGCTCGACGACGTCGATGCGCAAGATCTTCAAGGCGATGGAACTGATCGCTACCTCGCGCATCGGCAAGGCCCGCGCACGCGTAGCAGCTTCACTGCCTTACGCGAACGCGATCACGCGTGCCGTTTCTGCTGTCGCAAGCCAGAGCGAAATCGACCACCCGCTGGTCACCGAGCCGTCGCAGATTCGCCGGGCCGCCGTCCTGGTCATCACCTCGGACCGTGGCCTCGCAGGGTCTTACTCGGCGAGCATCCTCAAGCAGGCCGAAGGCCTCAACGAGTTGCTCCACGCGGAAGGCAAGGAAGTCAAGACGTTCCTGGTCGGCCGCAAGGCGCAGGCGTACTTCGACTTCCGGAACCGTGAATACGCTCGCGTATGGACCGGCAACACGGATGCACCGGAGTTCGCGACCGCGCGGGAAGTCAGCGAAGCATTGCTGGCTGATTTCGCTACCGCCTACGAAGAGGGCGGCGTCGACGAAATCCACGTCGTCTACACCCGCTTCAAGTCGATGGTGACCCAGGAGCCGACGGTCGTCCGTCTGCTGCCGCTCGAGGTTGTCGAAGAGAAAGCCGCGTCCGAATCGGACCTGCTTCCCCTCTACGAATTCGAGCCGGAAACGGAGCAGGTTCTCGATGCCCTGCTGCCGCGCTACATCGAATCACGTATCTTCGCCGCCATGTTGCAGGCAGCAGCTTCCGAGCTCGCAGCCCGCCAGCGCGCGATGAAGTCCGCCGGCGACAACGCGACGGATCTCATCAAGAAGTACACGCGTCTGCGCAACACTGCCCGTCAGGCTGAAATTACGCAGGAGCTTTCCGAAATCGTTGCCGGTGCCGACGCGTTGTCCGCGTCCTAGCCAGCACGAGCCCGGATCCAGCTGTACCTGCACCAAAGAATGAACTTAACCCCACGCCATCTACTGAGTGAAGTGAGAGAGATGACTGCCACTGCTACCGATCACGTAGCCGCAACGTCCGGTGCTACCGGTCGTATTGCACGTGTTATTGGCCCGGTTGTCGACGTCGAATTCCCGGCTGACGCAATCCCCTCGATTTACAACGCACTCACCACCGAGATCACTCTCAATGGTGAGACCCGAACCGTCACGTTCGAGGTTGCCCTGCACCTGGGCGACAACCTCATCCGTGCAATCTCCCTCCAGGCCACCGACGGACTTGTCCGCGGTACCAACGTTGTAGACACCGGGGGCCCGATCACCGTGCCCGTGGGCGACGGCGTCAAGGGTCACATCTTCAACGTGCTGGGCAAGCCGCTGGACGTCGACGAGTCCGAGATCCAGGCTTCCGACTACTGGCCGATCCACCGCAAGGCTCCCGCCTTCGCGACCCTGGAAGGCTCCACCGAGATGCTGGAGACCGGCATCAAGGTGATCGACCTCCTCACCCCGTACATCAAGGGTGGCAAGATCGGTCTGTTCGGTGGTGCCGGCGTCGGCAAGACCGTGCTGATCCAGGAAATGATCACCCGTGTTGCCCGCAACTTCGGTGGCACCTCGGTGTTCGCCGGTGTCGGCGAGCGTACCCGTGAGGGCAACGACCTCTGGGTCGAAATGGAAGAGGCAGGCGTCCTCAAGGACACCGCCCTTGTGTTCGGCCAGATGGATGAGCCGCCGGGAACGCGTCTGCGCGTCGCCCTGTCCGCCCTGACCATGGCGGAGTACTTCCGCGATGTCCAGAACCAGGACGTGCTGCTCTTCATCGACAACATCTTCCGCTTCACCCAGGCAGGCTCCGAGGTTTCCACCCTCCTCGGCCGCATGCCGTCGGCCGTGGGCTACCAGCCCAACCTGGCTGACGAGATGGGTCTCCTCCAGGAGCGCATCACGTCCACCAAGGGCCACTCCATCACCTCGATGCAGGCCATCTACGTTCCCGCAGATGACTACACCGACCCGGCTCCGGCCACGACCTTCGCACACCTCGACGCGACCACGGAACTTTCCCGTGAAATCGCTTCCCGTGGTCTGTACCCGGCCGTTGACCCGCTGACGTCGACTTCCCGCATCCTGGATCCGCAGTACATCGGACAGGCCCACTACAACACGGCCGTCCGCGTCAAGCAGATCCTGCAGAAGAACAAGGAACTTCAGGACATCATCGCCATCCTCGGCGTTGACGAACTCTCTGAAGAAGACAAGATCGTCGTGTCGCGTGCACGCCGCATCCAGCAGTTCCTCTCGCAGAACACCTACACCGCCAAGCAGTTCACCGGCGTCGAGGGCTCCACCGTGTCCATCAAGGACACCGTTGAAGGCTTCACGGCGATCTGCGACGGCGAACTTGACCACGTTGCAGAGCAGGCGTTCTTCAACGTCGGCGGCCTGGACGACGTCGAGCGCCAGTGGGCCAAGATCCAGGAACAGACCAAGTAATATGGCTGAGCTTGAGGTTGAGATTGTCGCAGCGGATCACTTCGTGTGGTCCGGAGCGGCCAAGATGGTCAAGGCCCGCACCAGCGATGGTGAAATCGGAATCCTGCCCGGCCACTCGCCCCTGCTGGCGATTCTGGCCGAAGGTGAGCTGGCAATCGAGCCGGTATCCGGTGACCGCATCTCTGTAGCCGTCGACGGGGGATTCTTCTCCGTTGACAACAACAGGGTGGTCATTGTTGCTGACAACGCCCAAATGGGCGAAGCGGCTACTGCGGGGATCCGCTAGCACGACCTTGATGAACGATATTGGTTTGCCGTTCATCGTCCTGGCAACTGCGTTTGCGTTGCTGGTCTTTGCACTGTGCCTCATGGGGGTGCGTCGCTTCAACCTGCGGCGCGCCCTCGGCACGGTGGACGCCTCCATCTGCACGGCTGGAAAAAGCTGGCAGATGGGGGTTTGTCGTTATCAGGACAACGACCTCGAGTGGTTCCGCCTGCTCTCTCTCAGCGTCCGTCCCAAGCACACCTTCCGGCGCAGCTCGCTGGAGCTGCTTGGCCGGCGCAAGCCCACCGAATCCGAGCTCCTCAAGGTCCAGCCCGACGCCGTGATCGTCGAGCTCCGCTACGAGGGACAGCAGGTCCTTCTCGCGATGCGCTTCGATGCCTACACAGGGTTGTCATCCTGGCTTGAGGCCGGACCGGTCATCGGCGTCGGCACCTGGCGCTAGCCCCGGTGGATTACCTTGACAGCCTCCGCCTGGTCGACGGGCCGGTGGTGTGGCTCGCGTGGGCCGCCGCAGCGGCGGGCCTGGCCTACCTTCTCTGGCACGCCGCACTCCGGCACACGGGTTTTCGTGACAAGGGTTTCCGGCACACGGGTTTTCCGGACACCGCTTTTCCGCAAATCAGGCGTCACCCAGCCGATGCGGCCGCCGTCGTGGCTACCGTGACCCTGCTTGCCGCGGCGCTCGTCGCTGCCGTGCATTGGTTCCTGATCTACGTGATCACGGTCATCCCCGCCGAACTGCCGGGGGAGACCCTCGCCTGGTCCCTTGCCGCCGTCGGCGCCCTGCTCCTGTGGCTCATGCGCCTGTTCGGTCTCTGGGGCCGCGGAGGCAGCCGCGCCAAACGTTGGCGCTCAAGCGGCGCAGCCACGGCCGCCTTCCTGGCCGTCCTCGCGCTTTCCGCCGTCCAGATCAACATCTACTTCGGCCTGAACCACACCGTCGGCGATCTCACCGGAACGGCAGTAGCCCGGATCCAGCCGCTCGAGGCCGGCCTGACGCGCGCGGCCGGCGGCCCTCCCGCCACCGGGCTCGCCCACTGGCAGGCACCCGCCGAGCTTCCCGAAAGCGTCATCCGGAAGGCGGCCATCCCCGGCACGGTCTCCGGCTTCCAGAGCCGGGACGCCTACGTCTACCTCCCGCCGGCCTACCAGAGTTCCCCGCGGCCCGCGCTGCCGGTGCTCGTCCTCTTTTCCGGCCAGCCGGGCAGCCCCGCCGACTGGCTGACCGGCGGCGCGCTCCGGAGTCGGCTGGACGGGTTCGCCGCGCAGCACGCGGGGGTGGCGCCCGTGGCGGTGGTGGTCGATCCCAACGGCTCCCCGTCGGGAAACACACTGTGCCTGGACAGCCGGATTGCCCAGGCGGACACCTTCCTGGCGCGCGACGTGCCGGACTGGATCAACAGCACGCTCGACGTCGACCCGGACCCCCGGCACTGGGCCGCGGGCGGCTTCTCCTTCGGCGGCACGTGCGCCATGCAGATGCTGACGAGGCATCCCAACGTCTACAGCGCGGCGCTGGCCTTCTCCAGCGAGGAAGAGCCGGCCATCGCGAAGGAGCGTGCCAAGACCATCGAGGCCTCCTTCGGCGCCGACACCGGGGCCTTCGACCGGCTGACACCGCTCCGCGTCATGGCGGAAAAGCACTTCGATGGCCACGGCGTGTACTTCGCCGCCGGAGACCGTGACCCGCAATTCATCCGCTCCATGGACGTACTCTCAGAGGCGGCACGGCGCGCCGGGTTCACGGTCGAAACACAACGGATCGCCAACGCGGGGCACTCCTGGGACACGGCATCCAACGGCCTGCCCGGCGGCCTGGACTTCCTGGCCCGGCGCTGGGGGATCTCCCCATGAGCCTGGTCAAGGCCGGCAGCACGCGGACCGCCGGGAGTCCGGGGCCGGAGGGCCCGCCGTTGCCGGGCGTCTGGCGGCAGGGCAGACGCCGGACGCTGGCGCACTTCCGTGCCGTACCTTTCACTCTGGCGGTCCTAGCGACCTTCCTCGTCGTCGGTGCCGTCACAGGCAGCTTCCTGTCCGGACCGCCGAACGCCCTGTGGCCCATTGCCTCCGTCAGCGCTCCCGGGCTGAGGGCGGGTCACTGGTGGTCCCTTTTCACGTCGCTGTTCTTCGCGACCAATCTGCTGGCCTACCTCGCCGCATCACTGATGATTCTCGTGCTCCTGGGCCTCGCTGAACGGCATCTGGGGACGTTGCGGACGGCCGTGTTCTTCTTTGCGGGCCAGTTCGCGGCCGTGACCGTGTTCCTGCTGATCACCCAGCTGGCCCGGTATATCGGCGACGGCTGGCTGGGCCTCATGGTCAATGCCCGGCTGATCGGGCCCTACGCCGCCGTCCTGGCCGTGGCCCTGGCCGCTAGCGGGCTGCTGTCCACGCTGTGGCAACGGCGGCTGCGGACCGCCGTCGTGGCCGCATCCCTGCTGCTGGTGCTCTACGTCGGGCATCCGGAGACGGTAGTGGGGCTCGCCGGTGCCCTCGCCGGCCTGGCTGCGGGCTGGTGGATCCAGGGCGACCGGGGGACCCTGCACCGCTACCGTTCAACGGGACGCGAAACGCGAAACCTGCTGGCGCTCACGGTCGCCATTTTCGCGGTGGGACCGATCCTCACGGCCGCTGTCAGCAGCCCCACCGGGCCCCTGGCCTTGTTGCGCGACGTCGTGCTGAACCCGCTGCCCACGCTGAGCCAGCTGGAGCAAAACTGCGGCGGGACGGTTGACGTCAGTTGCCTGGAGGCCGGCCGGACCGGATTCGCCGGTCCGCTGGGCCTCGCGCTGGCAGTCGTCCCGGTGGTCCTGCTGCTGATCTGTGCGGACGGCATGCGGCAAGGCCGCCGCCTGGCCCTGCGGATCGCCATCATCGTCCAGCTCGGCGTGACAGCACTGGCCGCCGTGTACCTCGCCCTGTTCGCCCGCATTCCGCACTACCCCAACCGGCCGCACACGGCGGTGATGGGCTCCGGCTTCGTCCACGTCCTTCCGCTCGTGGCCGTTCCGCTGCTGCTCGTTGTGCTGCTCTGGCTTAACCGCCGGCAGTTCCGGGTGGAGACGGCACCGCGGGCCCGGCGGATCCTTGGCATAGTGGTTGGCGGGACGTGGCTGGGGCTCTCCGGCGCCTATGCGGTGGCCTGGCTGGCGGCCGGCGGGATGAACCGCGACCGCGGAGTGCTGGGCCTCGCGGCGGAACTCGCCCGGCAGTACCTGCCGCTGCCCATTCCC
Organism: Arthrobacter sp. ov407; assembly: GCF_900102895.1. Classification (GTDB taxonomy): domain Bacteria; phylum Actinomycetota; class Actinomycetes; order Actinomycetales; family Micrococcaceae; genus Arthrobacter. Next base: position 81,051 of record NZ_FNGD01000008.1, read on the forward strand.
GGCGCCTACAGCCGGCTCTTCCAGAACCGGAACGCCGTCGAGTCTTTCCTGTTCGCCTATGCCGGCATCATCTTCTGGGGAGTGGCCCTGGCGGCGGTCTGGCTGGTCCTGCGGCGGCGGCTGCACAGTACCGGGCTGCACAGTACCGACATCGGCTCCGGGGACCGGGACACGGCCCGTGACCTCATCCGCCGGGGCGGAGACTCGCTGTCCTGGATGGCGCTCTGGGAACCGAACAAATACTGGTTCACGCAGGACCGGCGCGGCGGGGTGGCCTATCAGCAGCACGGCAACGTGGCCCTGACGCTGGCGGGGCCCTTCGGTCCTGCTGCCCTGCATGAGGAGACCGCGGCGGGCTTCATGCGCTACTGCGCCGAGCACGCCCTGATCCCGTGTTTCTACTCCTGCACCGCCGACCTCTGGCCGATGCTCCGGGCCCGCGGGTTCCGCCGGGTGGCCGTGGCCCAGGAAACCCGGCTCGCCGTGCGCGAACTCGGGTTCAAGGGCAAGGAATGGCAGAACGTCCGCACGGCCCTGAACCGTGCGGCGAAAACCGGCGTCCAGGCCGTGTGGGGGCGCTACAGCGAATTCCCGGCCCAGCTGCGTGCCCAGCTGATCGAGGTCTCCGAGGAATGGGCTGCGCAAAAGCACGTGCCGGAAATGGGCTTCACGCTCGGCAGCATCGACGAGCTCGACGACGACGAGGTGCTGTGCTGCCTGGCGGTGGACGCCGGCGGACGGGTGCAGGGTGTCACGAGCTGGCTGCCGGTGTACGAGGACGGACAGCTGGTGAGCTGGACCCTGGACTTCATGCGCCGGCGCGGAGACGCCTTCCCCGGCGTCATGGAGTTCCTTATTGCCTCCGCCGTGCTGGAGCTCAAGAACACGGTCGAAGTGATCTCCCTTTCCGGCTCGCCGCTGGCGAAGGACCGCGCCGGAGACGACGCCGGGGCCAGCGATGCCGGAGACGAGGCAGCCGGGCAAGAGGGGCTGGCCGGAATCCTGGACGTGGTGGGCAGGGCCCTGGAACCTGTTTACGGCTTCCGCTCGCTGGCAACGTTCAAGTCGCGCTTTAAGCCGGACTACCGCACGCTTTACCTCTACTATCAGGACCCGTTGCATTTGCCCGCGATGGGCCGGGCCCTGAGCCGCGCGTACCTTCCCGGCTTGTCCGTCCGGCAGAGCGCACGCCTGCTGCGCACCCTGGTGGGTTAGCCGCGCGGTCCGGCGGGTAATTGCCCGGCGCCGCCGGCTCGGATCCGGGCCCTGCCGCAAAAGGCATTCGTGCGGCCGTGCAATTCGGATGAACAATGTCGCATGACCAAAAGAGGCGTGCCCGAAAGGGGGGACGCGAAACACCGCGTCCAACAATGCGCAAAAAAATGATCCCCGGCGTCAATGCCGGGGATCATTCTTGTTGCCGGAAATGCCCTAAAGCACTTCCCGACGGGAGACTAGACCAGCGTTACGCCGGTAGCCTGGGGACCCTTGGCGCCCTGGCCGATCTCGAACTGAACACGCTGGTTCTCGTCGAGGGTCTTGAAGCCGCCGGTCTGGATCTCGGAGTAGTGAACGAAGACATCGCCATCGGAGTCATCCGGGGTGATGAAGCCGAAGCCCTTTTCTGCGTTGAACCACTTGACGGTTCCCTGTGCCATTTGTTTCTCCTCATTGTGGATCTTGAATAAGTCCGGCGCACTTCGCACCGTACTTGGTCACTCTGCGAGAAGAACCTTTGGCTTCGAATCCGGATTCCCGGACCGCGGCTGCAGGAGCTTCACGCTCGCAACATGTCTTGCGAGCATGAATAACACCTACACAAAGACTTGTATAAGAATTTCATGACACTTGCGTCAGGTCAACGGGCGAACGGAAGAAATGCATAAATTTTGTGCAAAGAACCGCTTAACGCGAATCGCCGCCGCGGAAAGGCTGCCGCAGGAAGCTTTAGAAGAGCCTGGATTCGCTGTCGTCCACGCCGCGCATGGCGTCGTAGTCCAGGGTCACGCAGTCAATTCCGCGGTCCTTGGCGAGGACCTTGGCCTGCGGCTTGATCTGCTGGGCGGCGAAGATTCCCCGGACCGGAGCCAGCAGCGGGTCCCGATTCAGCAGTTCCAGGTACCGGGTGAGCTGCTCGACGCCGTCGATGTCGCCGCGCCTCTTGAGTTCAATGGCCACGGTTGCGCCATCCGCGTCCCGGGCCAGGATGTCCACGGGGCCGATCGCGGTGAAATACTCGCGGCGGATCAGCGAGAACCCGGTGCCGAGCAGTTCGATCTGGGCGGCCAGCAGCCGCTGGAGGTCCGCCTCGACGCCGTCCTTGATCAGGCCGGGATCCTGGCCCAGTTCGTGGGACGTGTCGTGCAGCTGCTCATGGATATTGATGATGAGCCGGTCATCGGTCTTGGCCGACTGGACCGTCCACTGCTCGACGACGCCGACCTCGACGTCGACCTCATCCGGGGAGGAGACCCGCAAGGACGCAGGGGGGCTCATCCAGTTCAGGGGTTTGTAGGATCCGCCGTCTGAATGGACCAGGACCGAGCCATCGGCCTTGACGAGCAACAGCCTGGTGGCCAGCGGAAGGTGGGCTTTGAGGCGGCCGACGTAATCAACGGAGCAGCGGGCTATGACTAAACGCACCCGGTCCACTCTACCGTCTGCGCAGGAGTCCCCGGGCTGGGGCCAGCGGTGACGCAAGGCGTGGCAGCCTGGCTGGGGCAGAATGGAGGCATGCCCCGTTCCAACCGACCCCGCCGCGCCGGTACTGCAAAGACAGGCTCTGGCAAGAGCGCAGCGCCCGGAAAGAGCAAAACCCCCGGAGCCAAGCACGGCCCGGCGCCGGAGCTCGATCTGGAGCGGGCCCGCTCAGGTTTCGCCCGCCGGGAAAGCGCGCCCGACGGCGAATGGATGGTCCGCTCCATCACCGCGAGCCGTGCCGAGAAGACCTACATCTGCCCGGGCTGCTCCACCGCAGTGCTGCCCGGGATCGCCCACCTGGTGGTGTGGTCCGAGGACCACCTCTTTGGCGCGGCCGCGGGGCTCGCCGAGCGGCGCCACTGGCATACCAACTGCTGGACCTCCCGGAGCTATCGGTATCGCTAAGCTGGTCAGCATGACCTTTGATCCCGCGTCGTACGTCTTCACCCAGCCGTCTGCGCCAACTGCCATCCGCGCTTCCACCGTCCTTCCGGCCCACCGCGAGAACGTCGAACTCCGCACCTCGGACGGACACCGGCTGGTGGGCGAGCTCGCCCTCCCGGAATCCGGCGAGATCAAGGCAACACTCATCACGCTGCACCCGCTGCCGACGCACGGCGGCTTCATGGATTCGCATGTGTACCGCAAGGCTTCCTACCGGCTCCCGGCCCTCGCCGGAATCGCCGTGCTGCGCTTCAATACCCGCGGCACGTCATCGCCGCGGGGGACCAGCGGGGGAGACTTCGAGGAAGGCATCGGCGAGCGTCTCGACGTCGAGGCCGCCGTGCAGTTCGCCGTGGACCGGGGCTTGCCGAACCGGTGGCTCGTGGGCTGGTCCTTCGGCACCGAGCTTGCCCTCATGTACGGCGCCGCTGAGCCCGTCGCCTCGGAGATCGAGGGGGCTGTCCTGCTCTCGCCGCCGCTGCACCGGGCCACGGACGTGCACCTGAAGGAATGGGCGCAGGCGGGCAAACCGCTGAAGGTGCTGGTCCCCGAACACGATGACTACCTGCAGCCGGCGGCTGCGGCCGCGAGGTTCGCGCTGGTACCGCAGGCGCTGGTATTGGGGGTCGACGGCGCCAAGCACCTGTGGGTGGGGGAGAAGTACGCCGGACGGGTGCTCAACGAGATCGTGGACGAGGTCATCCCCGGCCGCGCCGGCACTGTGCTTCCGCAGGAATGGGACGGGCCGGTCGCCACGGCGCACACCTGAGCCGCCGGCCCCGAAACGGGAAATGCCCCGAAATAGGACAGCCGCACCGTGGAACTGGATCAGTTCAAATCACGGTGCGGCTGTCCCTTTTCGGCGCAAAAACCGTTCAGCGGCTGTCCTGGCGCGCGATGAATATTTCCTTGAGCAGCAGCAGGATCGCCGCCGCTGTGGGGATGGCGATCAAGGCGCCAAGCACGCCGAGCAGGCTGCCGCCGGCGATCACCGAGATGACGGCGACGGCCCCGGGCACCGCCACGGCCTTCTGCATGATCCGCGGTGAGATGAAGTAGGCCTCGAACTGGAGGTAGGCGAAGTAGCAGATGGCAAAGACAAGCGCCGTCTGCCAGCCGGCGGTCAGTGCCACGAGCGTCACCAGGAACCCGGCAATCATGCCGCCCACGAGCGGGATGAACGCCAGCAGGGCCACCACGAATGCCAGCAGCGTGGCGAACGGCACTCCGATGATCGACATGACGATGAAGGCGAAGGTGGCGTTCAGCACTGCCACGGCGGCCTGGCCGATCACGTAGTTGCCCACTGAACCGGTGATTTCCTCGGACAGGGCTTCAACCCGGGGCCGGCGCGAGCGCGGCGCGAGACGGTAGCCCCACTTCTTCATGGCGGGAAGGGCGCCGAGGAAGTACAGGCTCAGGACCAGCACGATCAGCGCACCGAACAGCCCGTTTGCCAGGGTGGAGCCGAAGCCGACAACACCGCCGAAGATGCCGCCCATGGCCTCCGGGTTGTTGACGAACTTTTCCAGCTCCTGGCCGATGCGGTCCCTGATGCCGAACTGGCTGTCAATGCCCCGGAAGAACTCCGAGTCAATGAAATCCTGCACCCACTTGGGCGCCTGCTGCACGATTTGCGTTACCTGCTGCACGATCGTGGGGATCAGGGTGGCGAAAAATGCGGCGACTGCCACTGCCAGGGTGGATACGGACAAGAGGATGCCGGCGGCACGGGGGACATTCCGGTGTTCGAGCCAGCGCACCACCGGGTCCAGGCCCAGGGTGATGAAGAGCGCCGTGATGATCCACAAGAGCAGTTGCGTCGTGTTCGAACCGATCCAGTACACCAGGAGCGCGACGCCGACGCCGACCGTACCCATGAAGCCCATGTACAGGGGGTGCTGGGCCGACATCCGGGGACCAGGACTGCCGAAGGGCGCATCGGACCCGTTCTCGGCCTCATGCTCTGGCGGCATCTCGAAGCGGATTCTCGGTTGGGCTCCCGGCAGGGGCTGACGCAGGCGCCGGGCCGCCGACAAAAGGACATTCGCCGCGGCAACCCGGGAGCGGGACGTTGTGGGCCGGTGGCTGGCGACGGTTTCTTCGGGGCCGCGTTCCTCGCTGCCGGATTCCTGGGCTTCTTCTTGTCCGGCGGAGGACGAATCCGTATGTTCAGTCACTGCGTTGAATGCCCTATTTCTCTGCGGCGCCACTGAGGCGGCGCTGGTGTGATGATCACCGCAAACACTATCAGCAGGCTTGTCAGATCACGGGCGGAGACGCGGCGGGGGAGCCGCGGGCGGGGGTGGGCCAGGCCGCCGATCTGACTCGCGGGTAACAAAATGGTTACTATTGAAGCTAACTGTCCGCTGATGATTGGTAGTATTTTGCGTTTCAAGACTGCAGTCGCCCTGGTGCTGCTCGGCCTCCTGACACTGCTGGCCGGAATTGGCCAGAAGACGTTCTGGGCTCCTCCGGAGACGATCACGGCCACCGCTCCGACAGGTACCGCCGCGCCGCTGACCGTCTTCGACGAGAAGCTGAGGACGGTGCACCCCGGGACCGTGAAGATCCAAGTCAAGGGTGAGGGCGCCTTCTTGCTGGCCGCTGGGCGGCCGGACGACGTCGACGCCTGGGTGGGCAAGACGGCACACAATACTGTCGCCGGCGTCTCGGAGGACGGCAAAGCGCTGCAGCTGACGCATACCGACGGCGCCGCTACCGCGCCCTCGCCCGCCGGGTCGGACCTTTGGGTCGCCACCGAGAACGCCAGCGGTGAAATGAACTACTCGTGGAACGCGCCGGCCGACGGCGACTGGTCCCTCCTCCTCGCCACTGACGGCACCAAGCCCGCCCCGGGCTCCATCACGATGACGTTCCAGAACGACACGTCCACGCCCTGGGCCATTCCGCTCATGGTGCTTGGCGGCCTGCTGATCATCGCCGGCGCGGCGCTGCTGGTCCTCAAGCCGAAGTCAGGTAACCGGTCCGGCGGCGGTGGCGGCGGCAGCTCCTTCGCCCGCCGCGCGCAGGCCAAGGCCGCGGCACGCCGCGAGGGACAGGGTTCGACGGCCATCACGCAGCAGCCTGCCGCGCCCGACGCCGAAGCACCCGACACCGAAGCACCTCACACCGCACAGCAGCCGGCCACGTCCGAGAAAACAGGGCCGGTCAAAACAGCGCCCGAACAGAAGAAGGGCTCCGGCACGGTGCGCCGTTCCGGCATCGTGGTGGCCGTGCTGACCGCCGCCGCCGTCGCCGGAACGTCGGTGGCCGCGCAGGCCAGCCAGACACCCGCTCCGTCGCCCAGCGCGCCGGCCTCCAGCGATGCGACCCCGGGCAGTCCCAGTGCGGACCAGACCGGTGATGCGCCGGTGCTGCTGGACGCCCAGTTCCGTCGCGTCCTGGAGCAGGTTTCCGGTGCTGTCAATGCGGGAGACGCCGCCAAGGACGCCGCCAAGCTGGCGCCGCGGGTGGCTAAGTCCGAGCTCGAGGTGCGCAAGCAGAACTACAAGATCCGCTCGCAGGTCGGCTCCTATGAGGCCCGCATGCCCGTCCGTTCCATGAAGCTGCTGACCACGGTGGTCACCAACAAGCGCAGCTGGCCCCGTTCCGTCATGGCCGTGACGCAGGGCGAGGGCAACGTCGTCCCGCAGTTGCTGACCCTGACCCAGGCCTCCCCGCGGGAGAACTACAAGCTGGTCAGCAGCACCCCGCTGCAGCCCGGTGCCACCTTCCCGGCGATCGGGCGAGCCGGCACGGAGACGCTGGCATCCGCGGACAAGTCCGGACTCCTGTACAGCGGCGACGAAGCCCTCGCCGGCCTCGGTGACCGCCTGACCAAGGCCGACTCCGCCTTCAAGGGCAAACTCGTCGAGGGCCAGTCCTCCCCGTACATCGCGGACACGCTCGCTTACCAGGCCGACGTCGTCAAGTCAGGCGTCAACGGCGCCTTCGCCTTCACGCACAAGGTGGCTCCCGAGAACACTGTCGTGTTCCGCACCGCCGACGGCGGGGCACTGGTCATGGGACGCCTGAACTTCTCCTTCGACGGCACTCCGAAAGCCAAGGGCGACAAGCTCACGATCGGCGAGGACGCGGCCGCCCTGGCCGGCGGCAAGGAAACCAGCACCGGCATGGTGCTGAAGTTCGCCGAGTCGGTGGCTGTCTATGTTCCGCCGGCCGGTTCCAAGGATCCGATGAAGCTCGTGGCCGCCACCCGGGGCCTGGTCGGCGCCGCTATCAAGTAGCCTTCGCCGGCGGGCACGGTGGCGCCGGGCAGGACATCACTGGCTAGAGTGGAGCTATGACTACGCCAGCTTCCCGCCCGGTCCCGCCAGTTGCCGCCAGCCCGCTGAACCTGCGCGGCGCCGTCGATCTCTCCGCCCTGAAACAGAGGCCGGCATCGTCCTCTCCGGCACCGTCCTCTCCGGCACCGTCCGGTGCAGGACCTGCGGCCCCCGGCCCGGCAGGCTCCGCTGGAGCCCCCGCACCGGCAGCCGGTGCCGCCGACCGCTCCGGCCGGCCGCTGCGCGTGGACGTGACCGAGGGCAACTTCCAGGATCTCGTGGAGCTCTCGGCCCAGGTGCCCGTGGTGATCGCCCTCTGGGCCTCCTACTCGCCAGGCTCCGGCCAGCTGGTGGAGGTCCTCGAAGGCATCGTCGAGAGCTACGAGGGCAGGCTGGTCCTCGGGGCCGCGGACATCGACGTCTTCCCGGAACTTGCCCAGGCCTTCCAGGTCCAGGCCGTTCCCACCGCCGTCGCCGTCGTCAAGGGCCAGCCCGTTCCGCTCTTCCAGGGCGGCGCGGACGAACAGCAGGTACGCAGCCTGTTCGACGAACTCCTCAAGGTCGCGGCCGCCAACGGCGTGACCGGACAGATTGGCGCCGGCGGTCCCGGTAGCGGGGAACCGGAAGCCCCGCCGCTGCCGCCGCTGCATCAGGCAGCGTTCGACGCGATCGAGGCCGGCGACTACGCGGCCGCGGCCGCCGCCTACCGGCAGGCCCTGAATGAGATGCCCGCCGATGCAGAGGCCAAGGCCGGCCTGGCGCAGGTGGAACTCATGGGGCGCCTGCAGTCCTTCTCCGGGCCCGAGGCAGATGCCCTCCGCCGGCTCGCCGCCGACGAGCCGGACAACCTCGAGGCCCAGCTCGGCGTTGCGGACCTCGACATCGCCGGCGGCCACATCGAGGACGGCCTCGGCCGGATCGTGACGTTCATTGGCCGGAACTTCGGCCCGGAACGGGAGACCGCCCGGGTCCGGCTGCTGGAACTCTTTGATGTCGTCGGCTCCGGTGACGAGCGTGTCGCCAAGGCCCGCCAGGGACTGGCCCGGGTGCTGTTCTAGTGGGATCGGCACTTTTCGCGCCGCTGGACCTGAGGTCCCTGCGGCTGCAACACCGTGGCTGGGTGTCCCCGATGTGCCAGTACAGCTGCGAGCCTGAGACGGGCGAGGGCGTGCCCACCGACTGGCACCTCATGCACCTGGGCTCCTTCGCCACCGGGGGAGCGGCGCTCATCCTCACGGAGGCCAACTCCGTGAACGCCGCGGGCAGGATCAGCCCCCGCGACGCAGGCCTTTACAACGACGACCAGGCCGCGGCCTGGGAACGCATCACCTCCTTCGTGCACCGCCACGGCACCGCGGAGACCAAGATCGGTACGCAGCTGGCGCACGCGGGCCGGAAGGCGTCGTCCTACTGGCCCTTCTCCGGCAAGACGGGCAGCGTGCCGGCATCCGAGGGCGGCTGGGACACCGTGGGTCCCGGCACCGGCGCGTTCGACGGTTACGCGCCGCCGTCGGCCATGACCGAAGCGCAGATTGACGGCGTGATCGCCGATTTTGCCGCCGCCGCAGTGCGGGCCGTCGACGCCGGGTTCGACACGATCGAAATCCATGGCGCCCACGGCTACCTGCTGCACCAGTTCCAGAGCCCGCTGGTCAACGACCGCACGGATCGCTGGGGCGGGGACGAGACGGGCCGGAACAGGCTGACGCTTGCCGTGGTGGACGCCGTCCGCGCGGTCATCCCGGACTCCATGCCCCTGTTGCTGCGGATCTCGGCCGCGGACTGGGCGCCGGGCGGGATCGAGGTCGAGGCCTCGGTCCGGATGGCCGGCGCCGCCGCGGAGCGCGGAGTGGACCTGGTGGACGTTTCCAGCGGCGGGGCCGTTGCCCACCAGCAGATTCCCGTTGGCCCCGGCTACCAGACCGGGTTCTCCGCCCGGATCCGGCGCGAAGCCGGAGTCAGGACCGGTACCGTGGGACTCTTGACCTCGGCCGGGCAGGCCGAGCACGCGGTGGCCACCGGCCAGGCCGATGGCGTGTTCATAGCCCGTGCCGCGCTGCGGGACCCGCACTGGTGGCTGCGCGCCGCGTTCGAGCTCGGCCATGACCTTGCGTGGCCGCCGCAGTACGAGCGCGCCATACCCCGGCATTTGTTCTAGCACGCCCGGTCGCGGAGCCGGTTCCCGGCGCGGGAACCGCGAGGAAAACTCAGTCTTGCGGACGATCCTTTTGGCGCCGGCGGAGCGTTAGTCTGGCGTCATGACATTCCAGCCCCCGGTGCCGCCCGGCACGTCTTCGCCGGTTCCTGCCCTGTCCCTGCTCGGCCTCGCCAAGCGCTTCGGCGACAAAATCGCCGTCGATGGCATCAGCTTGGATGTTCCGGCCGGCTCTTTCTACGGGGTGGTCGGCCCCAACGGCGCCGGCAAGACCACCACTTTGTCCATGGCAACCGGCCTGCTGCGCCCCGATTTCGGGACCGCGCTGGTCCACGGCGTCGACGTCTGGCAGCATCCGCTGGAGGCCAAGAAGCTGATGGGGATCCTGCCCGACGGCGTCCGGCTTTTCGACCGCCTGAGCGGCGAGCAGCTGGTCACCTACGCCGGCCTGCTGCGCGGGATGGACCGGGAGATGGTGGCGTCGCGGGTTGCGGAGCTGCTCGCAGCACTGGACCTGGGCAGTGACGCCGGCACGCTGGTGGTGGACTACTCCGCCGGCATGACCAAGAAGATCGCGCTGGCCTCGGCGTTGATCCACGCACCACGGCTACTGGTCCTCGACGAGCCGTTCGAATCGGTGGATCCCATCTCCGCGGCGAACATCCGCGACATCCTGGACCGCTATGTTGCCTCGGGCGGAACGGTGATCGTCTCCAGCCACGTCATGGACCTGGTCCAGCGCATGTGCGACCACGTCGCCGTCGTCGCCGGCGGCCGGGTCCTCGCCGCCGGAACCGTGGAGGAGGTCCGTGCCGGGGCCAGCCTCGAGGACCGCTTCGTGCAGCTCGTTGGCGGCCGGAACCACACGGAAGGGCTGGAATGGTTGCGCACCTTCTGAGGCTCAAGCTGACCCTGCTGCGCAACAGCGTCCGGCGCAGCCCCTGGCAGCTTGTAGGCCTCGGGATCGGCACCCTGTATGCCTTGGGAATCGTGGGCGTTTGTGTGGCCGGGCTGTTCGTCCTGCGCGGCCAGGAGGTCGAACTTGCCCAGACCGTGGTGGTTCTGGGCGGCGCGACGGCACTGCTGGGCTGGGCCATCATCCCCGTCGCGGTCTCCGCCGCGGACATGACCCTGGACCCTGCCCGTTTCACTACCTTCGCCGTGCCCATGCCGCAGCTGCTGGCAGGGCTGGCGCTGGGCGGCCTGATCGGCATTCCGGGCCTCGCAACCTCGCTCGTTGCGCTTGCGACCGTGGGTACCTGGTCCCGCAGCCTGCCGGCCGCGGCCGGCGCCCTCGTGGGTGCCGTGCTGGGCGTGCTGAGCTGCGTTGTGCTCTCCAAGGTCGTGACCACGGCTACCGCCGGCCTGGCAAGCTCCCGGCGCTTCAAGGACATCAGCGCCGTGGCCTTCCTCATTCCGCTCGTGCTCACCGGCCCCATTGTGGCCGGCATCGCGCGGGGCATCGCGGGTTCGGGCGATTTCCTGGTCGGCCTGGCCCGGATGCTGTCCTGGACGCCGGCCGGGGCGGCCTTCGCGCTCGGCGGCGAGCTCGCCGCCGGCAACTACGCGGCCGCGGCCGTGAAATTCCTCATCGCCGTGGCCACACTGGCGGGCCTTGCCCTGGCGTGGAAGGTCTTGTTGCAGCGCGCCCTGGTGACCCCGCCCTACGCCGGAACATCCAAGCGGCGGACCGGCGGCGCGGGCCTGTTCAGGCTGCTCCCGGCGACACCGGCCGCCGCCGTCGCCGCGAGGTCCCTGTACTACTGGCTGCGTGATCCCCGCTACGCCGGCGCGCTCGTGGTGGTTCCGCTTCTGCCGGTGCTGTTCCTGTTCCAGGGCAGCCAGAGCGGGTTCTACGGCCCGTTCCAGTTTGTCGGGCCGTTGACGGCGTTCCTCCTGGCCTGGTCGATCTCCACGGACGTTTCCTATGACAGCACTGCCTTCGCCCTGCATGTGGCCACCGGTGTGCGCGGCGCCGACGACCGGCTCGGCCGGGCACTGGCGTGCATGAGCTTCGCGCTGCCCGTGGTGCTCATCTTCAGCGTCGGACCGTTCTTCTTCACCGGCGACTGGGACAAGCTGCCCGCGGTCCTTGGCCTCTCGCTCGGCGTCCTCTTCACCGGCCTGGGCCTGGCCTCGGTGATCTCGGCGCGCTACACCGTGAGCGTCCCGCTGCCGGGAGACAGCCCGTTCAAGAAACCGCCGGGCAATGTGGCCCAGACCCTCGCCGTGCAGTTCGGCGGCATGGCCGTCCTCATGGTCCTGGTGGCGCCCGAAGTGGCGCTCGTGGCCGCGCAGTTCATCACCGGCAGCCCCGTGCCGGGCTGGGTCACGCTGGTCCTCGGACCCGTGCTGGGCCTCGCGCTGTTCGCCGCCGGCGTGCGGGCCGGCGGAGCATGGCTGGACCGGCGGGGGCCGGAGTTGCTGGCACAACTGGCCGTCAACCGCTGACGGGTGCATGCTGGGAGTGCGCATTCCCGAACACCAGGTAGGCCAGTAAAGGCAGGATCATGGAAGTTGTCATCCTTCCCGGCCGCAGGCAGATCGCAGCACTGGCGGCGGATGCGGTGGAGGCCCTGCTTCGCCGCAAGCCCGACGCCGTGCTGGGCCTGGCGACCGGGTCCACGCCGCTGCCGATCTACGGCGAGCTGGCCCTGCGGCATGAGCGCGACGGCCTGGACTTCAGCCAGGCCCGCGCCTTCGCCCTGGACGAATACGTGGGACTGCCCGCCGGCCACCCGGAGTCCTACCGCCAGGTGATCGCGCGCGAATTCACCGCACGCGTGAACATCAGCCCGGCCAACGTCCACCTGCCCGACGGCGCCGCGGCGGACATCCCGGCGGCCTGCCGGGCCTATGAAGACGCCATCCGCGATGCCGGGGGAATGGACCTGCAGCTCCTCGGCGTCGGAACGGACGGTCACATCGGGTTCAACGAACCGGGCTCGTCGCTGGCGTCCCGGACGCGGATCAAGACCCTGATTGAGCAGACACGCCGGGACAACGCACGGTTTTTCGGCAGCCTGGCCGACGTGCCGCACCACGTCCTGACCCAAGGCCTCGGCACCATCCTGGATGCCCGCCACGTCATCCTGGTCGCCACCGGTGCGCAAAAGGCCCAGGCCGTCCGGGATCTCGCGGAGGGCCCCGTCGCCGCTATCTGTGCGGCCTCCGTGCTGCAGCTGCACCCGCACGCCACCATCCTCCTGGACGAAGCGGCGGCGTCGTCGCTCCGGCTGGCGGATTACTACCGCCACAGCTATGACCACAAACCTGCCTGGCAGGGCCTTTAGGCTCCGGCGCCGGCATCCCAAAGGTCCGGCGGCGGACTTCCAACGGCTAAGATGGGTGTCATGACTAGCATGACCGATCCTCTCGAAAACGATCCGATGCGGGAGCTCTCCGGAGCCGGGACGTCAACGGCCACGATCGAGCGCGAAGAACTGCGCCAGGAAGTTGAGCCCGGTGACCGGGAGCGCTTCTCGCACTACGTGCGCAAGGAAAAGATCATGGAATCCGCGCTGAGCGGTGACCCGGTCATCGCGCTCTGCGGCAAGGTCTGGACACCGGGCCGGGACCCGCAGAAGTTCCCCGTCTGCCCTGAATGCAAGGAAGTCTACGAGGGCCTGCGCCCCGGGAACGACGGCGGCAAGGGCTCCGGCGACAAGTAACGGCAATTAACGGAACAAACAGGTTCCGTTAGCCGTCACTGGGCGGCGTTTCTTTATGGGGCTGCTCTTTATGGCACTGCGCCGTTGCGCGCCGAATTTCCTGTTCTGCAGTTCCCCTGTTCCTGTTCCCTGCTGTCCTGCTCTCCTGCTTGCCGGTCCATGTTGTCCGGGCACTGCCCTGTGCGGGGTTCCGCCCTACGGTCCATCCGAAAAAGATTGGTGTTTTTGTGCTTAATTGGGTTTCTCCGTCGGCTGGAGCCATGCGCGGTTGGAGGGCGCCTCAATGACAGAGACACTTTTCGGCGGACCCACGCTTCCCCCCGCCTATCCCGAGCGGGCTGCCTGGGGCACCGCCCCCAAACTGCGCGCCTGGCAGCAGGAGGCGCTGGACAGCTACTTCAGCCTCCATCCCAAGGATTTCCTTGCTGTCGCGACCCCCGGCGCGGGTAAGACCACGTTCGCCCTGCGTGTGGCGTCCATGCTCATCGATTCCGGTGTGGTCAACCGCGTGACCATCGTGGCCCCCACCGACCACCTGAAGCGCCAGTGGGCCGACGCCGCGGCCCGCGTAGGTATCGCGATCGACCCGAACTTCAAGAACGCCGACGGCCAGCACGGCCGCGGGTTCATCGGCGTCGCCGTGACCTACGCCCAGGTGGCCAGCAAGCCCATGCTGCACCGGGCCAAGACCGAGGCCGCCCGCACGCTGGTGATCCTGGACGAAATCCACCACGGCGGCGAGGCGCTGTCCTGGGGCGACGGCCTCCGCGAGGCGTTCGACCCCGCGGCCCGCCGGCTGTCCCTGACCGGTACCCCGTTCCGCTCCGACACGTCGCCCATCCCGTTCGTGGAATATGCCGAGGACCGCGACGGGATCCGGCGCTCCAAGGCCGACTACACCTACGGCTACGGCAAGGCGCTGCGCGACCATGTGGTCCGCCCGGTCATGTTCATGGCGTACTCGGGCCAAATGCGCTGGCGCACGAGCGCCGGGGACGAAATGGCCGCCTCGCTCGGAGAGTCGGCCGTCACGAAAGACATCACCTCGCAGGCCTGGCGCACCGCGCTGAACCCGGCCGGCGAATGGATCCCCGCCGTCCTTGCCGGCGCGGACAAACGCCTCAGCGAAGTCCGGCGCAGCGTCCCGGATGCAGGCGGCCTGGTCATCGCCACCGACCATGACGACGCCCGCGCGTACGCCGGCCAGCTGAAGAAGATCACCGGCGAATCGCCCACCGTCATCCTCTCCGACGATGCCAAGGCCTCCAGCAAGATCGAGGAATTCACCGCCAGCGAGAAGCGCTGGATGGTGGCTGTCCGGATGGTCTCCGAAGGCGTGGACGTTCCGCGGCTGTCCGTCGGCGTTTATGCCACCTCGACCTCCACTCCGCTGTTCTTCGCCCAGGCGGTGGGGCGCTTCGTGCGTGCCCGCAAGCGCGGCGAGACGGCGTCGGTCTTCCTGCCTTCGGTGCCGCAGCTGATGGCGCTGGCCAACTCGATGGAGGCCGAGCGCGACCACGCCCTGGACCGGCCGGAGAAGGAAGACAGCGACGGTCTCTTCAATCCTGAGGACTCGCTCATGGACGAGGCGAACAGGGAGGAGAAGGCCTCCGACTCCCTGATGAAGGGCAAGTTCGAGGCACTCGACTCCCAGGCGTCCTTTGACCGGGTGCTCTTCGACGGCGGCGAGTTCGGCACCGGCGGGGAGGTGGGCTCGGAGGACGAGCTCGACTTCCTCGGAATCCCCGGCCTGCTGGACGCTGAACAGGTCGGCACGCTGTTGCGCCAGCGCCAGCACGAACAGCTGAACCGGAAGAACAAGCGCTCCCCGCAGGCGGACGCCGTACCTGCGGCAGCCCCGGCCATGCCGGATCACCGGATGCTCATGGACCTGCGCACCGAGCTGGCCAAAAACGTGGCGGCCTGGTCAGCCCGCACCGGGACCCCGCACGGCGTCGTCCACACCAAACTCCGGACCGTCTGCGGCGGCCCGGCCGTTGCGCAGGCCAACGAGGCGCAGCTGCAGACCCGCCTGCGGAAGCTGCAGGACTGGTTCATCGGCAGGAAGTAGCCGCCGGCACGTCATTGAGCGTGTGCGAGGGTCTCTGATCTGCACTAGTCTAACAAGTGCATACGTAAGCACTTATTGATTTGTGGTGCTGGTCCAGAGGAGTCCCGTTGATTGAAGTCCTGGCCGTTCCGGCCTACCGCAAGCTGTTTTCGGCACAGGTCGTGGCCCTGCTCGGCACCGGGCTGCTGACGGTCGCCCTCGGGCTGCTGGCGTTCGATCTGGCGGGCGGCCAGGCCGGGGCGGTGCTGGGAACGGCGTTGACCATCAAGATGCTCGCCTATGTCTTCGTTGCCCCGCTGATGGCGGCCCTGGTGGAGCGGCTGCCGAAGAAGGCGGTGCTGGTCGGCGCGGACCTGATCCGTGCCGGCATCGCGCTGATGCTGCCGATCGTGGACCAGGCCTGGCAGATCTACGTGCTGGTGTTTGTCCTGCAGAGCGCCTCGGCGACGTTCACGCCGGCGTTCCAGTCCCTGATCCCGGTGGTGCTGCCCGATGAACGGCACTACACCAGGGCATTGTCGCTCTCGCGGCTGGCGTATGACCTGGAATCCTTGCTCAGCCCGGCGCTGGCCGCAGCATTGCTGACCGTGCTGTCCTTCCACGAGCTGTTCCTCGGGACCGTGGCCGGCTTCCTGTTCTCCGCGGCCCTAGTGGTCACGACCAGGCTGCCAGGAGCCCCCGCACTGAAGCAGGAAGGTTCGCTGTGGCACCGCACCACCCTGGGTGCGCGGATCTTCGCCCGGACACCTGAATTGCGGGGTTTGATGGCCCTGAACCTGGCCGTGGCAGCCGCGACGGCCCTGGTGCTGGTCAACACCGTCGTCTACGCACGGGACATGTTCGGCGGGTCCAACGCCGACGTCGCGATCGCCCTGGCCTGCTTCGGCGCCGGATCCATGATCGTCGCCCTCACCGCCCCGAAGATCCTGGACAGGATCCCGGACCGCCCTTTCATGCGGATCGGAGCCGTTCTGCTTTCCCTCGGCCTGATCGGGGCGTTCGCGGTGCTCGCGGTGCCGGGCACCTGGCCGCTCCTGCCGTGCCTCTGGGTGGTACTCGGGGCCGGAACATCGATGATCAACACCCCCTCGGCGCGGCTTCTTCGCCGCGCCGCGACGGACAATACCCGCTCCTACATCTTCACCGCGCAGTTTTCCCTCTCCCACGCCTGCTTCATGATCACCTACCCCATCGCAGGCTGGATCGGCGCCGCCGCCGGCCAGCCCGTGGCCGCCGCCGTCCTGGCCGCAGTCGCTACAATCAGTACTGTGGCGGCGCTGAAATTCTGGCCCGCCGCGGCCAGGACCGGTCCTGTGCTGGAAACCATGAAGGGGTGAACGGTGGACAACTCCCAACGCATCCCGGCCGCGAGTCTCCACCACCCCGACGCACCGGATGCCCGCCGGCTGGACGCGGCCACTTCGACCTTCAGGATGCTCTCGGACCCCACCCGGCTCCACCTCCTCTGGCTCCTCGCCCAGGAACCCTCAGACGTGAGTTCCCTAGTGGAGCAGACCGGGGCATCCCGGACCTCCGTCAGCCAGCACCTGGCCAAACTGCGCTTCAGCGGACTCGTCACCACCCGGAAGCACAGCCGCCGCGTCGTCTACAGCATCGCCGACGGACACCTGACCCGACTGGTCATGGAAGGCCTGAACCACGCCGACCACAAAGTCACCGGCGAACCCGCCCACGACTGACCCTCCGTCCCGCCGGTGGGGATCTGACAGACACCTTCCGCCCGGCGCCGAGCAGATCATGGGAAAACGGACCGATGGCTCCGGTCCAGTTAGGAATCGAATTCCAGCACGCTGGCATGACAAGGCGGCACTTACTGAACAATTTCTGCTGCAGCAGCCGCGCGGATGGCCGCGGTTTGGTTACTGCCCCGTGCCGCAGACCTGGCCGTAGGTCTGTCCTGCCGCGCTGTAGTCGGCCTTCATGTCCTCGAGCTTGGCGGTGTCCGGGGTGGGCTTGGCCGCCTCGTCAAAGTATTCGATGATGGTCTGCAGCGGATCCCGCAGGTCCTCGGAGGCCGCCGCCTTGATGGGCCGCAGCTGGTTGGCGACCCTGGTCATGCCGGCCTTGTCCGACGTGGCCGACTGAGCGGAGACGACGGTCTTGACCCGGGCGCAGGTTTCCTCGTTGGTCAGCTGCGGCGTGGCCGAGCAGCCGGCCGCGCCGAGCAGCGCTCCGGCGGCAATCAGAACGGTCAGGGTCTTCTTCATGGTGTACTCCGGGGTTCTACGGGTCGGTCAATATTGCAAGACTGGCGATAGGGCAAGGATTTCGAGTCTACTGCGGCGGCGGCCTTTTCCCGCCAGCCGTTAAGGCCCACCCGGCTCCCCGGGCGGGGGCGTTGGCGCTCAGAGGACATCGACGCCGCCGAGCTCCATCTCGGCCACGGCGTCATCCAGGTCTTCGCCGATGCCGACCGTCAAACCGCGCAGCACCGTGACGGAGTAGCCGGCCTGGACTGCGTCCAGGGCGGTCGCCTTGACGCAGTAATCCGTGGCGATCCCCACCACCACGATGTCCTCGACGTCGTGGCTCTGCAGCCAGTCGTCCAGTCCGATCGCGTCCTCGTCAGCGGCGAAGGGACTCACTGAGTTTTCGGTGTCGGAACCGGTGCCGGAAACGGGCATGGCGCCGGGCTTGCGGTCCCCGGTGGGGACGTCGTCTTCAGGGGCCAGGAGCCCTTCGAAGCCGGAGTACGCCGCGGCGAACTGGCCCTTGCGGAAGTACGCCTGGATGTGTTCGGGATCGAGATCTGGGTGCAGATCGGCTCCGCGGGTGCCCGCCACGCAGTGCGGCGGCCAGCTGTCCACGAGATCAGGTTCCTCCGAGAAATGCGCACCGGGATCGATGTGCCAGTCCTGGGTGGCCAGGACGTGGTCAAACTGGCCGTGGTGTGCGTCAACGTACTCGCTGATCTCCCCGGCGAGGCCCGCCCCGCCGGGGACGGGCAGGGCACCGCCCTCACAGAAATCGTTTTGGACGTCAACGATGATCAGGGCGCGGGACATTTAGTCCTCCTCGTAGATGGTGGGGATGGCCGCCTCGCCGCGCTGCAGCCGGTTGACCACCGCGGGAAGCTCCCGCATGGTCTCCGCGTGGCGCCGGCGCGCGCGCTGGACCCCCTCGGGGCCGGTCCACCCGGGCAGGAGCTCGCCGTTCTTGACGAACTGCTCCAGCAGCGGACGGTCGTTGCCGTCGTCCTCCGGGTGGTGGCCGACGCCGACGATTTCCGCGGTGGCGGTCCCGCGCTCGTTGAGCTTGCGCAGCGCGTACTTCCGGCCGCCCTTGCTGGCTTTGTTCTTGGCGGCCTTGGCGACGGAGATGAAATCGCCGGCATCGTCGGTGCGGCTGACGAGCTTGTAGACCATGCTCGCCGTTGGTGCGCCGGAACCGGTCACCAGCGAGGTGCCCACACCATAGGAGTCCACCGGAGCGGACGCCAACGCCGCGATGGCGAACTCGTCGAGGTCTGAGGTCACCACGATCTTGGTGTGGTCGTTGCCGAGCTCGTCGAGCAGCTGCCGGACCCACTGGGCCTGGGCCACGAGGTCGCCGGAGTCCAGCCGGACAGCGCCCAGCTTGTCCCCGGCGAGGTCGACGGCGGTGCGGACGGCCGTTTCGACGTCGTACGTGTCCACCAGGAGGGACGTGTCCGGCCCGAAGGCGGCAATCTGGGCCTCGAAGGCCTCACGCTCGGTGTCATGGAGGAGGGTGAAGGAGTGGGCGGCCGTGCCCACCGTCTTCAGCCCGTAGCGCAATCCGGCCTCCAGATTGGAGGTGCTGTCGAACCCGGCAATGACCGCGGCCCGGGCGGCGGCGGCCGCCGATTCCTCGTGCGTCCGGCGCGACCCCATCTCGATGCAGGGGCGGGTTCCGGCCGCGGAGATCATCCGGGAGGCGGCCGAGGCGATCGCGCAGTCGTGGTTGAGCACGGAGAGCAGGTACGTCTCAAGGATGCAGGCCTCGGCGAACGTGGACTCCACGATCAGCACGGGGGAGTTCGGGAAGTAGGCTTCGCCCTCCGGGTAGCCCCAGATGTCGCCGGAAAAGCTGTAATCTGCCAGATACTCCAGCGTCTGGTCGTTGACCACTTTAGTCCGGCGCAGGTAGTCCAGTTCCGGCTCGCCGAAGCGGAAGTTCGCGATCCCCTCCAGCAGGCGGCCGGTGCCTGCCACGATCCCGTAGCGGCGCCCGTCCGGCAGCCTCCGGGCAAAGGCCTCGAAGATCGATTTCCGGTGGGCCGCGCCGGACTGCAGAGCACCCTGCAGCATGGTCAGCTCGTAATGGTCGGTGTACAGGGACGTGCGGGGACGGTCCCAGCCAGCGGAGGTACTCACAAATTCACTCTAGTGTGCATCCCCATAGAATGGACAGATGACCCTCAGCGTTGCGCTCGGCCCCGACACGCGGGAGAGCACCCAGACCGGAACAGTGACGTCCGGCGACGTCCTGACCGCCCCGGACATCCCCTGGAACCTCGTGATCTGGAATGATCCCGTGAACCTGATGAGCTACGTGAGCTTCGTGTTCCGCAGCTATTTCGGCTATTCGGAGGCCAAGGCCAACAAGCTCATGATGGAGGTCCACAAGAAGGGCCGCTCGATCGTGGCGCACGGCAGCAAGGAGCAGGTGGAGCAGCACGCCGTCGCCATGCATGGCTACGGCCTCTGGGCGACGGTGGAAAAGGCCACGGGCGGCAACGCCAGCGGTTCCGGCAAAGGCAAGGGAAAACGTGGCTAAGGCATTCAAGTACGGACTCAAGGGCATCAGGGGTCACCTCGAGCCGGCCGAGCGGGACCTGCTGCGCAGCCTCTTTGACGACGTGATCTCCATGCTTGAGCCGGAGGAGCGCGCCAACGAGGATCCGCTGGCCGCCCTGGTGGGCCTGGACACCGAAGCCCGCGAACCCTCGGACCGTGCCATGCGGCGGCTGTTGCCGAACGTGATGAAGAACGACGACGACGCCTCCCTTGAGTTCCGCCGGTACACCGAGCGGTCGCTGCGCGAAAACAAGATCGGCGCGCTGAAGGCGGCCGCCCTGAGCCTGGACCGGGACAACCTCATCCTGACCCCGGACGACGCCCGGCACTGGGCCACCGCGCTCAACGATGTCCGGCTGGTGCTGGCCGAACGCCTCGACATCCGTGACGACGCCGACGCCGACAACGTTCACCTCATGCAGGACTGGGCCCAGGCCGAGGACGTGGAAAGCTACCTGGCACTGGTGTACAACTTCACCACCTGGCTGCAGGAGTCGCTGGTCCAGGCCATGGTGCACTCGCTCGATGCCCGGCGCTGAGCCCAGGCGTGTGACCCATGAGACACGAGTTGCACACCACAATGTGATGGCTGCCCCGCAGGCGTTGTCCTATCCTCGAATAATCATGACTTCAGCATCGAGTATGGATCCGGCAGTGGCTGCTGCGGACTCCCCAGCAAGCAGCACCGCAACCGGCCCCACGGGACCCGAACCGGCATCCGAGCTGGGGTCGCGCCCCATTGGCGTCTTCGACTCCGGCGTCGGCGGCCTCACGGTGGCCCGGTCGATCATCGACCAGCTGCCCAACGAATCCATCCTGTATGTCGGCGACACCGCGCACGGCCCATACGGCCCGCTTCCCATCGCCGAAGTCCGGGCAAACGCCCTCGGCGTCATGGACGAGCTCGTGGATTCAGGCGTGAAGCTGCTGACCATCGCCTGCAACTCCGCGTCCGCCGCAGTGCTGCGCGACGCCCGCGAGCGGTACACGGCCCGGTACGGGATCCCTGTGATCGAAGTGATCCAGCCGGCGGTGCGGCGTGCCGTCGCAGCAACCCGGACGGGCCGGGTGGGCGTGATCGGGACCTCGGCCACGGTGGGCTCGCGCGCCTACGAGGACACCTTCGCCGCGGCTCCGGACCTGCAGATCACGTCAGTGGCATGCCCGGCGTTCGTGCCGTACGTGGAGGCCGGGATCACCACGGGACCGGAACTGCTTGCCGTCGCCCGCGATTACCTGGCGCCGCTCAAGGCCGCCGGGGTGGACACCGTGGTGCTCGGCTGCACCCACTACCCGCTGCTCACCGGCGTCATCTCCTATGTCATGGGCGAGGACGTCACGCTGGTTTCCAGCGCCGAGGAAACGGCCAAGGACGTCTACCGGGCTTTGGCCTCCCGGGGCCTCGAGCGCACCGACGCCACGGCTCCCGAACACAATTTCATTGCCACCGGCGACGCCGCCCAGTTCGAGCACCTCGCCCGGCGCTTCCTCGGCCCCGAGGTCCTCAGTGTCCGTCACGTCGACCACGTCGCGGCGCAGTACCCCACCGGCAGCCTCGCCCGGATCACGCCGGAGATGATCGCCGCCGCCCAGGCCGGCGCCGTCCGGCCGCGGATCTCCAACTTTGTGGGCGGATCCGCGGGCGGGGGAACACTGCTGTGAAGCTGACCATCGTGGGCTGTACCGGCTCCTTCCCGGGGCCGGGCTCGCCGGCGTCGTGCTATCTGCTAACCGCCAACGACGGCGAGCGGAACTGGAAGATCGTCCTGGACCTCGGCAGCGGGGCGCTCGGCGCCATCCAGCGCTACACGGACCTGGAGGACATTGACGCGATCTTCCTCACGCACCTGCACCCGGACCACTGCATGGACCTGTGCGGGCTCCACGTTGCCGTGCGCTGGAAGCCGGGCGGCTGGGGACGGGGCAGGATTCCGGTGTGGGGGCCCGCCGCCACGGCCGACCGGATGGCCACGGCGTACGGGCTGGACCTGGATCCGGGCATGCACGAGGAATTCGACTTCAGCAACTGGTCCGAGCGCAAGCCCGTGAGCGTCGGCCCGTTCACGGTGACGCCGTATGCGGTGAACCATCCGGTCGAGGAGGCCTACGCCCTCCGGGTGGAGGTCACCGAGCCTGCCAAGGACGGCCCGCCCGTGACCCGCGTCCTGAGCTATTCCGGGGACACGGACTCCTGCGCGGGCCTTGAGGACGCCGCCCGCGACGCCGACCTCTTCCTGTGCGAGGCGGCGTTCGAGGAAGGCCGCGACGACGGGATCAAGGACGTGCACCTGACCGGCAAGCGGGCGGGGGAGGCCGCCGTCGCCGCCGGAGCGCGCCGACTGCTGCTGACGCACATTCCCGTCTGGACGTCCCCGACCACCGTCCTGGCCGAGGCCAAGGACGTCTTCGGCAAGGACGTGGCCGTCGCCGTCGCGGGTGTGCACTACACCGTCTAGCGCGCGCTGACCGCCGGCGCGGGCGGGGGCGGGTGAGTCGATAAGCTAAAGGCATGACTTCCCAAGCTCCCAGTGTCCCCGTCATCCGCGCCGACGGCCGTACCCCCGACCAGCTGCGTCCGATCAGCATCACGCGCGGCTGGTCCAAGCAGGCCGAAGGTTCGGCCCTGATCGAGTTCGGCAACACCCGGGTCCTGTGCACGGCCTCCCTGACCGAAGGCGTGCCGCGCTGGCTCAAGGGCGAGGGCCGCGGCTGGGTCACCGCCGAATACGCCATGCTGCCCCGGGCCACGAACACCCGCTCCGACCGTGAATCGGTCAAGGGCAAGATCGGCGGCCGCACGCACGAGATTTCCCGGCTGATCGGCCGCTCGCTGCGCTCCATCATCGACACCAAGGCCCTCGGCGAGATCACGATCGTGCTGGACTGCGATGTCCTGCAGGCCGACGGCGGCACCCGCACCGCTGCCATCACCGGCGCCTACGTGGCACTGGCGGACGCCATCCGGTTCGCCCGCGAGAAGAAGATGATCGCCCGCAACGCCGAGCCCCTGATCGACACGATCGCCGCGGTCTCCGTCGGCATCATCGACGGCGTCCCGATGCTCGACCTGCCCTACGTCGAAGACGTGCGCGCCGAGACCGACATGAACGTTGTGGTGACCGGCTCCGGAAAGTTCGTGGAAGTCCAGGGCACCGCCGAGGGCGCACCCTTCGACCGCGACGAGCTGAACAAGCTGCTGGACCTGGCGCTGCTGGGCACGGAGCAGCTCGCAGCCATCCAGCGCGACACCTTGGCGGAGGCCCCGTGACGGAGGCGCCCTTCGCGGATCAGCCGGCAGGTGACGGCCCGGCCCCGCGGCTGGTCCTCGCCACCCACAACAAAGGCAAGCTCCGGGAACTGCGCGAGCTGCTGCGCGGCCAGGTGCCCGGCCTCGACGTCGACACGCAGGTGGTGGACGCCGGCGCCGTCGGCGCCCCGGACGTCGCCGAGACCGGCGTGACCTTCGCGGAAAACTCGCTGCTGAAGGCGCGGGCCGTGGCCGAGGCCACGGGGCTCGTTGCGATCGCCGATGACTCCGGACTTTCCGTGGACGTGCTTGGCGGCGCGCCCGGGATTTTCTCGGCCCGCTGGTCCGGCCGGCACGGCGACGACGCCGCGAACCTGCAGTTGCTGCTCGCCCAGCTGGCCGACGTGCCGGATGAGTACCGCGGCGCCGCGTTTGTCTGCGCCGCGGCCCTCGCGGTGCCCGGGTCCTCGCCCGACGGCGGCCGGGAAGTGGTGGAGTACGGACAGCTCGAAGGGACACTCCTGCGGGAGCCGCGCGGGGAGGGCGGCTTCGGCTACGACCCCGTCCTGCAGCCGAGCGGGCTGGACCGCAGCTGCGCCGAGCTCAGTGCCGACGAGAAGAACGCCATCAGCCATCGGGGCCATGCGTTCCGGGCGCTCCTGCCGGCCATCGTCGAGGCCCTGGCCGGGAAGTAGGCGGCCGCGCCGGCCATGCCTGGTGCAAGACGACGGAAGGCGCCCCACACGGTGGGGCGCCTTCGTTGTTAACTGCTGCTGGGGCTACGGGGTCCGGCGCTCTTCTTCCGGCTCATGCTCTTCGATGAACTCGTCCACGACGTCCGTGCCGTACTTCTCTGCCTGGCGCTTGGCGGCGGCGCCCCGGATGACCTCGATGGCGATCGGGATCACGGAGACCAGCACGATGGCGATGAAGATGATGTCCAGGTTGTCCTTGACCCACGGCACCTTGTCCCCGAGCAGGTAGCCGAGGAGCGTGACGCCGCCGCCCCACAGCACCGCGCCGATCACGTTGTAGGTGAAGAATTTGCGCTTGCTCATCTGCGCGACGCCCACGATCACCGGGACGAAGGTGCGGATGATCGGGACGAACCGGGCCAGGATCAGGGCCTTGCCGCCGTGCTTTTCGAAGAAGGCATGCGCGCTATCCACGTTTTCACGCTTGAACAGCTTGGAGTTTGGCCTGTTGAACAGGGCAGGTCCCGCCTTGGACCCAATCAGGTAGCCCACCTGGTTGCCGATAGTCGCGGCGACGATGATGAGCGCGGTCAGGACCCAGATGTTGACCTGGATGGTGCCGGTGGCCACGAGCAGCCCGGCCGTGAACAGCATGGAGTCCCCGGGCAGGAAGAAGCCGATCAACAGCCCGGTTTCGGCAAAGATGATGCCGCAGACAAGGAGGACCACCCACGGCGCGAAGGCCGGATTCGCCAGGAAAACCTGAGGGTTGAGCCAGTCTGGCAGGAAGGAGGCCAGCTGCGGCTGGACGGGGCCGGCACCGCCAAGGGCGGACACGGCGAGGTCGCTCATTGCTATTACATTCACTCGTTAAGGGTACTTGACGGCCGCAGGCCGGCCCCGGGGCCGTTCCCGGTGCGGGTGGCGCCGCTCGCGGGCGGTAAAGTTGGGCCGTGACTTTGGACTTTACGGCGATCGACTTTGAGACCGCGAACGGCTTCCGCGGTTCGCCGTGCGCTGTTGGCCTGAGCAAGGTCCGCGGCGGCGTCGTCGTCGAGGAAGCCTCCTGGCTCATGCGGCCGCCGGAAAACCATGACACCTTCGATCACCACAACGTCCGGATCCACGGCATCCGGCCGGACCAGGTGGCCGGACTGCCGCGGTTCGGGGAGCTGTTCCCGGAGATCGGCGCGTTCATCGGCGGCGACGTGCTGGCGGCCCACAACGCAGGGTTCGATCTCGGTGTGATCCGCTCTGGGCTGGAGGTCTCAGGGCTGGCCGGGCCCGCCTACGACTACGTCTGCACGGTGATATTGTCCCGGCGCTGTTACTCCCTGGTGTCCAATTCGCTGCCCTACGCCGCCGAAGAGGCCGGCGTCCCGCTGGTCAACCACCACGATGCCGCCGAGGACGCCCGGGCCTGCGCAGGCATCCTGATCGACATTGCCGCCCGCAACGGGGCGGCGAGCATCGCGGAACTCTATCTGTCCCTGGGCCTGACGGTGTCGCACCAGCCGGCCTTCGACCCCCGGCGCGACCCGCTGTCCAAAGCCACCCTGGCCGCGCTGGAGGCGCTCGCCGGGGGGACTGCCGGCGCACCTGTTGGCCGGCGGTTCGTGGCCGGGTGGCCGGAGGAAGGCCCCAACCCGGCTCCCAATGCCGCCGCCAGCCCCGACCATCCGCTGTTCGGCCAGACGGTCGTGTTCACCGGCGAACTGGCGATTCCCCGGCCCGAAGCCAAGGTCCGCTCTGCCGAGCTCGGTGCCAGGCCGGAAAGCCGGGTCACGGCCCGCACAACCGTCCTGGTGGTGGGCGACGGGTTTGTGGCCGCGGACCTGCGCTCGGGCCGGCTCACCGGTAAAGCGCGCCGCGTCCTGGAACTGCACGACCGCGGGCAGCGGATCGAAGTCTTGTCCGAGGGCGAATTCCTCCAGATGGTCGGCGGACACCTGGCCGCCGTACCCGCCTGAACCGGCCCTACCTGAACCCGTGCTGCCTGAACCCGTCTTGCCTGAATCCGCAGTCACATGGCGCAACAATCATTCCCGCCCCGGCGCGCCCGCTCGTAGCCTTGGCGGATGAGCAAACCCGCGGATGCACAGGCCCCTGAATTGCCGTCGACGCCAGTGCTGTCGACGCGCGGCATTGACTGGCGGAAGGTGTTCGCGTTCCCCAACCCGGTGAACGAATACGCCGCCCGCATCACCGCAGCCCTGGTGGTGGCGCTTTCCGCGGTGACCCTGCTGACCGGTTTCGGCTGGGGGCTCGCCATCATCGCGGCCGGCTTTTGGCTGCGCGTGCTGTTCGGCCCCCGAATCTCGCCCCTGGCCCAGCTCTCGGTCAAGGTCCTGACGCCCTGGCTCGGACGGACCCGCCTCGTTCCCGGTCCGCCAAAGCGATTCGCCCAGGGCATTGGAGCCGCCGTGTCGACGGCGGCCGCGTTGCTGCTGGCTGCCGGCCTCGCGCCTGCGGCGTGGGTCCTGCTCGCAGTGCTGATAGCCGCCGCATCCCTTGAGGCGTTCGCCGGGTTCTGCCTCGGCTGCACCATTTTCGGCTTCCTGCAGCGCCGCGGACTCATCCCCGAGGACGTCTGCGAAGCCTGCAACAACGTCTCGCTCCGCGGCGCCTAGGATCCGCCACCAGGGCCGGGCATGTCCCGGCGATGCGGCCACCAGGGCCGGGCATGTCCATCGGTGCCGTGCATGGAGGGACGGACATGTTCTCCGGAGGCGTGCATGGAGGGACGGACATGTTCTCCGGAGGCGTGCATGGAGGGACGGACATGTCCATCGGTGCCGTGCACGGAGGGACGGACGTGTTCTCCGGAGGCTCTGACCAATGGACATAGTGGCAATATGTCCAGTCCCCGCCACCGGAGATGGGCATGTCCTGAGGATGCCGCGGCAGAGGATGGACATGTCCTTCGCAGCGAGGGCGACCGGGCATGTCCTCGTTACGCGGCAGGGGATGGACATGTTCATTGCACTGATTCATTGCACTGAGGCGCGACTGGGCATGCCCGGGGGGTGCGGCAGCCTGGGATGGACATGTCCATCGCAACGGGGTGGAAAGGGGCATGTCCCGCGGACAAGCCGAGCGCGCGGGCTTCCGCGCGCAGCCAGTTGCGCTGCGAGAATGCCGAAGACCCAGCGCCAGGCTGACAGGTGCCCGGGCTGACAGTTGCCCGCCGAAGCTACGAGCCGGTGACGGCCGCCAGCCTCGACGCCATGCCCCGGATGACCTCCGGCGCCTCGAGCGCCGCCAGCCAGTCGGCCGGCAGGCACGGCTCGCCGTAGTACGCCCCGAGGATGTTCCCGGCGATCGACGCCGTCGAGTCGCTGTCCCCGCTGTGATTCACGGCCACCGCAATTGCCGCACGGAAATGTGCCTGGGCACCGGCCTCGGCAGTGCCGGCGTCCGCCGTCGCTGTTTCTGTCCCGGTTTCCGGGGCGGTGGCCAGCACGGCGTACAGCGCGACGGCCAGGGCTTCCTCGGCCACCCAGCCCTCGCCGAGTTCGCTGACCAGGTCCTCGGGGCTGAGCACGTGTCCGCCGCCGGGCAGGTCACCGGCCAGCCGCAGGGCCGCCTGCAGCCGTGCCACAACATCCGGATCCGGATTCTCGCCCTTGCGCAGGATGCCGCCGCGCAGGTGCCCCAGGGCCGATTCCGCCGCTGCGCGCAAACTCTGGCCGGAGGACAGGGCATGGATGACCAGGCTGAACACTCCTGCGCTCTGCCGCGCCGCGGGGTGCCCGTGCGTCAGGGACGCGGCATCGGCACTGAGCTTATAGACCGTTTCGGGTTCGAGGTGGGGGATCAGGCCGAACGGCGCCGAGCGCATCACGGCGCCGCAGCCCTTCGCATCGGGATTGACCGGCCGCTTCACGGTGCCCATCTCGCCCGTGGCGAGTCCGCTTAGGCAGGCGTTGCCGGGCGAACGCCGGTTCTTCAGGACGGCCTGGGCATCGATCCAGCGCGGCGGCTGGAACGGGGCCGACGCCGGCACCGCGACGCTCTGGGTGCCCAGCCACCGCAGGTACGCGAGCCACAGGCACGCGTTGATATCCGATGCCACGCCGTCGTTCGCCCATTCCAGCGCCTCGAGGAGGCCATCCGCGGTGTACAGCGTCATTTGCGTGTCGTCCGAAAACGGGCTGCCGGCGTCGAGCGCGGAAAAATCCTGCAGGCCCGCGGGGCCAAACCGGGCGCGGATCGCGGAAATGTCGTCGAATTCGACAGCGTAGCCCAGCGAATCGCCGAGCGCACCGCCCAGCAGGCAGCCGTGGATGCGCGATCCGTGGTTCGGGGCGTGGGAATGCGGCTGGCCGGGTGACGGGGCGGGTGCGGGCGTGGTCCCGGGCTCGGTGCTCATGCCCCCAAATTTACCCGGCGCTGCCCCGCACTCTGCAATGCCGCCGACCCAATACCGCCGACCCAATGCCGCGGACTCAATGCAGGGCGGCGGATGCGGAACGCCGGTAGGGTGCTGGTAGGACCCGTCCAGCGGTCAGGCGAAGCAACCGCCGGCGGCGTATCCGTCCGGCAGCGGAGGAAACGAATGCGCGAACCAGCGTGGCGGAAGACCGGGACCACTCCCGACTACAGGTTCTCCATGGCCAACGAGCGGACGTTCCTGGCCTGGATCCGCACGTCCCTGGCCCTGATTGCCGGAGCCCTGGCGATTGACCAGCTGGCCCCGGAGATCGCGCCCGGACCCGTGCGGATCGCGTTGTGCGTCATCCTCGCGTTCCTCGGCGCGGGTCTGGCGGCCTTCTCCTATCGCCGGTGGGGACGCCTGGAAGCTGCCATGCGGAACAACAGGGAGTTGCCGTTCTCTGCCGTGATGCTGGTGATGACGATCGGCGTCGCGGCTGCGGCGCTGCTGTTCGCCATCCTGGTCCTGGTGGCGCGGTGAGCCCGGAGGCGGCCCGGGATCCCGGGCTGCAGCCCGAGCGGACATCCCTGTCCTGGCGCCGGACCCTGCTGGGCCTTATAGTGGCGGACCTGCTCATATGGCGCAGCTGGGCGCTCGCGGGGTCCCGCGGCGGCGCTCCGGGACCCGTCGACTATCTTGGCGTCTGCGCGCTTGCCGCCATGGCCGCGACGCTGGTCCTTGGGGTGTGCGTGCTGGTCCGCGGGCGGGAGCTCCGGCAGTCCAACTCCGCGCCGCCGGCTGCGCTCCTGCGCTGGGCCGCCGCCGCCGTGGTGGTCCTGGCCACCAGCGCCGTGGCCGCCGTCGCCCTGGGACACTGAGCCGGTTACCGGACAAGCAAGGATCCAGCCAACATCCAGATTCCGCTGGCAGACTGCTGGCGAACCTATTCTCCGGGCGGCCGAGGCCGCACCCGGACCACGACCCGGCGGGCCAGCGACGCCGCAGCTGCAGCCCAGGGCCCAGCACCAACAAAGGAATACTGACCATGACCCTGCTTGTGCCAGCCCGCAAGTCCGTTGGCGTCCAGCCACCGGCCGCCAGCGACGTTTCGCCCCGACCCCGACTCGTGGCCCGGCTGTCCGCCGAGGCGCTGGGGACCCTGATCGTGGTGTTCGCCGGCCTGGGCGTGCCGCTGTTCACCATTCCGCAGTCGAACCCGCTGCCCGCCGCCCTGGCTGCCGGCCTGGCGCTGACGGCGGCGATGCTGGCCGTCGGGTATGTCTCCGGCGGTCACTTCAATCCCGCCGTCACCGTGGGCAACGCCATCGCGGGACGGATCCGGCTGGCCGACGCCGCGGCGTACATCGGTGCCCAGCTCGTGGGTGCGGCGCTCGGGGCAGTCGCACTGTTCGGCGTCCTGCGCACCGTACCGACGATCAACGACAGCCAGGGCGCATTCGCCACCGTGGCGGCCGGATTCGGCGAGCACTCGATCATCCAGGTTCCCATGGCGGGCGTCCTGCTCGTGGAGGTCCTGGGCACTGCCCTGCTCGTGGCCGTCTTCCTTGCCACGACGGCCCGCCGAAATCCCGCCAGGGCGGCGGCCCCCTTCGCGGTGGGCCTGACGACGGCGATGCTCCTGCAGTTGGGCCAGGCGCTCGGCAATGTTCCGTTCAACCCGGCCCGGGCCACGGCGTCGGCCATCTTCAGCGGCCCGAATGCGCTTGGGCAGCTGTGGCTGTTCTGGGTGGCACCTGTGGTCGGTGCAGCCATCGCCGGGCTGGTTTTCCGCGGCTTCGCCCAGAACACTGCCCAGACCACCGCGCAGGCCGACGCGGAGCTCACCGACGCAGACTTGGACGGCGCCGACTTCGGTGACGCTGACTTCGGTGACGCGGAGCTGACCGACGGCGTGGAGGACAGCCAGAGGGCCGGCACGGGGCACAGGGGCAACGGGAAGACTGCGGCCGCCGCTTCCGCTTCGCCCGACCGCATCCGCGCCCAGGACGACGAGGCCCGCAGCTTCTTCGACAGCAAGGGTGGAAAGTAGCCGCTCTTGACCAGCTTTAACCTCCGTCACCCTCACGGGGTGGTGGCGCAAGAGTGTCGGTGCCAGCCGATACCGTAGGAATATGCGGTTATTGCACACCTCCGACTGGCACTTGGGCCGGTCCTTCCACGGCATCGGCATGCTGGATTCCCAGCGCGCCTTCATCGACCAGCTCGTGACCTTTGTCCGGGAAGAGAGCGTGGACGTCGTCCTCATCGCCGGGGACGTCTACGACCGCGCACTGCCGGGAGTCGACGTCGTCGGCCTGCTGGATGACGCCCTGGTGCGCCTCACCGGGGCCGGCGCGCAGGTTGTCCTCACCAGCGGCAACCACGACTCCGCCATCAGGCTGGGGTTCGCGTCGAGGCTGCTCGAGCGAGGGGGAGTGCATTTGCGCACGCGGCTGAACGAACTGGACCAGCCCGTGCTCTTCTCGCTCGGGGACGCCGCCGGGGACGGCGCGGTGGACGATACAGGGCCGGTGCTGGCCATTTACGGGATCCCCTGGCTGGAACCCCGGCTTGTCGCCGAGCAGCTGGGGGTCGAGACCGCGAGCCACTTTGAGGTCACACGCGCCGCCACCGATCGGATCCGTGCAGACGTGCGGCACAGGAGTGAGACCCGGACTGTCCATTCGGTGGTCCTGGCGCACACCTTCGCCAGCGGAGGCATCAGCTCTGACAGCGAGCGGGATCTGAGCATCGGGGGCGTCGGAGCGGTTCCGCTGGATCTCTTCGACCGCTTTGGCTACACCGCACTTGGCCACCTGCACGGCCGGCAGGAGCTCTCCCCGGCGGTACGCTATTCCGGCTCGCCGCTGGCGTACTCCTTCTCGGAAGCGAAGCACAGGAAGGGCAGCTGGCTCGTGGAGGTCGACGCCGAGGGCATCGGCGAAGTGCGCGAAGTGCCCTGGGACGCGCCCCGGGCCCTCGCCGTGCTCCGCGGGAAGCTGGATGACCTCCTGGAGTCGGAGGATTTCGCCTGGGCCGAGGCCGCCTATTGCCAGATCACGCTGACGGACGCCGCCCGCCCCGCACAAGCGATGGACCGCCTGCGGGCACGGTTCCCCGACACGTTGGTGCTCGGCTTCGATCCCGACGGCCCCGGCGCGGCGCCCAAGGCCAGCTACAGCAGCCGGCTTGCCGAGGCCGAGGATGACCTCTCCGTCTGCTGCGGATTCCTCGATCACGTCCGCGGCCGGCCCGCGTCCGACGCCGAGGCAGCCGTCCTCGCCGAGGCGCTCGAAGCCGTGCGCCTGGAAGGGGTATCCCTGTGAGGATCCACCGCCTGGAGATTTCAGCCTTCGGCCCGTTCGCCGGCACCGAGCGGATCGACTTCGACCGGCTTAGCGCACACGGGCTGTTCCTGCTGAACGGCGCCACCGGTGCGGGCAAGACCAGCGTCCTGGACGCCGTCTGTTTCGCCCTGTACGGATCGGTTCCCGGAGCCCGGCAGGACGGGAAGCGGCTGCGCAGCGACCACGCGGAGGCCGCCGCCGAGCCGCGCGTCACCTGCGAGTTCTCGGCCAAGGGCCGGCATTTCGAAGTCTCCCGGTCGCCCGCTTGGGACAAGCCGAGCGCCCGGGGCAAGAACGGCTTCACGGTCCAGCAGGCCAACACGCTGCTGCGCGAACGCATCGACGGCGCGTGGGTAGAGAAATCCGGCCGGAATGATGAAGCCGGGGCCGAGATCGCTGACGTCCTGGGCATGAACCGGGACCAGTTCACGCGCGTGGTCATGCTGCCCCAGGGCGACTTCGCGGCGTTCCTGCGCTCCAAGGCATCTGACCGTCTGGAGCTGCTGCAGAGCCTCTTCGGCACCCAGCGCTTTGAAGCCGTGGAACAGGAACTGTCCCGGCAGGCGCAGACCGCCAAGGCGGAGGTCGCCAGCCTGAACACGAAGCTGGACCTGCTCCTGGCGCAGGCCGAGTCCGAAACCGCGGCGCTCGAACTCGACCCCGTCGGCGCCCCCGGCAGGGACGAGCCCGATGCGCTTCTGACGTGGCTAAACGACGGTGCGGCAACCGCCGCGGAGGGCAGACGGGTGGCCGCCGCAGCAGCCGAGAAACACGCCGCGGAACATGCCTCCGCGTTGGAGACCGCCAACGCGCGGGCAAACCGCCACGCCAAACTTGCCGCCGCGGAACTGCGACGGATTGACGCCGACGCCGCCGCCCCCGTCCTGGCCGACAAATCAGTCACGCTCGGCCTGCACCGCCAAGCCGAAGTGCTTGGCGGCCAGCTGCGGGCCGTCGAAAGTTCCGCGGCAGCCGAGAACCTGGCAGGAACGGCCCTGCTACAAGCCGCGCGCCAGCTGCGGTCCGCGGCAGCAACAGACGCGGAGCTCGCCGGGCAGGACCTCATTGACGGAGGGCCGGGGGACGCTGCCAACGGCCCCGCCGGCGGGCACGCCCCGTTGGACAGCGCCGCCGTCCGGAGTACGCTCGCACGGCTGCGGTCCCTGCACGCCGTGCTCACCGAACGCCTGCCCGACGAATCCCGGCTCATCGGACTCACCGACCGCGGCAGCCGGCTGCGCCAGCAGTTGCAGGAGCTCGAAACAGGTCGCCGGACCGGTGCCGCCGCCCTGGACGCCCTGCGCTCTGAGTCGGCGGCCCTGTCCGCCGGAATCCGCCCCCTCGAGGAACTGGCCGCGGAAGTCCAGTTGCGCACCAAGGAAGCCACTGCAGCTGACGAACTCGTGACCATCGTTGGCCGCTACCTCGCCGCCGAGGCCGAATGCTCGGTAATCGCGGAACAGCATGCCGCAGCCCGGAACGTACACCAGGACCGGAGGCAGCACTGGCTGGACCTCCGTGAGCAACGGCTCACAAACGCGGCGGCCGAGCTCGCCACCCAACTCCTCGCCGGAGTCCCTTGTCCCGTCTGCGGCAGCCCGGAGCACCCGGCGCCGGCCCCCGCCGCAGCCTCCGCACTGGCCGTCGCCGAGGCTGAGAAGGCGGCGCAACTAGCCAGCGACATGGCGGAAGAGGCCTTCGCTGCCCTCGGGCGCGATCTCGCCGACGCCCACCAGAACGTCGCCGTCCTGGCCGCCCAGGGCGGCAGCACACCTCCCGAGGAAGCCCGCGCGGAGGCGGCCCTGGCCCGGGAACGGGCCGACGACGCCGGCCGCGCCGCCACGGACCTTGCGGCCAGCCGGGCCCGGCTGGCAGAACTCGAGGCGGCCATCGCCGCCGCGGACCGGGCGCAGGCCGATGCCGCCTCCGGCATCGCCCAAACGCAATCCACGATCGCCGAAATCGACGAACAGGCAGAGGCCCTGGAACACGCCCTGGACAAGCTGCGCGCCGGCCACGCCACCCTCGAACAGCGGATCGC
This sequence comes from Arthrobacter sp. ov407, assembly GCF_900102895.1. GTDB lineage: Bacteria > Actinomycetota > Actinomycetes > Actinomycetales > Micrococcaceae > Arthrobacter. Next base: position 114,864 of record NZ_FNGD01000008.1, read on the forward strand.
CGCCCTGACGTCAACGACGGCAGTCCTCGAGCACGCCGACGCCGCGCAGTCTGCCCTCGACCAGTCCGCCGCACGCACCGCGGAGGCACGCCGTCAACTTGAGCAGGCGCTGCCCGCAGCCGGATTCAGCACCGAAACCGCGGCGCGGGAAGCGCTGCTGCCGACGCCGGTGGCAACAAGCCTCGAAACGGCCATCCGGGCGGGACAGGACGAAGCCGCCAGGATCCAGGAACTGTTCGCCGGCGAGGACCTCGCCCTGGCGGCGGCCGAACGCGCCGCCGGAGACCTCGTCAGCGACGCCGCCCTCGAGGAGCTCAGGACGGAGTCGGCGGCGGCCGAACGCAAGGCCCGGGAAGCCGTGCTTGCGGCCGGACTGGCGGAAAACTCGCTCCGGACCCTAGGACGCATCGCCGGTGACTACGGGGAACTCGCCGCCGCCGGCAGGGGACCGCGGGACCGGGCCGCGCTGCTCGCCGCCGTGGCCGACGCGGCCAAGGGCGGAGGCGACAACAGCTACCGCATGAGCCTGAACAGTTACGTCCTCGCCGCCCGGCTTGAGCAGGTGGCCGTCGCTGCCTCGGAACGCCTGATCGGCATGAGTGACGGCCGCTACACGCTGCAACACACCGACGCCAAGGCCGCGCGCGGCGCGAAGTCCGGCCTCGGCCTGGAAGTTGTGGATGAGTGGACCGGCCAGCGCCGGGACACGGCGACCCTCTCCGGCGGCGAGTCCTTCATGGCCTCCCTTGCGCTGGCCCTCGGGCTGGCAGACGTCGTGCAGCACGAGTCCGGCGGCGTGGACATCGAGACCCTCTTCGTGGACGAGGGCTTCGGCAGCCTCGACGAGCAGGCGCTGGAACAAGTTATGGACGCCCTCGAAAGCCTCCGCGACGGCGGCAGGGTAGTGGGGCTCGTGAGCCATGTGGCGGAAATGAAGCAGCGCATCGGCACCCAGCTCCAGGTGGTCAAGGGCCGCAGCGGATCCACCCTGCACATCAGCGACGACACCCGGGTCTGAGCCCTTCCCTGGGACCGTCCCGGGGCCTGGTCCCGGGACGGCCGTTACGGGATCGGGTATCATTGATCTGTTACCGGGTCGCGCGCATCGGGAGGAGGGACGATGCGCACTATTTGAGCGAACCCGGAAACCATGAATCCTTCACCGTCTTCTTTGGCGTCTACTCTTGACGCCCCAATTTCGACCGACACCCTAACGGCGTCCGCCGCACAGCCGTCCGCCGCAGTGCAGGCCCCTGCGCCCGCCAAGGGCGGCCGCTACGCGCAGCTGCCACTGCTGGCCGGCCGCAGCTTCATCCCCCTGGGGCTCTTCGCCCGCCTGCCGCTGGCCATGCTCACTGTCGGCGCCCTGACGCTCGTCACCGCCGTCACAGGCTCCTACGCCGTGGGCGGCGCCGCAGCCGGCGCCGTCGGCATCGGTTCCGCACTGGGCGCCCCCGTCCTGGGCGTCCTCGCTGACCGGCTTGGCCAGCGCGGCGTCCTGCTCGTGTCCGCCATCGCCAACACCGTGGCCATCGTTGCCCTGATCCTCACGGCCTACCTCATCCCCGGGGTCCATGACCTTGCCGCCGCCGTCCCCGTGCTGGCCGCGGCCTTCGTGGCCGGGGTGAGCTGCCCGCAGGTCGGTCCGCTGGCCCGGGTCCGCTGGATGGCGCTGACATCCCGGACGTCCGGGGCCGGAGCCCGTGCGGGCGGAAACTCCGCGGACCTGGACACCGCCCTCTCCTATGAGAGCACCGCGGACGAGCTCACCTTCGTGCTCGGCCCCGCACTCGTCGGTATCCTCGCGAGCATGCTTGCACCGTGGCTGCCGCTGGCCCTGGCCGCGGCACTGACTGTTGTCCTCGTGCCCGCCTTCGCCGTCCACCCCACGAACCTTGCGGTGGTCCGCACAGCGCGGCGCCGGGCCGCCGGACCGGCAGCAGGACTGTCAGCCGGTCTGGCTCCGACAGCGGCGGGGGACGGCCACGGGGACACCCGCACGGCGGCCCAGCGCGCCAGAACCTTCGCCGCCGTCGCCCTTCCTGTGCTGGCGATGGTGTGCATGGGCACCTTCTTCGGCTCCACCCAGACAGCGCTGAGTTCGTTCTCCGCCAGCTTCGCGACCTCCGAGCTCGCGGGCCTGCTCTACGCCGTCATGGGCCTGAGCTCTGCGGCGGCCGCCCTCTCGGTCGCGTACTGGCCCCGCCGCTTCACGGTGAACGCCCGCTGGATTGCGTGCGCGGCCCTCATGGCCGGCCTCGCATCACTGCTGTTGCTGCCCTCGACGGCGCTGCCCATGGTCCTTGTGCTGTTCGTCCTGGGCCTGCCCGTCGGCCCGCTCATGGTCACCGTCTTCGCCATCGGCGGCCTCGTGGCCCCGGCCGGAAAGCTCGGCACGGTCATGACGGTCCTGGCCAGCGGCATCGTCGCCGGCACCGCGCTCGGATCCTCCATCGCCGGACAGCTGGCCCAAAACTTCGGGTACTCGACGGCGTTCCTGGTTCCGGTGTGCGCCGCTACGGCGCTGTTCCTGCTGGGAACGGCCGCCGCCGTCGTACTCCGGCAGCGCGGGAGGAAGACGGCACCGGCCGCCTAAGCCTGCTCGCGACAGGACGACGGCGCTGCGGGATGGCGCACGCGTCTAGCCCAGCTGCGCCTCGATGCGCCGGGCCGCCTCCGTGAGGGCCCCGGCGACGGTGTCCGGATCCTGTGCGGCGCGGATATAGACGACGGCGAGGGCGGCCGGCCGGCCGCCCGGCACCCGCAGCGGCACCGCAATGGAGGACACGCCTGGGATCACCTCGTCATGGCTTGCGGCAAAGCCGCGGCGCCGGGCCTCGGCGGCCTCGGCCCGGTACGGGATGCCCGGGGCCAAGGCCCGCCACTCCTGTTCCGGGAAGGCGGACTGGATGGCGATGCCCGGTGCCCCGGCGCTGATGGGATGCCGCGACCCCGGGTGCTGCACCACCGCGGCGCCGCTGTGCCGCGGATCCACCGTCACCAACGTCACGCACTCCTCCCGGTCCCAGACCGCCACGAAGGCGCTCATGGTCAGGGTGTTGGCCAGCAGGGTCAGTTCCGGCAGGGCCGCCGACTGCAGGTCGCGGGAGACCCCGCGCGCCAGGACGGCGAGGCCCGGGCCCGGCTGGACCCGGCCGCTGTCGTCGCGCACTAGCAGCGAATGGTCCTCCAGGGTGCGCAGGATCCGGTAGGCCACGGAGCGGTGGACGCCCATGGCATCGGCGAGTTCGGCAATGGTGAGCGGCTGCTGCGCCTCGGCGAGGATCTCCAACGCCCTGATGCCGCGGGACAGCGTCTGGGATGGAGAAGCCTGGACGGTGCCGGCGTTCGGGGTCATGGGGTCCATCCTAGGGGCGGGGTCGCTGGCCGCCGGGCGTGCCGGGCAACCCTTGTGCTCCGGCTCACGGTCCGCTAGCGTTCTATATGGGAACTACTTGTTCGATTATAGAACACATCCACTTCAAAGCGCACCTGATCCAAGCACACGTGATCCAAACACAGTTGATCCACCACGCAGCCTAGGAATACGCCACAAACGCAAGGAATCAACGATGATTGCCCATCCACGCGACCACGCCGGGGGTGTCCCGGGCCGGCTGTCTGCCCCGCGGTCCAACCACTTCAGGGGCAGCCTTGGCAGGTTTGCCACCGGCGTGGCGATCGTGACCTTCGACGGGGTCACGAAGCGCCACGGGATCACCGTGAACTCCTTCACCTCAGTCTCGATGGACCCTCCGCTGGTGCTGGTGAGCATCGCCCGCACCGCCAGGGCCCACGATGAACTCGACGGCCGGCCCTTCACGGTGAACATCCTCGGCGCCGAGCAGCGGCATCTGGCCATGCACTTCGCCGGCAGCCCCGGTCCCGAGCCGCTGTGGGTGGAGGGGGACACCGCGCCGCGGCTGTCCAATGTGCTCGCCTATTTCGAATGCAAGCCCTGGGCGGCGTACGACGGCGGCGACCACACCCTGTACATCGGTGAGGTGGTGGACTTCAACTACCGCAACGGCGATGCCCTGGCGTTCGCCAACGGCACCTTCACCACCATCCCGGAAAGCCTGCTGGGCATGGAGGACCTGCTCTAGCGCCGTGCCAATTCTATTCAACACGGCTCAGCTCAACGACGACTGGAGGAAGACCAATGGGCATCCGTACCGGACGGCAGTACCTGGACAAGCTCAACGCCATGAGCCCGCACGTGGTGATCGACGGCGAGGTGGTCAGCGAGAAGATCGCCGAGCACCCGGCTTTCCGCAATGTGGCTCGCTCCTACGCCGGGCTCTTCGACATGCAGCACGACCCGAAGTACCAGGAGGCGCTCACCTACACCTCGCCCAGCACCGGGGACTTGGTCAACGCCTCCTTCCTGGTGCCCAAGACCATTGAGGACCTCCAGCGGCGCCGCCGCGCCATCTCCACCTGGGCCGAGTCCTCCAACGGCTTCCTTGGCCGGTCCGGGGACTATATGAACTCCGCGCTCACCGCGCTGGGCACGGCCGGGAAGTGGTTCTCGCAGGCGGATCCGAAGTTCGGCGAGAACATCCGCAACTACTACGAGTGGGCTAGGGAAAACGACGTCCTCGCCACGCACACCCTCATCCCGCCGCAGGTGAACCGCTCGGTCTCCGGTTCGGAGCAGCTCGGCGGCCAGCTCTCGGCCCGGATCGTGGAGGAGCGCGAGGACGGGATCGTCATTCAGGGCGCGCGGATGCTCGCCACCATCGCCCCGATCGCGGACGAGCTCCTCGTGTTCCCGTCCACGGTCCTGCGGGGCACCCCGGAAGACGCGCCCTATTCCTACGCGTTCGCCATCCCCAATGATGCCCCGGGCCTGCGCTACCTCTGCCGTACCTCGCTGTACAACGGCGGCAGCACCCACGACGAGCCGCTGGCCTCCCGCTATGAGGAAATGGACGCCGTCGCGGTCTTTGACCACGTCTTCGTGCCCAACGAACGCGTCTTCATGCTCGGCCACCCGCAACTGTGCAACAGCTTCTACACCGAAACCGGCGCCGGCGCGCTCATGACCCACCAGGTGGTCACCCGCACCATCGCCAAGAGCGAGTTCTTCCTCGGCCTGGCGTCGGAACTGGCCGAATCGATCGGCATTGACGGGTTCCAGCACATCCAGGAGGACATCGCCGAGCTGATCATCGACGTCGAAATCGGCAAGGCGCTGATCCGCGCGTCCGAGGCCGACGCTGAGCTCAATGACGCCGGCGTCATGCTGCCGAAGTGGTCCACGCTGAACGCTGCCCGCAACTGGTACCCGAAGATCGCCCAGCGCTTCCCGCAGATCATCCGGAAGTTCTCGGCGTCGGGCCTCATGGCCCTGCCGGGCGAGGCGGACGTCAACAGCGAAGCCCGGGAGGACATCGAGCTGTACCTGCAGGGCAAGACCCTGACCGGCCCCGAGCGCGTCCGGCTGTTCAAACTGGCCTTCGACGCCTCGATCTCCGGGTTCGCCGGGCGCCAGTCGCTCTACGAGTACTTCTTCTTCGGGGACCCGGTCCGCATGGCCGGCGCCCTGGTAAACACCTACGACCGCGGCCCGGTCCGGGCCAGGGTCCGCGAGCTGCTCAACCGCCCGGACTGACACGCGGAAGACATACTCCGGGAATATGTGTGTCCTATCACACATTTCATAGTAGTATTTAAAATACTAACTGACCGTTCGATCAGTAATTCCAGCAGGACTCAGTTATCCACTTCGCACCCACTTTGGGCAGTACCGCTGCCCCCAACAACGGAGTTTCAATGACCGCAACTTCACGTGTCGACACCGAGGCGGGTCCCAGCAGCAAACATGAGGAACGCAAGGTCCTCGCCGGGACGCTGGTCGGCACCACCATCGAGTGGTACGACTTCTTCATTTTTGCCCAGCTGACAGCAACGCTGCTCTCACCCCTGTTCCTCGCCCCGCTGAACGAATCCAACCCGGGCCTGGCACAGATCCTGTCCTTCGCCCTCATCGGCATCAGCTTCCTGTTCCGCCCGCTCGGCGCGATCGTTGCCGGCCACCTGGGTGACCGCCTCGGACGCAAGGCCATGCTGGTCTTCACCCTGATCATGATGGGTGCCGCCACGGCGCTGATCGGCATGCTGCCCACCTACGCGCAGATCGGCGTCTGGGCCCCGATCCTCCTGATCCTGCTCCGTGTCATCCAGGGCTTCTCCGCCGGCGGTGAATGGGGCGGCGCAGCCCTGATGGCCGTCGAGCACGCTCCCAAGAGCAGGCGCGGCCTGTTCGGTGCCTACCCGCAGATCGGTGTTCCGGTCGGCATGATCCTCGCCACCGGCCTGCTGTACTTCCTCAACACGTCCATGTCCAAGGAAGACTTCGCGTCCTGGGGCTGGCGTGTGCCGTTCCTGCTCTCGATCGTGCTGATCGTCGTCGGCTACCTGATCCGCCGCGCCGTTGCCGAGAGCCCCGTCTTCAAAGAGATGCAAGACCGCAAGGAAGAAAGCAAGGCGCCGCTCAGCGAGCTCATCCGCAAGCACAAGAAGGCAGTTCTCTACTCGACCATGATCTTCATCGGCAACAACGCTGCCGGCTACCTGTTGATCGCGTTCTTCATCTCCTACGCCACCAAGTCCCTCAAGATGCCCACCCCGCAGATCCTGCTGGCCACCACGCTGGCTTCCTTCGGCTGGCTCATCTTCACCCTGGTCGGCGGCTGGCTCTCGGACAAGATCGGCCGCGTCAAGACCTTCCTTATCGGCTACGGAATTGTCTTTGCCTGGATGATCCCGATGTTCGCCCTCATCGACACCAAGAACATCGTGCTCTACGGCGTCGCGCTGTTCGTCCTGACCATCGGCCTGGGGCTGTCCTACGGCCCGATGTCCGCCATGTACGCCGAGATGTTCCCGGCAGAGGTCCGCTACTCCGGCATCTCGATCGGTTACGCGTTCGGCGCCATCCTCGGCGGCGCGTTTGCAGCCACCATCGCGGAGACCCTGCTGCAGGGCACGCACTGGACCGGCTCCATCGGCATCTACATCATGATCCTCTGCGTCATCTCCGCCATCGGTGTCCTCCTGGCCGGCGAGACGAAGGGCCGCCCGCTCGGCGTCAGCCATCACGCGCCGGCCGAAGAGGCCAAGCGCTAGCCACAAAGCAAGGCACAAAAGAGGCACGGACCGCGGTCCGTGCCTCTTTTGTGTTGGCCTGTGGCAGCTGCCTGTCTGCTCAGACGCCCAGGAAGCTGATGGCACCCTGTTTGAAGGCGCGGCTGGTGATGGCGTTGGTGTGGTTCCGGCCCGGCAGCACCAGCTGTTCAACCATGCCGCCGGCCTTGGCGCCGAGGGCGGCAAGCTCCGGCATCGAGGCGGCCCGGTCGTCCTTTTCCCCTGCCACGAGGAGCATCGGCATGTGCGGGACGGCTTCGGCGGGATCGTACGGCTCGGTCTTGATCGCCTCGACCAGGGAGAGCAGCGCGAAGATGTTGTTGCTGGGCAGCAACATGGCCATCTTCAGCAGGCCCGCGGTTGATTCGTCCGCGATCGGGGTGCCGTCGGCCAGGTACCGCTGCGCGGCGATCAGGTCGAAGTCCGCCAGCGGATCGGCGACATTGGGGCCGCCCAGGACCAGCCGGTGCACCAGCTCATGCTGGGTGGCGCCGAACTCCCAGGCGAGCCGGGATCCCAGCGAATAGCCGATCACGTCGAGCCCGCTGGAGGGGTCGCCGTCGCGCAGGGGCCGCGTCCCGGCGTCGAACACTATTTGCAGCAGGTCCGCGCGGATCCGGCTGGGGGAGTAGGAGTCCATGTCCTCCGGCGCCCCGCTGCGGCCGTGGCCGGGCAGGTCCACGGTGATGACGCGCCGGCCGGCCTCCAGGAGCGCGGCGAGCCAGCCGGTGTCCTCCCAGTTGAGCTTGGACGAGGAGGAGAAACCGTGCAGCAGCAGGACCGGACGGAGCCCGACGTCGTTCTGGGGCTCATGCACCTGCACGTACAACTGGGGGTCGGTGCCCTCCACTGTGTGGGAATGCAGTTCGCCGGTGTGTCTGCCGCTCATGCTCTCAGTCCTCATCAAGTACGGCGCTCAGGCGGACCCGGCGCTTTGGTGCCTCTTCCTTCGGGACCGTGCCCACGATGCCGGCGGTGTTGTCCGGCACCTCAAACACAATCAGGGGCTCGCCGACATTGATCTTGTCACCGGGCCCGCCGTAGATACGCACTACCTTACCTGCCTGCGGGCTGGGCAATTCAACGGCCGACTTGGTGGTCTCGACCTCCACGAGCGGCTGGTTGCGCTCAACCTGCTCGCCCGGTGAAACCAGCCATTCGAGCACGGTTGCCTCGATCAGGCCCTCGCCGAGATCGGGAAGGGGGAAGGAAATTTCAGCCACGTTTGTACTCCAATACTCGCTGGATGCCGAAGAGGATCCGGTCAATGTTCGGGATGTATTCATCTTCCAGATCGCCCGAGGGGTACGGGACGTCGAAGCCGGTGACGCGCTCCACCGGTGCCTTGAGGGTGTCAAAGCAGCTCTGCGTGATCAGCTGCGCCACTTCGGCGCCGAGGCCGGAGGTCAGCGGCGCTTCGTGGACGACAACGGCGCGGCGCGTCTTGCGCACGGAGGCGGCCAGCGCCTCGGCGTCGATCGGCTTGAGCCAGCGCAGGTCCAGGACCTCGATGTCGATCCCGTCCTCGGCCGCGAGCTCGGCCACCTGCAGGCAGCGGGAGACCATGGCGCCCCATGCGACCAGCGTGAGGTGGCGGCCTTCGCGCATCACCTTGGCGCCGGTGGGGGAGCCGGCTGCATCGTGTCTGGAGACGTCTACCTCGCCCTTCTGCCAGTACCGCGACTTCGGCTCCATGAAGATCACCGGGTCCGGCCGCGTGGCGGCGTACTTGAGCAGGTGGTAGGCCTCGTGCGGGTTCGACGGCGAGACCACCTTGAGCCCGGGCACGTGGGCGAAGAGCGCCTCGAGGCTTTCCCCGTGGTGTTCGGGGGCGCGGATGCCGCCGAAGCTGGGCACGCGCAGGGTGATGGGCATCGGCATGGTGCCCCGGCTGCGGTAGTTCATCCGGGCGATCTGGCAGACGATCTGGTTGATGGCCGGGTAGGCGAAGCCGTCGAACTGGACCTCGGGAATGGGGTGGAACCCGGCCATCGCCAGGCCCACCGACATGCCGAGGATGCCAGATTCCGCCAGCGGGGTGTCGAAGACCCGCTGCGGGCCGTGCTTGGCCTGCAGCCCGTCGGTGATGCGGAAGACGCCGCCGAGCCGGCCGCAGTCCTCGCCGAAAATGACGGCCTTGGGGTTCTCCGCGAGGACCTCGTCGAGGGCGCGGTTAAGCGCCTGCTGCATCGACATCACGGTGGTTGATGCGGGGCTGTCTGCGGCCGTGTTGGTGACAGTGTCGTCGGCAGTGTTGTCGCCTGCGGCGTCTACGTTTTCGAGAATCGAGTTAGACATGTTCGGACTCCTCGCGCCAGTTGGCGGCCTGGGCCTGCAGGGCCGGGGTGGTTTCCTGGAAGACCAGGTCAAACATTTCAGTTCCGGGACGGGAGCCGAGGGCCTGGATGCCGGTGCGGATCTGCTCCTCTTCGGCCTTGGCCGCGGCCAGCGCCTCGGCGAAGAACGCCTCGTCCGCGATTCCATCGGCCAGTAGCCGCTGCCGGAGCCGCTCGAGCGGGTCGATGCCGGATTCGTCGCGTTCCTCGTCGAGGGAGCGGTAGCGGCCCGGATCATCGGAGGTGGAGTGCGGGCCGCGGCGGTAGGTCATGGCCTCGATGAGCACCGGGCCGTTGCCGGAACGGGCATGTGCGAAGGCGCGGCGGGTCGCCTCGAGAACCGCGACGACGTCGTCGCCGTCGATCTTCAGCGCCGGGATCCCGTAGCCCGCGGCACGGGCTGCGACGGAGCCGCCGGCCACCTGCCGTTCGGTGGGGACCGAGATGGCCCAGCCGTTGTTCTGGACGAAGAACACCACGGGCGCCTTCATCACGGCGGCGAAGTTCATTGCCTCGTGCACATCGCCCTGGGAGGAGGCGCCGTCGCCGAAGTAGGTCAGGGCGACGCCGTCTTGGCTGTCGAGAGTCTGGCCGTGGGCCCAGCCGACGGCGTGCAGCACGGAACCGGCGACGACCGCCTGGATCGGGGCCAGCCGGGATTCCATCGGGTTGTACAGGCCGCCGTGCCACGTGGCCTTGTGAGTTGACATATAAGCCACCATGTCCACCCCCATGGTCCGGGCGACACCCATCTCGCGGTAGGTGGGGAAGACGAAGTCACGGGTGGTGTCCACGGCGTAGCCGCTGCCCACCTGGGCTGCCTCCTGGCCGAGCTCGGGGGCGTAACCGGGGATGATGCCTTGGCGTTGCCAGGCGATGGCCGAGGTGTCGAGGTGCCGGACGGCCACCATCAGCGAATAGAGCTCTCGGAGCTCGTCGGCAGTGAGCGGCCCGGCAGCGCCGCCGGAAGCCACGGGGAGAAGTGTGTCCATGCCTGTGACCCTAGTCACCGGCGGCGGGGTAGGCAATCAGCCTAGGTTGGGGTGCCCAGACTGCACACTTCTGCCGGCCGTGGCGCCGGGACGCTTGGCAATTTGTCTAGCGTCCCGGCTGGTCCCTTAGTCGGTTAGACGGCTGGCCGGCTGGCCGGCTGGTCGGCCTCTGCGCCGGCGCTGCGGTTGCGGGTGATCCGGGCACCGATCCAGCACGCCGCGGCGATGCCGGCCACCAGCGCCAGGGTGCTGAAGAGCTGCGTGCTGGTTTCCGGGCTGCTGAAGCCGACGGCGAAGATGAGCGCCAGGAGCACGAGTCCGAAGATCGTCAGCCCGGGGAAGCCCTTCATCCGCAGCGGCAGCGCGGTGCCGTCACGGTCGGCCCGGCGCCGCAGGATCAGCTGGGACACGAGGGCCGTGCCCCAGACCACGAGGCACGTCGATCCGACGAGCTGGAACAGTGCCGGGAGAATCTGGTCGGGGAAGAGCAGTTCCAGCACGGCGGCCAGGAAGCCGAAGGCCACCGAGACGCCCACGGCCACCACGGGGACGCGTGCCTTGTTGACCTTCGAGAGGAAGCGCGGCGCTTCGCCACGTTCCGACAGCGAGAAGACCATCCGGGAGGCGCCGTACAGGTTGGCGTTCAGCGCGGAGAGAAGCGCGACGACGGCCACCAGGGTGATCGCGGCACCGGCGCCCGGGATGCGGGCGACGTCGAGGACGCCGGCGAACGGGGACTTCAAGGCCGCCGAGGTTGAGGGGAGGACTGCTGCGATGACGAACACCGAGCCAATGTAGAACGCAAGGATCCGCCACACCACGGTGCGGATCGCTTGGGCGACGCTGCGCTCCGGGTTCTCCGTCTCAGCCGCGGCCACGCTGACAATCTCCGTGCCGCCGAAAGCGAAGGTCACCACGAACAGTGCGGTGGCGATGCCGCCCAGGCCTGCCGGGGCGAAGTCGGAGGTGAAGTTGCTGAGCCCGGGGGACGGGACGTTCGGCAGCCAGCCCAGCAGCAGGGCCGCGCCGATGGCCAGGAACAGCACGATGGCGGCGACCTTGAGGATGGCGAACCAGAACTCGAATTCGCCGAAGTTCTTCACGCCGGCCAGGTTGACCGCCGTGAACAGGGCCATGAAGATCAGTGACAGTGCCCAGACGGGGATCACCGGCCACACGGTGAACAGGAGCGCAGCCGCACCCAGGGCCTCGGCCGCGATGACCACCACGAGCTGCAGCCACCAGAGCCAGCCGACGGTCGCACCCGCGGTCTTGCCCATCGCCTTTTGCGCGTAGACGGAGAAGGCGCCGCTGTTGGGGTTGGCGGCGGCCATCTCCCCGAGCGCCCACATGACCAGGATGATCAGGGTTCCGGCGACGAGGTAGGAGATCAATACGGCGGGTCCCGCCGCCTGGATTCCGGCCCCTGAGCCGAGGAACAGGCCGGCGCCGATCGCGCTGCCCAATCCCATCATGGTCAGCTGGCGCGGCTTCATGCTGTGCCCCAATTTCGGGGCCGGGAGGGCGGTGGGCAACTTCGCTATGGACTTCGTTGTCATACTGGCGAACCTTCGTGTGGTTTGGATCTGTGAGTCCTTATGGGACCTATTGAATTTACCGTCTTTGGCCGGGCGCTATGGGCCGCCGGGGCTCCGCAGGCGTGAGAGCATAGTGGCAGTTTGCTAACTGATTCGGGGCATCGGCGGCGGTTTGTTTGGGCCGGGCCCGCTTGGGAAGGAAAAATCCATGGACGTTGATCCGCTGGATGCAAAGATTGTCCGATTTTTCACGGATTCCCCCAGGGCCTCGGTCCTGGAGGCTTCCCGGGTGCTGAAGATTGCCCGCGCCACGGTGCAGTCGCGCCTGGACCGGATGCAGGACGCCGGTGTGATCGGCTCGTGGGTGCCGCAGCCCGATCCGGCGCACTTCGGATTTCCCGTGGTGGCGTTCTGTTCCCTCACGATCAACCAGGACCTCGGGCACGACGCCGTCGTGGAGGCCCTGTCGCGGATCCCCGAACTGATTGAGATCCACACCGTCTCGGGGAGCTCGGACCTTATGGCCCGGATAGCCGCGCGCTCCAATTCGGACCTCCAGCGTGTCCTCGATGCCATGATTGCGACCAGGTCGGTCCTGCGCTCGTCCTCCGTGATCGTGCTCAATACCCACTTCCAGGGCCGCACCCTGCCGCTGCTCGAAGCCGCGGCCACGAGCAAGTGACAGGCCAGGCGGGTGGCCGGCCTGCCGGCTCGGCGGCCGGCCCACGGGGCTGTGAGCTAGACGACGCTCAGGTTTCCGGGCAGGCCGGTCCGGCCGGTGAGCAAGAGCAGCAATTCGCCGGCGGACGGCAAGCGGGAGCCGATGGCTCCGGCGAGCTCCAGGGAGGCCGCAACCGCCGGGGCCAGCGAGGCGGGCGGCGGGAGCTGCAGGGCGCGCGCCAGGTCCAGGGTGTGCACGGCCAGCTCGAAGGTCCGGGTCGGCAGGTAGTCGATGAGCGTCATTACCCCGGCGGGGGTGGCCACCAGGGCATCGTCCGGCGTGTTCCGGACGAGGGCCGTGACGCGTTGGACAAGCTCCCGCACCGCTGCGGCCGGGTCCCCGCCCAGGGCTTCCCCGGTTTCCTTGCCTCGCCGCGCGATCGCATCCGGCGAGGTGGCGCCCCGGACGGCCAGGAAGTATTCCACCGGACCGACCACCCGCTCCCCGGTGGCCGGGGTGGCGAGGTAGGTCTCCACGGTTGTCAGGGCGCGGCTCGTGTGGCCGGTCAGTGCCCGGACATCCCATTCGCCCAGTGCCGGCCGCGACCACGCCGGGCGCGGGACCTGTTCGGCGAGCTCCAGGAATGCCCGGGCCGCTCCCGCGTAGCGGGCCCTGACTGCTTCTGCGTCCATAGCCCCGATGTCCCCAGCCTCGATGTCCATAGCCCCGATTAATACCGTTGCCGGTACCCGCGGACAAGCCCGGACCGAACCCCCGGGGCCGCCCTGGTCCGCCCATGGTCCGCCCATGGTCCGCCCATGGTGACCTGAAACATTTTGCGCCCGGCCGGCGCGGCCGTATCATTAGTTCTAGTCAATTTGACTATAACTAATCCGGCGGTCGGGCCGGATCCGTCCGGGCAGTCCATCGCAGGACCCGCCCGGGACCCAAGAGGGCGGGTGGATCACCGTTTACACCACAGCAGCCAACGTCTCGGAGCGCCAGACCGCTCCGCCGTCGTTGGCCATCTCCACTGTGATCTTTGCGCTGCGCCCCAGCGAGAAGTCCGGACGGCCCACGCTGTGGATCCCGCTGGTGCGCCGGATCCGCGAGCCGTTCAAGGGCCTCTGGGCCCTGCCCGGCGGCCCACTCACGCACTCCGAGTCACTCCAGGACGCCGCCTCGCGGAACCTGCGCGAAACCACGGGACTGGCCCCGAACTACCTCGAACAGCTCTACGCCTTTGGCGGGCTGCACCGCTCGCCCACCCAGCGCGTCGTCTCGATTGTGTACTGGGCGCTCGTCCAGCCGACGGAGGCCGCGCTCGCGGACGAATCGGAGAACGTCCGCTGGTTCCGCGCCGACCGGCTCGGCGAGCTGGCCTTCGACCACAACGCGATCATCGACTACGCCCTGTGGCGGCTGCGCAACAAGATGGCCTACGGATCCATCGCCTACCACCTGCTGGGCGAGTACTTCACCCTTGCCCAGGTCCGGGAAGTCTACGAGGCCGTCCTGGACCGCGAACTCGATCCCGCCAACTTCCGCCGGCAGGTCAAGGCCACGCCGGAAATCGAAGAAACCGATCACTACCTGCAGGGCGGCAAGCACCGCCCGCCCCGCCTCTACCGCTTTACCGGCCGCCCAGGCCTTGACCCAGACAACAGGAGCACACCATGAGCAGCGTCAACACGGCAATCCAGCTGATCACGCGCGAGCAGGCCACCACCATGACGGGGGGCGCGGCCGCCTCCACCTGCAGCCCCGCGCTGGCCCAGGGGCCCTGGGACTACGACCTCGCCGAGGCCCTCGCCGGAGTGCCCGCCTACGGACCGGGCGCCTCCTCCACCGACGCCGCCCCGGCCTCGACTCCCCGGCAGGGGCAGCTCCCGGAAGAGTACAAGCTCGCCAGCGACGCCGAACTCGACGCCCGGATCCGCGCCGCCAAAGCGGCGCTGGGGGACCGCGCCGTCGTGTTGGGGCACTTCTACCAGCGCGACGAAGTGATCGAATATGCCGACTTCGTGGGCGATTCCTTCCAGCTCGCCAATGCGGCCCTGACCCGGCCGGACGCCGAAGCGATCATCTTCTGCGGCGTGCACTTCATGGCCGAGACGGCGGACATCCTGTCCCGGCCGGACCAGGCTGTGATCCTGCCCAACCTCGCCGCGGGCTGCTCCATGGCGGACATGGCGGACATCGACTCGGTTACCGAGTGCTGGGAACAGCTTGAGGACGTCTTCGGCACGGAGCCCGACGCCGAGGGCCGGGTCCCGGTCATCCCCGTCACCTACATGAACTCCTCCGCAGCCCTCAAGGGCTTCTGCGGCGAGCACGGCGGGATCGTCTGCACCTCCTCGAACGCCGCGACCGTGCTGGAGTGGGCGTTTGAGCGCGGCCAGCGCGTGCTGTTCTTCCCGGACCAGCACCTGGGCCGCAACACCGCCAAGGCCATGGGGGTGCCGCTGGAGCAGATGCCGATGTGGAACCCGCGCAAGGACCTCGGCGGCAATGATGAACAGGCCCTGCTCGATTCCCGGGTGATCCTCTGGCACGGCTTCTGCTCGGTCCACAAGCGCTTCAACGTGGGCCAGATCGAGAAGGCCCGCGCCGAGTTCCCCGGCGTGCAGGTGATCGTGCACCCGGAATGCCCCATGGAGGTGGTGGACGCCGCCGATTCCGCCGGGTCCACCGACTTCATCAAGAAGGCCATCGCCGCGGCCACCGAACCCACCACGTTTGCGATCGGCACCGAGATCAACATGGTGAACCGTCTCGCCGCGGAATACCCGCAGCACACCATCTTCTGCCTGGACCCGGTGATCTGCCCGTGCTCCACCATGTACCGCATCCACCCCGGCTACCTTGCCTGGGTCCTGGAAGCGCTCGTGCGCGGCGAGGTGCTCAACCGCATCACCGTGGACGAGGACGTCGCCGCGCCGGCCAAGGTGGCGCTGGAACGCATGCTGGCGGCGCGGCCGTGACCAGGCGGCTCGTGATTGTCGGCAGCGGGGTTGCGGGGCTCTACGCCGCGCTGCTCGCGACCGACGCCGCCACCGGCAGCGGGCGTGACATCGAGGTGGTCCTCCTGAGCAAGGGGACGCTGGAGCAGAGCAACACCTACTACGCCCAGGGCGGCATCTCCGCCGTGCTGGCCCCGGAGGATGCCGCGCCCGGGGACTCCGTGGCAGCGCACATCGCGGACACGCTCGCCGCCGGTGCCGGGCTGAACGACGCCGAGGCGGTCCGTGTCCTGTGCACCGAGGCCGTCCGGGACATCGCTGGCCTGGGCCGCTATGGCGTGCATTTCGACGTGGGTTCCGACGGCGGACCGGCCCTGGGCCTGGAAGCGGCACACTCGGCGCCGAGGATCCTGCACGCCGGCGGTGACGCGACGGGCGCCTGCATCGCCCGCGGGCTCGTCGCCGCCGTTCTGGAACGCGCCGTCCTGGATCGTGCTGTCCACGGCCGGCTCCGGGTGGAAACCAGCGCGTTCGTCACCGAACTCCTGACCGAACCGGAAGTCCTGTCCGAATCTCTGTCGAATGCACCGTCACAGCCCGGCAGCACGCCCCCGACGCCGGCCCGGGTCACCGGCGTGGCCTACCTGGCCGGCGGCCGGCCCCAGCGGTTGGCTGCCGACGCCGTCCTGCTCGCCACCGGCGGTGCCGGGCGGCTGTTTGCCCGCACCAGCAATCCCTCCGTCGCCACCGCCGACGGGCTGGCCCTGGCCTGGCGTGCCGGCGCCGCGGTGCGGGACCTCGAGTTCTTCCAGTTCCACCCCACCACCCTTGCCGCCCAGGAGATCCCGGGCGGCCCGCCGGCCCTGCTCATCTCCGAAGCGGTCCGTGGCGAGGGGGCAGTGCTGCTGGACTCCGCGGGGTACCGCTTCATGCCCGACTACCACCCCGATGCCGAGCTGGCCCCCCGCGACGTCGTCTCCCGCAGCATCGCCCTCCACCTGGCGGCAACCGGGGCCGCGCCGGACAGCCCGGTCTACCTGGACGCGCGTGGCATCGAGGCAGACCGGGGCGCGGGCTTCCTGGCCCGGCGGTTCCCGACCATCACGGCCGCCACCCTCGCCGCCGGCTACGACTGGACCACGGAGACCGTACCTGTGTCCCCGGCCGCCCACTATTGGATGGGCGGCGTGAGCACCGACCTGAGGGGCCGCACGTCCGTTCCCGGCCTGTATGCCGCCGGCGAGGTCGCCCGCACGGGGGCGCAGGGGGCAAACCGGCTGGCGAGCAACTCGCTGCTGGAGGGCCTCGTGTTCGGCCGCCGTGCGGTGGAGGACTTCCTGCGCGCACCCGTGCCGGAAACGGCCTGGCTCCCGCCGGCACGCGAGGACCTCCAACTGAACAGACATTTGCCGCCCGCGGCGGCTGTTACGCCAAAGACCGGTGCCGCAGAGGTTCCGTTCTGCCGCGCGGCCCTGGGGAGGCTCATGACCGCGGCAGCGGGAGTCACACGCACGGGCGCCGACCTCGACGCCGCCGCGGCCCAGCTGGCGCAGTGGGCCGCAGACCTTGCCGCCGCCGATTTTGAACCCGCCGACCTTGAAACCGGAGTCCGCGCCGGGCGCAGTGCCGGGCACGGCGCCTGTCTCGGCCAGGATGCCCATGAGGACCGGAACCTGCTGCTGGCCGCGGAACTCCTCGTGGCGGCGGCCCGGCAGCGCACGCACTCCGTCGGCGCCCACTACCGGGCAGACACGGACGACGCCTCAGTACTCACCCATTCCATGCAAAGGATTTCCTCGTGACCACCACTGCCCACGCAACCGCTGCCCCGGAAACCGTGCCCTCCCGCACCGCGGCGCTCGCCGGGAGCCTGCCCGAGGCCGCCGTACTGGCCGTCCTCCGCACGGCGCTGCAGGAGGACGCCCCGTACGGGGACATCACCTCGCAGGTGCTTATCCCCGCGCAGGCGCGAGCGACTGCGGTGCTCAATGCCCGCGTCCCCGGCGTCCTGAGCGGCGGGGAAGTCTTCGCCGCCGCGATGAAGCTGACCGACCCGGACGCCGTCGTCGAACTGCTGGTCAAGGACGGCGAGGCCTTCGCGGCCGGAACCGCCCTGGCCCGCGTGACCGGGAACGCCCGCGCCGTGCTGCTGGCCGAACGCGTCGGACTGAACCTGGTCCAGCGGATGAGCGCCATCGCCACCATGACGGCCGAGTTCGTGGCGCTCGTGGACGGCACCGGGGCGCGGATCACCGATACCCGCAAGACCACGCCGGGGCTGCGGGTGCTGGAACGCTATGCAGTACGCTGCGGCGGCGGCGCCAACCACCGCTTCAGCCTCTCCGACGCCGTCCTGGCCAAGGACAACCACCTGGCCGTCCTCACCGGCGGCGATCCGGCGAAGCTCACCGCGGTGCTGCGCGGCGCCAAGGCCCAGCTTGGCCACACCACCCACTTCGAGGTGGAAGTGGACACCATGGAGCAGATCGAGCCCGTACTTGCGGCCGGGGTGGACACCATCATGCTGGACAACTTCTCCGTGGCCGAGCTGGCGGCCGGCGTCGCGCTGGTGGGCGACCGGGCCCGGGTCGAAGCCAGCGGCAACGTCAATCTCGCCACCGTGGCGGACATCGCGGCCACGGGCGTGGACGTCATCTCGATCGGCGGCCTGACGCACAGCGTCACGGCCCTGGACCTTGGCCTGGACATAGAACTGGCCGTTGAGCCGGTTCTTGCCCCGGAACAGACGGACGGCTGAGGCGCACCGTGATCTTCCTCGACGCAGCGGCCACCACCCCGGTCCGCCGCGAGGTGCTGGAGGCCATGTGGCCATACCTCGCGGGCGAGTTCGGCAACCCGTCAAGCCACCATTCCCTGGGTGAGGCGGCCGCCACGGCGCTCGCCGGGGCCCGCGCCGCAACCGCCAGGGCCCTGGGCTGCCGCCCCGGGGAAGTCGTCTTCACCTCCGGCGGCACCGAAGCGGACAACCTCGCCGTCAAGGGCATCGCCCTGGCCCGGCGCGCCGCCGATCCGCGCCTCGACCGGGTGGCGATCAGCGCCGTCGAACATCCCGCGGTGGAAGAATCCGCCAGGTACCTCGAACGGGTCCACGGCTTCGCGGTCGACGTGATTCCCGTGGACCGCTTCGGGCAGGTGACGGAAGAGGCCCTTGCCGCGGTGCTGCACCCCGGGACGGCCCTGGTCAGCATCATGTACGCCAACAACGAGGTCGGCACGGTCCAGCCCATTGCCCGGCTCGCGGCGCTGGCCCGCGCCCAGGGCGTTCCGTTCCACACCGATGCCGTCCAGGCCGCCGGCTGGCTGCCGCTGGACACCGGCGCACTGGGCGTGGACGCGCTGAGCATTTCCGGCCACAAGCTGGGCGCGCCCAAAGGCAGCGGTGCGTTGTTTGTGCGCGGGCGGGTCCGGGTTGAGCCGCTGGTCCATGGCGGCGGGCAGGAACGCGGCCGCCGTTCGGGCACCGAAAACGTCGCCGGGGCCGTGGCGCTGGCGACGGCCCTGACGCTGCCCCGGGAACCGGCCGGACGCATCGCAGCCCTCCGGGACGGGTTCATCGACGCCGTGCTTGCCGGTGTTCCCGGCGCGCTGCTCACCGGCCACCCCACCGAGCGGCTGCCCTCGGTGGCCTCCTTCTGCTTCCCGGGCACCAGCGGCGAGTCCGTGCTGCTGGAACTCGACCGCCAAGGCGTGGTGTGCTCCAGCGGGTCCGCGTGCGCGGCGGGCTCGGATGCGCCGTCGCCCGTGCTGCTGGCCATGGGCATCGAGCCCGAGGTCGCCCAGACGGCGGTGCGGTTCAGCTTCGACTCGACCGTGACCGCGGACGAGCTCCGCCAGGCCGCAGCCGCCGTGGGCGTTGCCGTCGCCGGGGTCCGGGCACTTCGGCCCAACTAGCTGGCAGTAGGGCAGGCGAGGCGGGGGTCAGACCTAGCGGTGGCGGGCGCGCCGGAAGATCCAGTGCCGAAGCATCGAGAACCGCACGGCGGTGGCGGCGAAGCCGGAGAGGGTGGTGGTCCACAGCTCCTCGGCCACGGTGGCGCCGGGATTGACCCAGTGCAGGACGGCCAAGCTGCCGCCGGTGATCAGAAGCGCGACGAGGATCACGATCAGGCCGTTGAGGTGGTCACGCTTCATCCGGCGGCGCTCTGTGATCTTGAACGTCAGGCGCCGGTTGAGGGCGGTATTCATCAATGACGTCAGGATCAGGGCCGCCGCGTTGGCCGGCTGGGCCCCGAGCCAGGGCCGGGAAAGGGCGTACAAGCCAAGGGAAGTCAGGGTACAGACAATCCCGACGCCGGTGAAGCGGACGAGCTGGCGGACCACCGGGTAGCGAAGGACTCCGCGGTGGCGGCGGGCGGTCTGCCCGCGGACGACGGCGGGGGCGGGAGCCTGCTGTTCGAGCTGGGACGCCATCCGCTCAGTACAGCTCGCCTACGGGGATGTCCACGGCCAGCCGGTTCGCCGGGCCGGCAAGGGGACATGCCCAGGCTTCGTTGTAGGCGCAGGAGGGGTTGTAGGCGAAATTGAAGTCCAGGACGAATTCGGCCTGGGGCCCGGAGCCCCGCACGCCGTGGAAAGCCCCCTTGATGGTGTCCAGGAGGTAGCGTCCCGCGCCGTAGCTGCCGCCGGGCTGGCCCGCGGTGGCGTCGCGGAACGGCACGAAGATGCCGCCACCGTAGCCCCTGAGCTTCCAGACTGCGAGCTGCCCCATCTCGGGAAGGTCGAAGGTGCCCAGCCGCACGAACCGGACCAGGCCGTCAGTCCCGGTCTCCACATTCATCTCCCGGCCGGCGCCCTCGAGGGTCAGCGGGACGTGGAAACGGTAGATCGGATCATAGTCCGCCGTCTTCAGGCCGCCGAAGCTGGCCTTGGCCTCGGCCGTCAGCGCCGAGGCCGGGTGCGTGCCGAACATGCGGTCCCGCTCCTGGCGCCAGTAGGAATGGGCTTCCGCCGGGCTGTCCGCGGCAATCTTCCGCGTGGTGGCATAGAGGGCAAAGGTCCGCAGCCGCCAGTCCGCGATATCGAGCGCCGACATGCCTGCCACGTCCCCCTGTTCCCCAAAGTGCGTTCCGTCAAAGTCATGTTCGGCCATGCCCCCAGCGTATCCGCTTTCGCGAGGCCGAAATTTGTGCGCCGAAATTGTGCCCCGCATTCCGGGCCGGACCCGCGCGCCGAATAACCCGTTCCGGCGAGCCATCCAGCCGTAGACTTTCGCCCATGCGCAACCCCCTGCAGAACCCGGCCGCCGGCAGCACCCTCAAGAGTCCGGTGGACACACCGGGCGGCGCAGGCGAGACTCCGGGCGGCGCGGGCGAGACTCCGGGCAGTGCGGGCGAAACACCCGGCGGCTCCGGGCACGCCGCGGCGTCGCTGGCGGAGCTCGTGACCTACCGGACCGTGTCATTCCGAGCCGAGGGGTCCTCCCGGGCGCAGGCCGGAGCGGAGCCAGCCGAGTTCGAGGCCTTCATCGCGGCGCTGCCCCGGCTGTATCCGGCGGTCCATGCTGGCCTGGACCTGGAGCGCGTCAACGGCCACGCCCTCCTGTACCGCTGGCCCGGCCGCGCCTTGGCGGAGGACCCAGCGGCCGCGCAGCGCGCGTCGGTGCTGATGGCGCACTACGACGTCGTCCCGGCGGGCGACGCAGGGGAGTGGACGCAGGCGCCGTTCTCCGGCCACAACGACGGTACCTTCCTGTGGGGCCGCGGGACACTCGATGACAAGGGCCAGCTCGTGGCCATCCTGGAGGCGGCCGAGAGCCTGCTCCGGGCGGGGTACGCGCCGGCGCATGACCTCTACTTCTCGTTCGGCAACAACGAGGAGACAGCCGGCAACAGCGCGGCGGCTGCCGCAGATCTGTTGGCCGCCCGCGGGGTGAAGCCCTGGCTCGTGCTGGATGAGGGCGGTGCCGTCGCGGGCGGTGCCTTTCCGGGGGTGAGTCGGCCGGCCGCCGTCGTCGGCGTGGCCGAAAAGGGCATCCTGGACGTGGAGATGCTGACCCGGGACCCGGGGGGACACGCCTCCACGCCGCCGCGGATGGGGGCGACGGCACGGCTCGCCCGCGCCGTCACGCGGATCGAACGCCACCCGTTCCCGCAGTCGCTGCCGGAGGTGACCGCGGAGATGCTGCGCCGCTTCGGCCCGCATATGCCGCCGCCGCTGCGGGCCGTATTCGCCAACGTGGCACTGCTCCGGGCGCCGATCACCTGGCTCTTTGCCCGGCTCGGCAACGAGACCAACGCGATGACCCGAACCACCGTGGCCATCACCACCCTCGAAGGCAGCTCCGGGGCGAACGTCCTCGCCGCCACGGCCAAAGCGAACGCCAACATCAGGGTGGCGGTGGGGGAGACCGTCGAGGGCACCGTCGCACGACTGCGGACAATCATCCGCGACCCGAAAGTCGAACTGCGCGTCGTGGAGGGCAACGACCCGTCCCCGGTCTCCCCGTCCTCCGGGGCCCAATGGGATCTGCTGGCGGAGTGCATCGGGCAGGTCTTCCCCGAGGCGATCATTACCCCTTACATCATGATGGGCGGCACGGACTCGCGCCGCTTCACCGGGATCTGCGGTGCCGTGTACCGCTTCGCGCCGTTCTTCATGGACGTCCGGGCCCGTGGAACCATCCACGCCGTGGACGAGAAAATTTCCCTGGAGACGCTGGACCAAGGGGTCCGTTTCTACGAAACACTGATGCGGGAGCTCTGAGTCATGCGGCGCCCCGGCTACGCTGGCACCATGACTGGGACGGCGCGTTTCGGAGGATCACACACCGCCGGGAATCGGAGCGCTGTGCTGCGCACCGGCGCGGCGCTCGCGGTCGCGGCGGCAGCCCTTACGGGCTGCAGCAGCGACGGCAAGGGGACGCCGGTCTGGACTGCAGGCAGCGGCGCGACGGAGAGTGCGACGTCGACTGCCGGCCCCGCGCCGGCATCGTCGGCCAGCGCTTCCGCCGCCCCTGGCTCGAGCGCGGCGGCCTGGAAAGTCTTTACCGATCCGGCAAAGACCGTCAGCTTTGAGGTGCCGCAGGACTGGATTGCCCAGTCCGTTGCTCCCGACCCGGGAGCGCTGCCGGGGGCGCTGAAAATCACCGTCAAGGACGCCAAAGGTGCTTACCTGGCCACCTTGCAGACAGGTCTCCCCCCGCGGCCTGCGCCGGCCTGCGCGGACCGCGCCGCCCGGAACTACGTCGTGGTCAGCAGCGTGCCTGTGGACCTGCCGCACGCCGGCGGCGAGGGAACCATTGACCCGCACGTGGTGTTCCGGGTCATCCAGGGCTACAAGTACTTCGGCTCCTACGGCATCACCAACGTGGTGGGCGGCGCCGGCGGCAAGAGTTGCGCGTTGCAGAATGTGGTCCGTGGCCCGGCCGGCAAGGGGGACTATTCGTTTGGGGACCTGACGGTGTTGAAGACGTTGGCGCCGGATCAGAAGGTCGCCCCAGCAAAGTCTTTCGACACTCTCGACCAGGCGGCCAAATACGTCAACGATAGGTCCGAATTTGCCAACGTTCAGCGGATGCTAATGTCTCTGAAGATCAAAAACTAGTCCCGCCCACCCGCACATCCCCGGTCCGTTGGCGGCGGCTTCCCACTGCACCCACCTCACATCCCACATCCCGGAGACAGAGATACATGGAACGCGCCGTAGCCGCACGCCTGGCCTTCAAGACCGTCGCCGAGACCAAGGTGGCTCTCGCCGTGGCCGTGGCCCGGAACGCCGGGTACGGCTCTTTCGACGAGTCGCTCACGGTCACCGCGAGAGGCGAGGACGTGCCGCTGACCGAACTCTCTGACCATCACGGCGGGCGCTTCCACTACATGGAATTCGCCGAACCCACCGACGTGCTGGTTGAGTATTCGGCCACCGTCACCGGCTTCGCCGTGCCCGAGGAACCCGGGCTCATGGAACTGATCCGCTATGTCCGGCCCAGCCGCTACGCGGAGTCGGACCGGCTGCTGCCGACTGCTTATGCCGAATTCGGCGGGCTCCAGGGCGAAGAGCTGCTCCACGCCATCCGCAACTGGGTCTTCAACGAGCTGCGCTACGTCAGCGGATCCTCGCGGGGGACCGACGGCGCCGTCGAAACCCTGCTGCACCGCCGCGGCGTCTGCCGGGACTTTGCCCACCTCGCCATCGCCCTGCTGCGTTCCAAGAACGTCCCGGCCCGGCTGGCCGCTGTCTATGCCCCTGGACTGATCCCGATGGACTTCCACGCCGTGGCCGAAGCGCACATCAACGGCGCCTGGCACGTCATCGATCCGACCGGGCTGGCGCCGCGGGAAAGCATGCTCCGGATCACGGCCGGGCGCGATTCCTCGGACACCGCCTTCCTGTCCACCGTGGGCGGCAGCCTGTCCCTGAAGGAACTCAGCGTCACCGCCGTCGTCGACGAGCTGCCGCTGGAGGACCCGGCGAAGCTCGTCGCCATCCAGTAGGCGGCGCCATCCAGTACGCAGCCGCAGGGTCTTAACGCAGGGTGCTAGCGCAGGGCGACCGAGGCGCGGAGCTTCTCTGTAAGCCGCAACAGCTCCTGCTGTTCGGCGGCGGAGAGAGCCGGGCCCACGAGTGCGGCGATGTCGCGCACGTGTTCCCGGCCGATCTGCTTTTGCAGGTCCCGTCCGGCATCGGTGAGCCGGATGAGGATCCCGCGGCCGTCCTGGGGGGCCGGTGTCCGTTCGACGAGCCCGCGCTTTTCGAGCCGCTCCACCAACCGGCTCAGGCTGGACTGGCTCAGCAGGACGTTGTCGTTGAGCTCGTTCAGGCGCAGCCACCCGGAGGGGCAGCGCGAGAGCGTGAACAGGACGTCGTACTCATTGAGCGCCAGGGCTTTGAACGCCGGCGCCGCCTGCAGCTTGCGCATCACCGCCACCTGGGCCCGGAACAGGGATTCCCAGGTTTCCGCGGCCAGGCGTACCGGCGATTCTGTGCTCTTGGCGGGCATCATGAGCCCTTGATGGTGGTCTCTGCCGCGGCGGCGTCGACGGTGCCCGCCGCCAGCGCGGCGGCCACCCGGCCGGCGTGTGTCGGCGGTTCCGGGACATGTGCGGGCTTGAGCGCGGCATATTCCTTGCGCAGCACCGGCAGTACTTCTTCGCCGAACAGATCCAGCTGTTCCAGGACGGTCTTCAGCGGCAGGCCGGCGTGATCGATCAGGAAAAGCTGGCGCTGGTAGTCGCCGAAGTACTCCCGGAACGTCAGGGTCTTTTCGATCACTTCCTGCGGGCTGCCGACCGTCAGCGGCGTCTGGGACGTGAAGTCCTCCAGCGAGGGGCCGTGGCCGTAGACCGGGGCGTTGTCGAAGTAGGGGCGGAACTCCTTGACAGCGTCCTGGGAGTTCTTCCGCATGAAGAACTGGCCGCCCAGGCCCACAATCGCCTGGTCCGCCTTGCCGTGGCCGTAGTGCTCGTAGCGTTCGCGGTAGAGGCCGATCAGCTGCTGGTAATGCTCCTTGGGCCAGAAGATGTTGTTGGCGAAGAAACCGTCACCGTAGTACGCCGCCACCTCGGCGATCTGCGGCGTGCGGATCGAGCCGTGCCACACGAAGGGGGCCACGCCGTCGAGCGGACGGGGGGTGGAGGTGAAGTTCTGCAGCGGGGTGCGGTGCTTGCCGGACCAGTTGACGGTGTCCTCGTCCCAGAGGCGGCGCAGCAGGGAGTAGTTTTCGATTGCGAGTTCGATCCCGTCCTGGATGTTCTTGCCGAACCAGGGGTAGACGGGGGCGGTGTTGCCCCGGCCCAGGACCAGGTCCACGCGTCCGTCCGCGAGGTGCTGGAGCATCGCGAAGTCCTCGGCGATCTTCACCGGGTCATTGGTGGTGATCAGCGTGGTGGCCGTGGACAGGATGATGCGCTCGGTCTGGGCCGCGATGTACGCGAGTGTGGTGGTGGGGGAGGACGAGAAGAACGGCCGGTTATGGTGCTCGCCGAGGGCGAAGACATCCATGCCGATCTCTTCGACCTTCTTGGCGATCGCCACGGACGCCTTGATGCGCTCGTGCTCCGTCGGGGTGCGGCCCGTGGTGGGGTCGGTGGTGATGTCGCTGACGCTGAATACGCCGATCTGCATTGCGTGCCTTTCCGTGGCCGGGGTGATCCGGGATCTGCTTCTACTATAACCGATATACATGCATTTGCATCTATCGAGCGGTATAACGTCCGCCACGGACGAATATTCCCGCACCGGTGCGGCCGAGTTTCCCGTGTGCAGGGGAACGTGGGCCTAGGATGCAATCAATCGGCTGGCCGTGAGGTGCCCGCCCGCCCGAAAGGCCCCCATGCGACGTGTCGTAGCTTTTCTGTGTCTGGTGGAGCTCACCAGCGGAATCCTGCAGGGCTATTACACGCCCATCCTCACCGATATCGCCCGGCATCTGGGGATCCACGACGCCGACGTCAACTGGTTTGAGGCCGCGCAGCTCATGGTCAGTGCCCTCGCCGTGCCGGTGCTGGCCAAGTTGGGGGACATGTACGGGCACCGGAAGATCCTGCTGGCTTCCACGTTGGTCACCGCCGCGGCCTCCTGGGGCGTCGCGCTTGCCCCGGACTTCTGGACCTTCCTGGCCGCTTGGTCATTCCAGGGCTTCTACGTGGTCTGGCTGCCGCTCGAAATCGCCCTGATCTTCAGTCGCGTCCATCAGCTGCCTGACGGCGCCGCCCGCACCCGGCGCGCGGCCGGTGTACTGGTCGGGGCGCTGGAGACTGGTGTCATCGCCGGCGCGCTCGCGGCCGGCGCGCTGGTGGAAATGTTCGCCGGGCAGCTGCAGCTCGTGCTCCTGGTCCCCGCGGCGGCCGTGTCCGCGTGCTGGTTCGTCATCCGGTTTGGCGTGCCGGAGTCCCGTGAGCGCAGCGGCGGACGGGTGGACACCCGCGGCTTCGCGCTGCTCGCCGTCGGACTGCTGCTCATCACTTCGGGGCTGACCTTCATGCGCCTCAACGGAGCCGGCGCGTGGTGGCCGTGGGCGCTGGTGGGAGCCGGGATTCTGGTGTTCATCCCGTTCGCGCGGTTCGAGCTGCGCGAGGCAGATCCCCTCGTGGATATCCGGATGCTGCGGGGCAAGTCCATGTGGCCGGTCCAGCTGACGGCCGGGCTCTTTGGCGTCTCGGTCCTGGGCGCACAGGCCCCGCTGTCCACCTTCGCCCGGACCGACCCCGCGCTGCACGGCTACGGCCTGGGCCTGCGCGCCGGGCAGGTCTCAATCATCATCGGCGTCTACGTGCTGGCGCTGCTCGTCGGCGCGCTGCTGTACCCGGTGGTGACCCGACGGCTCACGCCGCGCTGGACGCTCGTGGGCGCCGCGGCGCTGGTGGGCCTTGGCTACCTGCTGTTCCTGCCGTTCCATGGCAGCCTCGCCGAAACGCTGGCGAACATGGCTATCGCAGGCGTCGGCTCCGGTGCCCTCGTAGCGGCGCTGCCGTCGGCGGCCGCCGCGGCGGCACCCCTCAACCGCACCGCGATGGCCACGGGCCTGACCAACACCACCAAGACCATCGGCGGGGCCTTCGCGTCCGCGGTGTTCGGTATCGCCCTGCTCAGCCACGTCCTGGCCGACGCCGGGGCCGGGGCGGGGGACTCCGGGCAAACCGCGGCGCCGCTCACCGGGTACCTCACGGTATGGACCATTTGCGGGGTTACCGGGCTTGCCGCGGCTGCCGCGTTGATGCTGGTGCCCCGGCTGGCCTTCTCCGACGCCGCCACCGCCGTCTCACCCGTCCCGGCCAGCTCGCACTAGCCGGACCCTTCCTCCTCGACACCTGACGAAGTATGTTCGTACGGTGACGGGTACTCGAGGGCACAGACGGGGAAGCGCGGCGGCCGCGGCCGTCTTGGTGGTGATCAGTCTCCTGCTCTCGGGATGTACCGCGTCGCGGTTGGATCCTGTGAGTACTGTGGACGCGCGCACCGTGCTGGAGGAGTTCAAGTCCCGGGACATGGTGGGGCACATGCAGGCGCCGCAGCGGGTGGCCGATGCCAGTGGCGGAAACCGGGCCGCCGGGACCTCAGGATACGAGGAATCGGCCCGCTACGTCGAGGAGCAGCTGCGCGCCGCCGGGTATGAACCGGTGCGACAGACCTTTTCCTTCCGGCGTGATGGCCGAGGCAAGTCGCGGGTGGAGTCCTTCAACATCCTGGCCGACACCGGCGGCGATGCCGGGCACACCGTGGTGGTGGGCGCGCACCTGGACTCCGTGCAGGAGGGGCCGGGCATCAACGACAACGCCAGCGGGGTGGCGGCGGTCCTGGAGACAGCGCGGTGGATGAAGGAGGCCGGGATCAAGCCGGTCAACCGGGTCCGGTTCGCTTTCTGGGGCGGGGAAGAGGACGGGCTGTACGGGTCCCAGCACTACGTCGACGAACTCAGCCAGGCCGAGACCGGCCAGACCGCGGCGAACCTGAACGTGGACATGGCTGCCTCGCCCAACGGCGTGCGGTCCGTGCACGACGGGGACGGATCGGATTTCGGCGACGCCGGCCCGGCCGGGTCCAAGGCGATCGAGGACATCCTGTTCCGCTACTTCCAGGAAAACGCCCTGGCTGCCGAGACTACGCCCTTTGACGGCGGCTCCGACTACGACGCCTTCCTCTCGGCCGGCATTCCCGGCGGCGGATTGTTTACCGGCGATGTGGAGAGGAAAACCCAGGCCCAGGCGCAATCCTTTGGCGGGGCGGCCGGCAAGGTCCTTGATCCCTGCTACCACCAGGCCTGCGACACCATCGCCAACACCAACCAGGAACTGCTCCAGGAAATGTCGGGCGCCCTGGCCTACGCCACCGTGGCCTACGCGATGGGCAACGCCGGCTAAGCGCCGTCCATGCGCCGTCCATGCGCCGTCAAGTCGAGCGTCCAGGCCGCCGGCAAGTCGGGTGTTGAGGCCGCCGGCGTCCATGTCCAACGGATGCCCGGGCGCCGCGTTTTTGTCCAAGTACCCAGGGGCCGCCAGAAGTGTTGAACCTGCACTGAATCGGGTAGTTAATCAGCCGTTTAAGAGGAAAAAACAGGTACCCGCTACTCAGGTGCTGTGAGTTTGCTGAGTTTACGATAAGAAACGGATAAGCATTCGGGCGGGCGCAAGTGACCTGCCCAGTTCACGTAGAGAAAACCTCGATACGTGGGTAAATACGGGCCTCGCGAAGCAACGGTCAGTGCGCCACAGATGCTGCACTGCTTCCTTTCCGTGCCCGTCAACCGGAAGGCCTGGGCGGTGTTTACGCTCGGGAAACTTCGCCAGTGAGAAGTACGGGGGGCATCGACAGATGGACATCTTCGAAAGTTTGGAGTCTGAGGTCCGCAGCTACTGCCGCAGTTGGGACACCGTGTTCGAACGTGCGGCCGGCAGCAGCCTCTACAGCGAAGACGGCAGGGAGTATCTGGATTTCTTTTCCGGTGCCGGAGCACTTAACTACGGGCACAATAACCCGGTGCTGTTGCGGCCACTCGTGGACTATCTTCTCTCGGGCTCAATCATTCACTCGCTCGATATGAAGACGCCTGCCAAGCGGCGCTTCCTGGAAACCTTCCGGGAGTTGATCCTCAAACCGCGGAATTTGGACTACAAGGTCATGTTCCCCGGTCCGACGGGAACAAACTCCGTGGAGGCCGCCCTGAAGCTCGCCCGGAAGGTTACCGGCAGGCCGCATGTCCTGAGCTTCACCAACGCATTTCACGGGATGACCTTGGGATCACTGTCCGTTACGGGCAATTCCATGAAACGGCAAGGGGCCGGCGTTCCGCTGACGAACACATCGAGTATGCCCTATGACGGCTTTTTCAACGGCCAGGTACCGGACTTCCTGTGGCTGCGGCAAGCCTTGGAGGACGGGGGCTCAGGCATCGATAAGCCCGCTGCGGTGATCGTGGAAACTGTCCAGGGCGAGGGTGGGCTCAGGGCCGCTCGGGCGTCCTGGTTACGAGGCCTTGCGGAGCTGTGCCGCCAACATGGCATCCTGCTCATCGTTGATGATGTTCAGGCCGGATGCGGACGCACCGGGACATTTTTCAGTTTTGAGGAAGCGGGCATCACTCCTGACATCGTCTGCCTGTCGAAGTCCATCTCGGGCTTTGGACTGCCTTTGGCGCTGACTCTGTTCAAACCCGAGTTGGACATCTGGAAGCCCGGCGAGCACAACGGAACATTCCGGGGGCACAACCCGGCCTTCGTCACCGGCACGGCTGCCCTGGAACACTACTGGCAGGACGACAAATTCGAGTCGAACGTCGCGGGGCGCATCTCGCAGCTGCACGAGGGGCTTACACAGATCGCAGCGGGTGTCGAGGGCGCCACGGTCCGTGGCCGGGGACTGCTCGCGGGTGTCTACTACCCCGACCCTCAGACGGCGGCGAAGATTGCGGCTGAATCGTTCGCCCGGGGCCTGCTCGTGGAAACTTCCGGTCCGGAAGGTGAGGTGGTCAAGGCGATGCCCGCGCTGACTATCAGCCCCGAAGATCTGCAGAAAGGACTCGATATTCTCGCTGCAGCCGCAGTGTCTGTGACCGGAGAGCCGGTCATCTTGGGATCAACCGTTTGAGCATCCGAAAAGATGGCAAAGCCGGCTCAAAGTGGCCAGCACCGCTTGCAACAATCGAAGTAGATTTCGGGGAGAGAAATGGGTACCCGCAAGGCAACTGCACTTAACGAAAGTGATCTAGCGGACACCGACCGGGCGATGCGCCCGGGCAGCGTCATTGTACAAAAGTTTGGGGGTTCATCCCTGGCGGATGCCGCGGGTATCCTCCGGGCGGCCGAGCGGATAGCCAAAACGCGGACCAACGGATATCGGGTCGTGGCGGTGGTTTCCGCCATGGGGGACACCACAGATGAACTCTGCGACCTCGCTGCTGAGGTTTCCGCTCGGCCGCTTCCGGTGGACCTCGACGCCCTTCTGAGCATTGGTGAACTTGTGTCCTCGGCACTCTTGGCGATCGCACTGGCGGATCTTGGCCAGCTGCCCCGCACGTTCACTGGCAGCGCGGCCGGTTTCATCACCGACAGCATCCACGGCAAGGCACACATTACGGATGTCAGGCCGGACCGCGTTCGCAGTAGTTTGGCCCGTGGCGAAGTGCCCATCGTTGCAGGATTCCAGGGCAGGACGCAGAAGCGGAATAAGGTCACCACCCTCGGTCGCGGCGGCTCGGATCTCACCGCGGTCGCGCTGGCCGCAGCACTCGGGGCCGATATTTGCGAAATATATACGGACGTCGACGGCGTCTACACCGCGGACCCGCGGGTTGTCCCGACAGCGCGAAAGATCGATGTCCTCTCGAGCGAGGAAATGCTTGAGTTCGCGGCCTCCGGATGCAAGGTACTGCACCTGCGGTGTGTTGAATATGCCCGCCGGTTCGCCATTCCGATCCATGTGAGGTCCTCCTTCGTGCCGGAGGCAGGGACGCTGATCTTGCCTGGCCTTGACCGTCATCCACTCCTCCAGCCCGCAAGGGAGCAACCGGAGGTGACCGGAGTGGCCGGGGTCAACTCGACTTCGAAAATTACTGTTGTTGGAATTCCGGACCGGCCGGACAGCATGGCGCGCATCTTGAAGGTCCTCTCGCGTTCGGGAGCGCACGTCCAGGCAATTGTCCAGAATACGGCCGGCCCAGGCGCGACGCGTTCCGACGTAGCCCTAATCGTGCCGGCTGCCCATGCAGGCACCGCCCTTGCAGTGTTGGATGCCGAAAAGGGAACAATTGGTTTTCAGGGTTTGCAGCACGACAGCGAGGTGGGCCGGGTGTCCATCACTGGGCTGGGTATGCGCTCGTCCCCGGAAATCTTCTGCACGTTCCTTAAGGCCCTGTCGGACGCCGATGTGGACCTCGATCTTGTCGACATATCCGAGACGTCCGTGGGCGCGGTCACGCACGCCGACCGGCTCGTGGACGCCGAGCGCGCTGTCCGACGGGCCTTTGGTATGGCCCCGGCCGGCGAGGAATCGATGGTTGGGCATGAGGGCCACCTCATGCCAACTGATGGCCCCCCGGTCGAGACGTGGGTTGGAATTTCTGGCCAGGATATGACACCTGTCCCGCAGGGCGACAGAACTGTGGCACGTCACTTCTAGCGAAGGAGCTAAAGGATGGGCAAGACTGCGAGGATCGGCAACGGCCTCACCAGACCCCCTGAGTTGCGGGGAAAGATGTCGATGCTCGGCGGCTCGGAAGGGGGAGCCATACTGACCTCGGCCGCGCCCGATCAGGCTGCGCGCTGGAGTCGGGGCGAACGGTTGGACCAGCTTTTTGAGGACAGCTGCGACCACTTGCGTGAACGGGGGCTGGGCGACCAGGTTGCCGTAGATGCGGGGGACGTCGTCTTGACCTACACGGAGCTGGATGAACGGGCGAACCAGCTGGCGCGACATCTCCTGGTGTGCGGTGCCCGGCCGGGTGACCGCATCGCGTTGTTGTTTGACCAGCCGTGGCGCGCCTACGTGGCGATGCTTGCCGTACTGAAGATCCACGCAGCCTATGTTCCGCTGGATCCGGGATTTCCCCCTGATCGCCTTCAATACATTGTCGAAGACGCCAATGTGGCGATGGTACTTTCCCTGTCACATCTGAAGGATTTGCTACCCGAAGTGGCCGCCGTCACGGTGTGTGTCGATGATGTGCAGGCGCAGATCGACGCCAAGGACTCCGCTCGCCTGAGCGGTGCGGACCATGGCGGGACGAAGGATGAGCTGGCGTACATCATCTACACCTCCGGTTCCACAGGCCGGCCGAAGGGCGTGGCGGTCGAGCAGGCAAGCATCTGCAATTTTGTCCGCGTGGCCTCCGACATTTACGGGATTGAGTCCACGGATCGCGTGTACCAAGGCATGACGATCGCCTTCGATTTTTCGGTGGAGGAAATTTGGGTTGCCTGGATGGTCGGTGCCACTCTGGTTCCCAAGCCAGGCCGGTCCAGCATGTTGGGTGCCGAGCTCGCGGAGTACCTGCAGGAAAAACGGATCACAGCTCTTTGCTGCGTTCCAACGTTGCTGGCGACGCTTGACGATGATCTGCCCGGTTTGCGGTTCCTGCTGGTCTCCGGAGAGGCTTGCCCCAAGGATCTCGTCATGCGCTGGCACCGTCCCGGCCGTCGCTTCCTGAACGTCTACGGCCCGACCGAAGCGACCGTGACTGCCACGTGGTCGGTCCTCGACCCAGACCTGCCCGTGTCCCTCGGTGTGCCATTGCCCACCTACACGGCCGTCATTGTGGATCCCGCTGAGCTTCGGGCCCTGCCGCGCGGTGAAACGGGAGAAATCGGCCTCGCCGGGGTCGGCCTGGCGCGCGGGTACGTGAACCGTCAGGACCTGACGGAACGGGCCTTTGTCCCGGATTTCCTGGGAATCGAGAACAATCCCTCCGGCAGGATCTATCGCACCGGAGATCTTGGGCGGGTGAACGACGACGGGCAACTTGAATACTTCGGCCGGATCGATACCCAGGTCAAAATACGTGGCTACCGCATCGAACTGAGCGAAATAGAGTCCGTCCTCCTGCAGCTCCCCGGCATTGCACAGGCAGTCGTTCAGACCTATGAACCGGAACAGGGAACCGTGGAACTGGCCGCCTATTACACCCTGCGCCAGGACGTCGGGGGTGTTGATGCCCATGATCTCCACCGGATGCTGCGCACCAGGCTCCCCGGTTACATGGTTCCTGCCTATTTTGAACAGCTGGACGCCATTCCCATGATGGCCAGTGACAAGGTGGACAGGAAGCGGTTGCCGCGTCCGGAGCACAGGATCAGTCAGGCGGCCGCCGGGTCCTATACCGCGCCAACGACCGCCGCCGAAGAGGCCCTGGCAACGCAGCTTGGCGCCGTTCTGAGTCTTGACAAGGTCTCTACCGAAGCCCATTTCTTCAACGACCTGGGTGCGGACTCGTTGTTGATGGCGCGCTATTGCGCCCGCATCAGGAAAGAGACCGCCCTGCCGGCAGCGGCCATGCAGGATATCTATGAGAACCCGACCGTTCGGCAGCTTGCCGCGTGTCTCGAATCTAGGCACAGCGAATCTGTTCACAGCGCGGCCGTACCTGAGACCGACGCTGTAGCCCCGGCATCGGTGCCCCCGGTGAGCGCGTTCCAGTACGGTCTTTGTGGTGCGATCCAACTGCTGGTTTTCCTCGGTTACATGATGTACGCCGCTTGGCTGCTGATTTTTGGCTATGAGTGGACGTTGGGGGGAAGCACCCCGCTTGATATGTGGATTCGCTCCATCGGTTTCGGCGTGGCCACTTTCGTGGTCCTGTCTGTAACCCCGATCATCGCCAAATGGGTCCTCGTCGGGCGGTGGAAGCCGGGCACCATCCGAATATGGAGTCTGGCTTATCTCCGTTTTTGGACGGTCAAGACACTTACCAGGGCAAATCCATTGGCCATGTTCGCCGGCTCTCCGCTCTACGTGCTGTACCTGCGGCTCCTGGGCGCAAAGATCGGCAAGGGGGTGGTGATCTTCTCCCGGAAGATGCCCGCATGCCCGGATCTGCTCACGGTCGGTGACAACACCGTCATCAACAAAGACTCCTCGTTCGTGTGCTACCGCGCACATGCGGGCATCATCGAGATGGGCCCGGTGTCGCTGGGAAGCAACGTTCTTGTCTCGGAGAGAACCACCCTCGACATAGGAACGACGATGGGCAATGACACCCAGCTCGGGCATGCCTCGTCGCTGCAGACTTCCCAGGTCGTACCCGACGGGCAGGTCTGGCACGGTTCCCCGGCCGCACGTGCCAGCGCCAATTATCGGCGGGTCCCGGCACTCGACTGCAGTACCCGCAGGCGAGTCATCTATAGCCTGCTCCAGCTGTTCAACCGCCTGGTCCTGGTTGTTCCGGCGGGCGTTCTCGGGCTGGCGATGCTCCTGCCGCCCTACCTGAGCACCGGACACCTGCAATTGGGCGCCTTCACGTTTTTTGCCGACGTTGCGGCTGTATCACTGGTTATTTTCATTGTCGGGCTGTTCACCGGTCTGGTGGCCGTCCTCTGCGTCCCGCGTTTGCTGAACCACTTCATCAAACCTGATGTGGTGTATCCGCTCTACGGCTGGCATTTTTCGATCCAACGGCTGATATCCCGTTTCTCGAACGTGAAGTTGTACAAAGACACCTTCGGCGACAGTTCCTACATCGTGTACTACCTGAAGGCCCTGGGCTGGAAGCTGGGCAAGGTGCAGCAAACGGGATCGAACTTCGGCCCCACGCTGGGCCACGAGTCGCCATTCCTGAACACCGTGGGAACAGGAACCATGGTCTCAGACGGCCTGAATATGATGAACGCCGACTACACGAGCAGCTCCTTCCGACTCTCGCGGGTCCAGATCGCCGGCCATAACTTCCTGGGCAACAACATCACGTTTCCGATTGGTGCCCAGGTCGGTGAGAACTGCCTGCTGGCCTCGAAAGTGATGATTCCGATTGACGGCCCGATGCGGAGGGATGTGGGGCTGCTCGGCTCACCCGCATTTGAGATTCCCCGGTCGGTTCAGCGTGACGCTGAGTTTGATGAACTCAAAATCGAGGACGCCATGAACAGGCTCCTGCCAGACAAGAACCGGCACAACATCATTAGCATGGTGCTGTTCCTGGCCGTGCGCTGGTTCCTGCTCCTTGCTGCCACATTCGCCGGAGCCATTGCCGTATCGGCGCACAGCTTCCTGGGCGTGCTGGCCGTCGCCGGGGCAATGCTCGGCTTGCTGGTGTTCCGGGTGCTGTTTACCGCATTGGTGGAGCGTTCGGTCATGGGCTTCCGCCGCCTGAAGCCGCAGTACTGCTCCATCTACGATCCGTACTTCTGGCGGCACGAGCGTCTCTGGAAGCTGCTGGCCGTGGGACCGTTCAACGGGACCCCGTTCAAGGCCCTGATCTGGAGGCTGATGGGCGTCAAGGTGGGCAAGCGGCTCTACGACGCGGGCTTGAACATGCCGGAAAAGACCCTCGTGACGATTGGCGATCACTGTACCTTCAACGAGGGAGTACACGTCCAGGGCCACTCCATGGAGGACGGCGCGTTCAAGTCCGGCCACATCGTGATTGGCAACCGCTGCTCCCTGGGCGTGGACGCCTGGGTCAACTATGGAGTGACGATGCACGATGGTTCGTCACTCGGGGCCGACGCCTTTCTGATGAAGGGTGAAGACGTCCCGGACGGTGCAACATATTCCGGCAACCCGGCGCGCGAGCTGATGAGCCCCGCCGCGCCCGCAACCCTCGCGGCCCCGGTATCCCGCGGACCCCGTCACAGGGACGCTGTCGCGGCGGCCGGTGGCCGTCTGAAGCTCTCGAAGGGAGCCCACGGAACGCACGCAGCCCACGGCGCCCATGGAACCCCCGCGACGCCCCGGGCATCGCGGGACAAGGCCGGGACACCGAATTCTGGGTCCTAGTGCGAACTGGTTGGCAGGGCAGCGTCTTCGGGGAAGTCATCCGGGAAGTCCTCAGCCACGCTGGCCGGCCCGGAATGACGTCCGCGGGGCAGGGACTTTTGCAGGGCCCTGCGCTCACGCCGTCCTTCCACAAGCCGGTACAGCACGGGAACCAGGATGAGCGTGAGGACGGTGGAGGAGATCAGGCCGCCGATCACCACGATCGCCAGGGGCTGGGAGATGAAGCCGCCGCCGCCGGTCAGGCCCAGCGCCATTGGCGTCAGGGCGAACACCGTGGCGAGCGCGGTCATGAGGATGGGGCGGAGTCGCTGGCGGGCGCCGTGCGTGATCGCGTCCGCCACGTTCATCCCGGGTTCGCCGTCGCGGGGCTGGCGGTACTGGTTGATCAGGTCGATCAGCACAATCGCGTTGGTGACGACGATGCCCACGAGCATCAGCATCCCGATCAGCGACGGGAGCCCCAGCGGCACCCCCGTCACCACGAGCAGGGCGATGGCGCCGGTCGCGGCGAACGGGATGGAGACCAGCAGGATCAGCGGCTGCACGAGGGACTTGAAGGCAGCCACCATGATCACGTAGACGATAGCGACGGCGGCCAGCAGCGCGAGGCCCAGTTGGCGGAACGAATCGGCCTGCTGGGTCGTGGCGCCGCCGATCGTGGCGGTAACCCCGGGCGGCAACTGGACTGACGTGAGCCGGTTCTGCACTTCGGTGCTGACCGCGCCGAGGTTGGCGCCCGAGGGCGTCACCGAGACCCGCGCGGTGCGCTGGCCGTTGCTGGCCGTGATCGATACCGGCACGTCGACCTGCTTCACGGAGGCGATGCTGCCCAGCGGCACAGTGCCGGCCGCCGTCGGGAGCGGGATGTTCTGGACCGCGGCGATACTCGTGAAGCGGGTGCCTGCGCCGATCCGCACCGGGAAGTCGTTGGTGTCGATCCGGACAGTCCCGGCCGGAATCGGGCTGATACTTGCGGCCAGGACTCCGGCCACGCGTTCTTCGTTCAGGCCGGCCGCGACGGCGTTGGCCCGATCCACCTTGACCTGGACCACCGGTTGGCTGGCGGCCAGGTTGGTGGCCACCTCGCTGCTGCCGGGAACGCCGTCCATGGCCTTGACCATCGCGTCACTGGCGGTCCGGAGATCGGCGGCGGTGGCGGCCTTGAGGGTGATGTCCACGGTCGAGGTCGTGCCGAAGCCGCCCTGCTGGGAACCGACGGTGATCTTGCCGGCGTCGCCGAGTTGGGCGAGCTTGCTGCGGACCGTGTCCTGGAGCTTGCCCTGCTTGGCTTTCTCATCCGTCACCACGGTGAACGTCGAATTCGACGCGCCGGACGAGAGCAGGGCCGAGAATCCGGTCTGAGCGTTTCCGGTGGTGGCCTGGACGTCCCTGATTCCGTCGATGCCCCGCAGGGCGTCTTCGACCCGGATGGCCGATGCGCTGGCCTCGGCGAGGCTGGTCCCCGCCGGAAGGGCCTGCTTGACGGTCATGCTGTTCTCGCCGGACCGGCCCAGAAGGTCGGTGGCAAGCAGCGGGGACATCGCCACGGTGCCGCCGAGCACCAGGGCCGCGGCGATCAGCGTGAGGACCGGATGCCGCTGCGTGCCGGT
Source organism: Arthrobacter sp. ov407 (assembly GCF_900102895.1). Taxonomy (GTDB): domain Bacteria; phylum Actinomycetota; class Actinomycetes; order Actinomycetales; family Micrococcaceae; genus Arthrobacter. The sequence goes on from NZ_FNGD01000008.1 coordinate 152,495, forward strand.
AAGGACCGGCAGGTAGCCGCGTTGCAGCAGCGTGCGCTGCTCGGCCTCGTGCGCCTTGGCGGCAATGCCAGCGTCCGAACCAGCGGCGGAGCCTGTGACGGCGGGTGTGCGCAGGAACCAGTAGGCCAGTACCGGCACGATTGTCAGCGAGACCAGCAGCGAGGAAAGCAGGGCGATGGTCACCGTGAGCGCGAACGGCCGGAACAGTGCACCGGCCAGATCGCCGACGAAGGCGATGGGCAGGAAGACGGCCACGGTGGTCAGGGTGGACGCCGTGATGGCGCCGGCGACTTCGCGGATGGCGGTCACGATGGCGGTGATCTTGTCTTCGCCGTAGCTCAGGTGCCGCTTGATGTTTTCGATGACCACGATCGAGTCGTCCACCACGCGGCCGATGGCTATGGTGAGCGCGCCAAGGGTCAGGATGTTGAGCGAGTAGCCGGTGGCCGAGAGCCCGATGAACGTGATCAGCAGGGACAGGGGGATGGACACTGCCGTGACCAGGGTGGCGCGCACGGACATCAGGAACACCAGGATCACCAGGACGGCAAAGCCCAGTCCCAGCAGGCCCTCGGTGGTGAGGTCCTTGATCGACTTCTCGATGAATGGCGCCTGGTCGAAGACCGGGGTGAACTTGGCGTGAGAGCCAAGCTCTGCCTCGAGCTGCGGGATAGCGTCCTTGACCGCGTGGGAGATCGCGACGGTGTCGCCCTCGGGTTTCTTGGTCACGGACAGGGCGAGAGTTTCCTTGCCGTTGGTCCGCGTCATCGAGGTGCGGGCGTCCTCGACCAGGCTGACATCCGCCACACTGCCGATCGTCGCCGCAGCGCGGGCCGCGCCCAGGGGGAGGGCCTTGATGGCGTCGAGGGAATCCACCGGGCTGCCGATCTGCAGCGAGAGGGTCTTGCCCTGTTCTTCGATGGTGCCGGCCGGAACCAGCGCGCCGTTGTTCTTCAGCGCGTCACTGATGGACTGGATGCTCGCGCCCGACGCCGCGAGGTCCTGGGGCCGCGGCAGGATCTGGATGTGCTCAGTGGCGCCGCCGGTGACGTCGGCGCCCCGCACGCCGTCGAGCTTCTGCAGCCGGGGGACACTGAGCCGGGCGAGATCGGCGTTGAGCTCGCTGAGCGGCTTGTCCGAGGACACGGCCAGGTACACGATCGGGAAGTCGCTGATGCTCCCGGCGATCGCCTGCGGCTGGACGTCCTTCGGCAGGGCCTGCTTGGCGTTGGAGATTGCGCGGTCGATCTGGTTCCGGGCCCGGTCCAGGTTGGCGCCGTACGTGAACGCCAGGGAGATCTGTGAGACGCCGTTACGGGACGTCGACGATGTCGACTCCAAGCCCTCGACGCCGTTGAGCGCCGTTTCCAGCGGGGCGCTGATCTGCTTGTCGACGACTTCCGGCGACGCGCCGGGCATCGAGGAGATGACCGTGATCTGCGGGAACTCGATGGACGGGATGAGCTCCTGCTTCAGCGAGGACATCGTGATTACGCCGAACACCGACGCGAACACGGTGATTAGCGCGATGAGGGCCCGATTGGCGAGCGAGAGCTTTGCGAGCCGGAACATCTCATGGTCTCCTGGTGGGTCGAGCACATACTGCAAACGGGGACGTCAATGAGTTGCGGCGGTCCCAAACCAGCAGTTTAGACCAGCCCTGACCCGGGCCCGGCTTAGTTGCGGGAGGTGACCTGTTCGAGTTGCAGGGTCTTGGCCGTCTCGGCCTCCAGCTGAGCGGCGAGCTCGGGGTTGTCGTTGAGCTTGACACCGTAGCCGGGCATCATGTCCTTGAGCTTGGACTGCCAGCCCTTGAAGTTCTTGGGGAAGGACTTCTGGAGGAGCTCGATCATGATCGGCACGGCCGTGGACGCGCCCGGGGAGGCGCCGAGCAGGGCGCCGATAGTGCCGTCACGTCCGGCAATGACCTCGGTGCCGAACTGCAGCACGCCGCCCTTCTTCGGGTCCTTCTTGATGATCTGTACCCGCTGGCCGGCGGTGATGAGCTCCCAGTCGCCGTCCTGGGCCTCGGGGTAGTACTCCCGCAGGGCCTCGACCTTGTCGCCGTGGCGCTTGGCGACTTCCTTGATCAGGTAGGCGGTGAGGTCCATGTTGTCCTTGGCCACGGCCAGCATCGGGATGATATTGGAGGGGCGGATGGACAGCGGCAGGTCCAGGTAGGAGCCGTTCTTGAGGAAGTTCGTGGAGAAGCCCGCGTAGGGGCCGAACAGCAGGGAGCGCTTGCCGTTGACGTAGCGCGTATCCAAGTGCGGTACGGACATGGGCGGGGCGCCGACGGATGCCTGGCCGTAGACCTTCGCGCTGTGCTGGGCCGCGAGGGCCTCGTCGGTGCAGCGGAAGAACTGGCCGGAGACCGGGAAGCCGCCAAACCCCTTGCTTTCCGGGATGCCGGAGGCCTGCAGCAGGTGCAGGGCGCCGCCACCGGCACCGACAAAGACGAATTTGGCGTGGATGGAGCCGTGCTCGCCGCTCTGGGGGTGCTTCAGCGAGAGGTCCCAGCCGCCGCCGGACGCGCGCTTGATGTCGCTGACGTTGTGGCCGTAGTTGATCTCAACGCCGTTATTGCCCAGGTACGTGGTCAGCTCTCGGGTCAGGGCGCCGAAATCGACGTCGGTTCCCTCGGCGGCGCGGGTTGCCGCGACCCGCTGCTTGGGGTCGCGGCCCTTGACGATCAACGGGGCCCACTTGGCGATCTGGGCGTGGTCCTCGGAATACTCCATCGAGCGGAACAGCGGGTTGGGCTTGAGGGCCTCATAGCGGGTGCGCAGGAACTTGGCGTGGTCTTCGCCGATCACGAAGCTCATGTGCGGAACGGTGTTGATGAAGCCCTTGGGGGAGCCGATCAGGGAATTCGAGACGAGGTGGGACCAGAACTGGCGGGACAGCTGGAACTGCTCGTTGATGTTCAGGGCCTTGCCGGGGTCCACCGAGCCGTCTTTGGCTGCGGGGGAGTAATTAAGTTCACACAGGGCCGCGTGCCCGGTGCCGGCGTTGTTCCACGGGCCGGAGCTTTCCAAACCCGGTTCGTCGAGCTTCTCGAACAGTGAGATGGTCCAGTTCGGCTCAAGCTGCTTGATGAAAGCACCGAGAGTGGCGCTCATGATGCCGCCGCCAATCAGGACGACGTCGGCATGTTGGGTCTTGGAAATGAAAGTCACAATCAGTCTCCGATAGCAGCGGCTCTGGCTGTCACAGAATATCCCGCACCGCCCACTAACTGAAATTGGCCCCGGGCGTCAAGGCCTTAGCTCGACATTTGTGAAAACTTCATTGAGCACCGGCGACGCCGGGTACTTCAGGACCCGGTCCGAGAGCGCCAGTGCGGAGATCGGGAAGGCAATGGGAACCGCGGGCACCGTGGCCGCGATCTGCCCATTGATGGTCTGGTACTGCGAAGTGCGGTCCTGGCCATCAGGCAAGCCACGGGCCCGGGCGATCTTGGAGAAGACCTGGGGATCCTGGTAGCCGAATTCGCCGGTGTTCTCGCCGAAGAGCGGGCCCACGAAATTGTCAGGGTCCGAATACGAGCCGTTCCAGCCGAGCAGGTGCAGGGCGTGGTCGCCGGGGGAGGTGACCTTCTGCAGGTAGCCGTCCGCCCAGTCCACAGGTACGGGCTTGATGTTGAGCCCGATGGCGGTCAGTTGCCGGCTGATTTCGGCGTACACCTTTTCCGGCGTCGGAAGGTAGGGCCGGGTGACGTTGAGCGGGTAGTAGAACTTCAGTGCTTCGCCCTTGTAGCCGGCCTCGGCCAGGAGTTCCTTGGCCTTGCCCGGGTTGTAGCCGAGCGCAGCGGCGTTGTTGTTGAAGCCGCTGAGCTTGGGCGGAACGAACTGGGAGGCCTGGGCTGTGTTGTCGATGAAGAACCGGCGGATCAGCGTGTCCTTGTCCAGCCCCATCTCGATCGCCTGGCGCACCTTGAGGTTCCGCAGGATAGGCACTTCCTGGTTCATGCCCAGGTACATGACGGAGAAGGGGTCCCGCTGGATGATCTGCTTTCCGCTCTTGACCAGCTGATCGAAGTTTCCGGCGGTGACGGCGTCGTAGGCGTCGATCTTGCCTTCCAGCAGTGCCTGCATCCGGCTCTGCGGCTGATCGTAGGTCACAAACTTGATGGTCGCGATCTGTCCCTTGTCGCCCCAATAGTTCTTGTTACTGGCCAGGGTCACGCTGCCCGGGTCCCAGGCGCGGAAGACATACGGTCCGGTGCCCACCGGGTGGAGGCCGTAGGCGGACACCGGCTGCCCGCCCCGGCTCTGGTTCAGGACGTCCGCTTTCTCCGCGGCGAGGGCCTTGGGCGACGAAATCGCGAAGGCCGGGAGGGTGAGGGCCTGGAGAAATCCTGTGAAGGGCTGGCTGAGGCCGATCCGCACGTCGTCCGGCGCCACGGCTTTGCAGCTCTTGTAGATGGATAGCGGGGCCTGGTCCGCATGGGCCTTGAACACACCCTTGAATGTGGTGCCCGAGGCCTGCTTGCGAAGGGCCTGTGAGAAGTTGAACCAGCGGTTGAAGTTGGTGCAGACCGCGGCGGCATCAAACGGCGTCCCGTCCTGGAACTTGACGTTTTCGCGCAGCTTGAACTCGTAGGTCCGGCCTTCATCGCTCTGGGACCATTCGGTGGCCAGCAGCGGCGTGGGCTGGCCGGTTGTCTGGTCCACGCCCACGAGGCCTTCCAGGACCTGCCGGGTGACGCGGTAGGACTCGACGTCGGAGACCAGGGCAGGATCGAGTCCCAGCGGCTCCGAGCCGGTGCCGAAGGTGAAGACCGCGGTAGGTGCCGCGCTGGAGGTGGACGAGGCGGTTGCGGAGCTGGGTGACGGGCCGAGGCTGCCCGTGCAGGACGCGAGCGGCAGCACAAGGAGAGCGGCCCCGATGCTGGCGGCAATCCGCCGCACTGTCCTGCTGGGCACTGTACTGCTGGGCACTCGAGAATCACCTCTGGGAACTGGATGGTCCGCCGGCTGCGGAACAGCCCCAGTCTAGTTGACGGCCGAGCCCGCCAGCTTTTGTGGCCCACCGTCGCCGGCGATCAGCCACCGGCGGCACGGCCCCCACAAAAAAGCGGAGGCCCGCACCTGGGGGGTGCGGGCCTCCGCCTCTCCTAGTGGTCCAGGGAGTCAGGCTGGAGCCGGGGCAGGAGGGCTTGGGGCTGCTTACTTGGGCATCAGAACTGAGTCGACCATGTAGACAGTGGCGTTGGCGGTCTGGACGCCACCGCAGACAACGTTGGCGCCGTCAACCTTGAGGGCATCCTTGGTGCCGGTGACCGTCACCGAACCGCCTTCAACCGTCTTGTGGGTGCCGACGATCTGGTCCGGGGTGATCTTGCCGGGGACGACGTGGTAGGTCAGGATCTTGCTCAGCGTGGCATCGTCCGTCTTCAGGGCATTGATCGTAGCCGGGGCGATCTTCTTGAAGGCGTCATCGGTCGGGGCGAAGACGGTAAATTCGCTGCCGTTGAGCGTGTCCACCAGATTGACCTTGGGGTTGAGCTTGCCGGAAACAGCGGCGGTCAAGGTGGTGAGAATCGGGTTGTTGGACGCCGCGGTGGCTACCGGGTCAAGTGCCATGCCCGAGACGGAGCCGGCACCGCTCGGAACCTTGGCGGCGTAGGCTGCGCAGCCGGAGCCGACAAGGTTGGCTGCCGGATCCATGGCTGCGGCGGAGGCGCTCATGGACGGGGACGGCGCCATGCTGGGTGCCGAGGGTGCCGAGGAGGCGGGGGCCGACGAGGCGGTGGTGCTGGATCCGCCGCAGGCAGTGAGGCTGAGCATGGCGGCAGCTGCGATACCTGCAACGGCGAACGTGGTGCGCTTGATGTTCTGCATTTCGGTTTCTCCTTTGTTGTGCCGATGGTTGCCTGCGGCGAACTTTGCCGCTGCGGCCTTTCCCGACTGTTGGGCACCGACCCTTGGTTGGTGTCTCAATGGGTATTCGGCTGTTCGGAGGAACCGGATGGGTGCGGACGTGAAATTCTTTTTGACCTCTTCAGGCCCACGGGGAAAACACGGAAAGTCCGCTGAAAGCTGCTGGAAACGACGAGAACCCCGGTCCGAAGACCGGGGTTCTCTCTGTGCGCAAGGGGGGACTTGAACCCCCACGCCCGAAGGCACAGGAACCTAAATCCTGCGTGTCTGCCAATTCCACCACTCGCGCGCGGCGCCGTCGTCGTCCCGGGAAAGAACCCCGGCGGCGGACGCCAGGCTCCATTGTACCTATCAGGCGTCGAGTTTCAGGTCCCGGCGAAGTTTGGCGACATGCCCGGTGGCCCGGACGTTGTACTGCGCGACGGCAACCTGGCCGTCGGCGTCGACAACGATGGTGGAGCGGATGAGGCCTTGGTAGGTCTTGCCGTAGTTTTTCTTTTCGCCCCAGGCCGCGTAGGCCTCGGCGACGGAGTGGTCCTCGTCGGAGAGGAGCGGGAAGGTCAGCCCTTCGGCGGCCGCGAACGCCGCAAGCTTGCTGACAGGGTCGGGTGAGATTCCCACCACGTCATAACCTGCGGCCTGAAGCGCGCCGAGGGAGTCCCGGAAATCGCAGGCCTGCTTGGTGCATCCGGGTGTGGAGGCGGCCGGGTAGAAGTAGATCACGGTGTTCCGGCCCCGGAAATCGCGCAGGCTGACGTCCTGTCCTTCGGCGTTCTTGAGGGTGAACTCCGGTGCTGTGGCACCGGCGGTGAGTCGCTCAGACACGTGTGTCTCCTGGGTGAGGTGTGGCGTGAAGTGGGGTGATTATCCAGCGTACTGACGCGATCGGCGTCGGACGAATCCGCTGATCGCTATACTCTTGGGTATGCCTGATATGGATCGCTGGCCCACGGGCCGCCTATTGTCCACGGCAGCACGTCTTGTAGAACACTCCTGGAACGAAAAATTGGGGGCCATTGGCCTGACCCATGCCGGGGTGATCGCAATGGAGGTGCTCTCGGCGAATGGGCCTATGACACAAGCCCAATTGGCCCAGCTCGTCCGGGTGCAGGCTCAGACCATGGGCAAGACACTGAGCCGGCTGGAAGCGCACGGCCACATTTCGCGGCAGCGCAGCACCTCCGACCGGCGCAGCCATGTGGTGTCTCTAACTGACCAAGGGCGCCAGGCCGTCGCGGCGGCCGCCGACATGGAACGCTCCGTGCTCGCCGCGACGCCCATTGACCCGGACCTGCTGCGCCAAGAGCTCCAGGCTGTGGTCAGGGTGCTGGCAACCAAGTCAACGTCCCCGGAGGTCAAGGCCATCGTCACGGGCGCTGAGCCGGGCGTCGCCGCGGCGCCGGGCGTCGCCGCCGGGACGGCCCCGCTGAGCTGATATAGCCGGTGGCGCTGAACTCGTCGGCGCCACCGGGGCCGCACTTCGCCTCAGACCAACCTGGCCTTATATCGTCGCGGCCTGGTTCGCCAGAGTGGCCACCATGGCGGACATCTTGAGGCCGGTGAGCACTACCGTGAGCAGGGTGACGCCGATAGTGGCCCACACCGGGGCGAGCCCCCGCCGCGGGGCCACCTCGTGGACAATCACGGAGCGGCCAATCACGTAGAGCGCCACGTTGAGGAACACCCACGCCCAGTGGAACGGCCGGACCACGCCGTCCTTGCGCAGCCGGTCCCAGTCCAAGTACGCCAGGAGTGCGGACACGCCGTAGATCACGAAGCTGATGGCCACCAATAGAAAGTAAGGCGCCGTGAAGATCGACGCCGGATCAATTGTCTGGACCTGTCGCGTGCCCACGGTGCGCAGCCGGAGCACCGGGTTCCAGAACATGAGCAGGATGAGCGACACCAGCGGCAGAGCCACAATCGTCCAGATGTACGGGTTGTAGACCGGTGTCCGGTCACTGATGCGCCTGCGCGGTGCCACCGGGTGTTGGGCCGGAGCCGCCTGGAACTGGGGTGAGCTGAACTGTCCGGTCCATGCCGAACCATTCCACCACTGAAACCGGCCCGAACCGGCAGGGTCGGGATACCAGCCAGGGCCAGGGGCTGAAGCGTTGGGCGGTACGGTCATGGCTGTACATCCTTTGCGGGGTGTGGCGCGGGCGCGGCGTGGCGAGTGCGGTTCAATGCATTCTCTGGTTCCAAGACAGAGAGTACATGGGGCGAGCACATGGGGGCTCGACGCGCCCCCGCTTCGGGGGGACGATTAAAGGGCAATCACCATGAAGGAGGTCAGTGATGTGCTATCAGTACAACAGGGATTTCCGGCGGGATACCCGGAAGGATGCCGCGCAGGAAACTGAGGAACGCCCGGAGCCCCGGGTGGAGGCAAAGGAAGGCAGGTTCTGGGGCTTCCCGCGCCGCAGCAAGGAATTCACAGTCGAAGTGCCGGAAACGGTCGTTGACCGGCCCCGCGAGAAGGTCTAGGGACACGACGCGACTCTGGCGGCCGCTGAACCCCCACATTGAAGCGCGACAGCTGAAATGTGACGGTTCGGCGGCCGTTTCACGGTTGGGCAGGCCGGCGAAGGCCAATTGCCGCGGAGAGCCCAATGAGGAGGCCACTTAGCGCCAGCAGGGATCCGGCGACGCCGAGCTGCCCGTCCTGCCCTGAAGCACCTTCGCCGGCCGCGGCGCCAGGCAGGCGCCCCGCTGGTCCCTGGCCCGCATCGGGCGCTCGAGGTGCGGAGGTCCCCGTCGTGCCAGTAGCCGGAACAGACGCCGTGGCCGGTGGAGTCGCGTCGTCTTGGTCCGCTGTTGCAACGTGGGCCGTCGTCGAGGGTGCCGGGACCTGGGAGGGCTGGGAGGGCTGCCCCTGGGACGGCGTTGGCGACGGCCTTCGGGAGTGCGCTGGTGGATGCGCCGCCCCTGATGGTGGCGGCGCGGAGTTGCCCGGGACAGTCGGACTGGGCGTCGGGGAGGCGGACGGCGGGCCCGGCGTCGGCCGTGGCGGACAGAATTTCGCCGGGAGGAGGCCGGCTGGCCCGCAAGGATCGGCCATTGCGGGCAACGCCAGGACGAGAGGCGACGCCACGAGCATCAGGGCCAAGGCTGATGTGTAGCAGGCCTTCCGGATGGAGTTCATCCTCACCATCGTAGGGTTACGCCGCCGGTATGCCGGGAACCCGGACCCGGTGAGGCTCCTTTTCGCCAAAGAAACTCCGTCCCGCGGGCCGCTCAAAACGATGCTGCTTGGCCTGAACTACCCATAGGCTCACGTCGCTGCGACGAGCTGGTCGTGGGGGTTGAGGCACTCGGTGATGGCGCTGCGGAGGCGTGCTCGTCGGCCTCACCGGGCGGTGATTTTGATTCCGGCGACCGCCCCAGTCCAGGGGCCGGTTGGGTCTTGACGGGTCACTTGGGCACTGACGTATCCCTTCTGCAGTTGGACGACCTGCGTCTGGGCTCCCGAGCAATCGACCTCGAACACCATGTGCTCCGTTCCGGCCTTCGTATCTTGGGAGAGGTAGATCTGGGCATGGGGGATGCCCACACACGCCGCGGTGACAGTGTATGGACCAGCAGTCATCACTGTCGCGACTTTACTGAAGCCGCCCCCTGGCCCGTCGGCCGGGCCGGCGTCGGCAAGGAGCAGTGATCCTGGTGCCTTTGCCAGGCGCCTGTGCAGTTCGTCGTAGTTGCTCGCTTCCACGTCCAGAATTCCCCGCTCTTTCGCAGCGACGGTAGGCGTGGGTCGGTGGCTTTGCCCGGTCGCCGTCGGCTGCGTACCGCCGTCATCCTCATAGGCACAGCCGCCCATGCCGCCGGCCAGCAGTATGCCGACAATGAGTGTCGCACCGCAGCGAACTGTGTTCGTTCCCCCAGAACCAGACATGCGCCGAGTCTACGGTCCGTTCACCGAATGGCAAGTGGTTCCTGCCGCGCAATCCTGTCGCTAGACTCGCCCCAGCAGCACACGTTGGGGGCGTGGATGTCTTTTCGCAGAGCCCCGAAGGACCGACCATAAAGGGCTCACATGGCATCGAAGGCATTCCCGGCGACCTCACTGCCGCCGGTGATCGTGTACGCGGCAATCAATCCCGGCGCGACGGTCAGGAACACTGTCGCCGCCGCGTACCTGAACGTCGGCCTGACCGCGGACGAAGCCGCGGGCGCCGAAGAAAGCGAAGGAACTCGCCACGTCGTACGGCGACAAGATCCTCTACTGCGGCGATCTTCCGGCCGAGGACCAGGAACGGTTGTCGTTGCTGCTGGGAAGGATCGAGACGGTCCGGCAGCGGCTGCTGGCGGGCCCCGCACTCCCGGCGGGCGCAGAGGCAAAGGTCTTTGCCGCTCTGTCAGCGCTCGGCGCCTTTCTTGTCCATCCCGCCCCGGAACCGCTCCCGGCGACGCTGGGCATGCTGGACAGCGACATCGAAGCGTTGAAGGCCAGGCACCAGATAACCGAAGCGGCAGCTCAGGCGGCCTTTGAGAGGGTGCTGTCCACGATCGAGGACCTGGAAGCTATGGAGGCCGCGACCCCCGCTTCTGTGCGTGACCTGGCGGCCGACAAGGGCTAGGCGGCGGCTAGAGCTCTTCCCGGGCAAGGGCCTTAGTCTGGGCCGGCGTCGGCCGTCCAAGGCGCTCATCGAGGGTGACGCGCAGCCTGGCGGCGGCAACCTGAACCCGGTGCTGGGAAGCAGTCGTGCTGGAAACCTTTACGGAGACGCGGCGGGGTGCATGGTCGTTCTTATGCTCCGATGTGCTCGTGCTCATCGTCTGTCCTCCTCCTGCGCTCGGGGGTCTGTGCCTTCATTGTCGCCCATGTTGTCGCCGGAGTCCACGGCATCAGGGGTCTGCAGCACCGCATGGTGGCGCAGGTATTCGCCCAGCTCCAGGATGTCTTCCTCGGTAACGGAACTTCCTGCCTCCATCTCCACGTCCGACTCGTCAAATCGAGGGAACACGATGCGGACTGTCCGGTCCGACTGGCTTCCCTGGTCCCCTGCGTCGTCTGCTTCCGGGCTGCCGTTGACGGTCTTCCAGGCGATGTCGAACAGTTCCAGCTCTTCCTTCCTGGCTAGCTCGCTGTGAGCCAGCACTTCAAGGGTGGCAAGGCCGAGAGCTTTCGTGGCTTCGTCTTCAGAGAGGGCTCGTTCCAGCGCCCATTGGGCGCGCCGCCACCATTCGGCCCGGCTGTCGGCTGCTGTCTTCTGGTCGAGGGCGTTCCGGTCGGCTTCGCGCCTCTGCTCCAGGGCGTTGTTGTCCGCCCTGGTGCGCTGCTTGAGGATCCGCCAGTTGATCAGCGCCGCGACGAGAGCGGCCAGGAGCACCGCTGCAGGACTGAACAGAGCCACGTTCTGCCACCACTCCAAGGGCACGGGGGCAAGCGGGGCAGGCGGCGGTGTCGGTGGCATGCGACCAGCCTAAGCCGCGGCCCGGACTGTGGCCGGGGACAAAGCGGGTCCCGCGGCGTGTTTCGGTGCTCCATGGCGATCACCGCAGGGACCCGGCGCAACGGATCCACCGCGAATACGCCGCCGATATCAACGAGGCCGGGGTGAAAGCCGCCCTGGACGTGGTGCGCCGTCTCGGATTCCCTTACGCTGACACCGGAGCCGACGAGATGGGGGAATAGGCGCAGATGAGTGAGTCGGGGGAGCAGGGCGATCCGCAGCGGATTCCGCCTTGGAAGCTTAAAGAAACATCCGGCGCCCCGGCATGGCTGAGGACTGGCACAACGCCGCCCCGCCGCCTCCCGGCTGGAACGCCAACCAGATCACGTCCTCGGACGTGTGGGACTTCCGTCCGCGCCGCGCTCCGTGGCCGCTCCGCCTGTTCAAGGTCGCCGCCATCCTGACCGCCGGCTCGCTCCTGTTCAGCTTCAACCTCTACCTGCACGGTTACCTGAAACCGTCGGCGTTCCTTGGTGGCCCCGCGACAACCCCCGCCACCAGCGAGCCCGGCCTGATTTACCACACCGGCACAGACCCCACCAGGGGTCGGGGACCCGCGGACGCTGCCGGATCCGAACCCCTCACCGACTACCCGACCCCGGGCCGCGAAGAGCATGACGCCCCGCTCGGCCAGCCTGCACCGGTGCCCGCCACGTCCGCCGACTACGCCTTCATGGACACCGGCGATGACGGACAACCGGTCAAGTACGACCCGTGCCGGCCCATCCACTACGTCACCCGCTCCGCCAACCAGCCCACCGCCGGACCGGAACTCATCCAACAGGCCATCGCCGCAGTCTCCCGCTCGACCGGGTTGGTATTCATCAACGACGGGGCCACCACGGAGGCACCGTCAGAGCAGCGCGAGTCCTACCAGCCGGCCCGGTACGGGGACCGGTGGGCGCCGGTGCTCATCGCCTGGGAAACCACCGCCGAGGATCCCCGCTTCACTGACCTCGAGGACGAGGACACCATCCTGGGTGTGGGCGGCAGCGAGGCTGTCAGTATCGGGGACACCGACTACACCTACGTCAGCGGCCATCTGACACTGAACGCCCCCGGCCTGCAGTCCCTGCTCGAACTGGAAGGCCCGGCACAGGTTCGCGGCACCATCGAACACGAACTCGGCCATGTCGTGGGGCTTGATCACGTCCAGGACCCGACCCAGCTGATGAACCCGTCCGACACCGTCGGCGTGACCACCTACCAGGCCGGGGACCTCAACGGCCTGGCCATCCTCGGCCAAGGGGTGTGCCGCCCAGGGGTCTGACCGGGGGGCCGCCTAACACATAAAGGGCCATGAAGATCCTGATCACCTTCCGCGAAAGCGACGCCACCGCCATTGAGGGCCTGCGCATGCCATGATGCCCATGAGGTACCGACTGTATTCAGGGCCGAATCGAGGCTGGCAAGCGGCTCCTTGGGCTTCCGTCGCCGGAGGGCTGGCCAGAATAAAGAGCCCATAAATATCCCCTCGGAAGGATGATGGCAAAAAGAAACCCCGCCTCATGGCCGAAGCCAGTGAAGACGGGGTTTCTCTGTGGTGCACCCCCCGGGACTCGAACCCGGAACCCATTGTTAACACTTCGAATGTCTTCGGTGCAAAGGCGAGGGCGGTACTTTCTTTCATTTCTCGGCGAAAGTGGTAGCGAAGCGTGAGAGGTGAACCGCAAGGAGCCGCAGTGAAATGCGCCAAGTACGGATCAAAGTGACCCTCAAAGTGACCCTCAGGGTATCTCGGACTCAGCATCAAAGATCCCGTCGAAGGCAGTGCGGTTATCGACCATCTGAAGAAGTTGCTCGATGTAGAACTCTTCCGTTATCTGCGGTGACGAGTGCCGCAATTGATCTGCCGCAGCTTGGAGACCCGACGTTTTGGCCACCAGTGTGGCGGCGCTTTTCCTCATCTATTTAGGGCTGATCCAGGCAAAGTCGTCGCCATTCTGAGCGTCGAATGAGCGGGCATCATTCCACGAACGTCGAAAGTTGGATGTAGTGAAATGGCCCCCCTTTGCGTTTGGGAAGACGAAACCTTGCCCTTTCCGGCCAGCTGCTTCTTTTCGCTGTGACAGCACGCTGACGACATAGCCCGGAAGAGCGATGGGCCTGGCGTGCTTAAGTTGTGCGGTGTTCCCTTTGGTGTAGTCCTGGACACCCTTGGACGTTACTGTGTGCGTCACCATAAAGAAGGGAATTTCGTCCTCGAGCCAAAGGTGATTCCAGCGCATAGCCAGTAGCTCCCCGGTGCGAACGCCCGTTCCTAGAAGTACGTCGACGGCATCCACGAGGTGCTTTCCACGCGGCGGTCCAAACTGTTGGGCGTCCTGCCAGGCCTTAATCCTTCGCCGCATCTCCACGTACTCGGAACGGGAGAGACCCCGAGCCGGAGCTCTGAGGGCCTGCCTTTCTTTAGCCGAACCGTCCTTGGCAACAGGGTTTACTCCGTCCGGGAGAGCCCGATACGACAAGGCGAAGTCGAACATCAGCTTCAGGACGACGCGTGCAGTCTTCTCTGCAGTCAGACCGCCGGTTACAACGTCACGCGTCCGTCCGCTCTTCGAGGTGACGGTCGTGATTCCTCCCTCAGCAATCTTCCGCAAATGGTTTCCAGATAACCCCTGGTAGCCAGCCGGATGGGTTTGTTTCCGATGTACGGGACAATGCTGATCCGACAACGGTTGGTGTAGGCAGTGATTGTGTCTGGTGCTTTGTGTCTGAGGGATGCCAGCCAAAGTTTCGAGAGCTCGGCAATGGTGGTGTCCCCTGTGACAAGCGCGTCGGGACTGGCCCTCCGGTAGTCCTCAAACTTCGCCGACAAATTTTCAAACGACTCCACCTTCGATCGGCCGGAGGCTTTCATCCTGCGACGTTCACCGTCAATCGTTCTGTAGTAGACCAGGCACTGCACTCGGGAGCCAATCTTCGTGAACTGCGGTTCGCCGTGCATCCCGCCGTGTTCAAGTTCTACCTGTGCCAAAATCCCTGCCTAAATGACGTGCCTACAAACCTATTAGACGGTACCGGAACGGATGTCTGATTCCCGAGCAATTCGCGAAGACGCCACCCGTGGCACGGAGTCCCGCATAGGGATTTCGTGAGACGGGCATCACCGTGGCAAGGGCTGCCGTATGGCACGCAGTGACACCGGCTGTCAAGCACGCAATCTTTCGGACGCCTTCGGCACTGAGCTACTCAGCGAGTTACCAGTACACTCTCCTGCCGCCAGGCGGCTCACCGATGCATTGACGTTGGTGGCTAAGCGGACATGACCCAAACCGCCCGGGTGCGGCGCAGTCAAAGGGGACGAAGAGGCTCACCCCGTCGCCATCAACAAGCACCAGGCTCGTCCCGGGGCTTGGGGAGTCGACTAGCTCTCGCTCTTCCCTTGAAACGGACGGAATGCCACGATGGTGCTACATGAACGCCCATGTAGGCGCGTTCGGCACCCCTGGTGCGGAAGTTAGTGCAGACATGCACCCCTTTCCGCGCCGGCCTCTACGGCACCGCGGCCCTACGCGGTTGCTCCAGAGCCATGAACCTGATGACTCGCTTTCATTTGGCCAGCATCATATGAAACGAACCGCAGTTTGTGTCCTAGCTAGGGCACATAAGCTTTCGGTCGGCGTGGGCATCACTCTCTTCAACCCGATACCCAAGCCCGCGATGCTCGCTTTCACGTGAGATTGCCTTGGGGACTAGAAATGTTTGATCTGTTAAAGGACATAGAGCGGTATAAGGGCATCACTCCCTATGCGAGCGAGCATCACGGTGTTTACCAGCCCATCCTTGGCTGGGAGTCGAAACTAACAAAGGACTGGATACTCCGGGGCGGATCCCTAATTGATCCGCCGGTGGAACGTATCCTCGACGGACGTATCCTGCCGGGTCCCACGACTGTGGGTTACAACGATCCCCGCGAATTTCTCGCAACCCCACTGGAGCCTGGCGTAGGAAAATCTCCTTTTAAGGTCCTGCTGCTGAAAGATTTGAACAGCGAAGTTCTTCGGGACGTGCAAAGGAAAGTACAGGCATTCGTGGAGTCGCATGACGGGCGGCTTCCGGTGGACAACGAATGGGTTGAGGTTGTCGACTTCAATGATTTCATGGATCCCGAGAACGGCGCGCTGCGAAAAGCCAATGACATTCACCGGACGAAACTGTTCGCTGAACTTCAAGCCAAGTCTCCCGGCGGAATCATCACGGAGGCAATGACTATCGGAGCCCAGGCGCGGCATTTGGAGCTAATGCAGTATGAATCGCAGATCGCCACCTTTCTGCTTTGGAACGCTTCCAATGAAGCTGGCATGACGACCGACAATATGAAGCAGATCTTTGCGGTGACTGAGGCGCCTCCGCTGACCGAGATGTTCCGTTCCACCGACCCGCTGGCCACTATAGATCCTTTGGATAGAAGCGGTGTTTTGTCTCCGGTGGGCTTCATGCATCTGTTCCGACAGTATTTCTTCGACTTGGGAACATTCCTGGGAGAGCCTGTCGAACACATCTGGCTGGCCCCGGGCACCTCTATCGAGCTTATCGAGGTAAGCACCCGCAAGGCGATTGTGGAACGCACAGAGGAAACCGCCCAGGACATGACGACCAGGACGGAGTCCAGCTCCGCAGTCAAGGACGAACTGAGCGACGCCATCAAAGCCGAGAACAGCAGCAGCACTAAACTCGGTGTATCCGCCAGCAGCAGCGGAAATTTCGGAGTTGTCCAAGGCACCGCGTCAGCGAGCCTCGGGCTCGAATCCGCACGCAAGGACGCGCGGGAAAACACGCTAAAGAACACCCGCGAGCAGTCTGAAAAGCTTTCCACGGAAATTAAGAACAGCTATAAATCAGTTTTTAAAACCGTCACTGAAACTACCGATACCCGCAGTCGCCGCTACGTACTTCAGAACCCCACCCCAAAACTCTTCAACTACGAGCTGCGCCGCAAGATGCGCCGGGTTGGTGTCCAGATGCAGGGTTTGGGCGAGCGGCTGTGCTGGCAAGTTTTCGTCGACGATGCCGGCGGCGGCTTGGGACTTTCAGAAATGGTACATTTTACACAATCCCCGGACTTAGCGAGTCTGAAACAGTTGGAAGTCGAACCGCCGCCGGCACTCATCACCAAGACCGTTTCGCCGCCGATCCCGTTCATCGGCATGCGAACTAACGACGACAACGGGCCGGGAGCCGATTATGGCAATACCCGCGAAATAGAGGCCTTCGACGGCAAGCACCACGGCAACCGCACGAACACCAACGATGAGGATGCGGCCGATGCGGAGATCGTCATGGGCCCATTCCCCTACACTTTCGCCCCACCGCAAGGAAACTACTTCCTGTCCGAGGTCCGGGTGCTCGGGCCGCAAGGCGGCAAACGGGCGGCCATTCGGGAGCCCGTCACGATCAGCGACAATGTTTCTGGGGCATTTAACCTCGTTCTGGAGTCGGTGAATTTCGGTGGCTCTAATCAGATGCTTTTGGATGTTGAGCTTGTTTTTTCTCCCAACTTGGGAGCATTCGCAGAGTATGAAGCGCGCAAGAAGAAGGCCGAGGAACAATATGATGCGGAAAAGCAGCGGCTGCTTGAGAAGAGCTATATGGAGAGTGTGCGCAAGCGTATCAAGGACGAAAGCAATATCAAGCCCCGCCCTTCCTGGGACCTGAGGGAGGAAGAACGTACAGTCATCTATCGTTCATTAGTCGAACGACTGATGCTGGACACCTGGGCCATCGCCAAAAAAAGCCCCAAAGACGGCAACAATTCTCGGCTAAGCCATGTCCGCTCAGAGATTATCCGCGCCATTTTTGATGTCGATGCCATGCTCTATTTTGTCGCCCCCGAATGGTGGATGCCGCGCAGGCACAAAAGCGCCAATACGGGAGACACCACTTTTGCCCTTACCGATGCCGACCTCGTAAAGTGGGGGCAGGTGGAAAAACGCGACGACAACTACAAGATCACCGAAGAATCAACTGTTGCTAGGCTGGGCAGCTCCTTGGGCTGGCTGCTCCAGCTGGACGGGGACAACCTGCGCAACGCATTTCTGAACGCGCCTTGGGTCAAAGCCGTCATCCCCATCCGGGCCGGCCGGGAGAAAGCTGCTTTGAACTGGCTGCGCGCCATCGAGGGCCACGACAATGACGGCTGGGATGCCCACTACACTCCCACCAATGCTGAAGACAGACTGCTCGTAGCTGAGCTGGAAGCAGAAGGAAACGAAGCCACCATCGGCAATGTTCTAGAGAAAATCGCCCAACGGCTCGAATTAGTAAACACCGACATTGAAAACACCCTGCAGGCGGACAAGGTCTTTGAGCGTGGATTCGATCACCTCGCCGGTGGGTTCGACGCCGGGATTCCGGCCAATGAGCCCTATACGCAATGGATAACGATCTTGCCCACGGATCAGATTGCTGCCGTGGAATACGAACCCACGACTCTCTTTGAAGCCTGACGGTCATGGGAAACATAGTCTGTCCCGATGATGAGTAATCCAGCCAAGCCGCGACTCGTACCCCAACATACACAAGATCTCCAGAAGGGGCTCCAGGGTCACTCTGCGACTCTGACGCTCAATGATTCGCACCCAACGCACCGGATCATAGCGAACATCGAGTTCAAGCTTCCATGCGGGCTAGGGTCAGAAACCAGCAATCCATCACAGTGTGGCGTCGTATGTGATTTTTCATCGCACCATTCCCCGAGTGACAGATAGGCCGGGTTCGGATGGGTGACGAGAAGCTACTTGGAATCGAGCCCATCGACGGCATACCGCCGATCACCCGCCCGACAATCGATACGACTGCGCCGGTCGTAAAGCCCGTTGAGCCGAAGGCTCCATCCCGTCCAGTCATGCCGGACCCCGATCGTACTGCGGAGCGGCAGGCACCGCCACATCCAAATGCCGTTCCGCGCCGACGTCCGGCCAGTGATCGTGATCGACCGCGCACGACCGTGACCAGGATAATCGTGAATCTTGACAGCGAACGCGTGGCCCTATTCACTGCAGACGGACCGCCATACCGGGGTGACATCGTCACTGATCTATTACCCGGTTTGTACTGGCTTAAAGTGGACCGTCGGTCGAAACTCTGGGTTTTCGAATCGCGTCAGGTGAAGACGGGTCTGCGGTTCTCAATCGCGCTAGACGGCCCCGATCCCTTCTCACTCAACTTCGTCGAACCGCTCATGCTTTGGGCGCAGCGTGGCATCCGGCCGTCTGGCAGCAATGATCTGACGAGCCTGATCGCCAAGCTCGTCCAGCAGGAGCACGATCGGGTCTTCGATTTGGCCCTCGCAGAGCTATGCCTCCTCAGTGAGGTAGATCTCTACGACGTGCTCGATGAACTTTGGGCAACGCAGCCGGGGGTACTCAATGCGATCCTCATCGCATTCGTGAAGGCTTCGCAGGACTCCGATGTACCGGGTCAGTCAGGTGTGCTTCGCGCACTCGAGAGCTTCGCGCGACCGTCGAAGGAAGTTTACGTTGACGCCTTCAACAGCTGCGTCTTGCATCCGAATTCGTTTACCGTCGATGAGGAGCGCAGGCGCGCGAACCTCACCAATCTGCAGCTCCAACTCGGATTCGACCTCATCCCACCGCGGCAGCTCCTCATCTACGCTGATGACATTTCAAGTGACACCGAACCTCAAAAGGAACCATCGACCTACGGCCCTGGCAGCCTGACATACCCGCCTCATTTGTCGAGGGGCACCACGCCGCGGCTGCACGCAGCGAAGGATGCTGCGATCGCCGAACTCGAGCGACAAAACGCCGAGTTCATCGTCGAGTCCTTCCGGCAGGTAGCGAACGTGTTGCTTTCGGTCTACCAGTCCAGCTTTTCGATCTCGAAGGTAACCTCGGCGCGCTCGGGCCTTCAACGGCGGGTTGATCGTGGTCCGGGCGAGTGGCGTCCCGACTTCGAGGGTGGCACCAACATGCGGACGGCCGACATGAACTATCAAACCACGGCCTGTAACTCGCCGCGTGGGATGGGGTACTCGGTCAACGGCGTCCAGTTCGACGGGTATGTCAATGAGAGCAGGACCCTATTGGAGGCCAAAAACTGGATGCCGGGTGGGCGCATGATGAACATGCTCAACAAAGGGTACCTATCCGCAGCCGACGAGGTCGTCGGCCGCGCCCAGCGGCAGCTTGCCGCAGCGGCTCCGAGCGGGGCTGCCATCGAGTGGCGGATGGCAAGTCGGGAGGCAGCAGACATTGTGCGGACCATCTTCAAGAACTGGGGATTCAAAATTCGGGTCGTATACATCGCGCCGTTATGAGGGGCGCCAGCAACCAGACTCCGACTCGGTGTAACAACGGTCTGTACCCGGTCACCGGTGTGGACGGCGTCCCCGGGTCCTCCTGATCCGCCACCCATTGACAGCATCGTCCAGGAGCTTCACTTTGACGGGATCGAGTTCGCCTCGGCGGAGTGTGTAACGCTGGGTGTGGAGCCAGACGCCGAGTGTGTGTTCGCTCTCTGAGTCATAGGCGTGGTGGCGGGGCCAGTCGTGGCCTTCCTCGCGGTAGGCCGCGAGCTGGTCGAGGCCGCGGTGCCAGCGGGCTTCGTCCGCGGATTCCCTGCGATTTTCCTGCCACCCCGGCACCTGGGCCAGACCGTCACTGTAGGCCGGGTCCAGGGTCCCCTCGGCCGCTTCGCGCCGGCGAACGGACAGCCACCGCGCCATCTTCCTTTCGCTCCGTTGCCCGGAGCGGTCGCGGGGGAGCCGGCCTTCGGCCTTGACGCAGGTGATGAGCTCGTCCATGCAGGCGAGATCCGTGGGGGAAAGGTAGGGACCGGGTGCGGCGTCAGCGGCGGCGTGGTGTTCGGCCTCGAGCCCGGGGTCCTGGCGGCGGGCGATGACCAGGTGGTATCCGACCGTGCAAGGCTCGGCGCGCACGAGGGCAGCGATGCGTTGCCGGCTCAGCCCTAGCCGGTACATCAGCACCCATTCGGCGTCAGGAGCGCGCCGCAACCGTCTGTCCATAATGGATCTCATCCTGCCATGGCCAGTTCACGAGTCGGGCGGGCACCTCCGGGACCACGGAGAATCCTTTGGGGCGTCCGCTGGCGCGGCCGGCTGTTGGGTCCAGTGCCTCGAGCCAGAACTCCGGATGCCCTGGCCTGCGACTACGTCTTCGACGTTTCTTGGCTGCCGTCCTTGGGTTGTTTCCGGGTAGTTTGCCGTGGCCGTTGTAGTGCTAAGGCGGGGGGCTCCCGCCCTGAAAGCAATACCGATGGTGGGTACAGCAGTCTCGGAAACAGTCAAGGAGTTTCTGCCGAGCAAGTCCTGGGATTCAGCGTTCGACGATCTTGCGACAGCCATACAGCAAGCAAGCGTCAAAATCCTCGTGGTGGTTGACGACGTAGACAGACTGCAGCCCAAGGAGCTTCTGCTTCTTATGAAAACAGTGAGGCTGCTCGGTCGCTTCCCACGCGTCAACTATCTGCTTGCTTACGATAGGTACTCCACGATCAGCACTCTACGCATTGCATTGGGAACCGACCGGCCGGCAGCGGAGGACTACCTAGAGAAGATCGTCCAGTACCCACTCGATCTGCCTGCCCCGCAACAACGATTCCTGCAAAAGATTGTCTTCGGAGCCTTGGGACCAATTCTGGACAGGGCATCGGCTAACGTCTTCGGCCCAACAGCCAAGTATCGATTTGAGTCCTTTTACCGTGACCACATGTGGACGTCACTTAGCACACCGAGAGCTTGCCATCGATTCGCCCTTCAAGCGAAAACTTTTCTGCCGCTCAGTGGCGGAAACGTTGATGCGGCGGACTTCTTCGCCTTGACTTTTCTACGTCTTTTCTACGCGTTGTTGTTTCCGGCCACGTCTTGATCCTCATATCTCCGACTCCGTCGGCTGTGCACGGTGTCGGTTTACCCGTCACTCAATCCCTATGCATCATATGTGGGCGGCGGCGTCGATCAGCGTAGACGCCGTTCGACCCAGTCAAGAGTCTCGGCCAGCCATTCCGACCGGCTGTCGCTCATCTGTGACTGGCAGGTCCTCAGATTCGGGTTGAGGCACCGCTACCGGAACCAGCATCTCAGTGGCTCCGCACCGTTGCTTCTCTTACGAGTCCAGGTGGTTAGCTCGACGCACGAAAGTAGTGAGTGCCCGAACCGCAACTTCCAAGTCGTAGGGCCATGCCACACTTTGCCCCCAATTATCGACGACTGCACTGGCCACCGCTGCTTTTGCGAGTTTTTGCGGCGTACCCGTGTGGTTGTTCTCGTGAAGAGGGTTCGCAAATTGGTGACCAGACCACATGTAGTCAGCGTTGGGGTACTTTTCCTTGATTGCATGTTGGAGAACTGTTAGGGGGACGTAGTTCTCTATGGTGTATCCGGCCGTGACCCACGTGTGGCTGTCCGCGTCTTTTTCCAGCTGGCTTATGATTCGGGCCTTTGCGGGGCTCAAGGAGCCGCTGGCCGAGGTGAGGTCTGAATCCATGACCACAACCATGTTCCGGTTGAGCCTTCGCAGAGAGATGAACTCGTCGACGTCAACTTCGGGGTCGTCTGCCGAGAGATGACTCAGGACGGACCCGCCATAGAACATGATGGTGTAGTGGACGCCCTCGATGAGATGACTGTCGATTAGCTTGATCCAATGGCGGATATAAATGCGATCGGAGGGGCCTTCCACCCATATCACGCAGTTGGACTGCACAATGTCGGAGGCTCGGTAGCCGAGCTCGGCACTGAGGCGAGAGAGATCGCTCGGCTTCAAGGCGGGAGCGACCACGGTGCCGTTGGCTTCTAGCGAGACGTGCGAGATGGAGGCAAGGTTAGTGTCCAGCATGTGTGCAGAGTGTGTAGCGATCAGATAGCGGTTAGACGTGTACGTGTTCAGGTATCTGAGCAGCCGGCGCTGGAGGACCGGGTGGAGGTGGACCTCTGGCTCTTCTATACACACGAGCCGGTTTTCGAGGACGGTGGCCGCGGCGGCCAAAATAATTACCTCGTGTATGCCGGTCCCCAAATGAGCGAGAGGAAGCACCCTCCCCTCACTGCGCACCAGGATGTCATCGTGCGTGAAGGGTATGTGGATTTGTGCGGAGCTGTCCTCCAGCACGGAGCGTACGAAGGTGTTGATCTCTTCGAATTTCTTGAGTTTAGCCTCGTCCTGATTCGGCGGGTTCTGGAGCTCCGCTAGTTTGATGACGAGTCCATCCCCGCTGTGAGTGGAAGTTTCAGAGCTAGCGTCACGTACCTGACGCAGCGCATCAATAAGTTCTACCTGTGGCAAGTACTGAGGGAGGTTCAGTTCGTCAGCGAACTGAATGAGCGGGGTTGTTACCTGAATCATTCCACGATTGCGTTGAAACGCATTGGCCAGCGAACCCACGTCCATCCGGACCACGTTTTGCTGAGCATCCCGGGTTAGGTATTCGCCGGCTGCTCGTTCCCATTGGCTAGCGGAGAGGGACAGCCGACCCGACGAGACGTCGACGTCGAAATCTATCCAGGCCAATGATGAGCCAGGACGTTCAAAGGCAGCACGAGTCAGGACGTGGAACAGGGCCTCGTCATATCTTTCGTCGATACCGAAGGGCTCGAGGAGCGCGTGGGCGGTAGTAGGATCTGCAGAGACCCCCAGCGATAGCCGGAGTTTCCCGTCGAAAGATTTCCTTACCGGCTGGTCCAAGCTCCCTGCTCCGGACCAGGCATGAAGTCCGTCGAGGCGGGGCTCTGAAAGCAAGGTATGGGCGAAGCGCAAGATGTTTGACTTGCCGCTGTTGTTGGAGCCAGCCACCAAATGGACCTTGGACATCGGTCCCACGAGTTGTGGTTCTTGGCCCCAGAAACTGCGAAAGCCTGTGAAGCCGAATCCAACAATGATCGGACTCTTCTGCATCCCTATCCTGCCCGGTTGGTCGTCGTGAATCTTGGAAAGCGGAGATGTCTTGCCTGCTCCGCAAAGGCCGGGATAAGTGCTTCTTCTGCGTTGAGGGTCGCCACCTTCCAACCCTAGCGTTCGACCTCGACGATTTGCGGACGCGGGTAGCCGATGTTGCTGCGCGAAGAGTCACGCATACTGGTCGGACACAACGCGGGTGTTTCCGTCGTCTCATTTGTCGGACTGGACTTGCCTGCCGATTCCTTTAAGGACGGCTGCGTAGAGGGCGAGGAAGGTGGGTTGCACGTTGCGCAGGTCCGTGGCCGCAATTCAGTGTTGACACCCCCGCCGCGCTTCATCTGCCAGACGCCAGCCCACGATGTCCAGAACCCGCAGTGGAGTTACTTCCGGTCCTGAAGCGATGGCGGCCATGGCTTTCCAGTGCTGCATCCCTTCCAGGAGGTCCTGCTTGATTTCGGGGCGCCACGCAAGCATGAAGTCTTCGTGGCTGCGTCCTTTGACGCTGACCATCCTTTTCTTCCCGAGTTCCCCGTAGCACTGCCATAGGTAATTGTCGTAGAGCGGCAGCAGCCCCGGGCGCTTAAGGTGCAGTGCCTTGGAGAGCTTGGTCCGGCGCACTCCAGGGCTGGGCTCATCTCGGTCCAAGACCCCGTACAGCCGGGCGATGGCGTCGAATGTGTCTTGCCCCGCCTCATCCAACGTCCCAGTCAGCAGATGCTGATGCGGGTGCGGGTTAATCCCGCGGTTCCAGGATGACCCGGCTCCGGCCGGCGGGTCCGCCGCAGTAGCGGACCGATACGGACTCCACGTCTTTTTCGTCGGCTCGGGGTGGATAGGTGGGTCGCCACGATGATCCAGAGAATTTTGCACGCAGGCCGTATTGGCAATGCTGCGGGTTACGTTGAGAGGGGTCGCCTGACAAAGTGACCCCCAAAGTGACACTTCGGCGACATAGGCGCAAAACAAAACCCCGCCTCTGCTAGGCGCTAGGCCAGTAAAGACGGGGTTTTCCTTGGTGCACCCCCCGGGACTCGAACCCGGAACCCATTGATTAAGAGTCAATTGCTCTGCCAGTTGAGCTAGAGGTGCATCTGTTGTTTTCGTTCATCGGGGCTTTTTATTTCCCGCGTTGTTCTCCGCAACGACATGAAACTCTACACGAGATTGGCTGTCGTGTGAAATCGAAGGGCGCGGGGCGGTTGTGGCTAGCCGTGAAGGTCCAAAAACAGCACGAAATCAGGGTTTTGGTTGTTGCTAAGGAGCCATAGCCGGCCGTCAGGAGCGAGTGAAACGTTGCGCACCCGGCCGTACTGTCGCGTGAAATAGCTCACAGGTTCTTCGGCGAATTCGCCCCTGAGGGGAACAACCCAGAGCCTTTGACCGCGCAGGGCGCCCAGGTAGGCAGTGCTGCCGACAATTTCCAGTCCGCTGGGGGAGGACTCCGCCGTCGACGGCCACACCACTTTGGCGTCCAAGAAGCCGGAGCGGTGCGGGGCGCCTGTCACATCCGGCCAGCCGTAGTTGCCGCCGGGCACGATCAGGTTGAGCTCGTCGTCGACGTCGGGGCCGAATTCGCTGGCCCACAGCCGGCCCGCGCTGTCCCAGGCCAGTCCCTGGACGTTCCTGTGGCCAAGGCTGTAGACCGGGTTCTCGCCGAACGGGTTTCCCGGCGCCGGCCGGCCGTCCGCGGTGAGGCGGAGGATCTTTCCGCCGAGGGCCGCCCTGTCCTGTGGCTGTTCGCGGCGCTGCGAGTCACCCGTTCCCACATACAAGAAGCCGTCGGGCCCAAAGCGGATCCGTCCGCCGTTATGCGTGCCGGCCTTTGAAATCCCCGTGAAAACTGGTTGCAGGGCACCGAGCTCCAGCCGGCCCCCGCGCTCCTCCAGCCGCATGCGGGCGATTCTGTTGTCCGCCGCCGCGGTGAAGTAGGCGTAGAGGTACCGGTCCGCCGCAAAGTTGGGGGAAAGGGCAAGACCCAGGAGGCCACCTTCTCCGCCGGGCACGACGCCGGGCACTTTGCCGAGCGTACCCAGTTGCCCGCCTTTGATGGTCCGGAGCAGTGCGGTGTCGCGCTCGGAGATGACTGCAGTGCCGTCGGGCAGGTAGACCGTGGACCACGGAAGATGCAGCCCGTCTATCCGGCCCGCAACGGTGGGCTCACGCGGTGTATCCACTGGGCCTGCTGGGCCGGTCGCTGTGCCGTCTCCTGACTGAACCACGGGCGAGGTTGGCCCGCTGGCAGTACAGGCGCCCAAGAGCAGCAACATAACGGCCAAGGAAGCGGCCCGGGCCGCTGCGCGGAATGCTGCGCGGAATAAGGAACGCCTGCCAAAGAAGCGCCTTTCAAAGAAGCGGGGAAGCATCAAGGGACGGGATGAGAAGGGACGCGACGCCGGCCCGGGCCGCCTACTGCCGCGTCCGGCGCGGCGGCCGAAACCCGGCTGCTTCGGCGTGCGCCGCGGAGGCAAACCACACCTCTGCCCGGGTTTCTTCATACGCCGGGCTGGTCTCGTCGTGGTAGACCATCGACGAGGCATTGCCCTTTACGGTGAAACCTTCAGGGCCGCTTCCGTCGGCCGCCGGAGCAGCAGACCCCTCGCCGTAGGGCTGCTCAGTGGCCAGATGGCCGGTGGGCTCAGCCGTGTGGCTGGCGAAGGCCTCCGCTGTCGCGGACGAGGCTGCTGTCTGCATCGTTTCTGCTTCAGCGAGGGACTCAGGCTGCGTCCCGGGGGCGGCCGCGGCAGGCATCGTCGTGCCAGTGCCGGCAGCAGCGTCGTCTTCGACCGGTTCCGCGGCTGCCGATTCCGCGCCGGGAAGAGTCGGCGCGTGGGGCTCGGTGTATTCGGGATGGTGGACAGGAAGGCCCGCCGCGGCTGCCGGTTCCGCGGCCGCACCAGGTTCCGCCGCCGCAACGTGTGCGCCCTGGGCAGGATCAACATGGGCCGCTTGAGCATGTGTATCCGCCGGTGGGGCGGTCTCGGACCACTGCGTCTCCCATTCGGCATTGCCCGAGGTACCTGGCGCTTCCGGAGCCGCCTCGGCGGCCGGCTCGACCGTCGGGGCGGCTGTGGCCGCGGGGGACTCGGGCCCCTTGGGGGCGGCCGCGGTCTCCCGGGCTGGCGCGGCCGGCTCAGGTGCCTGCGCTGCATCGGGCGCGGCCATGGCTGCCGCCGAACCGGCGCCGGCTGCCGCCGGACCGGCCGCCGCTGCAGAACCGGCCGCCGCCGTCGTACTGGACGAAGTGCCGGCAGAAGTGTCCGTGCTGGTGCCTGCGGCGGATGCGGAACCTGCGCCCGGGCGGCTCTTGCTCCGGTTCAGCAGCCCCCAGACGACAGCGACCACCACGATGATGACGACGAGCCAGACGATCCAGTCCATAGCAGAGCCTTTCAGTCCGTATTCAGCCCATGAGGCATGGTTGCCGATGCTTGACGGTACGTCCGGGCGAAGCCGGCTGTCCAGCCTCCCGGCGGCCAATGCCGGGCATCTCTGGAGCGAGACAAGGGCCAAGTGAGCAGGCCCGAACCCAAATCAAACACGGCCCAACGTGTAGCCTCGCCTCATGGATTTCAAGCGACTGCAGATTCTGCGCGAACTCGCCGGCCGCGGGACGGTAGGCGCCACTGCCGAGGCCATGAAGGTCACGCCATCGGCCGTGTCGCAGCAGCTGAAGACCCTGCAGGAGGAACTGGGCGTAACCCTGGTGGAGAAGTCCGGCAGGGGAGTGCGGCTTACCGAGGCAGGGCTGGCCATGGCCGGCGCAGCCGCCGAGGTGTCGACGGCCATGGCGCGGGCAGAAGCAACTATCGACACGTACCGGCGCGGCTGGCAGACGCGGGTGGTGGCAGCCTTCTTTCCCAGCGCCGCGGAGATGTTCCTTCCGGGCATGCTCCACCGGGTCAAGGCCGTCGAAGGACTGCGCTTCGAAGCGCATTTCGAGGACCCAGGCGTTGCCGGGTTCGCCGGACTGACCGCGGACTACGACATTGTCCTGGCGCACAGTGTCGACGGTCCGGAAGTCTTCGGCGGCCAGGGCCTGACGGTGGTGCCGCTACTGGACGAACCGCTGGATGTGGCCCTGCCGGCCGGGCACGCTTTGGCCGGCAAGGCCACGCTGTGCGCCGAGGACGTCGTCGGCTTCCCCTGGATGGGAGTTCCCGAGGGCTTTCCTTTCGACACCGTGCTGCGGCAGATCGAGGTGCGGGCCGACTCGCAAGCCGTCCGTGCCCAGCAGTTCCCGGATCTGCGGGTGCTGGAAGCCTTGGTCAGCGCCGGACATGGGCTGAGCCTGCTGCCGCGGTACACGGCGGTCAACAACCAGGGCCGGGGGTTCGTCCTGCGCCCGCTCGAAGGCGTGAAGGCGAGCCGGAGCATCGTTGCTTTGGCCCGTCCGGACGTCGCGGCCCGGACCACCATCCAGCAGGTCCTGGCGATGCTCAAGGCCGAAGCCCAGGGTGTCGCCGAAGCCCCGGAACTTCGTGACGCGGCTCACCGTTCCTGAGGAAAAATGGCAGCCCAGTTCATGATGTGAGACGAGAGTCCACTATTTGATCGAAATATTCCCGGTTTTCCGCTTAACGCTCCGTTGTTGGGTCGTTTGCGTCTGGGGCGGAGCCCTAGACTTTGAGCCATGAGTCAGGACACCCAAACAGCAGCAGACACCAAGCCGGACATCAAGCCCCGCAGCCGCGTCGTCACCGACGGAATCCACGCCGCCCCCGCGCGCGGCATGTTCCGGGCGGTCGGCATGGGCGACGACGACTTCGCCAAGCCGCAGATCGGCGTGGCGAGCTCGTGGAACGAGATCACCCCCTGCAACCTTTCGTTGAACCGGCTGGCCCAGGGCGCCAAAGAAGGCGTCCACGCCGGCGGCGGGTTCCCCATGCAGTTCGGCACCATCTCGGTCTCCGACGGCATCTCCATGGGCCACGAGGGCATGCACTTCTCCCTGGTGTCCCGCGAAGTCATTGCCGATTCGGTCGAGACGGTCATGCAGGCCGAACGGATCGACGGCTCGGTGCTCCTGGCCGGTTGCGACAAATCGCTGCCCGGCATGCTGATGGCCGCGGCCCGCCTGGACCTGGCCGCCGTGTTCCTTTACGCCGGCTCAATCATGCCCGGCTGGGTCAAGCTTGAGGACGGCTCCGAAAAGGAAGTCACCCTCATCGACGCGTTCGAAGCCGTCGGTGCGTGCGCCGCCGGCAAGATGAGCCGCGAGGACCTGGACCGCATCGAAAAAGCAATCTGCCCGGGCGAAGGCGCCTGCGGCGGCATGTACACGGCCAACACCATGGCCTGCATCGGCGAGGCCCTGGGCATGTCCCTGCCCGGCTCCGCCGCACCGCCCTCCGCTGACCGCCGCCGCGATGCCTTTGCGCACAAGTCCGGCGAAGCCGTGGTCAACCTCCTGCGCCTGGGCATCACGGCCCGGGACATCATGACGCGCAAGGCGTTCGAGAACGCCATTGCCGTCACCATGGCCTTCGGTGGTTCCACCAACGCCGTGCTGCACCTGCTCGCGATCGCCCGCGAGGCCGAGGTGGAGCTGACGCTGGAAGACTTCAACCGGATCGGCGACAAGATCCCGCACCTGGGTGACCTCAAGCCGTTCGGCCGTTACGTGATGACCGACGTCGACAGGATCGGCGGCGTGCCGGTGATCATGAAGGCGCTGCTCGACGCCGGCCTGCTGCACGGCGACTGCCTCACCGTCACCGGCAAGACCGTGGCGGAAAACCTCGCCGCGATCAACCCGCCGGACCTGGACGGCAAGATCCTGCGTGCACTGGACAACCCGATCCACAAGACCGGCGGCATCACCATCCTGCACGGCTCGATGGCCCCGGAAGGCGCCGTCGTCAAGAGCGCCGGTTTCGACGCCGACGTCTTCGAGGGCACGGCCCGCGTGTTCGAACGGGAACAGGGCGCCCTGGACGCCCTGGACAAGGGCGAGATCCGCAAGGGCGACGTCGTGGTGATCCGCTACGAGGGCCCGAAGGGCGGCCCCGGCATGCGGGAGATGCTCGCCATCACCGGTGCCATCAAGGGCGCAGGCCTGGGCAAGGACGTCCTGCTGCTGACCGACGGAAGGTTCTCCGGCGGTACCACGGGCCTGTGCATCGGCCACGTCGCGCCGGAAGCCGTCGACGGCGGTCCCATCGCGTTCGTCAAGGACGGTGACCGGATCCGCGTGGACATCGCGGCCCGCACCTTCGACCTCTTGGTGGATGACTCCGAGCTTGAGGCCCGCAAGGTCGGCTGGGAGCCGCTCCCAGCCAAGTTCACGAAGGGCGTCCTCGCCAAGTACGCCAAGCTAGTCCACAGCGCCTCCACCGGCGCCTATTGCGGCTAGCGCACGCTGAACCCAACTAGCTCGCATTTGTGGCCGTTGTGAGCGGTTATAACGGCCCGTAGCTGCGAGCTAGTTGGGATAGCGTTCAAGTAGTGGACAATGTTGTCCAGATAGTGAGACAGCGGGCGGGCTCGTTGACACCTGTCTCACTCAGAGGGAAAACTGAACTCATGATCGAGATCGTCACCGCCGGAGCCACTGCAGTCGAGAGCACTGCAGATGTTTCCGTCGTACTTACCAAGCGCGTGGCTCCATAGCCTTCACTGGTAACGAACCGTCACGCGCAACCCCTCGAAGAGCCCGCCGGCTGAGGGGTTTTTTTATTTCCCGCACCACCAGCAGCACCACCAGAACCACACAGTAGTTCCGCGATCACCATAGATCCACAAAGGAAGAGTCCGATGAGCAAAGGATCGCCGATCAGCCCCTCGCTGATGGCCACCAAGTCCCCTGGAGCCCACAAGGCTCCGGAACGCGTCGAACGTCCGGCTGACGCCGGCGTCGACTCTGCTGCCGTCTCTCCTGTCCTCGGACCGAACAACGTCGTACCCCCGACGGTCATGACCGGTTCGCAAGCAATTGTCCGCTCGCTCGAAGAACTCGGCGTCCAGGACATTTTCGGTTTGCCCGGTGGCGCGATCCTGCCCACCTACGACCCCTTGATGGCTTCCAAAATGAACCACGTTCTGGTCCGTCACGAACAGGGAGCCGGCCACGCCGCGCAAGGCTACGCCATGGTCACCGGACGGGTTGGCGTCTGCATCGCCACCTCGGGCCCCGGTGCCACCAACCTCGTTACCGCCATCATGGATGCCCACATGGACTCCGTGCCGATAGTGGCCATTACCGGCCAGGTCTCCAGCGGGGTGATCGGCACCGACGCCTTCCAGGAAGCGGACATCGTCGGGATCACCATGCCGATCACGAAGCACTCCTTCCTGGTCACCGACCCCAACGACATCCCGCATGTGATGGCCGAGGCCTTCCACCTGGCCTCCACCGGACGCCCGGGACCGGTCCTGGTGGACATCGCCAAGGACGCCCAGCAGGGCCAGATGACGTTCTCCTGGCCGCCCAAGATCGATCTCCCGGGATACCGGCCGGTGGTGCGCGGCCACAGCAAGCAGGTCCGCGAGGCCGCCCGGCTCATTACTGCTGCCAGCAAGCCCGTGCTCTACGTCGGTGGCGGAGTGGTCAAGGCTCACGCCTCGGCCGAACTGCGCGAACTCGCTGAGCTGACCGGTGCTCCCGTGGTGACCACCCTGATGGCCCGGGGCGTGTTCCCGGACTCGCACCCGCAGCACGTGGGCATGCCGGGCATGCACGGCACGGTTTCCGCCGTGACCGCCCTGCAGCAGTCCGACCTGCTGATCACCCTCGGCGCCCGGTTCGATGACCGCGTGACCGGCATCCTGAAGTCCTTTGCCCCGAACGCCAAGGTCATCCACGCCGACATCGATCCGGCGGAAATTTCCAAGAACCGCACGGCCGATGTCCCGATCGTCGGCTCGGTCAAGGAGATCATCCCGGAGCTGACCGAGGCCCTGCGCCTGCAGTTCGAGGCATTCGGCACACCGGATCTGACCACCTGGTGGGCGTTCCTTAACAACCTCAAGGAAACCTACCCGCTGGGCTGGACCGAACCCGAGGACGGGCTCAGCGCCCCCCAACGCGTCATCGAACGCATCGGCGCCCTGACCGGGCCCGAGGGCATCTACGTCGCCGGCGTCGGACAGCACCAGATGTGGGCGTCGCAGTTCATCAAGTACGAACGCCCGCACGCCTGGCTCAACTCCGGTGGCGCCGGCACCATGGGCTACGCCGTGCCGGCGGCCATGGGCGCCAAGGTGGGCGAACCGGACCGCGTGGTCTGGGCGATCGACGGCGACGGCTGCTTCCAGATGACCAACCAGGAACTGGCGACCTGCGCGATCAACAAGATCCCCATCAAGGTCGCCATCATCAACAACTCCTCCCTGGGCATGGTCCGGCAGTGGCAGACCCTCTTCTACGAGGGCCGCTACTCCAATACCGACCTCAACACCGGACACGACACCGTCCGCATCCCGGACTTCGTCAAGTTGGCGGACGCCTACGGCTGCGCTGCCTTCCGGTGCGAACGCGACGAAGACATCGACGCCACCATCCAGAAGGCACTGGAGATCAATGACCGCCCGGTGGTCATCGACTTCGTCGTGAGCCCCAACTCGATGGTGTGGCCGATGGTCCCCGCCGGGGTCAGCAACGACCAGATCCAGGTTGCCCGCAACATGACCCCGGAATGGGAAGAGGAGGACTGAACATGACCCGCCACACATTGTCCGTTCTGGTCGAAGACAAGCCCGGTGTGCTGACCCGCGTCGCCAGCCTCTTCGCCCGCCGGGCCTTCAACATCAATTCCCTGGCCGTCGGCCCCAGCGAGGTCCCGGGCATGTCCCGGATGACCGTCGTGGTCGACGCCGATGGCGAGCTGATCGAACAGGTCACGAAGCAGCTGAACAAGCTGGTCAACGTGATCAAGATCGTCGAGCTCACCTCAGAATCTTCCGTACAGCGTGACCACATCCTGGTCAAGGTACGTGCGGACGCCGCAACACGCCTGCAGGTCACCCAGGCTGCAGACCTGTTCCGCGCTTCAGTGGTCGACGTCTCCACAGAGTCGGTGGTCATTGAGGCAACGGGCCACCCCGAGAAGCTCACGGCACTTTTGTCAGTGCTGGAGCCTTTCGGCGTCCGCGAAATCGTGCAGTCCGGCACTTTGGCCGTTGGGCGGGGATCCCGCTCCATGAGTGACAGGGCCCTTCGCACCGCGTAGGCCGCGCAGGCGCCCCGTTGTACCGCAGCACTACAGACAATATCTACGAAGAATCCACTCAAAAGGAGACACCCCAGTGACTGAAATGTTTTACGACGACGACGCCGACCTGTCGATCATCCAGGGCCGCACCGTCGCCGTCATCGGTTACGGCTCCCAGGGCCACGCCCACGCCCTCAGCCTGCGCGATTCCGGCGTTGACGTCCGCGTCGGCCTGAAGGAGGGCTCGAAGTCCCGTGCCAAGGCCGAGGCCGAGGGCCTGCGGGTCCTGAACGTTGCCGACGCCGTCGCCGAGGCCGACCTCATCATGGTCCTCACCCCGGACCAGGTCCAGCGCCACGTTTACGCCGAGGACATCGCCCCGAACCTGCAGCCGGGCGACGCCCTGTTCTTCGGCCACGGCTTCAACATCCGCTACGGCTACATCCAGCCCCCGGCCGACGTCGACGTCGCCCTCGTTGCCCCCAAGGGCCCAGGCCACATCGTGCGCCGCGAGTTCGAAGCCGGCCGCGGCGTGCCGGACCTGATCGCCGTCGAGCAGAACCCGTCCGGCAAGGCCAGGGAACTGGCGCTGTCCTACGCCAAGGCCATCGGCGGCACCCGTGCGGGCGTCATCGAGACCACCTTCACCGAAGAGACCGAAACCGACCTCTTCGGCGAGCAGGCTGTCCTCTGCGGCGGCGCCTCGCAGTTGATCCAGTACGGCTTCGAGACCCTCACCGAAGCCGGCTACAAGCCCGAGGTCGCCTACTT
Organism: Arthrobacter sp. ov407; assembly: GCF_900102895.1. Classification (GTDB taxonomy): domain Bacteria; phylum Actinomycetota; class Actinomycetes; order Actinomycetales; family Micrococcaceae; genus Arthrobacter. The sequence goes on from NZ_FNGD01000008.1 coordinate 185,635, forward strand.
CGAGGTGCTGCACGAGCTCAAGCTGATCGTCGACCTCATGGTCGAGGGCGGCATCGCCAAGCAGCGCTGGAGCGTCTCCGACACCGCCGAATACGGCGACTACGTCTCCGGACCGCGCGTCATCACCCCGCAGGTGAAGGAAAACATGAAGGCTGTCCTGGCGGACATCCAGGACGGCACCTTCGCCAAGCGCTTCATCGATGACCAGGACGCCGGCGCGCCGGAGTTCAAGGCGCTGCGCAAGAAGGGTGAGGACCACCCGATCGAGGCCACCGGCCGCGAACTGCGCAAGCTGTTCTCCTGGATCAAGAACGAGGACGACTACACCGAAGGAACAGTGGCCCGCTAGGCATTGCCCGGCAGGGGAGCCGGACACCACATCCTGGGGTCCGGCTTCCCTGCTGTCCAGCACCACCCGCATCACCAGCACCACCCGATTCACCAAAATCCCCACCAGATACACAAGAGAGCTAAAGAGGTCACCGGTGACAAGCACCAAACCCGTCGTACTCCTCGCTGAGGAACTTTCGCCCGCCACAGTCGAGGCCCTCGGCCCGGACTTTGAAATCCGCCAGACTGACGGCTCCGACCGTTCCCAGCTGCTCTCCGCGATCGCCGATGTCGACGCGATCCTGGTCCGCTCCGCCACCCAGTTGGACGCCGAGGCGATCGCCGCCGCGAAGAACCTCAAGGTCATCGCCCGCGCCGGCGTCGGCCTGGACAACGTGGACATCAAGGCGGCCACGCAGGCCGGTGTCATGGTGGTCAACGCTCCGACCTCGAACATCGTCTCCGCCGCCGAACTGACCGTCGGCCACATCCTCAGCCTCGCCCGCCACATCCCGCAGGCCAGCTCCGCGCTCAAGGACGGCGAGTGGAAGCGCTCCAAGTACACCGGCATCGAGCTCTTCGAGAAGAAGATCGGCATCATTGGCCTCGGCCGGATCGGCGCCCTGGTCGCGGCCCGCCTGAAGGGCTTCGACACCAAGATCCTCGCGTACGACCCCTACATCACCTCCGCCCGGGCCGCCCAGCTCGGCGTCCAGCTGGTGACCCTCGACGAGCTCCTTGCACAGTCGGACTTCATCACCATCCACATGCCCAAGACCCCGGAAACCGTCGGCATGCTCGGCGCCGACGCCTTCAAGAAGATGAAGAGCACGGCATACGTCGTCAACGTCGCCCGCGGCGGCCTGGTGGACGAGGAAGCCCTCTATACCGCGCTGCAAGCCGGTGACATCGCCGGCGCCGGCATCGACGTGTTCCATAAGGAACCCAGCACCGACCTGCCGTTCTTCAAACTCGACAACGTTGTGGTGACCCCGCACCTGGGCGCCTCCACCGACGAGGCCCAGGAGAAGGCCGGCGTTTCCGTCGCCAAGTCCGTCCGCCTGGCTCTGGCGGGCGAACTGGTCCCCGACGCTGTCAACGTCGCCGGCGGCGTCATCGCCCCGGACGTCCGCCCCGGCATCCCGCTGATTGAAAAGCTGGGCCGCATCTTCACCGCGCTGACCCACGCCTCCCTCACGCAGTTCGACGTCGAGGTTGCAGGGGAGATCTCCTCGCTCGATGTCAAGGTCCTGGAACTCGCGGCGCTCAAGGGCATCTTCGCCGACGTCGTGACCGAGCAGGTCTCCTACGTCAACGCCCCCGTGATCGCCGAACAGCGCGGCATCAACGTCCGCCTCATCACGACGCCGGACACCGAGTCGTACCGCAACGTCCTGACCCTGCGCGGCGCCCTCAGCGACGGCAGCCAGATCTCCGTCGCCGGAACCCTGACGGGCCCGAAGCAGATCCAGAAACTGGTCGGCGTCAACGGCTACGAGGTGGAGATCCCGATCAGCGAACACCTCGTGGTGGTTGCCTACTCGGACCGCCCCGGCGTGATCGGCACGATCGGCCACATCCTGGGCATGAACAACATCAACATCGCCGGCATGCAGGTGGCACGCCAGACGGAGGGCGGCCAGGTGCTCGCCCTGCTGACCATCGACAGCTCCGTTCCCCAGCAGGTCCTTGACGCGATCAAGGCCGGGATCGGCGCTGACATGGTCCGTGAGGTTGACCTCGAGGACTGAAATCCTCCCCTCAAGACGCCGGCGGCGACATGACCGCCGCCGGCGGCCACGAGTGGTCGGCCGGTCTGCGTACAATGGCTAGGACCGAAATTCGGGTCTTGGCCGGCAGACCGGCCTTTACTTTCGCACGCCCGGCACGGGACGCCTTCAATTCCGCGGGAAATGAACTGCGGCGTGCGCACGCAATCCAGCTTTCAGGAGCCCAATGAACGCCGTCCAGAGGTTCATCAGAAGCAGAGTGCTTCTGCTGACCGCGTCCATTTTGATCGTGGCCATGTGCCTGTCCGTGCTCGTCCAGGGTCAGTCCCAGGCGGCGCTGAACAGGACCGTGGACCAAAACTCCCGGGGGCTCTACGACGTCCTGGTCCAGGCCAAGGCGGGTGATAACGGCGGCCTGATGCAGCCGGACATCGCCACCGGCCAGGGCGGCATCAGCTTCGAGCAGCTGGATGCGATTCGCAAGCTCTCCGGCACCTCGGTGGCCGCGCCCATCAGCCTGGTCTCGCGCGTGACGCAGAACCTGGAATCGCCGCGGCTGGACGCCACGGACTACCTGGGCTTCAACGCGGGCCTCGCGGGAACCTCCGGCGACCCGACCGCCACGGACCCGAGCAAGTGGCCGGCCGCGGAATCGGTGCTGAGCGACACGCCGAAGAAATACCGGCTCACCGCCAGTGCCGTCAGCTCCGACGGCCACTCCGACCAGACCCTGTTCAAGACCACGGCCGAAGGTTCGCTTGGCAAGGCCAAGCTCGTTGAAGAGCAGGTTGAAGGCGGCAAGAACGTCCGCATCCAGGGCCCGGACGGGGAGACCGGCATCAAGTTCCCCACCCCGGCCGGCGGTTCGGAGCACAATCTCTTCAACCTTTCCGTTTCCCTGCCCATGGCGCCGCAGGTGACCGAGTCCGTCGTCGCCGTCGACCCCGTCTCCGAACGCGCGCTGCTCGGCACCGCCGGTGACTTCCTGGCACCGCTGGAGAAGGCGCCGCCCGCGGACGCGCGCAACGCCGGCGCGATCGGCCGGCACTTCGAGAGCCTCTTCACCAACGGCATCTCCATGGACGAACTCAAGGAAGGCCCGGACTTCCTCGGCGTCAAGCTCAAGTACTGGGCACCGCTGATGAACCAGTACCAGCAGGCCAAGCGCGACGGCCAGCTGACCGCCGATTCGCAGGCCATTCCGCTGATCGTGCGCTCGGGCACCGCCCTGGACCTGAAGTACTCGGTCAAGGTCGAGGAAATCGATGACTCCGGCAACGTCACCAAGGACATCGGCACCGTGACCCGTTCGCTGGACAAGGACTACCTGCCGTTCGTTTCGAAGTCCCCGTTCGCCCTCGCCTGGCCCGGGTCCAAGGACCTCTCGAAGCTCATGGGTGACACCGGATCCTTCAGCCAGGGTCTCTACAACCCCGCCACCTGGAGCACCAACTTTGCCGCCGCCCCGGCGTACAAGGACGGCGACACCGCCGCCAACGGCGCCGTGGACAAGAGCGCCACGCCCGGTGACTGGGTCACCGTGAACCGGCTGCCGGAGAAGGCCGCCAACGGCGCCGCCGTCGACCAGACCCAGCGCAACCCCGTGGACGAGCGCGCCTACCGGCAGAACCTCGAAACCGGCAAGAAGCTGGCCACGCCGCTGGCCATGGTTTACGGCACGTTCGACGCCGCGAACGTCAAGGACGCCGCGGGGGACGTCAACCGGCTGCCCCTGGGCGGCTACGACCCCGCGCCGTTCACCCTGACCAAGGATGCGTCCGGCACGAACGTCAACACCGAACTCAAGCCCTCGCTGAGCGCCACGGGACTGGTCAGCCAATCCGCCGGTGCCATCACCGACTACTACGGCCTCGCGGCCGCCCGCGGCTACGAGAAGAACGCCTCCGTGGTCGACGCCGTCCGGGTCCGTGCCAAGGTTCCGGGCAGCTGGAAGCAGGCGCAGCCCGAGGTGGAGAAGCTCGCCAACGAGATCCGCGACATGGGCCTGCAGGCCACCGTCGTGGCCGGTTCGGCCCGCGAAGACGCCAGCATCGCTGTTCCCGGCTACTCCAAGGACGACGCCGGCAAGGAATCGCCGCTGGGCACCGTGCAGCAGTCGTGGGTCCGACAGGACGCTGCGGACGCCGTTTCCGGCTCCTTGACCGCCACGAACCTGACCCTGCTCTTCCTGACCCTCTGTGGCGCCGCCCTCCTGACCGGCGCCTCCACCGTCAGCTACATCCGCAAACGGCGCCGCGAGGCCGGAACCCTGCGGGCCATGGGCTGGACCCAGCGCAAGATCCGCTCGTGGGTGCTGGCCGAATTCGGCGTCGGCGCCGCGCTGCTGGCCGTCGTCGGCATCACCCTGAGCCTGATCAGCTGGAGCACCGCCACCGCGGTGGTCTCGGCGTCGGTCCTGGTGCTCTACGTGGGTGCGGCGTTCGTCGCGGCGCAGCAGCTGCGCCACCGCGAGGTAGTGGACCAGGAGCCGCAACACGATGAACGGCTCATTGCAGTCGATTCCCCACTGACCTTTGCCAACCGGCAGCTGAGCACCAACAAGTTCAACACCATCTCGCTGGCCGTTGCCGTCGGTGTCTTCGGTGCGGCCGTCGGCGGACTGGTTGCCCTGCTGATCGACATTCCGCGGGCCGCCGGCGCCAGCGCCCTCAGCGGGCTGGCCGCGGCCAGCATCGCGCTCCCGAGCATCATCTTGGGCGTGTCCGGCGTTGCCGTCGGGTTGCTGCTGACTATGGTCACCGGGCGCTTCGAGCTGCAGGCCAAGCGCCAGTACCTCGGTACCCTGCGGGCCATGGGCTGGAACCCGGACATGCTGGGCCAGGTTCGCTTCTTTGAAAACGCCATGGTGGGAACCATCGCGCTTCCCCTCGGGATTGTGGGCGCCCTCGGCATCGGCCTCCTCCTCGCCCCCTATGCCGCGCTGTGGGCCGCAATTGCCGGTCTCGTAGCTGTACTTTGCTGGATTCCGATTGCAACGAAAGTGGTCCAATGACTAACGAGCTGAACCTTGACCGGGAGGCACACGACCGGATGACCGCCAGCACCCGCCGCGGTGCGCACAAGACCCGCGCCAACACGATCGTGAAGGCCACGGACCACGCCACGCCGCTGGAACTGAGCAACATCACCATCCACTACGGCGGCGGCAAGGGCGGTGCCGAGCCCGTCAACGTGGTGGACGACTTCAACATGACGCTGCACGCCGGCGAAATGCACTGCGTCGCCGGCCGTTCCGGCTCGGGCAAGACCAGCATCCTGACCGTCGGCGCGGGACTGACCCTTCCGACGTCGGGCCGGGTGTTCTGGGAAGGCGACTCGCTTGAGACCATGGGCGACGACGAGATTGCGGACCGCCGCCGGGCCCTGATCGGCTACGTTGACCAGGGCGGTGCCCTGATCGACGGGATGAGTGCGCTCGAGAACGTCCTGCTGCCGGCCGTACCCGACGGCGAGGTCGAGAAGCGCCGCGACATGGCCAAGGACCTCCTGGACCTCGTGGGCCTGGGCCGGCGCATGCGCCACCGCCCGGCCCAGCTCTCCGGCGGTGAACGCCAGCGCGTGGCGATCGCCCGCGCACTCATTCTCGGCACCCGCGTCCTGGTGGTCGACGAGCCCACGGCCAGCCTGGACCGTGCCGCGGCCAACCGCATCATCAGCATCCTCAAGGACACGACCTCGGACGGCATTGCCGTGCTGGTGGCTTCACATGACCACGAACTGGTCCGCCAGAGCGATACCCTCACAGAACTGATCTAGATTTAGACCGTGACTTCTTCTGAAAAATCCCCGTTCTACATCACTACGGCCATCACGTACCCCAACGGTGTGCCGCATATCGGCCACGCCTACGAGTACATTGCCACCGATGCGATGGCTCGTTTCAAGCGCCTGGACGGGTACGACGTCTTCTTCCTGACCGGCACGGACGAGCACGGCATGAAGATCGCCCAGGCCGCCGAGAAGGAAGGCGTCACGCCCAAGGAACTGGTGGACCGGAACGCCGCGATCTACCAGGCGGCGCACGCCGCCCTGGGGGTCTCGTATGACCGTTTCATCCGCACCACGGACGCCGACCACTACGCGGCGTCGCAGGCCATCTGGAAGAAGATGGAGGCCAACGGGGACATCTACCTGTCCAAGTACGAAGGCTGGTATTCGGTCCGCGACGAGTCGTTTTACGTTGAGGACGAGACCGTGGTCAAGGACGACGGTATCCGCTACTCGCGTGAATCAGACACCGAGGTCACCTGGACGGCCGAGGAGAGCTACTTCTTCCGGCTCTCCGCCTATCAGGACAAACTGCTGGCGCTCTACGAGGCCCACCCCGAATTCGGTGCCCCGCAGTCCCGCTTCAACGAGGTCATCAGCTTCGTCAGGCGCGGGCTGGAGGACCTGTCCATCAGCCGCACCACGTTCGACTGGGGCGTTCCCGTGCCCGGCAATGACAAGCACGTCATGTACGTGTGGGTCGACGCGCTGACCAACTACCTGACGGGGGTCGGCTACCCGGACGTCGACTCGGCATCCTTCCAGAAGTTCTGGCCCGCCGACGTCCACGTGATCGGCAAGGACATCTCCCGCTTCCACGCCATCTACTGGCCGGCATTCCTCATGAGCGCCGGACTTGAACTGCCGAAGCGGATCATGATCCACGGCTTCTTGCAGAACAACGGCGTCAAGATGTCCAAGTCGCTGGGCAACGTGGTGGCGCCCGCGGACTTCGTGGCCCAGTACGGCCTGGACCAGGTCCGCTACTTCTTCCTGCGCGAGGTCCCCTTCGGGGCGGACGGCAACTACAACCACGAGGCAATCGTGGGCCGGATGAACTCCGACCTCGCCAACAACTTCGGCAACCTGGCCCAGCGGTCGCTGTCCATGGTGGCCAAGAACTGTGAGGGCCGCGTGCCGGCGCCCGGCACGTTCTCCGCGGAGGACACCGCGCTGCTCGGCCAGGCCAACGGGCTGCTGGAGACTTCCCGGGCCGCGTTCGAGAAGCAGGAGTTCAGCCGCGCGCTCGAGGCCATCTGGGCTGTCCTGGGGGACACCAACGCGTACTTCGCCGAGCAGGCCCCCTGGGTTCTGCGCAAGACCGACGTCGAACGCATGAACACGGTGCTCTACGTGACCCTCGAGGTGCTGCGAATCGTCGCGATCCTGGCCCAGCCGGTCATGCCGACGGCGACGGCGGCCATCCTGCACACGCTCGGCCAGCCGGAAGGCGGGGCGCGCCAGTTCACGGCCCTTGGGACGCCGATCGCCGCCGGCACGGACCTGCCCGCCCCGGCCCCGGTCTTCCCGAAGTACGAGGAACCCGCCGAGGCCTAGGGTGAGGCCTGAGTCGCCTCCATGACTGACATTCCCTCGCCGTCAGCGGCTTCGGGGACAAAAACGCTTCCGCACCAAGGTGTGGGAGCGTTTGTCGTCTTCAGGCCGAAAGTGCGGAATCTTTTGGGGTTGAACCTGCGCAAAAGAGCCCGCCCTGAGCTTCGCAGCTTTGCTCGATAAAGGTGGACACGTAATCCGTGCCGAAGGACTGAGTACAGGCCGCCGCATTAGGTAGCGCAATCTCGAATAAGCGGGTAGTTGCTACTCGGGACTGGGTCTGGCTCCCGCCATAGCCTGAAAAAGCAAGCGAACTGACGGCATGCTGGGGAGTAACTGTCATAATTCATTTCGCTGTTTGAGGTCTCAAATAGTCGTTTTTCTTGGGTCTCGAATTTGGTTACTCTCCGCGCTCCGGTCGGTTCAGAAACTGGCTTAGAGGGAGAGACCGACAATGAGACGAACAATCGCAACAGTGGGGATCTTAGGACTTGCCCTGCTGGGAACCGCAGGCACTGCAAACGCCGCACCACCAAGCAATGCCACGGGTGTGCACTCCGGCGGTTCAACTGCCACTCCGGCTGGGCCAGGGACGTCCCAGCCTGACAACTCGAACAAGCCTGACAACTCGAACAAGCCGGACAACTCGAACAAGCCGGATAACTCGAACAAGCCGGACAACTCGAACAAGCCGGATACTCCGACCGGTCCTGTCACGACCCAGCCTGGCAATGGGGAGAAGCCGGACAACTCGAACAAGCCGGCCACTCCGACCGGTCCTGTCACGACCCAGCCGGGCAACGGTGACAAGCCGGACAACTCGAACAAGCCGGACACTCCGACCGGTCCTGTCACAACCCCGCCGGGCAACGGCGGCGACAAGCCGGATAACGGCGGCCAGCCGGACAACAGTTCCGGGAACGGGTCGCACCAGCCGGGCAACGGCAACGGCAACGGGTCGCACCAGCCGGGCGACGGCAATGGTAGCGGCAACGGCAACGGCAACGG
>NZ_FNGD01000008.1:194302-247628 GCF_900102895.1 Arthrobacter sp. ov407
CGCACCAGCCGGGCGATGGTAACGGCAACGGCGACGGGTCGCACCAGCCGGGCGACGGCAATGGTAACGGCGACGGGGACCACCATGGCGACGGGGACCACCATGGCGACGGGGACCACCATGGCGATGGGGACCACAACGGCGATGGGGACCACCATGGCGATGGGGACCACCATGGCGATGGGGATCACCATGGCGACGAGGGTGACTGCGAGGAGTCGGAAGAGACTCCGGTGGAGGAGTCCGTAACTCCGCCGGCTGTGAAGCCCGAGAAGCCAGTGACGCCCGTGACGCCCGTGACGCCGCCGACCAGCGCCGCTCCGGGAGCGGCGGCTCCGGCGGTGTCCAACGTTGGTTTCAACGTCCAGACGGCGGTCGCCAGCACTCCGGGTGCCGGAATTCCGCTGTGGCTCTCCGTGCTGACCGGACTCCTGACGGCAGGGGCCGCGACGGCTCTCCTGCGGGGCATGGTCCGGAGCGGTAAGGCCAACAGCTAGGGAAGATGCGGGCCGGTTGCCATTGTGCAGCCGGCCCGCACAGCTATTGCCCTCGGGCAAGTACTTCACCAGGAGCTCTCATGGCCCTTCGCCGCAAAGCCGATGATTCCGTCGAGGCAGCACCGCGTGGACTGCTGCTGCTTGGCCGGGACAGAATACTGCTGGTGGTCTGCATTGTTGGGCTGCTGGCGGCGTGGCTCGTCTACGCAGCTTTCGGCGTCAATGCCGGCGGGGGCGGCGCCGCCGGGCCCGCAACAGGATCCCTTCCAACGGCTACGGCAGCAGCGCAAGGCCCGGCGAGTCCGGTTCCGTCCGCCGGCCGCCCTTCCTCCACAACTTCACAGAAAGCAGCCCCCCAGGTGGCGGCGCGACGCACAGCCCCGCCGGTGGTGCAGGGCCCCGTTGCCTCCGCTCCGCAGCGTATTTCCTATCCCGCAGCACAGATGGACGTCGTGATTCATCCTCTGCAACCGAGCCGCGGTGAGGCTGCAAGCCAGAGCATCGTGCCTCCCGAGACGATGGACGGATACTGGCTCACCCCCTTCGGCGTCCCAGGCGTCGGATCGACGAACACCACCTACGTCGTCGGCCATAGCTGGCAGGGCATCGATGCGCCCTTCAATCATCTGAGCACGAGGGCGACACCCGGGGACAAATTGACCGTGCAAACGGCTGCCGGGGCCATCGCCTACAAGGTGGACTCCGTGACCACCTACCTAAAGTCGACCTTGAAGGACAGCCCCATTTGGACCGTCGTCCCCAACAGATTGGTCCTGATTTCCTGCTACACCGGGGATCTCTGGGGAAAGAACGTGACCGTGGTCGCATCCCCGGTTGCGGCCGGCTGAGGATTCCACGCGGCCATTCCGGATATTGAGACAATTTGACCAGCATGTGGATTCCTTGGCTACGCTGAAAACATGAGCGCATCCATTGATCTGGCAGTCATCCCGGGCGACGGCATTGGTCCGGAGGTCACGGCCGAAGCCCTGAAGGTCCTTGAGAAGGCCGCGGCCGCCGAGGGGATCGTGCTCCTGCAGACCCACTACAAGCTGGGTGCGGAACACTGGCTCGAGACGGGGGAGACCCTGCCCGCGGCGACCCTCGCCGATCTTCGCACGCGCGACGCCATCTTGTTCGGCGCCGTCGGGGCGGCCCCCGGCGACACCCGGATCCCCTCCGGCATCATCGAGCGCGAGCTCCTGCTCAAGCTGCGTTTCAGCCTGGACCACTTCGTCAATCTGCGCCCCTCCCGCCTGTACGCCGGCGTCGGCAGCCCGCTCGCCAACCCCGGCGAGATCGATTTCATCGTGGTCCGTGAGGGCACCGAAGGTCCCTACGTGGGCAACGGCGGCACGCTGCGCGCCGGCACCCCCCACGAGGTGGCCACCGAGGTCTCCCTGAACACGGCCCACGGCGTGGAGCGCGTGGTCCGCGATGCGTTCCGCCGGGCCAACGAACGCCCCCGCAAGAAACTCACGCTGGTGCACAAGCACAACGTCCTGGTCTTCGCCGGCCAGCTCTGGAAGCGCACGGTCGAGGCCGTGGCCCCCGAGTTCCCCGAGGTCACGCACGACTACCTCCACGTCGACGCCGCCACGATCTTCATGGTCACCGATCCGGCCCGCTTCGACGTGATCGTCACCGACAACCTGTTCGGCGACATCATCACCGACCTCGCCGCAGCCGTGACCGGCGGAATCGGCCTCGCCGCCTCCGCCAACCTCAACATGGACCGCACCGCACCGTCCATGTTCGAACCGGTCCACGGGTCCGCCCCGGACATTGCCGGCCAGCAGAAGGCCGACCCCACCGCGGCCATCCTCTCCGCGGCGCTCCTGCTCGACCACCTCGGCTTCGCTGGCGCCGCCCGGAAGATCGAAGCAGCCGTGACGGCCGACGTCGAAGCCCGCGACGGCGCCTTCCGGACCACCAGCGCGGTCGGCGACGCCATCGCGGCGGCGCTGTAGGTCCTGGCTGCATTCCTGGACTGTAGGGCGCCCCGAGGGGACCGCAAAACCCCGCTGCCAACGGGCGTAAGCTTGTTTCGAATCACCAATATGCTGCCGTGGTCCGAGGGTGAACCACGTTCCCACACCAGGCAGCCGATCGTGGAGGAACCATGACTCAGACTGCCCATGGCGTCGAATTCACCCAGCACCTGTCGGAGACCCCGAAGTCTGCTGAAGAGCGTGCAGCCATCCTGGCGAACCCGGGGTTCGGCGACTATTTCACCGACCACACCGCGATTGTCGACTACAGCGTCGACGCCGCAGGCAATGGCGGCTGGCACGACGCTCGGGTTGAGCCCTACGGCCCGATTTCCCTGGACCCGTCCGCCGCGGTGCTGCACTACGGCCAGGAAATCTTCGAGGGCCTCAAGGCCTACCGCCACGCCGACGGCTCGATCTGGACGTTCCGGGCCGAGGCCAATGCCGCCCGACTGAACAAGTCCGCGCGGCGCCTGGCCCTGCCCGAACTCCCGGAAGAGTACTTCCTCGGCGCCATCCGTGAGCTCGTCGCGGCGGACAAGGGCTGGGTGCCCTCCGGCGACGGCGAAGCCCTGTACCTGCGGCCCTTCATGATCGCCACCGAGGCGTTCCTGGGCGTGCGGGCAGCGCGCGAGGTCTCCTTCCGCGTGATCGCCTCCCCGGCCGGCAACTACTTCGGCGGCGAACTCAAGCCCGTCTCCATCTGGATCTCGCGTGAATACGCCCGTGCCGGCCGTGGCGGAACAGGCGCCGCCAAGTGCGGCGGCAACTACGCCGCCTCCCTGATCGCCCAGCAGGAGGCCGAGGCGCACGGCTGCAAGCAGGTCCTGTTCCTGGACCAGTTCAACGACAACGCCGTCGAGGAACTCGGCGGCATGAACGTCTTCTTCGTCATGAAGGACGGCTCGCTGGTCACCCCCGCATTGTCCGGAACCATCCTGGAGGGGATCACCAGGATGTCCGTGATCCAGGTGGCGCGGGACATGGGCCGGGAAGTCACCGAGCGCAAGATCACCCTGGATGAGTGGCGTGAAGGCGTTGCCTCCGGGGAAATTGCCGAGGTCTTCGCCTGCGGCACCGCAGCGGTCATCACCCCCATCGGCGTGCTCAAGGACGCCACCGAGTTCATCGGCTCCGAAGACGCCACGGCGGGGGAGACCACCCTGGCCATCCGCGCCCAGCTGCTCGGGATCCAGACCGGCACCGTGGAGGACACCCACGGCTGGCTGACCCGCCTCGCCTAACACCCAAGATATACAGCGCCGGAACTTCCGGTACGACGGCGGTCCCCACCTTCCGGTGGGGGCCGCCGTCGGCGTCTGCAGCCCATGTTTCGGGGCTGGATCCTTCCGTTCAGCGCAAGGACGGGGTTCGGTGCAAGGATGGGACCGTGACCACCGAGAGATCCCGCGACTTTGTCCGCAGCAGCGAGCTGACCCGGTTCCGCCTTGCGCCGAATCCGGGCCCCATGAGCCTGGACGGAACCAACTCCTATCTCATTGCCGCCCCGGGGGCCGCGTGCAGGGTCACCGTCGACCCCGGGCCCCTCGACGAGCCGCATCTGCAGGCGCTGGCCGGCGACGGGCCGGTCGAACTCATCCTGATCACGCACCGGCACGCGGACCACACCGCGGCCGCGGCGAGGTTTGCGGAGCTTACGGGCGCACCTGTCCGGGCCGCGGATCCCGCCCACTGCCATGGCGCACCCCCGCTGCAGGACGGTGAAACGATCCGGGCCGCCGGAACGGACATCAGGGTGCTGGCGACGCCGGGCCACACCGCGGATTCGCTGTGCTTCCACCTGCCGCAGGACGGCCCGCACGGCTCGGTGCTGACCGGGGACACGATTCTGGGCTCCGGAACCACCGTGCTGGACTATCCCGACGGCACCCTCCGCGACTACCTCGAATCGCTGGACCGGCTGGAGCGCCTCGGGCCAGCCACTGTGCTGCCGGCCCACGGCCCGGTGCTGCCGGCACTGGACGCCGTCGCCCGCGCCTACCGGGATCACCGGCAGGGCAGGCTCGAGCAGGTCCGGGCCGCACTCGCGGCACTGGGTGACGACGCAGGCGTCGGCGCCGTAACGGACACCGTGTACGCCGACGTCGATCCCTCCGTCCGCCGCGCCGCGGAGCTCTCCGTCGCGGCGCAGCTGGACTACCTGCGCAAAGCTTGACCACTTGAACAGCGGGCACCCCTGAACTGGCAGGCTGAAGACGGGCTCCGGCCGACGGGACGGTAGGCTAGGAACCATGCGTATCGCCCGGTTTGTAGTCGATTCTGATCCCCTCTACGGCATCGTGGAAGGTGAGCCCGGCAGTGAGGAAGTCACTGTCATCAAGGGCGATCCGTTCTTCCACGGCGTGGAACGAACCCCCATGAAGCACAAGCTGGAGGACGTCCGCCTGCTGGCGCCGATCATCCCGCGCAGCAAGGTCATCGGCGTCGGCCGCAACTTTGCGGAGCACGCCCGGGAACTGGGCAACGAGGTCCCGGCCCAGCCTCTGCTGTTCCTCAAGCCCAACACCTCCGTAATCGGGCCCAACGATCCCATTGTCCTGCCGGAGTTCTCCGAGGACGTCTCCTTCGAAGCCGAGCTGTGCGTCGTGATCGGCCGGATCTGCAAGGACGTGCCCGAAAACCGGGTGGACGACGTGATCTTCGGCTACACCTGCGGCAACGACCTCACCGCCCGCGACGTCCAGAAGACGGACCTGCAGTGGGCCCGAGCCAAGGGCTTCGACACCTCTGCCCCGCTCGGGCCGTGGATCGAGACCGAGCTCGACACCGAGGACCTGCAGATCCAGGGCCGGCTCAATGGCGAACTGCGCCAGGACGGCAGCACGAACCAGATGATCCGCGGCGTCCGGGAGCTCGTCTCCATCGTCTCGCAGGCCTTTACCCTGCTGCCCGGCGACGTCATCATGACCGGTACCCCGGCCGGCGTCGGCTCGGTGCAGGCCGGCGACCGCTATGAGGTCGAAATCGAGGGCATCGGTCGCCTCTCCAACCCGGTGGTCCGCCGCTAGAACGTTCCGCTAGAAGCAGCCGCGCCGATTTCGGACAGCCGCACCGTGGATCCACGGTGCGGCTGTCCCTTTTCGTAGCGGAATTCCGGGCGAGTAGCGATGGTGGAGGTTGGTAATGTTGGTACCACTATGACTACTGCTTCCGCGTCCGACGCCGTTTCCAGCTCCGCCCTTGCTGCCTCCACCGGTGAAGTCACCGCTGACACCCCGGTCCGTGTCCGGTTCTGCCCGTCGCCCACGGGCACCCCGCACGTCGGCCTGATCCGCACCGCCCTGTTCAACTGGGCCCACGCCCGGCACACCAAGGGCACCTTTGTGTTCCGGATCGAGGACACGGACGCGGCCCGCGACTCGGAGGAGAGCTACCAGCAGCTGCTTGAGGCCCTCAAATGGCTCGGCATCACCTGGGAAGAAGGCGTGGAAGTCGGCGGCCCGCACGAGCCCTACCGCCAGTCGCAGCGGCTGGACCTCTACAAGGACGTCGTGGCCAAGCTGATCGACGCCGGCTACGCCTACGAGTGCTACTCCTCGCCGGACGAAGTCGAGGCCCGCCACCGGGCAGCCGGCCGTGACCCCAAGCTGGGCTACGACAACTTCGACCGCGAGCTCTCCGAGGAACAGCTCGCCGCGTTCAAGGCCGAGGGCCGCCAGCCCGTCCTGCGCGTCCGGATGCCGGACGAGGACGTCACCTTTACTGACATGGTCCGCGGCGAGATCACCTTCAAGGCCGGCAGCATCCCGGACTACGTCATTGTCCGCGCCGACGGATCCCCGCTCTACACCCTGGTCAACCCGGTGGACGACGCCCTCATGGGGATCACCCACGTGCTCCGCGGCGAGGACCTGCTCTCCTCCACGCCCCGCCAGGTGGTGCTGATCCAGGCGCTGATGGACATCGGCGTCGCCAGCTACATGCCGGTCTTCGGCCACCTGCCGTACGTCATGGGCGAGGGCAACAAGAAGCTCTCCAAGCGCGACCCCCAGTCCAACCTGTTCCTGCTCCGGGACCGCGGCTTCATTCCCGAAGGCCTGCTCAACTACCTGTCCCTGCTCGGCTGGAGCCTCTCCGCCGACGAGGACATCTTCACCGTGGAGCAGCTGATCGAGCACTTCGACGTCAACGATGTGCTGGCCAACCCCGCCCGCTTCGACATCAAGAAGGCCGAAGCGATCAACGGCACCCACATCCGCATGCTAGGCGCTGAGGACTTCCGCGGCCGCCTGGTGCCCTACCTGCAGGCCGCCGGCCTGGTCGGGGAGAGCCTCACGGCCCGCGAGGAAGAGATCCTGGCCGAGGCCGCCCCGCTGGTCCAGGAGCGCATCGCGCTTCTGGGCGAGGCCCCCGAAATGCTCGCGTTCCTGTTCAAGGCCGACGACGCGATCGACGTCGCCGACGACGCCCGCAAGGGCCTGCCGGAGAACCTCACCGAAGTGCTCGACGCCGCCCTGTCCGCTCTGGAGCCCGTCGCTGACTGGACCGCCGAGAACATCCAGGCTGCCCTGAAGGAGGCCCTCGTGGAAGGCCTCGGCGTCAAGCCGCGCCTGGCCTTCGGCCCGGTCCGCACGGCCGTCTCGGGCCGGCGGATCTCCCCGCCGCTGTTCGAATCCATGGTCATCCTGGGCAAGGATTCATCCCTGGCCCGCCTCCGCGCCTTCCGCGGCTGACATGCTGGCCGCGGGCCTGGGCGGCGGCGCTGTCCATGGGGTTCTGTTCGATATCGACGACACCCTGGTGGACCTCGAATTCGCCATGACGGCCGCCCTCCGCGACGTCAGCGAGCACCTCCTGCCCGGCCTGGACGAGGCCGGGTGGGAGAGGTTCGGGCGGATCTTCACCCGGGAGACCACCCACTTCTACGACCGCTACCTGGCCGGCGAGCTGACGTTCAATGAGCAGCGGCTGCTCCGCGGCCGGGCGGCGCTGGGGTATTTCGGCGTCGAGCTTGCGGACGGCGAACAGGCCCACCACTGGGTGAGCTCCTACGCGAGCCGCCAACACGGCTACATCCGGGCGTTCGACGACGTCGGCCCGCTGCTGGACGCCCTTGACGCCGCGGGCATTCCCTACGGGGCCGTGAGCAACAACGTCCACGACTACCAGCGCGTGAAGCTGGACGCGGCCGGGCTGGAACGGATTGCCGTCCTGGTGGGCACCGATACTGTCGGCGTCGCAAAACCGGACCCGGCCATCTACCTCGAGGGTGTCCGGCGCATCGGTACGGGCCCCGGCCAAACGCTGTACGTCGGGGACAACCGGCTCCTCGACGCGGAAGGCTCGACGGCGGCCGGCCTCCTCGGTGTCTGGCTGAACCGCGGCGGGGAGCGCGCGCCGGGCTTCGCCGGGCGCGAGGTCGGCTCCCTGCTGGAGCTGCTGGCCTGACCCCGGCGACACCGGAGGCACGAACAAAACGGCCCCGCCGGAGGATCCATTCCTCCGGCGGGGCCGTTCGCTTGGCGGACTAGGCCGTTTCCTGCACCAGGCGACGGTTCCGCAGGGCCAGGAAGGCGCCTACGGCACCTAGTCCCAGCAGCGCCACGAGGCCCAGGGCCACGGCCACGTCAGCCTTGATCATGTTCGACGGCGAGACCGCCGCAGCGCTGGAGTGCAGCGTACCGGTGCCTTCGGCAATCCGGGCGTTCCCGTCGGCCAGCTTGCCGGCGCCCGTGGACAGCAGGGTGGACCCCGAGGCCAGCTTGGTGTTGCCGGCGGAGAGCTGCGATGCTCCGTTGGCGAGGGCCGTGGAGCCCCTCAGCAGGCCGGGGTTGGAAGGATCAGCGGGGTCCCCGGCAATTCCGGTGTTTAGCGCCAGCGTGCCGCCAGCCAGCCGCGAGGTCCCGTCGGTCATCCTGGCGGTGGCCTTGAGCAGGCCGGGGTGTTCGGGATCTCCCGGAACCCCGTCCATGCCGACGCGGATCTTCGCGGTGCCGGCTGCCAGCAGTTCGGTGCCCAGGACGACGCCGGGGCTGTTGGGGTCGCGGCTGTTGAGCTTGCCGGCCAGGGTGGCGAATCCGGCCGTGAGCTTTCCTGTTCCCGCGTGAAGTTGGCCGGCGCCGGTGTTGAGCTGGGCGGTTCCGGCCTGCAGCCGGGAGGCGCCGGCGTCGAGCCGCTGGGCGCCGGCGGTGATCTTAGCGATCTGGGCCTTTACCGCGGAAAGCGGCACAAACTGCTTGATGGGGTCATTGGCCGCGGCCAGCAGCTTCTCCAGGGCTTGCGCGAGGGCGGCCGTGCCGGTTCCGGCTTCCGGGTTGTCCCCGGCGCCGCGGTAACCCTTGAGCTGCACCGCTCCTGCCGCGAGGCGGCCGGTGCCGTCGGCAAGGCGGGCCGCGCCGGCGTTGAGCTGGGTGGCGCCGTCGGCCAGATTGTTCGGGGCCGTACCGGAAGGGGTGGGGGTCAGTGCGGCGGAAAGCTGCACGGCCCCGGCGGCGAGCTTCTGCGCGCCGTCGTCGACCTTGTAGACGCCGGGTGCCAGCTTGTTGTTGACGTCTGTTTGGATTTTGACGGCACCCGTGGCGAGCTTGCGGGCTCCGGCCTCGAGCTTCTCCGCCCCGGGGGCGAGCTTGCCAGCGACACCGGCCTGGATCTTCGCGGCGCCGTCCGAGAGTTTGCCGGCGCCGGCATCGGCCTGCCCCGCGCCCGTGGCCAGTTTGCCCGCGCCGTCCTTCAGCTGCTGCGCCCCGGCAGAGGCCTGTCCGGCCCCGGCATTGAGCCTCGCGGATCCGTCCGTAATGCGCCCGGTGACCAGGGTATAGAAGCCCAGCAGCGCGATCAGCAGCAGGGCCAGGATGGCGATGGCGATCTGTTGCGCCCGGGTTCGGGTTGGGGCGGTGGCGGCACGACTCTGTGGCACAGGTTGTTCCTCTCGACGATCTCGCCGGCAACGGCTCTGCTGCCGGCCCCCGCAGCTGTGACGCAGCTAACAGTCGGAAATGGCCGTTATTCTGCCCGAAACTGAGTGGGGAGGGGGTTGTTACTCATTGGTAACTTACCGAGCGTAAACTTGTTTGCACCGGATTGGCAAGGGTTGGCTTCGGTTTTCCGTCCCCCGGAGCAGGGCTCGGCCCGCCCGAGCGGCTCGATGCGGCAGCTTGGCGCCCGATTTGTGGAAGTGAAAACTCTCGGGTAAAGTAATTACTCGTGCTGAGGCGCCGGGAGCGAGGGTTTAGGCCTAAACATCCGGACCGAAAGTGCCATTGGGATATGGTGTAATTGGCAACACTACGGTTTCTGGTACCGTCATTCTAGGTTCGAGTCCTGGTATCCCAGCTCTGAAAATCCGCGGGTTTCCGCTGAATTTCGGAGGTTGTGAATCGGCTGGTCCGATTTGAAACCTGGGTCAAATGTATGAAACAATCATTTGGCTTGAATGGCAGAAATGCTGTTCAGGAAGTACGCGGCCCCATCGTATAGCGGCCTAGTACGCTGCCCTCTCACGGCGGTAACGCGGGTTCGAATCCCGCTGGGGTCACAATGGAACGGTCCCGGGCATCAGCCCGGGGCCGTTTTTGCTTTGCCAGGAATACTTGAAGGCCCGAACAGCGTCCCGCGCCCTGCAGGTAGCGTGACGGGTCCGGCTTGCCGGGTCTGGCCTGCCGGACTAGAGCGCTAAATCCCGGCTGCTGCGTCGCGGACCTTGACCATGGTGCGCAGGTTGCGGGTGGTCGTGGTTGCCTTGTACTTCGCCTTCGAGGAGAGCTTGCTGAAAGGGCTGTCCAGGGTTCCGCCGGCCGGCGCTAGCCAGGCCAGGGCTTCGGGGCCCAGGCGGGTGAGTTCGGCCCCGTCCAGGGCGCGGCCGGACTCGAACAGCTCGGAGAGTACCGCCTCGTCAGAGGAGAGGGTGATGTAGCTGTGGGTGGCCGCGTCGTCGGCCGGGTAGGGGCAGGCCTCGACCAGGGCTGCCACGCGGGACGCAGTCAGCACCACCACCCAGGCGTCGTAGCCGAAGGTTTCCCTCAGGCACGCCTCGAACTCTTTTTTGACGCCGGCAGGATCCAGCTCGCTGGCCAGCACGACGTTGCCGCTGGCCAACAGGGTCAGGACGTCCGAAAACGGTCGCGACTTCAGTGCGCTTTTGAGATCGGCCATTTTGATATTGATGCCGCCCACGTTGATGCCCCGCAGGAACACCGCATAGTTGTTCATGGGCACAGCATACTTAGTCGTTGGTCTTGCGCAGCGCCTCGGTCAGGACGCGGCCGGCGTTGCAGACCACTTCGGCGTGAAGACGGCCCGGCTGGCGGGTCAGGCGCTCAATCGGGCCGGAAATGGACACTGCGGCAATCACGCGGCCGGACGGCCCGCGGACCGGTGCCGAAACGGAGGCGACTCCCGGCTCGCGTTCCCCGAGGCTCTGGCCCCAGCCCCGGCGTCGTACTCCCGCCAGGACGGTGGGGGTGAAACGGGCGGACTGGAGGCCTTCCAGGAGGCGATCGTGGTCTTCCCATGCCAGCAGTACCTGGGCGGCGGAGCCGGCCTTCATGGACAGTTGGGTGCCGACGGGGATGGTGTCGCGCAGGCCGATGGGGCGTTCGGCGGAGGCCACGCAGACACGCCAGTCGCCCTGGCGACGGAAGATCTGGGCGCTTTCGCCGGTGGCGTCGCGCAGCTGCATGAGCACGGGCCCGGCGGAGGCGATGAGGCGGTCCTCGCCGGCGGCGGAGGCCAGTTCCACGAGGCGGCTTCCGAGCACGAACCGGCCCTGGATATCGCGGCTCACGAGCCGGTGGTGCACCAACGCGAGAGCCAGCCGATGCACGGTGGGCCGGGCCAGTCCCGTGGCCGCCACCAGCTGCGCCAGGGTGGTGGGGCCGGCCTCAAGTGCGTCAAGCACATGGGCCGCTTTATCGATGACACCGACTCCACTAGAATTGTCCATGTAATGATATTGCCGTCTCATTATCTGAGATGCAAGTCAACGCGCTGGCGTATTACTCGGCTGTGCTGGTTCAGTGGAAGCACTAGTCCGTGGGAACGCACAATACTTACCGCAGTGAAGGGAGCAGGCCGTGGCAAAGACACTGGCCGAGAAAGTCTGGGACGCGCACGTAGTGCGCAAGGGGGACGGCGAAGGAGCCAACGCCCAGCCGGATCTCCTTTTCATCGACCTCCACCTGGTGCACGAGGTGACGTCGCCGCAGGCATTTGAAGGCCTGCGCCTCGCCGGCCGCAAGCTGCGCCGGCCGGACCTCACCATCGCCACCGAGGACCACAACACTCCCACGCTGGACATCGACAAGCCAATTGCCGATCTCACCAGCCGCACCCAGATCCAGACCCTGCGCAACAACTGCCAGGAGTTCGGTGTCCGCCTGCACTCACTCGGCGACGCCGAGCAGGGAATCGTGCACGTGGTTGGCCCCCAGTTGGGCCTCACGCAGCCCGGCATGACCGTGGTCTGCGGCGACTCACACACGTCAACGCACGGCGCCTTCGGAGCGCTCGCCATGGGCATCGGCACCTCCGAGGTGGAGCACGTCATGGCCACCCAGACGCTGTCCCTGAAGCCGTTCAAGACCATGGCCATCAATGTTGAGGGCACGCTGCGCCCCGGCGTGAGCGCCAAGGACATCATCCTCGCCGTTATCGCCAAGATCGGCACGGGCGGCGGGCAGGGCTACGTGCTCGAATACCGCGGCTCCGCCATCCGTGCGCTGTCCATGGAAGCCCGGATGACCATCTGCAACATGTCCATCGAGGCCGGCGCGCGAGCCGGGCTGGTGGCTCCGGACCAGACCACGTACGACTACATGTTCGGCCGCCCGCATGCGCCCGAGGGCGCCGAGTGGGATGCCGCCGTCGAATACTGGAACACCCTGAGCACCGACGACGGCGCGGCGTTCGACGTCGAGGTGGACCTCGACGCCGACACCCTGGAGCCGTTCGTGACGTGGGGAACCAACCCGGGCCAGGGCGTGTCCCTGTCCGCAAACGTGCCCTCGCCGGATGACTTCGGCGATGAAAACGCCAAGGCCGCAGCCGAACGTGCCCTGCAGTACATGGGACTCGAGGCTGGCACTCCGATGAAGGACATCCGGGTGGACACGGTGTTCCTGGGCTCCTGCACCAACTCACGGATGGAGGACCTTCGGGCGGCCGCTGACATCATCCGCGGCCGGACCAAGGATCCCAACATCCGGATGCTCGTGGTGCCCGGCTCCGCCCGCGTTCGGCTCGAGGCTGAAGCCGAGGGCCTGGACAAGGTCTTCAAGGACTTCGGGGCCGAGTGGCGCTTTGCCGGCTGCTCCATGTGCCTGGGCATGAACCCGGACCAGCTGGAAGTGGGGGAGCGCTGCGCCTCCACGTCCAACCGTAACTTCGAGGGGCGCCAAGGCAAGGGCGGCCGCACCCACCTGGTCTCGCCGGTAGTCGCGGCGGCGACGGCCGTCCGCGGCACGCTGAGCTCGCCGTCGGATCTGGACCCCGCTCCAGAGTCGGCAGCGGTCCGAGTCGACGCCGCGTAGCCTCCGCCGAGATCTGAAGTGGATCGACAAAATCGATCCACTTAGCCTCGATCCGTTTAGCCCCGGTCCACACAGTTTCGGTCCACACAGTTTCGAAGGATCCGCCATGGAAAAGTTCACCACCCACACCGGCATCGGTGTCCCGCTGCGCCAGAGCAACGTCGACACGGACCAGATCATCCCCGCCGTCTACCTCAAGCGCATCACCCGCACGGGCTTTGAGGACGCGCTCTTCGCCGCGTGGCGCAAGGACCCGTCCTTCATCCTGAACCAGGCGCCCTTCAGCGCAGGATCCGTTCTGGTGGCCGGCCCCGACTTCGGCACCGGCTCGTCCCGCGAGCATGCCGTCTGGGCACTGAAGGATTACGGCTTCAAGACGGTCCTGTCCTCGCGCTTCGCTGACATCTTCCGCGGCAACTCCGGCAAGCAGGGCCTGCTCGCCGCCGAGGTTGCCCAGGACGACATCGAGCTCATCTGGAAAGAACTCGAGAACGCCCCCGGCACGGAGGTCACGGTGGATCTCGTGTCCAAGACCGTGCAGTGCGGCAACATTGTGGCGCCGTTCGAGATTGACGATTACACACGGTGGCGCCTTCTTGAGGGCCTGGACGACATCGGACTGACGCTCAAGCACGAAGAAGACATCACGGCGTACGAGGCCACCCGACCCTCCTTCAAGCCCAAGACGCTGCCCGCCCGGTTGTCCTGAGGCCCGTCGGGACCTCCTGGCGCTGAGATAGGTGAAGACGTGCCATCGTCGAGTTGTGAGACTCGACGACGGCACGTCTGTCTTCAGGGGGCTGGTGGCCTGGCACTTTGAGTCCACATCGTCAGGCCGCCGCCATGGCCGTGCGCTTGCGGGTCTTGAGGGCCTTCGCCCGCTGCCGCAGTTGGCGTCGTTGGTGGGATCCGGGCACGGCCGCTGGGCGGAGCGGTGTTCCCGGCAGGCCAAGCGGTGTCCCCGGGAGTGGTGGTGCGGTGGAGTGGTATGTGTGGCCGGTGGGGGTGGTGAGGGCGATGGTGTGCCTGTCGCCGCTGCCGGAGGCGGGGTCAGTTGCGGGAGCAAGGCCTGACTGTTCTGCGGGTGCGGGGCGGGCGGTCCAGCCGGGGGTTTCTTTGGTGTGGTTGCAGGCTTCGCAGAGGCCGGCGCCGTTGGTCTGGGTGGTTTCTCCGCCCTCGTGCCAGGGAACGATGTGGTCCAGATGCCGGATCGGGGCGTCGCAGTAGGGGGTGCGGCAGGTGTCATCCCGGGCTTGGATGAAGCGTCGGTGCCCGGGCGGGAAGAGCCGGGCGCGGGAGTCCATGCCGATGAGCTCACCGGTGCCGGGGTGGGTGTAGAGCCGGCGGAGCCAGACCCCGAACGCGGTGTCACCGGCGCTTCCTGCAGCGCCGCCGGGTGTTGGCGGACTGCCGGGTTCCGGTGGACCGGCGGCATTGCCGCGAGGTTCAAGGCGCCCGGCGGTTGACTTGCCGGGTTCCGGTGGACCACTTTGTCCAGGCGAACCGATGCCGAATGTGCCGTCTTTAGCCTTCGTGCCGTTGATGATGCTGCGGGCCCACTCCGCGGGGACGGTGCCGTAGCCGGGCAGCCGGGCCGGTTCGGAGTCGCCCTGGAAAAGCGTGCGGTCCGTCATGACGAGCCGGATCTCGATGCCGGTGATCCCGCCGGGGGTGCCGGTGCTGCGTTCGACCAGGGTGTCGGCCATCAGCTGCCCCCGGTTTCTCGGGTCCCCGGCGGCACGGAGGGCGTCGGCGTGCCGGCTCAGCGCGGTGTAGACGGCGACGCCCTGGGCGACGGGCAGCAGGGCGGTGAGGCAGGCCATGGCATCGGGGGCCGGACGCAGGCTGACATACCGCTCACTGGCGGCGTGTGCGGCGCGCTGCGTGACGGTGCGCGGGTCGAGCCGGTAGGCGGCGGCGCGGGCCGCGGCGACCAGCCGCCGGTCGCCGACGCCGTCCAGGGTGCCGGTGTCGGCGGCGAGCTCGGCGTCGACGGCTGCCCGGTCGGCGGCGGTCAGGCAGGCGGTTTCGCGCACCAGCAGGGTGGCGCGCCATTCGTTGAGCTGCCCGGTCTCGAGGGCGGCGAGGGTGTGCGGCATCTCGGTCACGAGGGCCTTGGCCAGGCCCAGGAGCCGGCCGCCCCTGGCCGGGGATTCGCGCCGGGCCAGGGCGATCTGCGCGCCGACCCCGGCGCCGAGTTTCTCGGCCGGGACTCCGGCGGCACGCTGCTCGTGGCGCTGGAGCAGGTCGAAGGCCACGGCGAGGCGGGCCTGCTCCGCGGCCAGAGCGGATTTCCGGTCTTCCAGTTCCCTGATCCGGTCAATGATCCCGGCACTGTCCGTTGCCGGCGGGAGGGCGGCCAGCAGGCCCGCCGCGTCCGTGACGGCCGTCGCCACGGTGCCAGGCCAGGGGGCTGCACCGCGCCCGGCGCGACTGAGGCCAGCCTCGCCGTGTCCTGCCGGAACCATTTCGGGCCCCTGATTGCCGTCCATGAATCAAGTCTCCATCGGGGGTCTGACATTAAAAGGGAGAGCCAGAGGAGTCCGGGATGCCGTGGGACACCGGAGCTGTACCACTGGTAGGTGAGTGCCGCCGGGGCCGGCGACCAGGTTCCCGGGACGGCCGCAAGGGTGACCATGACGGAACCTGTCATATCCGAGGCAGCGCTGGCGACAGGCGCCGTGACAAGCCAAAGCATTGCGAAGATCGCCAGACAAAGGGTCATGCCGGCCAAAGGGTCATGACGGCATTTCTTGATTTCATGTTGGTGATCACCAACGGATCCAAGGCTCGTGCAGCCCGTTGGCCGCACTGAATGGATCCGCGTGCGGCGGACCTCGTGAATGTAGCGGACGCAACCCAGAACGGAGGCCCTGGAACGTAGCGCGCAGGCTCCCATCACGCCGGAACTATGACAACGTGCAGTCACGACGGCGGCAGGCAAGCGTTCCGGCTGCGCCCGACGGCGCCCGACGACGCAATGACCGCGACCCGCCGTCGCGCGGCACGTTCTACACACGTACCCTACCTACGACGTCTGCGTTGCCGTATCCACGCAGACCGAGCCAGTGTGAGGCCAATCGAACTCCTTCGTATTTCAGATCGGTAACGGATGCTCCTATGCTTAGCTGGAGCCTTTGTAAGGATTTGGGGGCGAGTAGTCGTGAGGAAACCGGTATATGAGTAGTGTTTTGACAATCCGCGGAGGCGTCCCGCTAACTGGCCGCGTCACCGTTCGCGGGGCCAAGAATCTTGTCCCCAAGGCCATGGTTGCTGCCCTTCTGGGCAACGAGCCATCGGTGTTGCGCAACGTGCCTGAAATCAAGGACGTTGAGGTTGTCACGAGCCTGCTTCAGCTCCACGGCGTCAGGGTCGACAAGGACCCCGTGACCGGCGATCTGACGCTTGATCCCAAGGGCGCCAAGACCGCCTCCAGCACGGCCATCGACGCCCACGCCGGAGATTCGCGCATCCCGATCCTGCTGTGCGGGCCACTGATCCACGCCATTGGCGAGGCATTCATTCCCGATCTGGGCGGCTGCAAGATCGGCGACCGCCCGATCGACTACCACCTCAATGTCCTGCGCCAGTTCGGTGCGGTAGTGGAAAAGCGCCCCGGCGGCATCCATATCTCCGCGCCCAACGGGCTCAAGGGCGCCAAGATTGTCCTGCCCTACCCGTCCGTCGGCGCCACCGAGCAGGTCCTGCTGAGCGCCACGCGCGCCGAGGGCATCACCGAGCTCTCCGGCGCGGCTACCGAGCCGGAAATCGTGGACCTCATCGCGGTGCTGCAGAAGATGGGCGCGATCATCAGTGTCCAGACTGACCGCACCATCCGGATCGAAGGCGTCCGGGACCTGGGCGGGTACAACCACCGGGCCCTCTCGGACCGGAACGAGTCGGCCTCCTGGGCTTCCGCGGCGTTGGTCACCCGCGGCGACATCTTTGTCGAAGGCGCCACACAGCGCGACATGATGACCTTCCTGAACACCTACCGCAAGGTTGGCGGGGGAATGGACATCGGTGACGACGGCATCCGCTTCTACCACCGCGGCGGCAAGCTCAACCCGCTGGTTCTCGAAACGGACGTGCACCCCGGCTTCATGACGGACTGGCAGCAGCCCCTCATCGTCGCCCTGACCCAGGCCGAGGGCGTTTCGATTGTCCACGAGACCGTGTATGAGAACCGGTTCGGCTTCACGGATGCGCTGATTCGCATGGGCGCCAACATCCAGGTCCACCGCGAGTGCCTCGGCAGCGTGCCGTGCCGCTTCGGCCAGCGCAACTTTCTGCACTCGGCCGTAATTTCCGGACCGGCGCAACTCAAGGGCACCGACATCGACGTCCCGGACCTGCGCGGTGGATTCAGCCACCTCATCGCCGCCCTGGCCGCCAGCGGCACTTCCCGAGTCACGGGAATCGACATCATCAACCGCGGCTACGAGCGCTTCACCGAGAAGCTCGCGGGCCTCGGCGCCGATTTCGACATCACGTCTGCCAAGTAGCGGGGGCCCTGTGAAGGAATCGGCCAAGAGCCACGCCACATTTGTGACGGTCGCCGGGATCGTCCGGCCCGTGATGAACCTGCTGATGAACAAGAAGTGGGAAGGCCTCGAGAAGCTGCCTGCCGGGGGCTTCATCGCCGCACCCAACCACTGCACGGAGATCGATCCGCTGGTGGTGGGGCACATGCTCTATAACCAGAAACGGATGCCGCACTTCCTCGCCAAAGCCGGCCTCTTCAAGGTGCCCGTGCTGGGCGCTGTCCTGCGGTTCACCAAGCAGATCCCGGTGGAACGTTCGACGGCGGGGGCGAACCGTTCGCTGCAGCTCGCCAAGGAAGTCGTGAACGAGGGCGGGGCGATCATCATCTACCCCGAGGGAACCCTGACCAGGGACCCGGCACTCTGGCCGATGAAGGGGCACACCGGTGCCGCGCGCATGGCGCTGGAGAGCGGCATTCCCGTGGTGCCCATGGCCCATTGGGGTGCCCAAGAGGTCTTCCCGCGGTATGCGAAGCGTTTCTACATCTTCCCCCGCAAGACTTCACGCCTGGTGGTCGGGGATCCGGTGGACCTGAGCGCCTTTGCGGGCCTGCCGCTGGACAAAGCGACGCTCACCGCGGCCACGAATGTCATCATGGACGCCATTACCGGCCTCTTGGCGGGACTGCGCGGCGAACAGCCGCCCGCGCAGCGGTGGGACCCGGCGGCGCACAACCAGCCCACGCACGGCCGCATTGACCCGGACGTCACAGCGTGACGGCGGATTTTGCGACGGCGGCCAGCCGCGGATCCGAGACCGCCACCACCGTGGCCGTCCTGGGAGCAGGCTCCTGGGGTACCACCTTCGCTAAAGTTGTGGCCGACGCCGCTACGGCGTCCGGGGTCGAACGAACCATCCGTCTCTGGGGCCGGCGCCCGGAAATCGTCGACCAGATCAATACCCAGCACCGCAATGAGCAGTACCTGAAGGGCATCACGCTGCCCTCCAGTATCACCGCGTCCACGGACGTCGCCGAGGTCCTGGCCGGCGCGGAAGTGGTCATCCTGGCCGTTCCGGCGCAGACCCTGCGGCCGCAACTGAAGGCGTGGAGAGACATGCTGGCGCCCGGCGCCGTCGTCGTGTCCCTGATGAAGGGGCTCGAACTCCACACAGATGCGCGCATGAGCGAGGTCATTTGCGCGGAGCTTGACCTGCCGGCTGACCGGGTCGCCGTGGTCTCGGGCCCCAATCTGGCCATGGAGATCGCCCGGGAAGAGCCAACAGCATCCGTCGTGGCCTGCACGGACCCGGTCACGGCAGGCTGGATCGCCCGCAGCTGCACCGCCCCCTACTTCCGCCCGTACACCACGAACGATGTGGTCGGCGTCGAAATCGGCGGGATCGTCAAGAACGTCATCGCCTTGGCCGTGGGAATCTGCGAGGGCAAGAAGATGGGGGACAACACTAAGGCCTCCGTCATCACACGCGGCTTGGCGGAGACCTCCCGGTTGACACTCGCCCTGGGCGGCGAGGCCCGGACCATGGCCGGGCTCGCCGGTCTGGGTGACCTTGTGGCCACCTGCTCCTCCCCGCTGTCCCGAAACCACACGGCAGGCAGGCTGCTCGGCAAGGGGCTGACCCTCGAGCAGGTCACCGCCGAAATGAAGCAGACGGCTGAAGGCATCAAGTCCAGCCAGGCGGTCCACGAACTAGCCGGAAAACTCGGCGTCGACATGCCGATCACGGCAGCCGTCGTCGCAGTCCTGGCCGGTAAATTGTCCGTAGACGAACTGGGTCCGCTGCTGCTGTCCCGGGACCTGAAACCCGAAGGCGATCACTGAGAGTGTCAGAGAACAACATGACCACAGAAGGCCGTACGGGCCAGCCCAAGCCCCGCGTTGCCGTGCTGTTCGGCGGCCGCTCCAGCGAGCACGCCGTGAGCTGCGTGACAGCCGCCGGCGTCCTGGGCGCCATTGACAAGGACAAGTACGACGTCATCCCGATCGGGATCGCCAAGACCGGCCAGTGGGTTCTGGCCTCCGGCGACACCAACGAGTGGTCCCTGTCCGCCACGTCGCTGCCCGAAGTGGCGCCGTCGGCACGGACCGTGGCCCTGGCGGAGATCGGCGGCGAGCACCAGCTGATCGTCGCCTCCCCGAATGCGGTCCCGGAAGAGCTCGGCACCGTGGACGTCGTCTTCCCGCTGCTGCACGGGCCCTTCGGCGAGGACGGAACCATCCAGGGCCTCCTGGAACTGTCCGACACCCGCTACGTGGGCGCCGGCGTGCTCGCGTCCGCGGTCGGAATGGACAAGCACTTCATGAAGGTGGTCTTTGAATCGGCCGGGCTCCACGTGGGACCCTACATCGCCGTGACCGACCGGCAGTGGCTCACAGACCCCGAAACCGTCCGGAAACGCGTGGACCAGCTTGGCTTCCCCGTGTTCGTCAAGCCGGCCCGGGCGGGGTCCTCCATGGGCATCTCCAAGGTGGATTCCCTCGAGGGCCTGGACGCCGCAATAGAGACCGCAAGGGAGCACGATCCCAAGTTGGTCATCGAGGCCGGCATTACCGGCCGCGAGATTGAATGCGCAGTCCTGGAGGGCCGGGGGACCGATGCTCCGCGGACCTCCATGCCGGGAGAGATTTCCGTGGCCGGCGGCGGGCACGAGTTCTATGACTTCAACGCCAAATATGTGGACGACGCCGCTGCGCTCAGCTGCCCGGCCGACCTCCCCGAGGAAGCGATCACCCGGGTCCGGGAACTGGCCGCCGTCGCCTTCGACGCCGTCGGCGGTGAGGGACTGAGCCGGGTTGATTTCTTCTACACCCCTGATGGCGATCTGATTATCAACGAGATCAACACGATGCCCGGCTTTACGCCCAAGAGCATGTACCCGCAAATGTGGAAGGCCTCGGGCCTGGGCTACGCCGAACTGATTGACGAGCTGATCCACCTCGCACTGCACCGCAAGACCGGCCTGCGCTAGGCCTCGCCGGGCCCGGGCTCGATCCGGCGCAAGGCCTACTTGCTGGTCGGCAGGTTCTGCAGGTCCTCTTGGCCCACGCAGTTCCGGGTGGCCTTGATCTTCAACGCCGGGGCGGAGAGGTCTGCCAGCACGGTGGCCGAACTGATCTTGTTCGGATCCATCAGGATCTCCGTGGCGGGTTCGCGGCCGAACGTGGTCAGCGTCCACACGGGGTTGCCTTCCTTGATGACCCAGTCGACGCCGTTGACGCTTACGCAGCGGTCCGTGGTGGGACCCGGGACGTTGACGCCGCAGCGAAGGATCACCATGGATGGATCGCCCCAGGCCGCTGTGGCCTGGGCATTGGTCTTCCGCATCTTGGCATCGCCGATTGCGTCGGGAAGGGCCAGCATCATCGGCGCGCATGCCGCGTTCGCGGCATCCTTGGCGGGCGTGACATCAACCACGGGGGAGCAGGACGTCAGGGCCAGGCCGGCTGCGACGGCCACGACAGCCACGGCAAGGCGCGCGGAAACGAGGCGGCTGAACTGGAACATTCATCCAGCTTAACCCGGCCCGCGGGGCGCTACGGTCCGCCCCGGCGCACGAAGGGCTCTGCGAGTTCAGCGACGAGCTGTGAGGGCCGCCCCTCGCGGTACCGTAGGGCTGTGTCTGAAACTGTGCCTGACTCTCCTGTGCCCGAATCTCCTGTGCCTGGCTCTCCTGCGCCCGAACACCTGCCGCCGAACACCGCATTGACCGTTGCCGGGCTCTCGGAGTCCCAGCTGCTGGGGCGCATCTTCCCGCGCCTCACCGTCCCGGTGCCCGCTGGCGGCCCGGAAGCGGCGACGTACTTGCTGCTGGGGCCAGGGGACGACGCCGCGATTGTCGCCGCGCCGGACGGACGGACTGTGCTGAGCATCGACACCCAGGTGGCCGACCAGGACTTCCGACTCCAATGGAACAACGGCTACCGCACCAGCGGGTACGACGTCGGCTGGAAGGCCGCGGCGCAAAACCTCAGCGACATCAATGCCATGGGCGCCCGGGCCACGTCCCTTGTGGTGAGCCTGACGATGCCGCCGGAGACCCTCGTCTCCTGGGTGGAGGATTTCGCGGACGGCCTCATGGCCGGGATCAGGGGGCTGGGGGCTCTGGACTGCACGGTGGCCGGCGGCGACCTCGGCCGCGGCCGCGAACTGGCGGTCAGCGTGGCCATCGTGGGGACCCTTGACGGCAAGGAGCCCGTGCTGCGTTCCGGAGCCCGGCCGGGGGACACCGTGGCCCTGGCGGGAACAGTGGGCCGGGCGGCGGCCGGGCTGGCGCTGCTGGAGTCGGACGTCCGCGTGGGGGACCTGACCAGCGGGCAGCGCTCCCTCATGGACACCCAGTGCCGGCCGCAGCCGCCGCTCGCGGCCGGCCCCTTGGCGCGTGAGGCCGGCGCGTCGGCCATGATGGACATTTCAGACGGCCTGGTCCGGGACGGAATCCGCATGGCGGCCGCCAGCCACGCGGTGCTGAACCTGGAAGCCGCCGCCCTGAAGGAGCTGGCCGCCCCGCTGCTGCCGGCGTCGGAGCTGTTAGGAGCAGACCCGATGTCCTGGGTCCTCGGCGGCGGCGAAGACCACGGACTGCTCGTCACATTCCCGCCAGGGGTTCAGCTCCCTCCCGGGTTCACTGCGATAGGCTCGGTAGAGACCCCTGCACCAACCGAAAGCACGGGAGTAACGATTGCGGGCAGGCCCGCTGACGCTGTGGGATGGGATCACTTTGCAGACTAAGATTGCCGCCAACGCGCAAGCGATGAAGCGGTGGTTGGGCAAGGCGGAAACCACGCTCGGCAACCACAGCGACCGCCTGAACGCCATCAACATCTTTCCCGTGGCCGACGGTGACACCGGCACCAACCTCTACCTGACCGTCCGTGCCGCGGCTCACGCCGCGGACGCGGTCACCGAGGGGCACGCCGTCGTCGAGAGTGGCACGGCCGCTGGCCAGTCCACGCACGCCGCCGCGGACCTGCACGATGTCGGCGCCGTCCTAGCGCAGGCCGGCCAGGTGGCCATGGAACAGGCCCGTGGCAATTCCGGAACCCTGTTTGCCGTCTTTCTCGCCGCCGCCGCCGAACCGTTGGCCGGGCACACCCGGATCAGCGCACCGCTGCTGGCTGCGGCCCTTAACCGCGCCCAGATCCGGGCTTGGTCCGCGCTGAGCGATCCCGTGCCGGGCACCATGCTCTCCGTCATGGAAGCCGCCGCCCGGGCCGCGGCCGCCGTGGACTCCGCACACGACGGCGATGACAGTAACCAGACCCTCGGCCTGGCCCTGGATGCCGCCGTTGAGGCAGCCCTGGCCGCAGTGGTGCGCACGGAGGACCAGCTCGATGCCCTGCATGCCGCCCACGTGGTGGACGCCGGCGGCGTGGGTATGCTCCTGATCCTGGACTGCCTCCGCTCCGCCGTGCTGGGCGAGGAGCTCCAGAGCGAACTGCTGGACGGCCTGCACGGCTACGACGTCCAGGATCCGCACATCCACGTTGGCATGCCGCGCGACGAAGGCGTCGAAGTCATGTGCACCATCTCCCTGTCCCCGCTCGATGCCGCCATGATGCGCCAACGGCTCGACGAAATGGGCGACTCGGTGATCATGAGCCAGGTCGGCGGCGCTGCGGACGCCGCCGGGGCCTACCGCTGGCGAGTCCACGTCCACGTCCTGGATGCCGAACCCGCCGTCGCGCTGATCCGTTCCCTGGGCGAGCCCACGGACATGTCCGTGAGCGAGCTCGCCGTGCCGCGCGATCCGGAACCACAGGGCGCCACCGTTGCCGCAGCCGTTGAAGCCACCGTCGCTCCCGCGCTCGCCGCCGAAACCCGAAACCCCGACGGACATGCACGCTGAACTTGAACTGGGCCTGGAGCGCCGCATCGGCAAGCGCTCCGCGGCTGTCATCGAAAAACACCTCGGCATCACCACTGTCGGCGGGCTCCTGAACTACTTCCCCCGCCGCTACCTCAGCCGCGGCGAGCTGACACCTATCAGCGAGGTCCCGCTGGACGAGGAAGTGACCCTGATCGCCCGGGTGGTCTCCAACAGCACCCGGTCCATGCGCGCCCGGCGCGGTTCCCTGACCGACGTCGTGATCTCCGACGACGCCGGCGGCGCGCTGCCGGGCACGCTCAAGGTCAGCTTCTTCAACGGATTCCGGGCCAAGGCGGAGCTGCAGCCGGGCCGGCGTGCCATGTTTTCCGGCAAGGTCACCCGCTACGGCGGATCCCTTGGCCTGACCAACCCGGATTTCCTGCTGCTCGACGAGGACCCCGACACCCCGGGCATCGACCCGGAGAAGCTCGCCGCCATGCCGATCCCGGTGTACCCGGCCACGGCCAAACTCACCAGCTGGTCCATCCAGAAGGTCATCTCGACGCTGCTGGACACCGCGGACCTTGAAACCCTCGGCGACCCGCTGCCGGCGGAGATCGCGGTGCGGGAGAAGTTCCTGCCGGTCGCGGACGCCTACCGGCTGATCCACGCCCCGCAAACCCCGGCGGACTTCCAGCGCGCCCGCGATCGGTTCCGCTACCAGGAAGCCCTGGTGCTCCAGTCGGCCCTCGCCCGCCGCCGCGCCCAACTCGCCGCGGAGGAAGCGACGGCCCGCCGCCCGGCACCGGACGGGCTGCTGCCGGCCTTCGACCGCCAGCTGCCGTTCACGCTGACCGCCGGCCAGTCCGCCGTCGGCAAGACGCTCTCCGACGAGCTCGCCCAGGACTCGCCCATGAACCGGCTGCTCCAGGGCGAGGTGGGCTCCGGCAAGACGATCGTGGCGCTGCGCGCCATGCTGCAGGTGGTGGACGCCGGGGGACAGGCTGCCCTGCTGGCCCCCACGGAAGTCCTCGCCGCCCAGCACTATGAATCCATCCGGCGCACGCTCGGACCGCTCTCCCGGGACGGGATGCTCGGCGGGTTCGGCCCGGACGCCGTCCAAGTCACCCTCCTCACCGGCTCCATGCCCACCGCGGCGCGGAAGCAGGCCATGCTGGACGCGGCCTCCGGAACGGCCGGAATCGTGATCGGCACGCACGCCCTGCTCAGCGACAACGTGTCCTTTTACGATCTCGGCCTGATTGTGGTGGACGAGCAGCACCGCTTCGGCGTGGAACAGCGCGACGCCCTCCGGGCCAAGGCCAGCAAACCGCCGCACCTGCTGGTCATGACCGCCACCCCGATTCCCCGGACGGTGGCCATGACCGTGTTCGGAGACCTCGAAACCTCCGTGCTGGATGAGCTCCCCGCCGGCCGCGCCCCGATCTCCACGCACGTGGTGGGGCTCGCGGAACACCCGGCGTGGGCCACCCGCATCTGGTCCCGTTCGCGGGAGGAGATCGACGCCGGCCACCAGGTCTACGTGGTCTGCCCCAAGATCGGCGCGGACGACGACGGCGACTTCACCCCGGGCGAGGCCGAACCGTCCGCCGCAGACCTCGAAGGAGAGAACGGCGGGCGGGAACTCGCCTCTGTCACCGGAGTCGTGGAACACCTCCAGGACGAACCGGCCCTGGCCGGGGTGGCTGTGGCGCCGCTGCACGGCCGGCAGGACCCGGTGCTGAAGTCCGAGACCATGGCGTCCTTCACGGCCAACCAGACCAAACTGCTTGTCTCCACCACCGTGATTGAAGTCGGCGTGGACGTCCACAACGCCACGCTGATGGTGATCCTGGACGCGGACCGCTTTGGCATCTCCCAGCTCCACCAGCTGCGCGGCCGGGTGGGCCGCGGCGGCCTGCCGGGGACCTGTCTGTTGGTCACCACCCTGGAGCCGGGCCATCCGAGCCGGCGCCGGCTCGATGCCGTGGCGGCTACCACCGACGGCTTCGAACTGTCCCAGGAGGACCTCAAGCTCCGCCGGGAAGGCGACATCCTGGGTGCCTCGCAGTCCGGCGGCCGTTCCACCCTGAAGCTGCTGCGCGTCCTCGAACACGAGGACGTGATCGCCCGGGCCCGGCAGGACGCCCAGCGGATCGTGGCCGCAGATCCGTCACTGGCGGGCCAGCCCAGGCTCGCGGCCGCGATCGACGAATACTTGAACCCCGAGAAGGAGGCGTTCCTTGAACGCGGCTAGGACCACAGCATGAGCCGGATCATTGCCGGCGCGGCCGGCGGCAGCCCCCTGGTCAGCGTCCCCGGGAGCCTGACGCGCCCCACAACGGACCGGGTCAAGGAAGCGCTGTTCTCCCGGCTGGACGCCTTCAACGTCATTGCCGGCGCACGGGTGCTGGATCTGTACGCGGGATCCGGCTCGCTGGGAGTGGAGAGCGGCAGCCGCGGCGCCGACTCCGTGGATCTGGTCGAATTCGATGCCAAGGCCAGCGCCGTCTGCCAGAAGAACGCGGACCTCGTCAACACCGTCACCGGCCGCAAGGTGGTCTCCGTGCACCGCTCCAAGGTCGAATCCTTCCTGGACCGGACCGCTGAGGCCGCGCGCTGGGACCTGGTGTTCCTGGACCCGCCCTACCCCCTGGACGAGCCGGCCCTCGCTGCGGTGCTGGCCAAGCTGGTGCCGCACCTGGGCGAGGGGGCCGTTGTGGTGGTGGAACGCTCATCCCGGACCCCCGAGCCGGCATGGCCCGAGGGCATGGAACGGTTTGCCGAGAGGAAGTACGGCGAAACCCGGCTGTGGTTCGCCGAG
The DNA here is from genome assembly GCF_900102895.1 of Arthrobacter sp. ov407. Taxonomy (GTDB): domain Bacteria; phylum Actinomycetota; class Actinomycetes; order Actinomycetales; family Micrococcaceae; genus Arthrobacter. The sequence continues at coordinate 220,414 of NZ_FNGD01000008.1, forward strand.
CCCGGCGTCGAAGCCGGTCTGGAAGCCGTCGAAGCCGTGGAAGCCATGGACTTGGAGGCCCGGGACTAACCGGCCAGCACGTCCAGCTCGACGCCGGCAAGTACCTTCGCCGGATGCGGACCGCGCGCCGAAAGCGCCGCCGTCCAGGCCTCCGGCCACGGGCCCTGCGTCCCGGTCAGGATGATGTTCCCGGGATACCGGCCGGTGAACATGCAGGCCTCCGCGAAGGCAGCGACGTCGGCCATGGCCCGGCGCATGGCCGCGACCTGGCTCCGGACCAGGGTCAGCCCGGGCTCGTCGCCCACGTTGACAATCAATACCCCGCGCGGCGTCAGCCGAGCCGCAGCCTCCCGGTAGAACTCTGTGCACGCGATGTGTTCCGGCGCCTCGGGCCCGGAGAAGATGTCCAGGATCACAACGTCGAAGCGCAGTTCCGCCGGAAGCCCGGCGAGGGCGTCGCGGGCATCGCCGATCACCGTGTGCAGCTGCGTTCCCTCCGGCAGGGGCAGCTGCGCCAGCACGAAGTCCAGCAGTTCCCGCTCCAGCTCCACGGCATACTGGACCGAGCCGGGCCGGGTGGCCTGGATGTAGCGGGCCAGCGTCAGGGCGCCCGCGCCCAAGTGCAGCGCGCTGATGGGCTCGCCCCACGGGGCGGCGAGGTCCACCACGTGCCCGATCCTGCGCAGGTATTCGTAGAAGATATCCGCGGGATCGGCCAGGTTCACGTGGGACTGCTCGGCGCCGCCGATGCTCAGCACGAAGCCGCCGTCGGTAAAGGGATCCGGCTCGATCGTTGCGTGCTGACCGGTGGTCCGCAGGAACCGCGACGCCCCGGGTTGCTGCTCCGCCATCACAGCCTGTCGCGCAGGGTCGCGAGCCGCTCGGCGGCCTCCTCCAGCACGTGCAGCTGCTTGCAGAACGCGAACCGCAGCAGGCTGCGGGTGCGCTCGGCGCCCTCGGCGTGGCAGAAGACCGGCACCGGGATCGCGGCAACGCCCACCAGGGCCGGGAGCCTGCGGGCCAGCTCCACGGAATCGGTGATCCCCAGTGGAGAGGTGTCCACGTTCACGAAGTAGGTGCCCTGCGGCGTCAGGACGTCGAGGCCGGCCGCGCGGAGTCCCTCGCTGAGGATGTCCCGCTTGTACCGGAGCGTGTCGGCAATGCCGGCATAAAACTCGTCCGGGAGCCCCAGCCCCACCGCGATCGCGGCCTGGAAAGGCGTGCCGGAACTGTAGCTCAGGAACTGCTTGATGGTCCGGGCTGCGGCCACGAGGTGCTCCGGTCCGGAGAGCCAGCCGATCTTCCAGCCGGTGAAGGAGAACGTCTTGCCGGCCGAGGAAATGGTCAGCGTGCGCCCGGCCGCGCCGGGCAGGGTGGCCATGGGGATGTGCTGCACACCGAAGGTCAGGTGCTCGTACACTTCGTCGGTGACGATGACGGCGTCGTATTTTTCGGCCAGTTCGACGACGCGCACAAGCACCTCGCGGGGGAACACCGCGCCGGTCGGGTTGTGCGGATTGTTGATCAGCACCACCTTGGTGCGGTTGCTGAAGGCGGCTTCGAGTGCGGCCAGGTCCGGCATGAAGTCCGGGGCCAGGAGCGGGGCGGTGACGTGCGTGGCGCCGGCGAGCCCGATGATGGCGCCGTAGGAGTCGTAGAACGGCTCGAACGTCAGCACCTCATCTCCCGGGCCGACCAGCGCGAGCAGCGAGGCGGCGATGGCCTCGGTGGCGCCGGTGGTGACGATGATCTCGGTCTGGGGATCGGGGGCCAGCCCGTAGAACCGCTGCTGGTGGACTGCGATCGCCTCCCGCAGCGGCAGGATCCCCTTGCCGGGCGCGTACTGGTTGGCTCCGGCGGCGATGGCGGCCTGGGCGGCCTCCTTGATCTCCACGGGGCCGTCCTCGTCCGGGAAGCCCTGGCCGAGGTTGATGGCGCCCGTGCTCAGGGCCAGGGTGGTCATCTCCTCGAAGATTGTGACGCCCAGCGAACCGTCGGGGGAGAGCAAATTGGCGCCGGTTGCGGCGCGCTGCCAGGGGAACTGGGGCGGGAGCTGGGACATTCAGCCATGTTATCCCGGCCTGTGGGGCGGATACGGTAGGTTCGGAGCATGAGACGCGCTGTTTGCCCTGGCTCCTTTGACCCCATTCACAATGGACACCTTGAAGTCATTGCGCGTGCCGCAGGGCTCTTCGACGAGGTGATCGTGGCCGTGTCCACGAACTACACCAAGAAGTACCGCTTCAGCCTTGAGGAGCGGATCGACATGGCCAAGGAAACGTTCGCGTCCTTGCGCGGCATCGTGGTGGAACCCGTGGGGGAGGGGCTCCTGGCCGAGTACTGCAAGCAGCGTGGTGTGTCCGCGATCGTAAAGGGCCTGCGCTCGTCCTCGGACTTCGACTACGAGCTGCCGATGGCCACGATGAACCGGCAGCTGACCGGCGTCGAGACGGTATTCCTGCCGGCGGAAAGCCATTACCTTCACCTGTCCTCCACCCTCATCAAAGAGGTCTTCGCCCTGGGCGGGGACGTCTCGGACTTTGTTCCCCGGTCTGTGCTGAAACGGCTGGCTCCGGGCGAGCCGGTCCAGAGCCGGGCGCGCAAAGTGTAAGCTTGACCGGTACTCGGCGGCCTGCTGCCGGTTGCGGGGCCCGAATCCAAGGCTGTTTTGTGGTGTGAACCGCAGGCGTGCCCCCGGTTTGAGTCCGTCCGGAAGTTCAGGCTAAGATAGTACGTCGGTCATATGTTCAACAGGAGTTCTCATTAAACGAGATGCTAGTTCGCCCTTGGCGTTCGACGTCAAGGACCTCGGACGCAGTCCGGGAAGCATGCGAACGCTGACGGAACATGTACCCGCGCCAAGTGATCTTGGCGTGGCGCTCATTGGCGTGCAGGAAGGCTCGGATGTCGAGCTGGACCTGCGGCTTGAGGCCGTACACGAAGGAATTTTGGTATCAGGAACCGCGCTCGTTGAAGTAACTGGCGAATGCGGCCGATGCCTGGATCCCCTTGCGTATGACCAAGAGGTTGATGTGCAAGAACTTTTCTTCTACGAGGACGCTGTGTTCTCCGACGAAGAAGACGAAGAAGAGCAACGTCGAGTCGAGCACGATCTGATCGATCTTGAGCCGGTGTTGCGGGACGCAGTTGTCACCATACTGCCGTTCCAGCCGGTGTGCCGGGAAGACTGCCAGGGCCTTTGCTCCGAATGTGGAGTACGCCTGGAAGACGAGCCGGGGCATCACCACGAGGTCGTAGATCCTCGCTGGGCCGCCCTGGCTGACTTGGCTAAGCCTGACCGGCAAAACTGATTTGTAAGTGTTTTTCTAGAGAGAAATGAGTTAGCCGTGGCTGTCCCGAAGCGGAAAATGTCTCGCTCGAATACCCGCGCCCGCCGCTCCCAGTGGAAGGCAACTGCCCCCCACCTGGTGAAGACCATAGAGAACGGCCAGGTTGTTTACAGCCTGCCGCACCAGGCAAAGGTCGTTACCGACTCGGCTGGCACCGCGCTGTTCCTTGAATACAAGGGCCGCAAGGTCGCAGACGTCTAATCCGCCAACAGGCTGAAAAAGATGTCTTCAACTGAAGAGCTTCTGAAGCGTCTCGGTGTCACTATTGACGCCGGGACGCTTCGTCTTGCGCTCACACACCGTTCCTATGCCTACGAAAACGGCGGCATCCCCACCAACGAACGGCTCGAGTTCCTGGGCGACTCCATCCTGGGCTTCTCCGTGACGGACGCGCTGTACCGCGATAACCCCACGCTGCCCGAAGGCGACCTGGCCAAGCGCCGTTCCGCCGTCGTCAGCACCCGTGCCCTGGCGGGCATCGGCCGCAGCATCGGGCTGGGCGAATTCATCTACCTCGGACAGGGCGAGAAGCTCACCGAAGGCAAGAACAAGGCGTCCATCCTGGCGGACACCATGGAGGCGCTGATCGGCGCCACCTACCTTTCCAACGACATCGAGACGGCAAGGCAGCTGGTCATGCGGCTGGTCGGCCCGCTGTTGAAGGACGCCGCCGCCCTCGGCGCGGGCACCGACTGGAAGACGAGCATCCAGGAGCTTGCGGCCAGCCGGCAGCTCGGAACCATCAACTACGCAGTTGACGGCTCCGGACCGGACCATGCCCGGACGTTCGAGGCCGTGCTGCGGATCGGTGGCACCGATTATGGCAGCGGCACCGGCAACTCCAAGAAAGAAGCCGAGCAGGAAGCCGCCGCCGATGCCTGGCGCCGGCTGACCGCCCCGTCCACGCCTGACCCGCAGCAGCTGCAGCCCCAGACCGGCAGCTAGGCGGCGGCGTTGCCTGAACTGCCCGAGGTCGAGGTGGTCCGGCGCGGCCTGGTGAGCTGGGTACGGGGCCGGACCATCACCTCCGTCGATGTACTGGACCCCCGGTCCCTGCGCCGGCATGCCCTGGGCCCGGAAGACTTTGCCGGCAACCTTGAGGGCGCACGGGTGCTGGACGTGGTCCGCCGCGGCAAATTCCTCTGGATGCCGCTGGCGGACACGCCCGCCCCGTCCGGGGGCCGCGTCCTGTCCGGACAGCAGGTCCCGGACGCAGAGCCGGTCCCCGCCGTCGCACTCATGGCCCACCTCGGCATGTCCGGTCAGCTGCTGATGCAGGACCCCGGCGTTCCGGACGAAAAACACCTCAAGGTCAGGCTGCGGCTCAGCCCCGCCGAGGGCATGCCCGAGCAGCTCCGGTTCGTGGACCAGCGGATTTTCGGCGGCCTGTTCCTCACCTCGCTGGTCCCCACTGACGACGGCGGCCCCGGCGGCCTCGCCGAAACACCGCTGCCGCTCATCGCCGAGGAAGCCTCGCACATTGCCCGGGACCCCCTGGACCCCTGGTTTTCCTTCGATGCCTTCTACCGGCGCCTGCGGGCACGCAAAACCGGGCTCAAGCGGGCGCTGCTGGACCAAGGCCTGGTCTCCGGGATCGGCAACATCTACGCGGACGAGGCCCTCTGGAAGGCGCAGCTGCACTTTGCCCGGCCCACCGACACCCTGCGCCGCGCCGACGCGCAGCGGGTCCTCGACGCCGCCCGCGAGGTCATGACCGATGCCCTGACCGCCGGCGGCACGAGCTTCGATTCGCTCTACGTCAACGTCAACGGAGCCTCCGGGTACTTTGACCGCTCCCTGAACGCCTACGGCCGGGAGGGCCGGGAGTGCAAGCGCTGCGCCGCCGCCGGCCGGGTCAGCCTGCTCAAGCGGGAACAGTTCATGAACCGTTCCTCGTACACGTGTCCCGTCTGCCAGCCCCGTCCCCGGAACGGGCGCTGGTAGGGGAGTCCGGCCGCGGTAACCCCAGCCGCTTAATGTGATCCGCAGTGCTCGGCCAGCCTCGCCAGGCCCTCGTCAAGGGAGACGGTGGGGGTCCAGTTGAGGAGTTCACGGGTCTCGCGCTGGTCGAACCAGTGGGCCGTGGAGAGCTGCTCAGCGAGGAATCTGGTCATCGGCGGCTCCCCAGCCCGGCCGGCCCGGGACCAGAGCCTCTCCACCACCGATCCTGCCGCCCGCGCGAGCCCGCCCGGCACCGTCCACGACGGCGCAGGGACGCCGCCCGCGGCGCATATGCCCGCCAGCAGCTCGCCGACAGGGCGGGGTTCGCCGTTGCTGACGACCAGCGCGCGGCCGTGGATGTGCTCCATGCGATGCACCGCGGCGACGATGGCCGAGGCGGCGTTGTCCACGTAGGTGGTGTCGATCAGGGCCCCCCCGGCGTCGAGCAGCGGCAGGCGGCCGCGGCTGGCACGTTCCAGCACCCGTTCCACCAGCTGCGTGTCGCCGGGACCCCAGACGATGTGCGGGCGCACCGCCGCGACGCGGAAATCCGTCGAGTCCGCGGCCAGCGCCAGCAGTTCGGCCTCGGCCTTGGTGCGGGAGTAGTCGCCGTGCGCGCGGGCCGGGTCCGCCGGCTCGGCGCCCAGCCCGGCGATGGCGGCGCCGGAGTTGGCTACGGAGGGGGAGGAGACGAACACCAGGTCCCGCACGCCGGCCTCGCGGGCCGCACGGAGCAGGCGACGCGTGCCTTCGACATTCACCTCCTCGAAATCTGCGGCGCGGCCGGTGAAGGAGACCTTCGCGGCCAGATGGATGACGCCCTCGGCGCCGGCGACGGCGCGCCGGACGGCGTCGTCGTCCGTGACGGACCCGGAGAGGTCCGCAGCGCCGTCGACGCCGGCGGGACGGCGCTGGAACGTGCTGACGGCGTGGCCCTGCCGCACCAGCAGCCGGGCCACTTCCCGCCCGAGCAGGCCGCTCGCGCCGGTGACGAGGACCCTCACGGCTGTCCCGGACGGCCGCCGGCCAGCACCGCCGAAGCCCACCTGGCCAGGCGGGTCCTGTCGATCTTGGCGTTGTGGCGGATATCGGTCGGCTGGGAGGGGACGGTGAGCACGGCGGAGACGCTGACGCCTGCCTGACGGGCCGCGTCCCGCACCCGCCCGGCGAGCTGCGGCGTGGCGGGGCCGGCCCGGCGGACGGGAGGTACAGTCTCGACGACGGCGACCACCGCCTGGGTCCCGGACGGACCGACCCCGACGACGGCGGCCAGCCCGACGTCGTCCAGGCGTTCGATGGCCTGCTCGGCGCCCACGGGCGTCAGCACGGTACCCGGCGCCGTCACGACGTGCGCGAGGCGTCCTTCCACCCAGAGCCGGCCGGCGGCGTCGAGGTGCCCGACGTCACCGGTGCGGTGCCATCCGGCGGTGCGGACGCTCTCGCGCTGGGTCAGCCAGAGCCGGTCGTAGGCTTCCTTCACGTGCGGGGCGCTGACCAGGATCTCGCCGGTCACTCCCGCCTCCGTGACGGGCTCGTTCCCGGGTGCGGTGCCGTCCGCGGCGAGCGGGATGACGGCCGTACGGGCGCCGTGCACCGGCCAGCCCACGCACACGCCGTTGCCAGCCCCCGCCACGGTTCCGGCGTCGGCGTCGGCTTCGGCGTCGCGGATCTGTTCGAGGCTGATATCGGTGACGGGCAGCGCCTCGGTCATCCCGTACGGGGTGTGCAGCGAGGCCCGGGGCAATAGCCGCTGTACCTCGGCGAGGAGGGGTTCGGGGACGGGAGCGCCGGCGGAGAGCAGCAGCTCCACGCGCCCCAGGGCCTCGTGCCCGGTCCGGTTCAGGCCGCCCTGGGTCGCGAGGACGTTGCGCAGCGCCGCGGGCGAGGCGAAGATCACCGTGGCGTCGATGGCCGCGGCGGCGGCCGCCAGCGCGCGGGCCGTCAGGGTGCGGGGCACGGTGACGTCCATGTTGGGGGTCACCGAGACTGCTCCGAGCGCCGGTCCGAGCAGGGCGAACGGCGCGAAGCCCGCCACCAGGCGTGCGCCCGGGCGGATCCCCAGCGTCGCGGCCACGGTGTCCCGCATGGCCGCCAACTGCCGGTGCGTGTAGAGCACGCCCTTGGCTGGACCGGTGGAGCCGGAGGTGAAGAGCACGGCGGCGGGGGCGTCCGGTTCCGGAGCCAGGGCCGGATTCCGGCAAGGGAGCTCCGGGCTGAGGCTGGCGCCGCGGCGGCCGAGGGCGGCGAGGGAGGTTTCGACGGCGAGGAGGCGGCGGCGGGCGGCCGGCAGGTCCCGCACACTGATGCGCCGTCCCGACCAGCCGAGTACTGCGGCAGCCGCCAAGGCCCTGTCGATTCCGATGAGGAAATCCGGGGTGGCGCCCTTCACGGCCCGGGTCAGGCCGCGGGTACCCAGGCCGGCATCGGCCACGACGACCACCGCGCCGAGCCGCAGGCAGGCGAAAAGGACCACGGTCAGGTCCACGCCCGGCGGAACCATCAGGCTCACCCGGCTACGGTGCCCTACACCGGCTTCCTGCAGGCCCGCCGCGAGGGCGGCGATATTCTGTTCCAGCTCCCGCCAGCTGAGCGAGCGGGCGACGCTGCCGTCCGCGGCCATTTCCGCGACGGCGGTATCCCCGCCGGCGGGTCCCGCCGCCAGCGCGGTGAGCGGCGCCCAAACGGGCGGGACTTCGGTCCCGGGCTCCAGGGCGCCGTCGGTCGGGGCGTCCGTCCGCTGAAGGCCGGGTCCGCCGTCCCGGCTGCGCTCGGCAAGCCACTCGAAGACGGGAGCGGCGATGTTCCGGTCTTCCGCGACCAGGTGGCCGGCGCCCTCGAAGCGGTGAACTTTCGCGTCCGGCAGCCGGCTGATGAGGTCCTTGAGGTACCGGTCGGAAAAGATCGGATCCCGCGGGCCCCAGAGCATCAAGGCCGGAACTTTCAGCCCGCGCAGCCCTTCCGCGACGCGGCTGAGCGTCGGGAAGCTGGGATGGGACGCGTCGGCGGGAATGTCCGCGACAAAGTTCCCCACCCCGGCGCGGCGGTCGGCGCCGCGGTAGGGGGCCATGTAGGCGCTGCGGACATCGGCGGCCAGCGGCGGGTGGGCCAAGGAATGCGTCACGCGCAGGAAGGCGTCCGACCTCGTCGTTCCCCAGCGGTGCACGGCAGGGTGCATGGCAAGCCGGAGCGCCGGCGGGATGCGGGAGCCTGAGGGCTGGTGGACGGCCGTGTTGGTCAGCACCACCCCGGCGAGCTGCTGCGGATGTGCCACGGCCCAGCCGAGGCTGATCACTCCGCCCCAGTCGTGGCCGACGGTGACGACGGGTCCGTCCAGTCCGAGCGCGGCGGTGAGATCGCCCAGGTCGTTGATCCGGTCCTCCAGGCGCCGGAACGTGCCGGTGCGCTCGGAGAAGCCCATATCCAGCTGGTCCACCGCCACCACACGCCACGGATGTGCGGGGTCGGATCCGGCGGTCAGCAGGGTCCGCCACAGGTAGGACCACGTCGGGTTGCCGTGCACGCACAGGAGGGTGCCGGCAGGAGTCAGGCCGCGGCGCGTGAGCTGGGCACCGTTGTCGAGCAGGTGCCAGCGGCGCACCCTTCCGGGCTCATCCACGGCGGAGGTGGACGCCACATCGATTTCGCGCGACCATTCGGGGTCGACGCCGGGCCAGTCGGCGGCTACCAAACGATTTCCACCATGGCGGTATTCAGACCGGAACCGACGCCCATGCACAACACGCGGTCCCCGGTTGCGAGAGTCTGCGCTTCGGCCGCGAGGGTCATTGGCAGGGAGGCCGGGCCCACATTGCCCCAGTGCGGGAACGTGATCGGCACCTTGTCCGGGTCCAAGTCAATGGCGTCGATGATGGCCTGGGTATAGGCATTGCTCACCTGGTGCGTGACGTAGCGGTCCATCGAGGCCCAGTCCCACTCCGGCTGGGCCTCGTGCCAGGCGGCGACCACGAGCTGCAGGCCGCCGTCGAGCAGGCCCTTGGTGTCGGTGGCCATGCCGTCGATGCCGCCCACGCACAGTTCATGGTGCTCGGTGCCGGCACGCATCACGCCGCCGAGGATACGGTGGCCCCCTGAGTGCTGGTCCGCCGGGCCCAGGACGGCCGCAGCGGCTCCGGAGCCGAGGGTTAGTGTGGCGAACTCGCGGTTGAAATCCTCGCGGGTCGTCTCGGGCCGCTGCAGCCGGGCCAGGGTGGCCTCCTGTGTTGCCTGGGCATCCTCACCGTTGACGATCATCGCGTACTTGATCTGGCCGGAGTCGATCATGTTGGCCGCTAGCGTCATGCCGTTGACGAATCCGAGGCAAGCGTTGGCCAGATCAAAGTTCATGGCCGACGAAGGCAGGCTGAGTCCGTGGTGGATCTTCACCGCGACCGACGGTTCGAGGTTGCGCCGCGTAACGGAGGTGTTGATCAGCAGGCCAATCTCAGACGCTTCGATGCCGGACTCGGCCAGGGCCTTTGCGCCCGCCTCGATGGCGGCGTCGTCGAACGATGTCCCGGGGGCCCACCAGCGCCGGTGCGTGATGCCGGCGACCCGTTCGAGCAGCTTCGGGGGGACCCTCAGCCGCCGCAGGGTGGAAGCCAACCTGCGGTCGAAATCCATGGAACTCACGATCGTCGGAGCTTCGACGCTGCTCACCGAGAGTAAGGCGGTGTTGCTGTGCCGGAATGTTGCGTTGCCTACCAAAATCAAGCCCCTGTTCACGTCCGTCCTGCGCTCCGGCGGTTCACCGCACCCTCGAGCGCAAGCCCAAGAGCTTAACTATGCCCGTTGCAGGTCGGTTCCTGCATATTCTGCGGCAAAAGCCGCGGCTTTGCACGGGTTCTGCGCGGAATTGCCGCAGCTGCGCAGTACATTGTATGTATCCGGGCCCGCCCCGAACACCCGCGTCCGAATCATGCGTTCGTCGAACAGCGGGCCCAGTCCGCCGAGCAGGAGACCCGAAGCACCTTGCATTTGAAGAGTCTGACCGTCCGGGGATTCAAGTCGTTTGCCTCAGCGACGACATTTGAATTCGAACCGGGCGTCACCGCCGTGGTGGGCCCGAACGGTTCGGGCAAATCCAACGTCGTGGACGCGCTGGCCTGGGTCATGGGCGAACAGGGAGCCAAAACCCTCCGCGGCGGCAAGATGGAGGACGTGATCTTCGCGGGCACCTCGGGCCGGCCGCCGCTGGGCCGGGCGCATGTCTCGCTGACCATCGACAACAGCGACGGCGCCCTCCCGATCGAATACAGCGAGGTGACGATCTCGCGCACCCTGTTCCGGACCGGCGGCTCGGAATACGCCATCAACGGCGCCGGCTGCCGGCTGCTCGATATCCAGGAGCTGCTCTCCGACTCCGGCCTTGGCCGCGAGATGCACGTGATTGTGGGCCAGGGCCAGCTGGACAAGGTCCTGCACGCCACCCCCGAGGACCGGCGCGGCTTCATCGAAGAGGCCGCCGGCATCCTCAAACACCGCCGCCGCAAGGAAAAGACGGTCCGCAAACTCGAGGCCATGCAGGCCAACCTGTCCCGGCTCAGCGATCTCACCGGCGAAATCCGGCGGCAACTGACCCCGCTGGGAAAGCAGGCGGAAGTGGCCCGGCGCGCCCAGAGCGTCCAGTTCGAGGTCCGCGACGCCCGCTCACGCCTCCTGGCCGACGACCTCGTCCAGCTGCAGTCCGCGCTGGCGCAGGACGTCGCCGACGAATCGGCGCTCAAGGCTCGCCGTGGCGTCGTCGAACGCGACCTCGAGGCCGGACGGCAGCGCCAGGCGGTCCTCGAACAGCTCGCCGCCGAGGCCACGCCAACGCTGAACGCCGCGCGGGAGAACTGGTATTCGCTCTCCACCGGGCGCGAACGGCTCCGCTCGCTGGGCTCGCTCGCCGAGGAGCGCCGCCGGCTGCTCGGCGCAACGGACGTGGTTCCGGACACCGGCCGGGATCCGGACCAGCTGGAGCAGCAGGCCGCCCGCGTCCGCGACGAGCAGGCCGGGCTGGAACGGCAGATCCTGGACCGGACGGAGGCCCTGGACGCCGCGACAGCCGCCAAACATGAGGCCGAACAGGCCGCCGCCGCCGAGGACAAGCGGCTCGCGGCCCTGCTCCGGGCCGCCGCGGACCGGCGCGAAGGCCTGGCAAAGCTCGCCGGGCAGGTCGGCGCGGCACGATCCCGCGTCGAGTCTGCCCAGTCCGAGCTCGGACGCCTCCGCGAATCGCAAAAGGCGGGTGAGGAGCGCCGCCGGCACGCGCACAGCGAGTTCACGGCCCTGGAATCCCAGGTGGCAGGCGTTGAAGACGGCGAGGAATCACTCGACGCCGAATACGAGGCCGCAAGCGAAGACCTCGACACGATCATCGCCGAAATTGACGCCCTGAAGGCGGCCGAGCGTGAGGGGGAGCGGGAACGCGGCGCCCTCATGGCCCGCCGCGATGCCCTCCAGCTCGGCCTGAACCGCAAAGACGGCTCCGGACACGTGCTCGGCGCGGCCGCCGGGAACCTGGCCGCCGGGGTCCTGGGATCCCTGGCGTCCATGATCACCGTGGAGGCCGGATTCGAGGCCGCCGTCGCCGCCGCCCTCGGCAGCGCGTCCGACGCCGTGGTGGTCCGGGACCAGGAGACGGCCGCTGCCGCCGTGCGGCTGCTCCGCGAGGACGACGCCGGCCGCGCCGCGCTGCTGCTCGCCGACGACCCGGCCGGAGGTTCGCCGCTGTTGGCCGATGCGCTGTTGGCCGATGCATTAACCGGTGGGAACACGCTTCCCGCGGGCGCGCGCTGGGCTGTGGATCTGGTGGAGCTCGTTTCCGCTGCGGATCCGGACGCCGCCGGCCTGCCGCTGGCGGCCCTGCTGGCGGGCACCGCCGTCGTCGAGGATCTGGATCACGCGGCGCAGCTGATCGCCGCGCGCCCCGAGCTCACCGCCGTGACCCGGGCCGGGGACGTCTTTACCGCGCTGACCGTGACCGGCGGTTCCGCCTCGGCGCCGTCGCTGCTGGAAGTCCAGGCCGCCGTCGACGACGCCGCCGCGAAGCTGGCCACCGTGACCGCCGGGCTCGAACGCAACCGCTTCGCCCTCTCCACCGCCCGGGCCCGGCGCGCCGAAGCCCAGGACAGGGCGGACGCGGCCCTCGCGAAACTCCACGACTCCGACGCGAAACTCGCGGCCGTCGCCGAACGCCTGGGCCATCTGAACGCGGTGCTGCGCAGCGCCGTGGGGGAGAGTGAGCGCCTGGCGGCGTCCCTGGCCAGGGCCGAGGCCCAGATTGTCAGTGAACAAGATGCCCTGGAGGCGGTGGCGGCACGGCTCGCCGCGGCCACCGAAGCCCCCGCGGAGCAGGAACCCTCCCCGGAGCACCGCGACGCCCTGGCCCTGGCCGCCTCGCTGGCCCGCACGGCCGAGATGGAGGCCAGGCTCGCCCTGCGCAGCGCCGAGGAACAGCTCACGGCCACACGCAACCGGGCGGCCTCGCTGGAACGGGCCGCCGCCACCGAACGCCGCGCCCGCGAGGAAGCCGCGGAACGGGCCCGCCGCCGCCGGCTCCAAGCCCGGCGCGCCGCCGCCGTCGCCGTCGCCGTGCAGCAGATCATCGGGTTCATCGACGTCTCCGTGGAGCTGGCCCGCCGGGAGCGGGACAGCGCCGAGGAACGCCGGGACGCGATGGACCGTGAGCTTGCCGGGGTACGCAGCGGCAACGACGCCCTGGCCCGTGAACTGGCCGAGCTCACCGACTCCGTGCACCGCGACGAGCTCGCCCGCACGCAGCAGCGGCTGCGGATCGAGGCCCTGGAACTGAAGAGCGTGGAGGACCTCGGGCTGACCGCCGACCAACTCGTGGCCGACTACGGACCGGACCGGCCCGTGCCGGTGCCGGCCGAGGACTCGGCGGACAAATGGGCAGCCCTGCGCGCCCCGGTGGACGAGGAGGGCCGCGAGATTTCTGCGGGCAAGCCCTTCGACCGGGCGGAGCAGGAGAAACGGCTCAAACGCGCCGAACGCGGTCTCGCGGCCCTGGGCAAAGTCAACCCGCTGGCGCTCGAGGAGTTCGCCGCGCTCGAGGAGCGCCACCAGTTCCTCAGCACCCAGCTCGAAGACTTGAAGTCCAGCCGCAAGGACCTGCTGGACATCATCAAGGAAGTCGACGACCGCGTCCAGAAGGTCTTCGCCGAAGCATTCGATGACACCTCACGGCAGTTTGTCCGCGTCTTCGCCCGGCTGTTCCCCGGCGGCGAGGGCCGGCTGGTCCTGACCGACCCCTCCGACATGCTCACCACCGGGATCGAGGTGGAAGCCCGCCCGGCCGGCAAGAAAATCAAGCGGCTCTCGCTGCTCTCCGGCGGCGAGCGTTCCCTGACGGCCGTGGCGCTGCTGGTGGCCATCTTCAAGGCACGGCCCTCGCCCTTCTACGTCATGGACGAGGTCGAGGCCGCGCTCGATGACACCAACCTGGGCCGGCTCATCACCATCTTCGAAGAACTCCGCGAATCCAGCCAGCTGATCGTCATCACGCACCAGAAGCGCACCATGGAAGTCGCCGACGCCCTCTACGGCGTCACAATGCGCGGCGACGGCGTCTCCACGGTGATCAGCCAGCGGCTGGGCGCGGAGGTCTAGGCGGAACGAAAACGCTGGCCACGGCCCATTTGGGGTTTGTGAGAAGCTAGGGGAGTGAACGACATCCTCCCCATTATTCTGCCCATTCTCGCTGTCCTGGTGGTCATCGGTGTGCTGATCCCGGTGCTCATGAAGACCCGGAAGAACACCAAGACCTATACCGGCACACGTGACGCAAACGACCCCGTGCAGGCCCCGGGAGCCGGAACCCTTGTGGAGGACCGTTCCGCCCCGGCGCCGGCGCCGGGAAGGACGTCGCCGGACGCCGTCGAGCTCGAAGGACCAACGGTCGAGGTGCCGGACGACGCAGCCGGCCTGGAAACCGTGCCGGTGGAAACCCCGCTTCCGGTGGCCGGACGACTCATCCGGCTGCGCGAGCGGCTGGTCAAGTCCAACAACATCCTGGGCAAGGGACTCCTGGCCCTGCTCTCGGCGGACAAGATCGATGAAAACGTCTGGGACGAGGTCGAGGAAACCCTCCTGCTGGCCGATCTCGGCACCGAACCGACCATGCAGCTCGTGGACGCGCTCCGCGAACGCGTCAAGGTGATCGGTACGCGGGACCCTGAGCACGTCAAGGCCCTGCTCCGCGAGGAACTCATCAAGCTCGTGGACCCCACCATGGATCGGAGCCTGAATGTCGAGCGCCACGACAGCAAGCCCGCTGTCATGATGGTGGTCGGCGTCAACGGCGTCGGCAAGACCACCACCGTGGGCAAGCTCGCCCGCGTGCTCGTGGCCGAAGACAAGGACGTGCTGCTGGGCGCTGCCGACACCTTCCGCGCCGCCGCCTCCGAGCAACTGGCCACGTGGGGCCAACGAGTAGGCGTGCCCACCGTGAAGTCGGACATCGACGGCGCGGACCCGGCGTCGGTGGCCTACGAGGCCGTCAAGGCCGGCATCGACCAGGAAGTCGACGTCGTCATGATCGACACCGCGGGGCGCCTGCAGAACAAGGTGGGCCTGATGGACGAGCTCAGCAAGGTTAAGCGGGTCATCGAAAAGCTCGCCGAGGTGGACGAGGTGCTGCTGGTCCTGGACGCCACCACCGGCCAGAACGGACTCAACCAGGCCCGGGTGTTCTCCGAGGTGGTGAACATCACCGGGATCGTCCTGACCAAGCTGGACGGCACCGCCAAGGGCGGGATCGTCGTCGCCATCCAGAAGTCCCTCGGCGTCCCGGTCAAGCTGATCGGCCTGGGCGAAGGCGCCGACGACCTCGCGCCGTTCGACGCCGAAGGCTTCGTGGATGCCCTGCTGAACTGATATGTAGGGTTTCTAGCACGCACCGGTGGCGGCACCGCCGCAGCTCAGGCGCCCTTCGCGGCCGGGCGGCGGAACGTTTCGCGGGCCGGCAACCACACGGCGGCGGCGGCCAGCAGCATGCCGCCCGTGACCCCGAAGGCCCAGCCGTAGCCCAGGCGGTCCGCCAGCAGCCCGGCCACCACGGGTCCGACGATCGCGCCGCTGTCCGAGGCCATCTGGAAGACGGCCAGGACGCGGCCGCCGGAGCGCTCGTTGCCGATCACGTCGGCGATGGCGGCCTGCTGGGCCGGTCCGAGCAGGCCGGAGCCGATCCCGGCGCAAGCGGAGGCGAGCAGGAACCAGGGCAGCTGGTGTGTGAACCCGATGGCCGCCGTGGCCGTGCCGGTGACCACCAGCCCGGTCAGCAGGAGCGGCTTGCGGCCCAGGCTGTCGGCGAGCCGGCCGGAGAACGTCAGGGCCACCGCGTTTCCGCCCGCGAAGACCGCCAGGGCCCAGCCGGCCGATTCCGGCCCCGCGCCGAGGGCCACGACGGCGAAGAGCGGCACTGTGGCCATCCGCACGCCGAAGGTGGCCCAGCCGTTGGCAAAGCTCGAAAACAGGCCGGCACGGTAGGCACTGTCCCGCAGCGCGTCCTTCAGTTCCATCGCCGGGGCTGTCGCGCCGGGCTGCCGCGATGCGGCCGGTACATGGCTGAGCTGGGTCTGCACGACCAGGGCCGCCAGCACCAGGGCCGCCGCGTAGGCCAGGAACGGCACCCGCAGGCCGAAGTTGGCGAGCAGCCCGCCGACGATCGGGCCGCAGACGTTGCCGATCAGGAAGGCGGAGGCATAGGCCCCGGAGACCCGGCCGCGGCTTTCCGGCGGCGCGAGCCGGACCACGAGCGCCATGGACGCCACAGTGAACATCACCGAACCCGCCCCGCCCAGGCCGCGGAAAACCAGCAACTGCCAGTAGTTCTGGGCGAAGGCACAGGCCGCCGTCGACGCGGCCACGATCAGCAGCCCGGCCACGTAGACGGGCCGTTCGCCCAACTTCACGATCAGGGTGCCGGCGGCCGGGGCGAAGACAAGGCGCATGAACGCGAAGATGCTCACGATGACTGCCGCCGCCGTCGCGCCGACGTCGAACGTGGTGGCGAACTGGGGAAGAACCGGTGCCACGAGGCCAAAACCGATCGCGATCAGGAAGGCCGCAACCAGCATCACCTTGATGTCCCGGGGCAACCCGGAACCCCCCGGGGCCGGTGAGGGCGCCTGGGCTGCGGCGTCGCCGACGGGGCGGGAGGTGTTGCTCATAATGCGTTCGTCCTTGGGCAGATGCGGCCCGCTGGCGGCGGGTCCTTCAAGCTCGGAATTAATCCGATGAAACATAACCGTAACAAGTGTGAGATGCACCATTTACGTCCGGGAGGTTCTTGTAACAACCCGGCAATGTAAATCCTCCGCCAGCGAAACACAGCCCCGCGAAACTCGATGTAGAACGCAAATAATGCGTTGGGACCGGCGGACTACCCCGCACCTATTGCAAGAGAGGACGTAGACCATGGAACTCACCGCAGGTCTCGTTTGGCTCCTGGTCGCCGCGGCACTCGTGCTGTTCATGACCCCGGGCCTGGCATTCTTCTACGGCGGCATGACGCGCGCCAAGTCGGCTTTGAACATGATGATGATGAGCTTCGTCGCCATTGGAACCGTGAGCATCATGTGGATCCTGTGGGGCGCCTCGATGGCTACGAGCAACGAAGACAACTTCTACCAGATCTTCGCCAACCCGTTCAGCCACTTCGGCCTGCACGGCTTCACCGAACCGGCTGATCTGCTCAAGGTCGGCTACGCGGCCACCTTCGCCATCATCACGGTGGCCCTGATCTCCGGAGCAGTCGCCGACCGCGCCAAGTTCTCCGCCTGGGTGGTCTTCACCCCCATCTGGGCCACCCTTGTCTACGCGCCGATGGCCTTCATGGTCTGGGGCGGCGGACTCTTCTCCGCCAGTGGCTGGTTCGGCCAGACGTTCGCGCCGGTCATCGACTTCGCCGGCGGCACCGTGGTCCACATCAACGCCGGCGTCGCGGGCCTCATCCTGGTCCTGATCATCGGTAACCGCAAGGGCTTCGGCAAGGACCCGAACCACCGCCCGCACAACGTTCCGTTCGTCATGCTCGGCGCCGCAATCCTGTGGTTCGGTTGGTTCGGCTTCAACGCCGGTGCCGCTGCCACTGTGGAGCAGGCCGGTCTGATCTGGATCAACACCCTGGCCGCCCCGGCCGCCGCCATGCTCGGCTGGCTCGCCGTGGAACGCTTCCGCGACGGCCACCCGACCTCGCTCGGTGCCGCCTCCGGCGTGGTGGCAGGCCTGGTCGCCATCACTCCGGCCTGCGCCAACGTCTCCCCGCTGGGTGCGATCGCCCTCGGCGTCGCTGCCGGTGTGGCCTCCGCGCTCGCCGTCGGCCTGAAGTTCAAGTTCGGCTACGACGACTCGCTCGACGTCGTCGGCGTCCACCTCGTCTCCGGCGTGATCGGCACCGTGGCCATCGGTTTCCTGGCCACCCCGAGCCAGGGCGCGGCGGGCCTGTTCTACGGCGGCGGCACCACGCAGCTGGTCGCCCAGAGCCTCGCGGCACTGATGGCCATCGTCTTCACCGCCGTGATGACGTTCATCATCGCCTTCCCGATCCACAAGCTCATGGGCTTCCGGGTCTCCCAGGAACAGGAAGTCGTCGGCGTGGACCTGAGCCTGCACGCCGAGACCGCCTACGAGTTCGGCGTCGGCGGGCACGGCGGCAGCTTCCAGCCGCTGCACGAACTGATCACGGGCAAGCCGATGGGCGGCGAGCCGCAGGAAGAAACAGTCTCCGCAGCCGAGGTGGACGCCGCGTCCAACGGCAAGCAGAACGCAACAGGTAAGGAAAGTGTGGAGGCATGAAACTGATCACGGCAATCGTCCGACCGGAAAAGCTTGAGGCTATTCGCGAAGGCCTGGAAGCCTATGGTGTGCAGGGCCTCACGGTCAGCGCAGCCAGCGGCTACGGCCGGCAGCGCGGCTACACCGAGGTGTACCGCGGGGCCGAGTACAACGTGGATCTCCTGCCAAAGATCCGGGTAGAAGTCCTGGCCACCGACGAACAGGCGGATGACATCCTGGATGTCATCATCGCCAGTTCGAACACCGGCCGGGCCGGGGACGGCAAGGTCTGGACCATGGATGTGTTCGAGGCTGTCAGGGTCCGCACCGGAGAGCGCGGTTCGGCAGCGATCTGAGTTGATCCCCGCTCCGCCCCACCGGAAAGCGCTACTGACACCGCGGCGCTTGCGCTGACACAGCGGGCCGGATGCCCCAAAAGGCATCCGACCCGCTTTGTCGTCCCTGCTGCTGCGCCCGTTTTGCGCTGGTGCTACGCCGGTGCCGCTCCCGGCCAGCCCTCCGGCCCCGGGGTCCCGGCCGGATATTCCTCCAGCGGGACATGTCCGGCGGTCCAGGACTTCAGCACCGGCGCCAAGATGCGCCAGCAGTCCTCGGCGGTGTCTGCCCGCACCGAGAGCAGCGGATCGCCGGCCAGGACGCCCTCCAGCACTTCACCGTAGGGGAGGAGTCCGGAAGCGCTCAGCTCGGCCTGCAATGTGGCCCGGTCCAGGCTCAAGACATCGCCCGGGCCGTTCACGTCGACGTCGAACTGCAGCGTGTCCGGGCCAAATCCAATCCGCAGCTGGTTGGGGGCGTCCACGCCGGTGAACCCCTTCGGCAGGTGCGGCACCGGCCGGAAGGTCACCACGGCCTCCTTGCGTTTTGTGCCCAGCGCCTTGCCCGAGCGCAGGGTGAACGGAACGCCCTGCCAGCGCCAGTTGTCGATCTCCACCTGCACCTCGGCGAGGGTCTCGGTGCCCCTGGACGCGTCCACGCCGTCCTCCCGGGCATAGTCCGGAATTTTCCGGCTGTTGATCGAACCGGCGGTGTACCGTGCCCGGCGGGTGTTTTGGCGATACGGGGCCTTGACGCTGCTGGCCCGCAGCACGGTGGCCACAGCATCGCGGAGGTCGCGTTCGTCCACTGACGCCGGCGGCTCGATTGCCATGAGGGCCATGATCTGAAGCAGATGGCTCTGGATCATGTCGCGGAGGGCGCCGGCGCCGTCGTAGTAGCGGGCGCGGCCTTCGAGGGCGAGGTCCTCGTCGAAAATGATCTCGATCTTTTCGATGTGCTGCCGGTTCCACACCGGCTCCAGGAAGGTGTTCGCGAAGCGCAGGCCAAGGATGTTCAGGACGGTTGCCTTGCCGAGGAAGTGGTCCACCCGGTGAATGTGGTCCTCCGGGACCAGCCCGGCCAGTGTCTTGTTCAGGTGCCGTGCGGAGTGTTCGTCCGAGCCGAACGGCTTCTCCATGACGAGCCGGGTGCCGGCGGGCACGTCCTCCGGAGCCAGCGCCTCGCACGCGAGCTGGCTGACGCGCGGCGGCAGGGCGAAGTAGACGGCCACGGGGCCCTCCAGCTGCGCGAGCAGCCCCGCGAGCTCGCCTTCGGCCGTGACATCGAGCTGGTGGTAGGCGCTCTCCTGGCGGATCCGCTTGAGTTCCCGCTTGCCGTGGGCATCGGCCTGGGAGTCCTCGTCCGCGAAGGACTCCTCGATCCGGCCCAGCCACTGCTCCGGCGTCCAGGGGTCCGATCCCGCTCCGGCCAGGGTGAGTCCGTCGGCGCGGCCCCGGGCCACCAGGCGGGCCAGCCCCGGTAACAGGAGCCTGCCCGTAAGATCGCCGGAGGCGCCCAGGATGAGCAGGGTTTTTACAGTTGTTTGGCTGGTCACCTAAGCCAGCATGCCATCTTGAAGGCTCATCTTGGTACCCTAGATAGTCGAGTCCTGTTGTCGAGGCGGTTCGTTCAGGCGAACACAAGTCGCGACGCTGGCGTGCCGCACCGGCCGCCACCTGTAGATCCACTGAAAGAAGTGCACGGCGCGTGTTCAATTCACTCTCTGACCGGTTGACAGCAACCTTCAAGAATCTGCGTGGCAAAGGCCGCCTGACCGAGGCGGACGTTGACGCCACAGTCCGCGAGATCCGGCGTGCCCTTCTGGACGCCGATGTCGCCGTGCCCGTGGTCCGGGAGTTCACCGGCCGCGTGCGCGAGCGTGCCCTCGGCGTGGAGGTCTCCGGCGCGCTGAACCCGAGCCAGCAGATCGTGAAGATCGTCAACGAGGAGCTCGTGGAGATCCTCGGCGGCGAGACCCGCCGGATCCGCCTCGCCAAGACCGGCCCCACCATCATCATGCTCGCCGGCCTCCAGGGTGCCGGCAAGACCACCCTCGCCGGCAAGCTCTCCAGGTACCTCAAGGCCCAGGGCCACAGCCCCATGCTGGTCGCCTGCGACCTGCAGCGCCCGAACGCGGTCACCCAGCTGCAGGTGGTCGGCCAGCGCGCCGGCGTGCCCGTGTTCGCCCCGCACCCGGGCGCCACGTCCACCGAGCTGGACCACCCTGCCGGCGACCCGGTCGCCGTCGCCCGTGCCGGCGTCGAGGAAGCCAAGCGCACCCTCCACGACGTCGTGATCGTTGACACCGCCGGCCGTCTCGGCATCGACGCCGACATGATGGAGCAGGCGCGCCAGATCCGCCGGGCGATCGTCCCGAACGAAGTCCTGTACGTGATCGACGCCATGATCGGCCAGGACGCCGTCAACACGGCCATGGCCTTCGATGAGGGCGTCAACTTTACCGGCGTCGTGCTCTCCAAGCTCGACGGCGACGCCCGCGGCGGTGCCGCGCTCTCCGTCACATCCGTGACCGGCAAGCCGGTCATGTTCGCGTCCACCGGCGAAGGCCTGGACGACTTCGAGCTCTTCCACCCGGACCGCATGGCCTCGCGCATCCTCGACATGGGTGACGTCCTCACCCTGATCGAGCAGGCCGAAAAGTCCTGGGACAAGGATGAAGCCGCCCGGATGGCGAAGAAGTTCGCCGACCAGGAAGACTTCACCCTGGATGACTTCCTCTCCCAGATGCAGCAGATCCGCAACATGGGCTCCATGAAGAAAATGCTCATGATGATGCCCGGTGCGCAGAACATCCGCCAGCAGCTGGAGCAGTTCGACGAGCGCGAGATCGACCGCGTCGAGGCCATTGTCCGGTCCATGACCCCGCACGAGCGCGTGGCTCCGAAGATCATCAACGGCTCCCGCCGGGCCCGCATTGCCCGCGGTTCCGGCGTGCACGTCTCCGAGGTCAACGGACTGCTGGAGCGCTTCGCCCAGGCCCAGAAGATGATGAAGAAGATGGCCGGCGGCGGCGGGATGCCCGGAATGCCGGGGATGCCCGGCATGGGCGGCGGGGGTGGTGCTCGAAAGGGCGCCAAGACCGCGCCCAAGAAGAAGGCCCGCTCCGGCAACCCGGCCAAGGCTGCGCAGGAACTGCGCGACGCCGAGGCCCGCCGTGCCGCCGGCCCCAAGGCGCTGCCCACCGGAGCGTCGTTCGGCCAGCAGGGCGGCGACTTCGATCCGTCCCAGCTGAACCTGCCCAAGGGCTTCGACAAGTTCCTTGGCGGCAGCAAGTAGCCGCAGCTGCTGGCAGCCGCCGGGACTGTGTCGCCGGCGGCATCAGCACTGAAGTGCCATAGGGTTAGACAATGTTCAAGCAGCGCGTAGTCTTCGTCCACGGGGCTGGCAGTTTCGGTGCCGCCGCGTGGCCAAAGCAGCACGGAATGGCGCTGGACTACGACGCCCTGTTCCTGCGGCGGCACGGGTTCGACGCCGTCGCGGAACCGCTCGAATCGGACTTCGCCGCCGACGCCGCAATCGTGCTCGCGTCGCTGGCAGATGACGGCCGCGGCGAGGCCGGCGGGCATGTGGTGGCCCATTCGCAGGGCGCGATCGCCGCGATGATGGCCGCCGTCGAGCGCCCCGACCTCGTCCAGTCGCTGACCCTGGTGGAACCGGCCTGCCTGTCCTTGACCGCGGAGCTCCCGGCCACCGCCGCGCACCGGGCGCTCATGCAGCCGCTCTTCGACGTCCGGCACAACCTCAACGACGACGACTTCCAGCGGGAGTTCATCCGCCGCGCGTTCGCGGCCGACGCCCCCGGCGCCACAACGCCGGAAGCCCTCCGGGCGGCGCGCCGGCTCCGCCTGCAGGCGCCGCCGTGGGACGCCCCGCTGCAGATCGTGCCGGGCGTGCCGACGCTGGTCCTGACCGGCGGCTGGGAACCGCTGTATGAGGAAATCGCCCGCTACCTGCGCGAGACCGGTGCCCTGCACCGCACGGCGCCGGGAGGGCACCGGCCCCAGGATTCAACCGACGGGGACCGGGCCATCCGCTCGTATATTGCCGAGGTCAGCAGGCGCCAGCACGCCCGGGCGTCCTGACCGGGCGTCCTAAGTGGCTGCCGGGCCTCCCACGGCGGGCTCCGGCAAGTAGACCTTGCCGCCCGAGGCAAGGAACTCATTGCTCTTCGCCTGCATTCCCGCCGCCATCTGCGCCAGGGCCGCCTGCGAATCAGCTGAACCGTATTCGTCCCGGATGTCCTGGCTGATCCGCATGGAGCAGAACTTGGGACCGCACATCGAACAGAAGTGGGCCGTCTTGGCCGGCTCCGCGGGAAGCGTCTCATCGTGGAAAGCCTCGGCCGTCACCGGATCCAGGGACAGCGCGAACTGGTCCCGCCAGCGGAACTCAAACCGCGCCTTGGACAGGGCGTCGTCGCGTTCGTGGGCGCCGGGGTGGCCCTTGGCGAGGTCGGCGGCATGGGCCGCGATCTTGTAGGTGATCACGCCCGTCTTCACGTCGTCCTTGTTGGGCAGCCCCAGGTGTTCCTTGGGTGTGACGTAGCAGAGCATGGCGGTGCCGTAGCGGGCAATCTCCGTGGCGCCGATCGCCGAGGTGATGTGGTCGTAGCCCGGAGCGACATCGGTGACCAGCGGCCCGAGCGTATAGAACGGGGCGCCCTTGCAGAGTTCCTGCTGGCGCTCCACGTTTTCCCGGACGAGGTGGAAGGGCACGTGCCCGGGGCCCTCCACCATGACCTGCACATCGAACTCCCAGGCCCGCTGCGTGAGCTCGGCCAGGGTGTCCAGTTCGGCGAACTGCGCCGCGTCGTTGGCGTCCGCCGTCGCGCCCGGCCGCAGCCCGTCACCTAGGGAGAACGCGACGTCGTACTTCGCGAAAATCTCGCACAGCTCGTCGAAGTGCGTGTAGAGGAAGTTCTCCTGGTGGTGCGCCAGGCACCAGCCGGCCATGATGGAACCGCCGCGGGACACGATGCCGGTGACCCGGTTGGCCGTCAGGGGCACATAGCGCAGCAGCACCCCGGCGTGGATGGTCATGTAGTCCACGCCCTGCTCGCACTGCTCGATCACGGTGTCGCGGAAGATCTCCCAGGTCAGGGCGTTCGCCTCACCGTTGACCTTCTCCAGCGCCTGGTAGATCGGGACCGTGCCGATGGGGACGGGGGAGTTGCGGATGATCCACTCGCGCGTCGTGTGGATGTCGTCCCCGGTGGAGAGGTCCATGACGGTGTCCGCGCCCCATTGCGTGGCCCACTGGAGTTTGTCGACCTCCTCGGCGATGGAACTGGTCACGGCGGAGTTGCCGATGTTGGCGTTGATTTTCACCAGGAACGCCTTGCCGATGATCATCGGCTCGGATTCGGGGTGGTTGACGTTGTTGGGAATGATCGCCCGGCCCGCGGCCACCTCGCTGCGCACCAGCTCCACATCGCAGTTCTCGCGCAGCGCGACGAACCGCATTTCCTGGGTGATCACGCCGTCCCGGGCGTAGCGCATCTGTGTGACGGTCCTGCCCTCAACCGCGCGGCGCGGCACCGGGCGTCCGCCCCGCCACTCGGCCGACGCCGCACCGCGGCGCACCGCCGACTTGCCGTCGTCGAGCAGCTCCCGTTCCCGGCCGGCGTAGGTTTCGGTGTCCGCCCTGGCCTCAATCCAGGGCGCCCGGAACGGCTCCAGCCCGCGGACCGGATCGCTGCCCGGGCCGGCCGTGCGGTAGACCCGGAACGGAGGGTTCGGGACGCCGCCCGGTGAGGGTTCCAGGGCAATCTCCGTCACCGGGACGCGGATGCCATGGTCCGGGTCCGTGGTGAAGGCCAGCGAGTGGGACTTCAGTGACTGCGTGCTGGCTGCTGACTGATTTTGGACAGGGCTGTGCTGCGTCAATTGGGTATTCACGAAAATACTCACTTCCTTCGCCGGCATTACCCGGACAGGTTCAACGGTCGCAGGCTGCGTCAGCCCGATCTCAGCCCCTGCAGGGGGCACCCGTGTGGTCGTAGACGAAGCTACCACGCACCTGTTGATGGCTGTCGAGTATGACGCGGCCGGCGGATCCTCATGCGGACTAGGCTTTAGGCCATGACCGGCATCATTGAGTTCAGCGGCCCCATCCTCACAGCGGCGAACCAGGAACGCCGCGGGCTCTGGTCCGTGGACGGCCTGCTGACCTTCCGCCGTCCGGCCGCCGCGCCGGACCTCGTGCTGGACGGCTGGGTCATTCCCGGACTCGTGGACGCACACTGCCACATCGGCCTGGGCCCCGGCGGGGACGTTTCCGAGGACACCGCGGAAGCCCAGGCCCTGGCGGACCGCGACGCCGGGACGCTGCTGGTCCGCGACGCCGGCGCCGTCCACGACACCCGCTGGCTCCAGCAGCGCGCGGACCTTCCCCGGCTCATCCGCTCCGGCCGGCACCTCGCCAGGACCCGGCGCTACCTGCCGGGGCTGGCCGTCGAGGTCGAACCGGAGGATCTCGTCGAGGCCGTGCGGAAGCAGGCCCGCGCAGGCGACGGCTGGGTCAAGCTCGTGGGGGACTGGATCGACCGCGACGCCGGCGACCTCGCCGCCAGCTTTCCCGCCCGGACAATCAAGGACGCCGTCCGGGCCGCCCACGACGAGGGGGCCCGCGTCACCGCACACTGCTTCGCCGAAGACACCCTGGATGACATGCTCGACGCCGGGATCGACTGCATCGAGCACGCCACCGGGCTGCTGCCCCGGCACCTGCCGCGCTTCCTCGAGCAGGGCGTCCCGATTGTGCCCACCCTGATCAACATCGCCACGTTCCCGGACATCGCCGCCCGGGCGGAGGCGAAGTTCCCCCGCTACGCCGCCCACATGCGCTCGCTGTGGGAGCGGCGGGCCGAACGGGTGCTCGAAGCCCACGAGGCGGGGGTGGCGACCTATGCCGGCACCGATGCCGGCAGCGTGATCAGCCACGGCCGGATCGTGGACGAGATCCAGGCACTGCACGCCGCCGGCCTTCCCGCCGCAGCCGCCCTCGACGCCGCGAGCTGGTCCGCGCGGACGTGGCTCGGCGCGGAGTCCATCTGTGAAGGGGCAAGCGCGGATGTCCTCGTCACGGCCGAGGATCCGCGGAACCAACCGGCCACGCTGCGCCAGCTCAAGCACATCGTGTTGCGCGGGCTGCCGGTGCAGCGGGAACCAGGCCGGTCATTAGGAATAAATTGAAGCTTCAAGTAATTTATCTTTATGAAGGGTCATCGAACGACGGTGGCCGCCGAAGCATCGGAGCGATGAAATGACCGCAGAAGCCAGCACCCAGGACCTCCTTCCTGCCGAACTCACCATGGGCACTGTGATGCTCAAGGTCGGCGACATGAAGCTCATGACCGACTACTACCAGCGCGCCCTCGGGCTGGAGACTGTGGCCGAACAGGACGGCGGGCTCTACCTTGGGCGCCAGCAGAAGCCGCTGGTCCACCTTGCGCCCGCCCCTGGGCTAAACCTTCCTTCCCGCGGCGAGGCCGGGCTCTTCCATACCGCCCTCCTCTTCGAGGACCAGCACTCCCTGGCGGCCACCATTGCCAGCGCTGCCCAGTACGAGCCCCAGTCCTTCACCGGCAGCGCGGATCACCTCGTCAGTGAGGCCTTCTACTTCAACGACCCGGAAGGCAACGGCATCGAGCTCTACTGGGACCGGCCGCGGGAGGCCTGGTCCTGGGAGGGCAAGAACGTCGTCATGGACAGCCTCGCCCTGCCGCCGCAGCGCTACCTGCAGCAGTACCTGACCGAGGAGTCCGTGACCGGCCAGCGCCAGGCTGCCGCCGGCGTCGGGCACGTCCACCTGCAGGTGGGCGACGTCCAGTCGGCGCATGAGTTCTATGTCGGCACGCTCGGCTTCGAGAAGACCGCGGGCTGGCACGGCCAGGCGCTGTTCGTCTCGGCCGGCGGCTACCACCACCACATGGCCATGAACGTCTGGAACAGCCGCGGCGCGGGCCCCCGGCGCGACACGCTGGGCCTGGGCGAGGTGCTCATCGAAGTGCCGACCGGTGACGACGTCGCCGCCCTGGCCGACCGGCTCAAGGTCGCCGGCGTCGACTCGCACCACACCGGGGCCGAGCTGCGCTTCGAGGACCCGTGGCGCAACCGGATCCGCGTTGCCGTGCGCTAAGTGCACGCTGTTTTGCTGAGCATGTCCCGCGTTCAAAGTTCCCCGCTGGACATGCCCAACATTCGCGGGCAGGACTTCGGAACATGTCCAACTGTCGTAGCCGGGAATGGACATAGCTGCCGTATGTCCATTGCTCACGGGCGGGGGAGGGCATGTCCACTGTTCGCTGAGAGGACCGCTGGGCATGTCCACTGTTCGCTGAGAGGACCGCTGGGCATGTCCAATTGTGGCAGCCGGGAATGGACATAGCGGCCCTATGTCCATTGCTCAAGGTTCGGGGAGGGCATGTCCATTGCTCACGGTGAACTGGTCCCCGAAAGTTGGACTGGCCAAATAAGATCCTAGGCCGCGAGGGCCTGGGCCCGGTATTGCGCCGGGCTCAGGCCCTTGAGCTTTGTTGAGATTCTTTCGGTGTTGTACCAGCGGATGTATTCGTGCAGTGCCTCTGCCAGTGCGTCGGTGCTGAGGAACCGGACATGGTGGAAGAGCTCTTCCTTGAGGTGACCGAAGAAGTTCTCCATCACCGCGTTGTCGTAGCAGTTGCCCCTGCGGGACATCGATTGAACCGCGCCGGCGCCCTCCAGAAGAACGCGCCAGGAGACGTGCCGGTACTGGAAGCCCTGATCCGAATGCACCAGCGGCTGCTGT